>JBOGWS010000096.1:0-27580 GCA_050693895.1 Actinomycetota bacterium | reverse complement strand
ACGTGCTGCAACAACCGGTGGGTTCCTCCCGCTCCAGGAATGATGCCCAGCCCGACTTCCGGAAAGCCGACGAGCGCATGCGGGACCGCGACTCGCAGGTCGCACGCCAAAGCCAGTTCCCATCCGCCCCCAAGTGCGTGACCGTTGAGCGCAGCAATGGTGGGCCACGGGAGATCCGAGAGCTGGTGCAGGATTCCTTGAACCAGTCCGTCGAGAGCAACGAGGGGATCTCGATCGACCAGTTCGGCAACGTCTGCGCCCGCGGCGAACGCTCGATCACCCGCACCGGTGACGATCAGGCCCCGGGTCTCTGGATCGGCCCGCAGGTCGCCGAGCAGGTTGCCGAGTTCGAGCCAGTTGTCGCGTGCCAGTGCGTTGCGACGGCTGGGACGGTTGATGGTGACGACGGTGACGCCCGAGATCGTCTCGACAAGCAGGGCGCCGGACTCATCCATTCTGGGCGGCGTGGTACTCGAAGATCCCCCGGCCCGTCTTGCGGCCGAGGTAGCCGGCTTCCACGTACTCGACGAGTAGCGGGCAGGGCCTGAACCGCTCGCCGAGGGTCTCGTGTAGGTAGCGGAGCACGCTCAGCCGAACGTCGAGCCCGACGAGATCACCGAGTTCGAAGGGCCCCATCGGAAACCCAAGCGCGAGTTTGACCGCTTTGTCGATCTCTTCGGGTGACGCGACCCCCTCCATGAACATGTACCAAGCCTCGTTGCCGATCATGGCACTTAGTCGGCTCGTAGCGAAGCCCGGTCGGTCGGAGACAACGATCGTCTCTTTCCCAAGCTGATCGCAGAAGCGTCTCGCCCGTTCGATTGTCTTCTCGGAAGTGGTCAAGCCCTTGACGACCTCGATGAGCGGCATGCGGTCGGGAGGGTTGAAGAAGTGGAGACCGATCACGCGATCCCGTCGCTCGGTCCAACTCGCGATCAACGTGATGCTGATGGCGGAGGTGTTCGTCGCCAGGATCGCGTTCGATGGCGTATGGCGGTCGAGGTCTTCGAACACCGCACGCTTGATCGTCATGTCCTCGGGAACGGCTTCGATCACGAAGCGACAGCCGTCGACCGCCTTCTCCAGCTCTTCGACGACCTGGATCCGGAGCAGTGTTTCTTCCTTCTGGTCCGGGGTGACTACGCCGCGTGCGAGAGCTTTGTCGAGCATGAGCTCGATGCCTGCCATTCCCTTTTCAAGCGCCTCACTGCTCTGATCGTGCAACCGAACATCAAAGCCGTGTCGCGCGGCCACCTGCGCGATTCCGTGACCCATCGTGCCCGCTCCGATAACCGCCACTGGCCAATCCGGTCGCTTCATCCCGCTGCCACCTTCCCCCGATGTTGTCTGAATGGTGCCCCTCCCCGGTCCCTTCCCGAAAATGGGCTCGTGACTGTCATCCGTGGATTCCGTCCTGCAAACCGGTGCCGACCGAGCGTTCGTATTCGCTCCGCAGCTTCCGTGACAGTTGTCGCGCCCGTTGAAGAGGCTCAGGAACCCGCATGCGCCCGGTGGTCCGGACGACGATGTCGCGAGCCGTCTCGGGCGTCGTCAACCACGCGGCGTGGGCCATGATCGAGTTAGCCCTTGCTAGTGAGCGAACGCGAAACCCAACAAGCCGATTGTTGATGCGAACCGGGGTCCAATCGCCCCGGTGCACGTCGGGGTCCAAAGCAACTCCGATATCGGGGTGCTCGGTAACGCCGACCGTGGGCAAGGCGAGGGCCGCGCCAAGCTGAATCGCCAGTCCAGCCCCGCGGACGTGATCGAGCCCTCCCGCGTTCACGACAATGATGTCCGGTTGCTGAGAGAGCGCCTGGACGACGTCCTCGAGGATCGGCCCCACGGTGAGCGCCAGATATCCCGGCTTGTAGGGACTAATGAGTTTTCTGGTCGCCGTTGCGGTTGCGACAACGTTGTGGCCCTCCATGATCACGGCCGCCGCCCACGCGATGTCGCGATCTTGGCCCTTGAGCCGCTTCCTCGGGAGAGATACGAAGACGCCTCCGATCGCCGGCTCTCCCTCGCCCCTCCAGCGCCACGCGTCGGTGTCGTCAACTTGACGAGCAAGCTTTCGTTGCAGTCGCTCGAGGTCGCGCGGCGACGTGGGCCACATCTTCGGCTTCGGGACGATCATCACCGGAGGAGTCGAGGGTTGATCCACCGGATCCGGCGAAGCCCCGGAATCTGACAGGTGCGCTTCGCTTGTGACGGAGGTATCGCGCTGCCATCTGCGGCGCGTCGGGTACTCGTCGTATGCGGCGAGCAGCCGCCGGAGCGTACGGATCGTTACCTCGAGGTCGTCCTCATCGACCCCCGCGAGGAGCCCCCGTTCTCCCTCCACGCAGGCCGTCATGGCTCGATCGATCGTACTCAGGCCCTCCGCCGTGAGGATCACCGGAAGACTCCTGCGATCGGTGGGATCCGCCGTCCGCTCTATGAACCCCTTTGCCTCGAGGCGGTAAAGGCGGTTGGTAACGGCGGCGGGCGAAAGCAGGAGGAGTCGATGCAGCTCTCGGGGCGACATCCGGAACGGAGACCCGGCCCCCCTGAGCGCCGCAAGCACCAAGAACTGGCCCCAGTCGAGCCCGAACCTCGTCGAGGCCCTCTCCATACGCTGCTGGAGGACCTGGGCGAGACGAGAAACTCGGATCGTGACCGCGATCGGTGCGAGGTCGTCCCTGGGTCGCCCGCTGGCCCACTCACCGAGAACGACATCGACCTTGTCCAGCCCCGGCGGCTTGGGGCCCGCCTCCGCAAAGCGACTACGCGTGGGCGGCGGAGCTATGGATCGTCCGGCTTCGTGGCTGTCGGGGGAACTATGAGGTTGAGCGGTCATGCCAGCGTCCTCGTCTCGGCGCGCGAAGGAAGAACGACAACCGCCGTACCGGGCGTCGTGTTCTCACCGCGCGGATTTTCGATCCAGATATCCAGCTCGACTGTGTGTTCGCCGTCTTGCTCCTTCACATTCGTTACGGTCCCTCGGCAGCGAAGGTCTTCGCGCGGATAATCCATGCCTCGGTATGAGCATCCATAGCGAACGATTCGCCCGAGAGGGGCCACCCATTCGTGCAGGAGTTGTCCTAGAAACGCATTCTTGAGCGCCCCATGCACGACGAGACCGGGCAGGCCGAGCGAATGTGCGTACTCCACGTCGTAGTGAATCTCATAGAAGTCTCCCGAGGCAGCGGCCCACATCACGAGTTGGCGAGGCGAGCAGTTTTTCACAAGCTCTGGAATCTCCGTCCCGGGCCGTACGTCTTCGATGTATGCCTGCGCGTCGGACGTCATCGGTACGTGACTCTCCATCAGTAGTTGATCACCGTGGCTCGCATGAGCGCCACGCTCTCGTCGCTGCGTCGGTAAGTCGTCTCTCGTGTGATCAGTAGCATTGGCCCGATCGACCCAGTGCGTTCCTTGATGTCGGTGATCGTCGTGGTCGCAACCAATTCGTCGCCCGCGAGGATGGGCGAGCGGTACTCGAACTCGGTACCGCCGTTGAGGCTGCGGAGCAGGTCCGGATGAAGGCCGCGGATCGGCGGACCGGGTACCGCGTCGCCCGGTCGCGTGCGGGGGAATCCGACGAACCCCGGTGGCGCCGGCAGCCGCTCGAACCCTCGCTCGCGGGCCGCCTCCTCGTCGTGGTAGACGGGGTCCTCGAAACCCACTGCCTGTGCCCACATACGGATGCCGGTGCGGTCAACTTCGTTGACCACCGGCGGCCACTCTTTCCCGATCAACGCCCGGAGCTCCGGGGTGATTAGCTCGTCAGGCATCGGACCTCGCCTCAAGGTTGTCCGACCGGTAGAGATGTGGCTGATACCACTGCTTCAACACCCCGGCCTTGCATGCCTTTTCGCCAGGAAACCCCCGACCGTCTTCCGCTTCACGCAACAGCCTGATGCGGTCAAGGTCGCAGTCGGCAACGAGCACCCCTTCGACCGAAGACTCGACGAGCACCTGCTCGGGAGAGCAGATCATCGCGAGCCCCGCGTTGCTGGTCTCGTGTCCCAGGATGTTCTGACACGTCGCGGTGTAAGCGAGGTTCTCGATTGCGCGTGCACGGGTAAGTACGCGCCAAGTTTCCCACTGCGCCTTTTTCCAGAGGCCGGCCGGCATGAAGAGAATCTCCGCTCCCTGCAGCGCCAACTGCCGCGATAGCTCCGGCACGTAGACCTCGCTGCAGATCAGCAGGCCGATGGTGCACTCCCCGAGGTCGAAGACGGGAAGGACGTCGTTAGCTTTGTAGTCAAAGTCCCAAAACGAGCCCCCTTTGTAGATCCACGGACCCTGAGGGGTCGTTCGCCTGTAGCGCCCTACCTCGCCATCGGGCCCGAGGAGCACCAAGACGTTGTAGTTGTGAACGGAGTCGCCCAGTATCGCCTCCACCATACCCGCGATCAGGAACACATCGAGATCCCGTGCCTTTGCCTCGAGCTCGGGAATGGCGTCGTAGTCGATCGGGGGTGTCCAGGGGCCCGGGTACGTCTCGGGCAGGCAGATTATCCGAGCCCCCTGCGCGGCCGCCTGCTCGATGTAGGCGAGAGCGCGCTGCACGTTCTTCGGCGGGTCGTCAGTTTCCGTCGACGACTGAACGACGGCGATGCGGATCGAAGCCATGCGAACCTCCTCCTAAGGCCGAGCCTGGGGACTGTGGGTTAGGGCGGCGCCGAAGACACCATCTTCCTCGAGCCGTGCAATTCGAGCCGTTTCGTAACCGAGAAGTGACCGAAGGATGGCGTCGGTGTCACCCCCTAGACGCGGCGGGGGTGACGCGGGGGCTTCGGGCCTGCCCGCGACCTTGATCGCGTTGCCGACCGCGCGCACGACACCATGGTCGGTCGGGAAAGACTGGATCATTCGACGAGCGGCGACGTTCGGATCTTCGAACACCTCGGGCATGCGGTTCACCCGGGCGGTTGGGACCCCCGCGGCCTGAAGGATATCGAGCCATTCACGAGCGTCCCGTCGAACAAAGATTGCTTCGAGCAATGGCAGCAGCTCGTGGCGGTGAGCTTGTCGCGATTTGGCATCCGCGAACTCCGGACGATCAGCGAGTTGGGGCTCGTCGAGCGCGTCGCACAGCTTGGTCCAGAAATGCTCTTCGCGCGGAGCTACGACGATATGCAACCCGTCGCGGCAGCGAAAGGCCTGCCAGGGCGTGATGAAGGGATGCGCGGAGCCCTGCGGCTGCTGGTCGAGCCCTGAGTTCAGGTACAGCGTGCCCACGTGCGAAAGCATCTCGACCATCACGTCGAACATCGCGAGGTCAATGTGTTCGCCCTCACCGCGTTCCCGTTGGTTCTCCACTCCCGCCAGCACCGCGACCGCCGCGAATACTCCGGCCAGTAGATCCGCGATCGGAATTCCCATGATTACGGGGGGCCGGCCCGATTCACCCATGATCGACATGTGTCCCGTCATCGCCTGCAGGATCAGGTCGTAGGCAGGCAAGTCTCGATAGGGACTGTCCATTCCAAATCCGGAGACAGAGACGAGCACGAGCTTCGGATTGACCTCCCGCATGCGATCGAAATGGACTCCGAGTCGCTCGAGCACGCCGGGACGAAAGTTCTCGACAACTGCGTCGGCCGTTCGGAGGAGATCGAACAGCACCTCACGTCCGCCGTCGGTCTTGAGGTTGAGCACCACGCTTTTCTTGTTGCGATTGTGCATGAGATGAATGGCGCTCTCGTCGCCGACACCGTAGATCGCCGATCGCCGACCCGGGTCTCCGTTTGGAGGTTCCACCTTGATTACCTCCGCGCCGAGGTCGGACAGGATCATTCCGCCGAACGTGCCCGCGATCACCTGTCCGAGCTCGATGACTCGAAGATGCTCGAGCACTTCAGCCTCTCTCGTACATCGACGCGGCGTATCTGCGGAACGCCTCAGGCTCGATGTACAACTCGGCCCCCGGCGGGGCACCGTCGTCGAGTTCCAACCACATCGTGTCGTTGAAGCGGTTCAGGAAATTGAACAGGCAGGCCGCGAGCGTTAGCTCGACGGCCTCGGCTTGGGTGAAGGAGTCGCGCAAGCGGGTCCACGCGGCCGGGTCGGCTTGAGCCTCGTTCCTAGTCACGCGATCCGCCCAAACGATCGCCGCCATGTCGCGCTCATCGAAGATGCCGGTCGCCGCGGGATCTTCGCTCGACACCGCATCGATCTCTTCGTCGGTGAGCTCGGCGGCTCGACCGAGCCGGATGTTGTGCTGCGTTCAGAAGAAACACCGGTTCCTCGTAGACGTTCGCAGGATGGCCAGTTCTTTGATGCGAGGGTCGAGGGCCGCGTCGGATCCACCTCGCTGAATCGAGGCGATCATCGGGATCAGCCAACGGGCCACTGAAGGAACGTGGACGGCGGTCCTGGCAAAGTTCGAGACGAACGCGAGCAGATCGGCGGCACCTCGGAAGATCGACACGACCTCTGCAGAAGCGCCATCGTCTCCAACGATGGGGACGCGCGGTGGGACATCGGTCATCGGAACGTCTTCCAGGTGTTGCTCAGGTCCGTTTCGAACATGCTGGCCGACCAAGCCTCCAGGTCCGCAGGCATCGCGGCCGCTCCCGGGCCCACTCCCAGGGGCGGCTCCGGGGCGATCCGAAGGGCGTTCGTGAGCCGGTCGGCCATCGCGCCGAGCGAAGCCAGGAGCGTTAGCTCGACGAGCTCCACTTCGGAGAAGACCGCTCGAACCGACTCGTACGCCTTTTTGTCTCGGCGGGCCAGCCGGCGGGCCACGCGGTCGCCCCACAGGATCGCCGCGCGCTCTCGTTCGCTGAAGCCTGGCGAGATCTCCCATTCGTCGGAAGCAATTAGGACGAGCTCGTCCTTCGTGATGCCTAGGTCCCCGGCCCCGGCCTCTATCTGCAGGCGCCAGTAAGGCGCCCGGTCAACGGCCGCGACTCGCAGGAGCACGAGGGCCTTCGTTCTTAGCCCTAGCGTCGAAACATCTGCGTCCCCGAAGGCTGCTGCAAGGGTTGGCAGGACCCAGCGAGCGCTCCTGGGGACGTCCGAAAGCACGTCGATCAGCCCCATCGGCTGGGGCGTTGCAGTCGTTTCTGCGCCCTGAGCTGCCGTCATGGTGCGCTATTTAATCCCCAACGTGGGGCCGGGGCAAGCCCGCGCCGCCAGAAGATACTTCGATGGTGAATCAAATGAAGCTTTTCTTGCCATTGGTTCGATCCTGTGTCTACCATCCCCCCACGCCGTTCTAGGGATAACGAACCGGGCGGCTTGGCGCCCGGGCACCGGATCGGTAAGGGGGAGTAAATGACTCATCGACGGATTTTGGCTCTCTTGGCCGTCTTCGTGCTGTTGGTGACGGCCTGCGGCGGGGACGACGAAGGCGGGGCCGACGCGGACGCGGTGGGTGGAGAGGACTGCGAGGAGATCGAGGACATGCAGGTCGGTCACCCTGGCCTGCCGCCCGACTTCATTCAGATGATGCTCCCGCTTTCGATCGAGCTCGGCTACATGCGTGATAACTGCCTGGAGGTCGAGATCATCGACTTCGAGTCGGGCATCGCGGCCTTCCGAGCGATGGCCGCAGGGGAGTTCGACATGGGACTGTCTGGCTCTGTCTCGCCGATTCTCGCGTTCGGTGAGGGGGCCGACGCCGTTGGTATCGCTGCCGGCGGAGCGCTGACCGACTTCCAGACGGTGGGCACGGGTGACATCGAAACGTGCGAGGACCTCGAAGGGCGCTCCGTCGCCACCGACGGTCCCGGTGGTTTGGTCCACGCCGTGACCGAGCAGTACATGGCGAGTTGCGGGATCGACATCGACCAGGACGTGGAGCTGATCGTGGGGGAGCCTGAGAGCTTCGTCCCCCGCATCGCCCAAGGCGAGATCGAAGCCACCACGATGCACATCGACGAGCGGATTTTCGCGGAACAAGAGCTCGGAACCGAACTGAATGTCCTGGCCAACGCCTGGGAGGACGTACCGCTGTTTCATTACACGACCTGGTCGACCGCCCGCCCTCTACTCGACGACCCAGCCAAGCGCGATCAATTCGTTCGCTTCATCGCTGCCCTGCTGAAGGTGGGTGAGTGGTTGGCCGATGACGCAAACCGAGAAGAGGCCATCGAGCGCATGGCCGTCGTTAGTGAACAGCCCGAGGCAGTAATCGAGGAGGCTTATTCTACGTTCGGTTCGCGCTTCCCGACAACCTGCGACGAGATGATGCCGATGGAGAGCTACGATTTCCTCATCGACCTTCAGGTCGAGCTGGGCAACCTCGCAGAAGACTTTCCGGCGACTGATCTGATCGATACCTCGGTATGCGAGGAAGCGGCAGCGTTGCTTGCGGAGGAGGGTTCCTGAGCCGGAATCTCATGGACCGGTCGGCGGGTGTTGATGAGACGGCTTCCGAGGAGATCCGTACGGTGAGGGCAACGCAACCCGGCGAGAGCTGGATGAAGCGGGCCCTGCGCAACAAGTGGCTGCTCAGATTCGCGGGACTAGTCGTGGTCCTTGCCCTCTGGGAATTCATGTTCTCAGAGGGCAGGATCAACCCGATCTTTTCGGCTCCCCCGACAGCCGTCCTCCAAGCCGTGCCGGATGTCCTCAGCGACGAGCTCTATTTCCCAGCCATGGTCTCGACGCTGAAGTTGTTCTCGCTGGGGTTCGCTATAGCCGCCGTACTGGGCATCTTGTTGGGACTGCTCCTGGCCCGGGTTCCGTTGCTCGACGTCGGCTTGTCGCCCTACCTCAACGCACTGTACGCCTCGCCGCTTCCAGCGATCATCCCGATTCTGACTGCTGTGCTCGGCTACACGTTCCAAACGAAGCTTCTGATCGTCGTCCTTCTCGCGATCTTCCCGATTCTCATAAACGTCCATCAAGGGGCAAAGTCCGTTGACGAGACCTTGCTCGAGGTTGCGCGGTCCCTCAGGGTGAGCGAAGGCAGACTTTGGACCGATGTCATCATTCCGTCCAGCCTGCCGTTTCTAATCGTGGGGCTTCGCCTGGGGGCCGCGCGCGGCATGATCGGGACGGCCGTAGCGGAGTTGTACACGTCACCCGACGGCCTCGGTTATCTGATCCTTCGTTATGGGTTTCGGTTCGATATGGATTCCATGCTCGTGGTCGTTCTCACCTTCACGGGGATCAGCCTGGTGCTGTCATGGTCGACCGGGCTCTTGGAGCGGCGGGTACGACAGTGGAGGGTTTCGCCGGGATGAGCACCTCCGCCTCGTCGATACGACACGGCACAGACTGGCCGCGCCTCGCGTTCATCGCCTCGGTTTTCGTGCTCATTCTCCTTGCGTGGCAGGGGTACGTGAGCTTCATCTACAACCAGGCGATCCCTCTGCCGACTCCGGCGTCCACCGTCGAGGCCTTCATCGAGATGAGCCAGTCCGGCGAGCTCTGGGAGGCGTCGTTCGAGAGCGCCCAGGTGCTGGTCCTCGGCTCGATCCCCGGGATCGTGTTGGGTATCGGACTCGGACTCGTCATTGGCGCAATTCCTCCGCTGAACACGAGTCTCGGGCCGTACATCTACGCTTTCTATGCGACGCCGTTTCCCGCACTGATTCCGATCTTTGTCTTGCTCTTCGGACTCGGCAACACGGGAAAGGCCATGATCGTATTCACCCTGGTCATTACGACCGTGCTCCTTCAGACCATCGCCGGGGTACGCAATGTGGACGCACGTTTCCTCGAGGTGGCGCGTTCCTTCGGTTCATCACCTGCACGAACCCTCGTCGAGGTGCATTTGCCGGCATCCATGTCTTTCATCGTCGCCGGCATCCGATTGGCCATAGGACGCGCTCTGGTGGGAGTCGTCGTCGCGGAGTTCGACACCGCGCTGTCTGGTCTCGGAGCGTTGATCTTCCGATACTCGGGACGCCTCCAGTTGTCGAACGCGTTTGTGCCTGCCGTTGTGTTCTCCGTGACCGGGATCCTGGTCTACGTCTCTCTCCGCAAGGCCGAACAACGCCTCGAGCGGTGGAGGCAACTCGGATGAGGGCCCGCAACACAGCACAGTCAAACCGAACGAAAGCCCGTGAAAGGAGAGACATCATGGCGATCGACTTGAGAGAGCTACTCCATGGCGGCGTCTCGACCGAGGTAGACCCCCTCGCCAGGCTGGATGCCGAGACTCAGGAAAGCGGGCACGTGCCCGACACCGGGAAGGACACACCAGGTTTCCGAGAGGGGATGTGGGCCGTGAGCCCATATAACTTCGACGAGCGCGTGCGTCGCGACATGCATCTTCCCGCGCAGGTCACCCTCATGGACATGACGCTGCGCGAGGGACGCCAGGTCGCGGGCGTCTCTGTAGGTCTCGAAGAAGTTCTGGAGTTCGCTGGTCGCATCGACCAGGTCGGGGTGCACATCGTCGAGATGCATCACGACTTCATCGAGGAAATCAAACAGACGAAGGCGCTGGGAGTGAAATTCCTCATCCAGGCCCTGGTGCATCCCACCTCCGCTCTCAATCCCGAGGAGTGCCGCCAGGAAATTGATCTCTGTCTGGATGCGGGGGCAGACATTCTGTGCCCGGCCTTCGCGATCTCGGACTACAACTACAAGCTCGTTGAATCCATGGGTGGGCTCACGATCACCCGCGAGGAAGCACTAGACCGCGCCTGCGAAGCGATCCAGTACGGCAAGGAGCAAGGCGCGTACATGAACCCGAATCTCATGGACTTCTCGCGCCTCGACCTCGAATGGCTGAAGACGATTGTGGCTCGCCTGAAGGAAGCCGGCATCGATGCGCTTCGGATCGACGACATATGCGGCGCCTGCATCCCCGCCGTCTACAAGCACCACGCTTGGGAGGTCAAGCAGATAATCGGGCACGACATCCCGCTGGCCATTCACAGCCACAACGACTTCGAGCTTGGCACGGCCGGGCAGCTGGCTGCCCTCGAGGGGGGCGCCGAAGTGCTCGAGGGTTGCATCAACGGACTAGGAGAGCGCGCGGGTGTCCCGAACCTAGCGGTCTTGGCGTCGGTGCTCGAGATGATGTACGGCTACGAGACCAAGATGCGACTCGACCTGCTGCAGGACCTGTCCGAGTGGGTTGCTGACGTCTGGAACCAGCCGATCCCTCCGCACATGGCGGGAACAGGCAAGACGGCGTTCTCGCACGCGGCCGAAGTGCATTACGCGCTTCCCGAAGGGGACGAGTGGTCCTTCAACGCGTGGGCCCCGAAGGTGATCGGTAACGACGCCTACGTTCCGCTGTGCCACTACTCGGGCGTGAAGGCGATCCAGCGCCGCGTGTTGGACCACGGCTGGGACCCGATCGACGATGACGTAGCGCAGCGGGTGCTCGAACGGGTGCGAAAAGAAGTTCGACAGCGTCGCAAAGAGCCGAGTGATCGCGTACTGGAGGAGATCGTCGAAGAGGAACAGCGCCGCTAACCGGGCGCGACGGAGGAAGGAGCAAGGATGGGGCAGATGGACGGAAAGAACGTCTTTTTGACGGGTGCGAGCAAAGGCATGGGCCGCGAGATGGCCCGTGGCCTTGCGAAAGAGGGTGCCTCGATCGCGCTCGTTGCGCGGACGGAATCGGCGTTGAAAGAACTCGCCGAGGAGGTCAACGATTTGGGGGGCCGGGGAGTCGCGATTCCAGCCGATGTGAGCGACCGTGAGCAGGTCAAAAACGCGGTCCGCCGAGCACGTGAAGAGCTCGGCGAAATCCACGTGTTGATCAACAGCGCGGGAGTTCTCGACAACGAACCGATCGCCGGCCACAGCGATGATGCCTGGGAGCACCACTACGGAGTGAACGTCAACTCCTACTTCTACACGATCAGAGAAATCATCGGCGAGATGTTCGAGCGCGGTGCAGGCAGAGTGATCAACATCGCCTCCACGTCGAGCAAAGTGCCGATCGGACCGAACCGCGCGGCATACGTATCGTCCAAGCATGCCGTGCTGGGGTTGACAAAAGAGGTTGCCTTCGAGGCTGCACCTCACGGTGTGACCGTGAACGCGATCTGTCCGGGCTTCGTTCTCACGGACATGGTCGAGGACAGCATGCGGAAGTTCGCGCGTGATGCGGGCAAGTCTCCCGAAGAGACGCGCGCGTTCTGGATCGCCAAGATCCCGCTGGGTCGCTTCATCGACCCCCAGGAGGTCGTGCCTCTCGTGCTGTTCCTGGTATCGGATGGTGCCGGCGCCATCACCATGCAGGCGATCAACGTCGACGGCGGCTTTTCACCGATTTGATAGAGGAGAGACACCGGTATGCCAATCGAGAGCATCGGGGACTTGTCCCTCGTCGAAACCGTCTACGAAAAGCGGGACAGGATCGCCTACATCACCCTCAACCGCGAGCGCGCCGGCAACTCATTCAACGTGCAGATGTGTGACGAGATGGAAGCCATCTGGACAGACTTCCGTGACGACGACGACGTTTGGGTTGCCATTCTCACGTCCTCCGGCGAGAAGTTCTTTTGCACCGGGGTTGACGTGAAAGAGTCTCGCACCCGCCCCATGGGACATGTCTGGTTGCCGATTGCCCGGCTCATGGAGAAGATTCACAAACCCATCATCTGTGCCGTCAACGGCATTTGTTGTGGGGGTGGGCTGCACTTTATGGCCGACACCGACATCATCATCGGATCGCCCAATGCGCAGTTCTTCGATCCGCATGTGAACGTCGGTTTGATCTCGGGCTGGGAGCCCATCGGTCTCAGCCGGCGCATCCCCTTGAACTACGTGCTCCGTATGACTCTGCAGGGCAAGGCCTATCGCATCGATGCGGAGGAGGCGCATCGCATTGGTCTGCTGACCGAGGTGGTTCCGGCTGATCAGCTGCTTGTCAGAGCGGAGGAGATCGCTCAGGACGTGCTCAAGAACTCACCACTGGCGGTGCGCTGGTCGAAGCAGGCCATTATGGAGGGTCTGAACCTAGGTCTACGGGACGCTCTGGAACTCTCCGGATACATGCTCAAGGAAGTTTGGAATACGGAGGATCTCAAAGAAGGTGCCAGAGCCTTCGAGGAACACAGAGCCCCCCAATGGAAGGGAAGGTAAGGATGACGAAGTCGATCGATGTTCATTGGCATCACGTGCCTCAAGCTTTTGCCGACGCCGTGGTGGCGGGAAAGGTCCCCATCGCCGGCCAGGTCGTGACCAAGGACGACGGCTCCGCGCTGGTGAAGATGGACAACGGATTCAAGCAGCCGTTGTCTCCGTTCCTTACCGATCCGGCAACGATCGTGGCCGACCTCGATGCGGCGGGTGTCGACGTGGCCGCCGCTTCCATCGCCCCACCCCTCTCGCACTTGGACTGCGATCCCGAGATCGGCCTTGAGGTAAGCCGGGCTATCAACGATGCCTACGCCGAAGTACAGGAGCAGCACAAGGACCGCATCGTGCCACTGGCAAACCTTCCACTTCAAGACGTCGATCTCGCCATCAAAGAACTCAAGCGAGTCGCCGACGACTATGGATTCAAGGGAGTGCAGGTCTGCAGCAACATCGGTGGCAAGAATCTCGGCGACGAATCGCTGTTTCCGTTCTGGGAGGAGGTCCGCGAGCGCGACCTGTTCGTTTTCTCGCATGGAATCTCGCCTCTGGGCCCGGAACGCATGGCCGAGCACGAACTCAAGAACTTCGTCGGGCTTCCCATCGACACCGCGGTCACCGTGGGATCCATGGTGTTCGGCGGCGTGTATGAGCGTCTCCCGGGATTGAAGGTCTGCTTCTCTCACGGTGGCGGCGCGTTTCCGTGTCTCGTGGGACGTTGGGATCACGGCTTTAAGGAACGCCTCAGCAAGCAGGCCGACACGATGATCAAGCTCCCTAGCGAGTACCTGAAGGACATCTACGCTGACTCGTTGACGCACGACCCGGCCGGAGTCCGCTTCCTGGTCGAACGACTTGGTCCCGGGCAGGTGCTCCTGGGAAGCGACCACCCGTTCGACATGGGCGAGGCCGACCCGATCGGCAAGGTCAAGGAAGCGATCGATGATCCCGATGTCGTCGAGGCGATTCTGGGCGGTACCGCCAGCAGGTTGCTCAACCTTTCATGACATCCGCCGCCGAAGCTCGCTCGACGACGGATCAGCGCGACGTCGTGATCTCGATCGAGGATGCCTCGAAGGTTTTCTTGGACGGAGAGGTCGTCGCTTTCGAGAACTTCAACCTCGAAGTCTTCGAGCACGAGGCCCTGTGCATCGTGGGGCCCTCGGGATGTGGCAAGACCACCTTGTTGCGATGCATCGATGGCCTGATTCCGCTCAGCGATGGGCGGGTCCGCATTCGCGATGAGGTGGTTGCCAGTGCGCACCCGAACGTCGCGATGGTCTTTCAGCATTTTGGCCTGTTCCCGTGGATGACCGTTGAGAGCAACGTCGCGTACGGGCTGAAGGTCGGAGGGGTCAAGAAGGAGGAGCGGCTCGAACGTGCGCTGCGCTACATCGAGTTGGTAGGCCTCACCGGATTCGAGAAGAAGTATCCCTATCAGTTGTCCGGCGGTATGCAGCAGCGCGTCGGCTTGGCGCGGGCTCTGACAATGGAGCCCGAGGTGCTCTTGATGGACGAGCCGTTCGCCTCGGTGGACGCGCAGACCCGCGAGATCCTCCAAGAGCAGCTGCTGTCGATCTGGGAGACGCACCGGCGCACGATGATCTTCATCACGCACAGCATCGAGGAGGCGATCCTCATGGGCGATCGAGTCGCGGTCCTCTCGACGAGACCGGGACGCGTGAAGAGGATCATCGACATCCCCTTCGGGCATCCAAGGAACATAAGCGAGATCTTCGCAGACGAGCGTTTCGGCAACCTGCGAAACACCGTTTGGACCGAGCTCCGCGACGATGCCTCCGCTGAGCTCGAGCACTTCGTTGAAGAGAGCTCCTGAACGCAGAGCTTCGTCGCGTGGTGCAGAGTGAACGACGAGCGCGGCCACAAGCAGGGAAGGAAATGGACGAGCGGGATGACGGCATCATCCTCTGCCTTGGTACGCTCGGCTGCGGTCGCCATGTCCGTGGATACCGTCGGGGTGTTGCCGATTTTTCTTACCGGCGCGCTCGCGGTGCAACTCCGCGACGACATTGGGCTCTCGGTCGATTTACTCGGACTCGTATACGCGTCCTACTTCACGGCGGCAGCACTGTTCTCGGCCCCCCTGTCGCGCGTCTCCGACCGCACGGGTCCCGAATGGGCTCTTCGAATTGGCACGGGGATCTACATTGCCTCATTCCTCGGTCTGGCGACCCTGGCCACGTCGCCCTTCATCCTTTCGGCACTCATCGCGCTTGCCGGGCTCGGCACCGCGTTAACTCGCACCGCATCGAGTGTGCTGGTCGCGCGCAACGTCAGTCCGGAGCGCCATGGGCTGGCTTTTGGTCTGAAGCACTCTTCGATCCCGATAGGCACGCTTCTCGCGGGACTTTCGGTCCCGGCGATCGCCCTTACCGTTGGGTGGCAATGGGCTTACGCCGCGGCGGCCGGACTCTCTGTTGTGGTTCTGCTCGCGATCCCCAAGCCGTCGGGCCGCGTCGACCCAAGGGCCGAGGCGGGACGCGCGGACATGTCTCTTCGCCTGTTGATCTTCTCCGCTGTGGGATTCGGATTGGGCAGTTCCGCCGCCGCATCACTGGGCGCTTATACCGTGAGCACGACAGTGGCCTCGGGCATGAGCGAGGGGGCAGCGGGACTCCTTGTGGCTGTCGGAAGTGTGGTGGGGTTGGCGAGCCGGATACTGGTCGGAGGCTGGTCCGATCGGCGGCGAGGCAGCCAACTCGACCTCGTCAACTGGATGCTCATAGCCGGAGGTGTCGGGTACTTGATGCTCGGTGTCGCGAACGAATGGGTGATGTTGATTGCGGTGCCCGTCGCGTTCGCGACGGGATGGGCTTGGCTCGGGTCCTACAATCTCGCGATGGTGCGGTTGAACCCGGTCGCTCCGGGTGCCGCGGTCGGAGTCACACAGACGGGTGCCTTCGTGGGTGCCATCATCGGCCCCGCCGGACTTGGCTTCTTGGCAGAGCAGTACTCGTTCACGGTGGTCTGGGTCGCTGCGGCGATCGTCTCGTTCATGTCGGCAACCATCATCTTCATTCTCAGACGGTTCATGCTCAAGGAGCAAGGTCACCGGGAACTTCAGGACATCGAGTCGCGCGATGCGCGCCTGACGTAAGGACATATTTCCATCGAGAAGGAGAACGGTATGCAGGCATTGTTGGCTCGGTATCACGCAAGGAAGGGACAGGGCGCCCTGGTCGAAAGAGCCCTACGGGAGATGGCTGAGGCGGTGAGACGTGACGAGCCTTTGTGCTTGACCTATCACGCCGCCCGCTCGACAGAGGATTCAGAAGTGTTCGTGCTTTACGAGGAGTACGAGGACGAAGCGGCCCTCCTTGCGCATCGTGAGACTCCGCACTTCAAAGCACTGATCGAGGGCACGATCGTCCCCCTGCTCGAGTCGCGCGAGCGTGAAATCCTGGTTCCCGTACTGACGGGGACCAACGGAGATGCAGGAGTTGAAGGGTGAAGTTGTCGAGGATCCTCCGGGACGGCCCCGATGGTGAGCAGCCGCGCACGGTCGCCGTGATCCCCGAGGACGAGGTCGTGATCGACCTTCGCAGCGCGGAGCGTCGTCGTCTGGGACGGAAAGGTGCCACATCCGAGGCGGCACAGCGTGTGGCTGACGCGCTGTTCCCGGGGAGTCTGACCGCAGCGATGGGCGCCGGTGAGGCCTTTACGACCCATGCGTACCTCGCTATCGAGGAACGAGACGAGGCTGCCACGGTCCCGTTCTCAGAGGTTCATTGGACGGCCGCCGTAGATCCTCCCGTGATGTTGGACGCCTCGGCTTTCGAGCAGCACCTTGTCAATGCCCACGCGCGTGGCAAGCGCACCGTGCCCGATCTCTTCTACGAGCTTCCGGTCTATTACAAGATGAACCCTGTCACGGTTCTGGGTCACGACGAGATGGTGCCTTGGCCCGGCGGCGCTCGTTTCATGGACTACGAACTCGAGATCGCGATCGTGATTGGCACCGCCGGCGCTGATTTGCAACCCGATGAGGCTCTCGCTCACGTTCTCGGCGTCACAGTGATGAATGACTTCAGCGCGCGCGACGTGCAGGCGCGGGAGATGACCGCAGGATTCGGACCCGCGAAGGGCAAGGACTTCGGGACGGTCCTGGGGCCATGGGTGACGACTCTCGACGAGCTGGATCTCGGCGACCTCACCATGCTGGCGCGAGTCAACGGAGAGGAGTGGTCGCGAGGGTCGACTTCGACCCTGACATGGAGCCTCGAAGAGCTCGTGGCGTATGCCTCGCGCAACGAGATCGTCGTGCCCGGACAGGTTATCGGGAGCGGCACGGTGGGTCTCGGGTGTGGACTGGAGCTCTTCCGCAAGCTGAGCCCCGGTGACGTGGTCGAGCTGGAGATCGAAGGAATCGGCATCCTGCGGAACCGACTCGCGGAGCCCTCCGAGACGCGCTGGGAACCATCCCTGAAGGAACGAAAGGCTGAGGTCACACTGCCGAGCAGGGAGGGAGGGGCTTCCGCTAAGAGAACCTGACCGGAGAAGGCCGCCCGCTTGTCACTCTCTGAGAATGCCGCCGTGCAGGATGCAAGCGGTGGCATGGTCTGAGCTGATCTCGGTCAGCTGCGGTTCGCCAACTTGGTCAAACCTCAGCTTCACGGTGGCGCCGTCGACTTTGAGACCGACCAGGGCTTCCTGCATCGGCTGAGGAGCGGCCCCGGTTTCGCTTGAAAGCTCTTGCGCGAGAGCCACCGCGTTCGCCTCAGTGTCGAACCGCAACTCCGCTTCGAACGATGAGCGACGCTCGACGCCTTCGAGGTGTTCGCTTTGGCCGCGCTCTTCGAGACTGCTGAGGACGTCATCGATCTCCCACCCGCATCGGGGGGTCACCACCGGGCATCTCGTGTGAAAACGGCAACCCTCCGGCGGAGAGGCCGGGTCGGGCACGGCACCACTCAATCTGATCGATGTTCCCGCGTCATCGAGCGAAGGGTTCGCCGCGACCAGTGCCTCGGTGTAGGGGTGTTTGGGACTGTCAAAGAGTTCGTCCGCATGCCCGACCTCACAGATCTCGCCCAGGTACATCACGATGATTCGGTCGCTCATATGACGAACCACGTTCAGATCGTGGCTGATGAACAGATATGTGAGGCTCTGCTCCTCCTGGAGAAGGGCGAGGAGGTTCAGAATCTGCGCCTGAACCGAGACGTCGAGCGCGCTCGTCGGTTCGTCGAGGATGATGAACTCCGGCCGTAAGGCGAGGGCCCGAGCGATCGAGATGCGTTGCCGCTGCCCCCCCGAAAACTGATGGGGATAGGAGTAGAGGTGTTGGCGACCGAGGCCGACACTTTCCAGTAGCTCGACGACGCGCTCCGTGAGAGCCCACCCCGACGCTTCCCCGTAGATCTTGAGCGGACGCCCCACGATGTCCCGTACCAGATGCCGGGGGTTGAGTGAGGCGAACGCATCCTGAAATACCATCTGGCAGTTCCGCCGGAACCTGCGTCGTTCTGCCTTCGGGACCGCATCCATCCGGTGGTTTGAAGCGAGGCCCTCGAGCTCTTGGACATCGGCGGGCGTCCGGCGGTGAACGGGTATGTCCATGAGCACATCGAGGCGGTCGACCTCTGAGCTGTTCATACCGAAGTAACTTCCTCCCTCGGTTGGTGTGAGGAGTCCGCTCACGCACCGCCCCAGGGTGCTCTTGCCACACCCGCTCTCGCCAACGAGGCCCACCGTCTCGCCGCGACGGATGTCGAAGCTGACACCGTCCACGGCTCGAACGTGACCGCTGATCCGCTGCAGCACTCCCTGACGCACAGGAAAGTGGTGGGCGACGTCGCGGACGTTGACGACGAAGTCGGTGCTGAGCCCAACGTCGTCGGGATGAGGTGCCTGGACCGAGCTCACCGCGCGTCCCCTCTTGTGGGCATGTCGTCGGGAGGCACTCCGAGATTCTCGGCCGAGTCGTAGAGAAAGCAGGCCACACGATGGCCGTCACTGCGGGTCTCGAGGGTTGGCTCCCTCCACTTGCAGATCGGGGCAGCGTAGGGACAGCGGCCACTGAACCGGCACATCGGCTGAACGTCGAGGAGCTCCGGCACGGTCCCCTCTATGGCGATGAGTTTGCCTTTGCGATGCCCGGTGGTTGGGATCGCGCCGAGCAACCCGCGCGTGTAGGGGTGCATCGGGCGACTGAGGATGGTGTCGGCGGGCCCGACCTCGACTAGTTGGCCGGCGTACATCACGGCGACGCGATCGCTTATCCGGCGGACAAGAGAGAGGTCATGGCTGATGTACAGCACGGCAGCATGATGCCGTTCCTGCAGCTCCGCGAGGAGGTCGAGTATGCGGGCCTGGATCGTCACGTCGAGTGCGGTGGTCGGTTCGTCCGCGATCAGGAGTTCGGGATTGGCGGCCAGAGCCTGCGCAATCATGACCCGCTGTTTCATCCCTCCGGAGAGTTCGTGTGGGTACTTTTGCATCACCTTGGGAGGGTTCGGGATACGGGTATCTGCGAGCGCGCGAGAGATGCGCTCGTCGATTACGGCGCGCAGCCGTCGATGATGCGCCCGGTACGGGGGCAGCGACAGCAGGCGTCGCTCGAAAAATCGGGTACGACGACGTGCGTCGCGACGCAGCAGGGGGCCGGCTTTCTCGGGGTCGATACCGGCGTCCCTGAGGAGTTCGCCGGCGCGATGCTCGGCAAAGACCTCGGCCAATTGCTGGCGGATCGACAACGCCGGGTTCAGTGCCTTGCCGGGGTCCTGGGAGATCATCGCGATGTGATTGCCCCGGACCCTTCGAATGCGTCGCTCCGAGACCGTTAGCAGGTCGATGGTCTCTATCCCGGTGCCCTCGCACTCGAGGCACCCCGATCCGGCGCATTGAGGACAAGGTGCTCCGACGCGTCCCGTTCCCTCGCATTCAGGACACCCGACCCCCGCGCACAGAGGACACGTGATCTTGGGACGGAAGAGCACTTGGCCACCCGCGTAGATTCCCGGTGGCCGGGGTACGAGTCGCAAGAGCGACCGCGCGGTCATTGTCTTTCCCGAGCCGGTTTCGCCGACGAGTCCCAGCGTCTCACCGTCATGGATGTCGAAACTGACGTCATCTACGGCATGGGACTCACCTCGTTTGGTCTCGAAGTGAACCCGCAAACCCCGAAGGGACAGGAGCGCAGGCTGCCCAGTTGTCACGGACGCCGATGTGGGCCCGCGGGATTCGTCCCGTTCCCGCACACTCACCGTCTCTCCGTGCGGGGATCCAGGATGTCCCGCAGCCCGTCTCCGAAGAGGTTGAAGCCGAGCGACCAGAGGAACACCATGGCGCCGCCGAAGGTCGCGACCCACCAGCGGCCCGTGACGATGCCCTGCTGACCTTCACTCACCAGGTTTCCCCACTCGGCCAGGCCCGCCTCCGCCAATCCGATGAAGCTGAGAGTTGCACCGAAGAGCACGACGCGGCCCATTTCCAGAGTTGCCTGCACGGCTACCGGCGTGATCGTGTTGGGCAGGATGTCTTTTAGGTAGATCCTCCAGCGAGAGTCGCCCATCAGTTGGGCAACGTCCACGTACTCGTTTCCCTTCACGTGGATGATCTGCCCTCTGATGATTCGGGCGTATCGAGGCCAGCTAAGCGCAACCATCGCGAGGATGATGTTCTGGAACGAGGGTCCCAGAACCGCGGCGATCGCCAACGCCATGATTAGGTCCGGAACGGCGAGCACCACATCGACAATCCGCATGAGTATGTCGTCCCATTTGCCGCCCAGGAAACCCGCCACGCTGCCGATCGTGACGCCTATCGCCATCGTTGCACCGACGACAATGAACGCGAGGCGCAGAGAAGTTCGAGCACCCCATACGATTCCGTAAAGTACGTCGCCCCCCTCCGGAGTGGTTCCCAGAATGTGTCCGGGTGTTCCCGGAGGTGCGTTGATCTGCGCCCAGTCCCTCGGCATCTGGTAGGGATCCGGCTGATTCGGTTCGACGAGTAGCGGCGCAAAGATCGCCATGCCCATCAGCAAGACGATGATGAAGGCTCCGGCGAGGGTCGTCGGGCTCTTGAGCGCCTCGACCGTCAGCTCGCCGAGCCGGCGGGACTTCGTCCTGGCGGTCTCCCATCGCCCGCTGTTCCGCGGGACGGGCCTACCCGGATGAGCGACGTCTGCCATGGTTCACCTCCCCTTCGGTCATGTCCCCAGGGTCACCCTGCGATCGAGATACGCGTAGACCACGTCCACGATGAGATTGACCACCAAAAAGATCACACTCGTGACGAGAACGAACGCCATGATGGTGGCGCGGTCACCTCGCAGCACGCCGTCGGTGGCCCAGCGACCGAGCCCGGGCCATCGGAAAACGATCTCGACCACCACCGAGCCTTGGAGCAACACACCCCAGGCCATACCGATGACCGTGACCGTGGGTACGAGAGCGTTCCGACGGGCGTGCCGACGTATCACGAGCCTTTCTGGAAGCCCCTTTGCTCGGGCGATGTCGACGTACTCCTCTTCCATCTCCTCCACCATCGAGGAGCGCATCATCCGCGCAATTACAGCCATGCCCTCGAACCCAAGGACGAAGGCGGGCAGCGCCAGATGCTTGATCGCGTCTACGAAGGCGTCCCAGTTCAGGTTCAGGACGGCATCCACCGTGTAAAAGCCGGTGTAGGAGGTGATCTGCGAATAGATGGCTTCGTCGAAGCGGCCTAGGGGAGCGATCGGCACCACGAGATAGAACAAGATGACCATCATCAAGGCGAACCAGAAGAGCGGAAGGCTCGCCCCGCTCACCGTGAGAAGGCGCGTCAGGTGATCTGCGAGTCGGTCGCGCCTCGCTCCCGCGAAGGTCCCAAGACCAACGCCGAAGATCACAGCAAGCAACACGCCCGCGGTAGCGAGTTCCATAGTGGCTAAGAATTTCGCCGGGAGGACCTCGGAAACCGGCGCCACCGAGACCCCCGACCAACCCAGGTCTCCGCGAAAGACCCCAGCGACCCAGGACAGGTACTGCACGGGGAGTGGTTCGTCCAGGCCGAATCGCTCCTCGAGGGCGTCAACTTGAGTCGGACTCATCTCGTGCTCGAGATAGATCGCGATCGGTGAGCCGCCCATTCTGGACAGACCGAACACGATGACGGTCACCGCAAATAGGACCAAGGGGAGCTTGAGCAGTCTTCGAATTACATAGTCACGGACCTGCATCAGCCCCCCACAGTGGCATATCTAGCCGTCACTACGATAGGTACTTGCCGACGTTCATCCTGCCTTGTCGTAGAACGCCCACCTCGGCATCACCCACAATGGGTTGTAGACGAACTCCTCCACCCAGCACTGGAAGATCTGCACGTTCGCCTCGTCGGCAGCCCATATCCACATCGGGTCTTCATAGAGGAGAGCCAGGAGTTCGTGATAGATCTCCTCTCTCTCTGCAACGTCGGTCGAGAACGCTGCTCGGTCCATCTCCTCAGCCAAGAGATCGGGGTTCTCGTATCCGCTGCGGAAGTCATGGCGCTCCCCCCACTCGCCGTCGGGGTGGAAGTACGTCGACATGAACAAGGCGGGATCCACGAACGGATCGGCGTTCTTGATCCACATCGCATAGGGGAACGGGGTCTGAGAGTGCGCCTCGTCGAACTGAGTCTCGGCGACCTGAACGACGTTCACACGGAACTCCGGGTTCATGGCCTCGAGTGCGTCTTTCAGAATCAGTCCCACCGGCGTAAACGTGGGGTTGTTCTCCTCGACCAGGATGGAAACCTCGAATCCACGATCCCACCAGCCCGTCTCGCGGAACAGTCTTTCGGCCTCGTCCAGGTCCTGGCTGTACTTCGGCGCGTCGGGATCGGATCCGAGCACGTCGGGTGGCAGATAAGTGGCCTTCGCCCCGAAACCCTCGAGCCCTGCTTCGATCATCGCGTCGTAATCGAATGCATAGTTGAAGGCTCTTCGAACTCGCACGTCGTGGAAGAAGTCCGGCGGGATCGTGTCGGAATCGGGCAGTAACGCCGGGTCTATGTTGAGGTTGAACGCAAGATGGAGGGGCTCCAGCAGGAAGCCGGAGTCGTCGAAGCAAATGTTGTCGGTGCCCTGGAGCTCGGTAACGAACTGCGGAGTGGGCTCGACGAGGTCGAAATCTCCGGCTTGCATTCCGAGAACCTGCACGCTGTTGTCGGGCGAGACCTCCCATCTCGCGTCGAGCGCGGGCACCTCGCCCCAATAGTCTTCATTCTTCTCAAAGGTGAGCTGCTCACCCCGCTCCCAGGACACGAATTTGTAGGGCCCGCTTCCGACCATGTTGGTCGTCATGAATTCGTTCGGCTCGCCCTCGACGACGCCACCGTTCTCCTCGACCGCGTCCTTGCTCACGATCGCGGCGGGCGGGGAATAGACGACGGTTGAGAGAAACCAGCTCGCCGGTCGTGCGATGTCGACTTCGAACGTGAAATCGTCCACCACGCGCGTTTCGGTTATGACGTCGGACAGCTTTGTTGCCTGGCCCTCCGGCAAGTTCATCGTCATCACGCGATCCCACGAGTACTTCACGTCTTCGGCAGTCAGCTCTGTCCCGTCGTGGAACGTAACTCCTTCGCGGATCGGGAACGTGTAGGTCAGACCATCCTCGGAGACGAGTCCGTTCTCCAGGGTCGGCACCTCGGTGGCGAGCATGGGAATCGGCTCGGCGCTATCGGCAGGCAGGTCGACCAGGTAGTCGTAAACCTGGATGATCGCGCGGTTTCCGTAGCCGCCGTCCGTCGCGCCCGCGGGATCCAGTGATTCGGGCTCGCCTCCGAGGGCGTGGACGAAAACGCCTGGGTTCTTGATCTCTTGCGAGCCCGTGTCACCGCCACCCTCGCCGGTCGGTGTCGAGGTGTTGGTGCAGGCTGCGGCCAAGAGCAGGAGAGCGGCACAGAGGAAACCGGCGCTGCGAAGCTGGCTGCGGGCGGAGCGCACGGTCATGCCGGGCCGGGCACCGCGACGGAAGGGAGGTGGCGCGCCTCTCACCACGTTTCTGATCGGGATGCGGTGACACTCACGCCCAAGCACCATCGTTCAAGCCCCCTTTGGTGAATCGCTAGGCGAAGCAACCTCCCAATGAAGGTGGACGCTATACGGAGGCGCGACGAGCCGCAAGATAATCCTGATTTGATTCGACGTTGAAACGCTTTCGTCATCGAAGGACTAGAAGTGCCCGGGCTCCCGGTTGTCTCTTTTGGTGGGAATCAGCGGCAGCAACAGAAACGCCGGGTGGTCCTTGCTCGCGTGAAGGGTGGTCAATCCGCCGTAGACGTCCGCCGGCCGGTGCTTGGGATCGGCGTGGGTGTAGATGCCGACGCCGCGCATCACGCTCCCCTTGAAGTGACCGAGCTCGACTTTGCCGCCACGTCCATCGAACTCATAATCCCTGCCCCGAACCGTTAGCGCCACCCGGTAGCCGCGGGGAACGATGATGCTGGTCGGCCAGATTTCAATGTCCAGCTCGTAGATCTCGTCCGGTTCGAGCGGCTGGAGCTCGTCGTGGGAGTGATAGGGGCGGTATGGCCTGCTGAGATCGGAGTCAAGCTTTCGGTGGGAAGCCCGAAGCCACCCGTGGCCGATCGGCGTGTGGGGATCGACGGCGCCTTGAAGCACGACTTCGTTGTCCTCCGGATCGAACACGCGGAGCACGAGAAAGAGGTCCGCGTCTGTGGTGCTCGACGAGACGAACACCTTTGCAGCGACGGGCCCGGTGATCTCCGTCTCTTCTTCCAGCGGTGGGGTCGACATCGTCACTCCGTCGCTTTCGAGCGCGTCGAACGAGGCCTGCGTCGGGATGGCGGGTGGGGCGTCCGGAAGCGTGCCGGCTTCTGGGTCGAGATGCAGAGTCGTCCAGCGGGTTCGCCCGATCGGCCATTCGTCCTCGGTGCGGTCCACGAATCCGCCGTCAACGGTGCGAACGCGCAGCATGACTCTCGGTTGATCGGCCCACCCGTTGTCGGCGTCTTTCAGGAAGTGATCGAAGAACCGCTTCTGGAGGCTGACGCCATAGTCGGTGTAGAACTCGGTCCAGTGCTCCAAGCCGTGGATCTCGAGCCACTTCTGCCTGGAGGCGGCCCGAACAAAGGCCTCGACGTTGCCGCGTAGATGCAGGGAGGAGCCGCCCCAGTTCCCGGCCGATAAAAACGGCGCGGTGATGTGATCAAAGTCGGCCGACCGTTCACGATGGAACGCGTCGTCCAACAGGCGTGCATCGATGTCCCCCGTGAAGTCTGAGCGGTTCTCCTCGAGTTCCTCCTCGCTGAGTGTTTCCGGCCCCGCTACCAACTCCCCCGTGATCGGGTTTGTGGCCGCGCGCTCTCCGAGGCCGTGTTGCACAGTGGTAATCGTGCGCCGATACCAGACGTTCTTCATGTCGGAGGCGATACCCCCGTGGTAGCACTTGTCTCGATAGAAGTCGGCGAAGCCCTCCCACGGGATCATTGCTGTAAGAGAGGGTGGTTGCAGGCGCGCTACGTGCCATTGGTTGATCGCGTAGTAGCTGATGCCAAGAAGGCCCACTTTCCCATTGCTCCACGACTGCGCCGCCGCCCACTCGATGCACTCGTATAGGTCTTGGGCCTCTCTGGGGCTCCACGGGTTGATGTAACCGGCGGAGCGGCCCCAGCCGCGGGCGTCAACGCGCACGCATGCGTAGCCGTCGGGAACCCACTTCTCAGGGTCGCAGACCTCCCAGGCCTGGTAACGATTCGAGGAGCCTGCCTGCACGTCGGGATGACTATCAACCATCGCCCGCCAGGCGTCGGCGTATCCCTCTTGGAAGGTCAGCCCCTTCGCATACGGTCCATAGGCGAGGATGACGGGGCACGCGTCGTTATCGATCGGCCGAAAGACGTCGGCGCGGAGAACGAGATTGTCGTCCATCTCGATGGGCACGTCCCATCCGATCATCATTTGAGGGGTGCGTTCCCAGCTTTCTTCCATGCGTTCCTCGAACCTCCCGCGGCCTTCGGTGATTCGGCGCGTGCTCTTTCGAACTGTCCCGACGGAAGACCTCTGTAACACGCGCCAGCGTGGTTGGCGAAGGGTGAGTCCAAAAACCCTTACTTAATTCGAGCTCGAATCATTCTGTTTTTCACGTTGCGAATGTCGTCGGGACGGACTCGTTTGCTCGTCTTATCGCTAACGCGGCGGCGATTGTGCATGGAGCCGGCCCGCCCGTCTCCGCTCGACGAAGCGCTGCGACTTCTCATTGGTTCCGCAACCCTCCATCGAGCACCAGCGGCGGCTCCGATTCTTGGTCGCGTCGAGGAACAGCCACGAGCAACGTCCGCAGCGCTTGACCCGTTGCAGAGCATCGGAGGTAAGGAGTTCGATTGCGGCCTGAACCACGGGCCACAGCACGCTGACCAACCCCTCGTCTTTCGTCCAGTCCCAGGAGAAGGCGTCGCCCTGCCGCACTAGAGAACCGTGAGCGATGGCCTCGCCGTTGATTCGTCGGAGTGATTCAAGTCTCGGCGCGGGTGGTTCTTGATCCAGAGCGATCGCCTCGAATATCTCGAAGATGTCTGTACGGAGCGCACGTGCCCGGCTCAGAGCCGCCGCGGCCTCATCGGGACGCATGGTCGCCCGGCGCGCCGCGAAGTCCGCCGCTTCGCTCGAGATCACACCCGCCCTCGCGGCCCATGCAAGCAGGTGTCCGTAGTCGAGCAGGCGATCGAACCCGGGGACGCCATTCGGAGCCGTGTCCCTGGTGTTGGCCAGGTCGAGGGCGAGGTTCCCCCCGACGATGCGTACCTCCTCGATTGCCTGTGGTGTTTCCATCTAAATGCACTTTACTGGTTGACAGCCCCCAGTCAAGCCCGGTAGTGTGACTAGCTATAAGGAGATAGCCGGTAACAAAAGGAGGATCGGATGCTCGATCTCACCGCCCTCGTTGTGTCGCAGCGCCTCATGGCGGAGCAGTTCTCGGAGAAGCAGCGCCGCCAGACGCCCGTTGGTAAAGACTCAGCACAGAAGCCGTTCCGGGCGACCGCGGCTCGCTCGCTCAGGACGATCGCCGACGCACTCGAACCCACTCCGGAACGCGGCACCGCTCGTTGATCCGGGGGCGAAGCCGAGATGGACTAGCCTCGGATCGGAGGAGGTAATCCATGCCAAGGGAAAGGCTCGTTCGCCCAGCAGCAATAAGATGATTGCCGGAATGTGCGCCGGGGTGGCCGACTACTTTGGTGTGGAGACTCGCAAGGTGCGGATCGGATTCGTTTTCTTCGGCTTGTTTGGCGCCGGAGAGATCGTCTACGTAGCGTTGTGGATCATCGCTCCGAAAGCGCCCTAACCACTACACGCACTCGCCACACAGTTGACCGGATGGGCGCGGTTTTCGCGTCGCCCCATCGGATCCCCGACAGCGTTTCGGTTCTCGACGGCCACGCCCTTGTGTGGCACCTTGTGACGATCACGGCTGAAGCGGCGCGAGCAGATATCTCTTCGCGGGTAGAGACGGGCTCGGGCACACATGGGGGAGAACGACATGTCTGCAGTCGCGCGGGGAACAAGCTCACGGTCGGTTCGATGCTCTCGAACGGCACGAAAGAGATGGAAGAGTGCAACGATCGCGGCAATCGCGAT
>JBOGWS010000095.1:0-5417 GCA_050693895.1 Actinomycetota bacterium | reverse complement strand
GGTGCACCCAGTTGCGCAGGCTCTGGTCCGAGATCCCGAGCTCTTCTGCGATCGCCGGGATGGACTTGTCCGTGGAGCGGACAAGCTGCACGGCTTTCTCCCGAAACTCCGGCGGGTAGGGTCGGCGCGATCCGGCCACGGGGACCTCCTTCCTGGGGACATCATCCCCAGAGATTAGTTGTCCACGTAAGCGGGGCAACTTCAGGTCCTGTCCAAGGGGCTCACGTTGACAAGCCAATCCGAGAGTTGTATATACAACTCATGAGCATCGAGAAACAAGCACGTGAGGTGGTCGCGACCTGCCTTGGCTACCGGACTCGAAAGCTGGCCAGGTCGGTCACCCGTCTTTATAACGACCGTCTCCGACCACTGGGTCTCAACATCGCTGAGATGAACCTGATGGCTGCGATCGCAGCACAGAGTTCCGTCCAGCCAGCCAAGCTCGGGCGAGCGATGGAGCTCGAGAAGTCGACGCTCAGCCGCAACAGCGGCCGCCTGGTGGATCGGGGGTGGATGGAGATCCGCGACCAGCCGCACGGTCGAGGCGTGCTCCTCGCGTTGACAGCCCGTGGGAATGAGAGGCTGCTCCGCGCTCTCCCCGCATGGAAGGAGGCCCAGGAGCAAGCCCAATCGCTAGTGGCTGAGACCCTGCTCGAACTCGAAGCTGGGGAGGCATCGCGATGAGCTGATGGATTCCTGACCTGGCTTCGAATACAACCTTGGGAATCGAGGAAACGAAATGACGTCAAACATCGACTTCGCCCAACCCGACATCGCAACCACACCTGACCCCACGGGACGTCCGCTGCGCGGGAGACTTCCGGGGGCCGTCACCTACGTGGTCCTAGCCATTTGGTCCGGCGTGGTGATAACGGCAATCGTTACCGGAGTCTTTGCGGGCGGCGGAGCTTCCCGGCTTGCACTGCCAGCGGCGGTGGTCATTCCGATCGCCGCTGTGGCGACCGGCTACCGCGCCTCACCGCGGTTCAGGAACTACCTGCTGTCCCTCGATCTGAGACTTGTGTTGGCGGCACAGCTGTGGCGCGTGATCGGGATTGCCTTCCTATTCGCTTTGGCATTCAATCACCTGCCCGCCGGATTTGCCGTGTCAGCCGGAGTGGGCGACATCGCTACCGGGATTACTGCGGTCGGCGTCGTTTTGGCCCTGGGCAACGGAAGCCTGACACGTCATCGCCTCTACGCCTTCACCGCTCTCGGAGTGGGCGATTTCCTCGTTGCGTTCGCAACCGGGCTGTCGCTCGAACCTCCGACCCTCAATGCCTGGCCGTTGGCTATCTTCCCCACGATCATGGTGCCGTTCTTCTCTGTTCTGCATCTGGTTGCCGTGCTCCAGAGCCGACACAACTGGGAAGACCGAGTCCGCAAGTATTCCATTCGAAGCTAGGAGAGGAAGCCTGCCCTCACCCCGCTCTTCATGGGTGGCGGGTTAGACTTTTTGAGGCGCGTTTGGAGAGTGTTGCGCTCACGGTCAGGGCGGGCGGGAGCACTGGATGGGAATAGTCCGCGCGTGACGGGTTTCCGGTTAGCTCTTTGTCGGAGGAAGACCGACGAGTGTGCTGGTGGCCCCCAGGATCATCACGGCCACAGCCACCTCGAGGGCAACCGACCGTCGTAGAGAGCGTGATGCAGACGTCGGCTCCTTCCGAGCACGCGCCCGAACAAGGCGCTTACGAAAGACGAAGTGGTTTAGCGCTCCGAGCGCAAGGATGCACACGAAACCGCACAACTTGACAGTCAGAGCGCGACCGTACCCCGATCCGACGAGGTCCTCCAGGGCAGCCACGTGCAGGAACGCGTTAAGCACGCCCGTTGCAGCCACAATCGCGATGGAGCCGAACGCGATGGGCGCGAATCGGTCTACCGCCGGCGCCAGAATGGAAAGCTCTTGGCCTGGGTGGGCGGCCGTGAAGGCGGCGGGCAGTACGAATATCAGCAACAAGATGCCGGACATCCAGATCGCTCCGGCCCCTAAATGGACGACGTCGTTCGTTACGGCGAGTGCGCGTCGGTCGGCTCCAGCTGCATGACCGGACAGCGAGATCGTCGCGAGGAGAGCCAAGGATAGCGCGGCCCAACCGGCCCACCAGCGGACCGGTGGCCGAGTGTCGGCACCACCTGCCCCGGCCAGCGCCCAGCTACGCACGCGGTCCCAAAGCGCTAGCGCCAGCGCGACGCACAGTGCCACGCGGAACGCATACCATTGCCCGAAGCTCGAGGCCAGGACACTGTTGGTCGCATCAAAGAATCTGTCGATGTCCCCGACCTGACCGGCAATGAGGATCTGGTTGTAGAAGACAACACCGGATCCAACGAGGGCGACGATCAGTGCACCAAAAAGGATCCTTGCGAGGCGTCGTGAGACACGGCTGCGCCCTTCGGCACTTGTCTCCTCGCTTGCCGCGAACGCAGGGCGGGCCACGAAAGGAACGATCAGAGCCATGCCGAACAGCAAGGCCTGTGCAGCAAACACAGCAAATCGAATGCCGACCATGATTACCGTAGGCAGGGGATCTGCGTGCATCTCAACGCATCCGAGGACGGATGCGGGCGATCAGGCCCGTCGCGAAGGCGATCGCGGAGGCGGCGACCAGTGCGCCGACCGGGACGCTTTGCCCATCCGAGTGTCCACCACTCTGGCTGCTCGAGGCCATGTCATCATCCGATCGGTCATCAGAGGCCATTTCCCCCTCCCCCTCTTCCTCTTCTCCGTCATCTTCTTGAGCGCAGTTACGCTCTCCTTTGACGGTGAAGGAATAGGAACTCCCGTAGCGGTGACCATCGGTCGCCGACACGAAGTCGAAGCGAACGCGCCATCCCCCCGGTTGCGCAGCGTCCATCTCGGCAGTGATCGTGTCACCGTCGACGTTTGAGACTTGGCTCACCACTCGTCCACAACCGTCACGCACCGTGAGCTCGCCATTCGGCATGGGCGGTTGAGTCAACGTGACCGAAACGGCTTTGGGGACGCGCTGCACGCGCACATCCGGGGCCGGATTCGCCTCCTTGAGCAAACCGTGGGCCGCGGCCGGAAGTGGCATCAAACTAAGAGCGACGATGGCTGAGAATAAGCACGCCTTGCTCGCATTACCGCTCGCACGCACCCTCAGTCACCGCCCGATCTCGCTGGGAGGGGCGAGTACGTGGGCCCCACACGAGCCCCGGTAATGTTCGGGCGGAGCACTCGAAGTCGCCCGGTTGCCCAGTAATCCCGTGCTTGCCCCAGAGTGCCTGGGCCGATACCGATTTCGTGCTCGGAAAGTCCGTCCATCCCTCCTCCTAGAGCGGTGCGGACGCGCGAGTTTCCGTTCGCTCACAAACCCTCTGCACCTTCTCCAACGTCTCCGGTGGAGGCCGCGTGTGCCGATGCAATTCGACGTGGCTCGATTGCTACATCTCCCCTCCGGGTCTGCATGATCCCAAGCCATACGAGCTCGTTAACAGACCAAGGCCACGGGTTCGCCCGCGTGCTCGAAAAGTGAGCCCGCGTCCTCGGACGGCCGCCGAAAATGAGCCTATGCGGAGCCTCCCTGAGTTTCCATAGACGGGCAGACCGCCATGAGCGGCCCTTGAGATCCTCCACTGTGAGCCGATTGGTGACAGGGCCTCCCCCCGGGGGGAGGCCCTGTGCCGAACGACGCTGAGGCGTCGCTATTCCATCGTCTGCGGGTTCAAGTGATCCACCGTGTGCGGCCTGCCGGGCTTCTCGACGAGCGTGCGGTACACAACCATCCCCTCAGCGAGCGCGTTGTTGGTGACGCCGTCCGACGCGTAGACAGGGATCCCGGGCCCGGTCTTGAACAGCGGCCCTGTGTACGGGTACGCGGACCAAGTCCCCGAGTTCTGCTGCGGGTCGTAGTACGCGATCTCCTTCAAGCGGGTGGGCTTGGTGAAGTCGATCACGTCGACCCCGCCCGTGTACCAGGCGTTGACCAGGAGGTCCCGTTTGATGCCCATGACGGCCATGCCCATGTGCGCCGAGCAGTACTCGCCCGGCCCGGGATCAGGCCGCACGTCTCCGACGTGGAAGCGGCTCAGGTAGTCCCCGGTCTCCAGATCGGAGAAGTACATGTAGCCGGTCTGGTGCGTCCCGCCTGACGGGTTCCACGGCCGCGACTGCCAGGTCGTCCGCGGCGGGCAGCCCGACCCGAAGGACTCGTCTACCCAGTTCACGACCGTGCCATCGTTGTCGAACATCACCGAGTGGAAGAAGTCGACTGCGCCGGGGATGTCACCCGTGCCGCCCGAGCTGACCTCGTCGTCGCCGACCAGGATCGGGTTCTGCGTATCGGGGATGCCGTTCTCGCCGATCGTCCACACCTGACCCTGCTCGGCACATGCCGCGCCGGCCAGGTCGTGCTCCATGTGCACGACGATGTCGTGGCACGCTACGGCGGCGGGCTCCAGAACGCCCGGAGCGCACAGCCCACGCTCGCACCAGTCGTTCTTGCCGTCCGGGTCACCGGGATAGCTGATCTTCGGCTGGACGTCGAGCTCGTGCGACGCTGAGGGATCGTCGAGCGGTACCTCGACGACCTGGATCACGCCGTGCAGCGGGTCGCTCGGCTGTCCGGGATCCTCGTCGTACGGGTTCGCGGTGTTCAGGTACTCGGTGTCGCCGCAAGTCGGCCCCGGCCGCAGCGGATAGGACGACACGTAGGCGAGCAGCCTGCCCTCGTCCGCGTCGCCGGGCCACAGCGTGATGGTGTGCGCGCCGCAGTCGGTGTACACCGCTTTGACCTGTTCGATCTCGGCGAAGGGGTTGGCCGGGTCGTCGCTCATCGTGAAGACTCGGACTCCCTCCCAGCCCGTCGGATCGCCGTGCTCCGCCGACCGCGCGGCTCCACACTCGGGCGCTGCCATGGTGCGGTCAACGGCCAACATCAGCAGGTCGGCGACGCCGTTACCGTTGCGGTCCCAGACGATGGGGTCGTTCTGCAGTCCGTCACAGCCGAAGTCCCTCAGCAGGCGCGGACCGGCCGGATCCGAGATGTCGAAGATCCGAACCCCTCCGACCGCGCGGTCATTGCGGTAGTAGCCGATGAACGCGTGATCACCCCAGAACGCGAGATCGGAGTTGATCGCGGTGTTCGGCGACGTGAACAGGAGCTCCATCCCCCGGTGCTGGTCGGCATTGTGGGACGCGCTTGCCGGCAGGGACAGCACTCCTAACGCGAGGACCGCCGCGGAGATAAGTGCCGGAAGTGATTTCCTCATATCACACCTCCACTGGTGAGCTTGGTGAAAAGGAAAGGAAGGGCTCGCCGCCAAGCGGTGCTAGCCGCTCGGTCGCACGAGCTTGAACACCTTCCCGGTGTTGCCGGTGGGGCCGGTGTTCTTGGTGGCGACGACGTAGACCTCGCCCGAGGAGTCCTGACCGAAGCCGAGCACGAAGTGGT
>JBOGWS010000094.1:0-31982 GCA_050693895.1 Actinomycetota bacterium | reverse complement strand
CGCTCGAGGTGTAGCCCTTCGGCCATGTGAGTTCAACCTCCCAGGTTGATTTCGGAGTTCAAGTTCGTTCGGGTCCGTTCTTACGAACACACTGCGGATGTGAATGAAGTCGTATCACGCCCTCGGGCATCACCGAAGGTTCAAAGCGATCCTCCCGAGCTAGAGTGTCGTTGCGGCCGGCCACGGCCCCTAGGTATGCGCCGGGACACACCATGATCATGACGGCGCACTTGCGGCGAATAAGCCGAGAGTCGATCAGCACGGTGTCATTTCTCGTGGGGCGAGCATGAAGTCGCCGGCTCGCATCGAAGTTATTTGATGGTGTTGGGGAGAGAGTTATTTGATGGTGTTGGGGAGAGGTTGGCTGCCTCGAGGTGGACCTGCCACGACTCGGCCAGGCGGGAGACGTCGGTTAGGCTCTCGACTCGTTGCCTTCTCGCAGGTCAGAGGCGAAGTTGTCGCCGGGGTAGCTCAGTCGGCAGAGCGATTCACTCGTAATGAATAGGTCAGGGGTTCGATTCCCCTCCCCGGCTCGAACCGGTTCTGATCGGTGCCGCGCGTTATTGGTCTACTACCTCGACCCCGTCACGCACGACCCAGCAGACTATCGGCCTCCACGAGATCGGGAGTCTTCGTAGCTTCCTCGATGCGGGAGCGAACATCCGCAAGTAAAGAATTGGCGCCATTCCTCTCCTTGGTACCGGTCGCGTATCGTGCGATGTCCGTGGCAGAACGGAGCTCGAGTGAAAGAGCGTTCTGGCTGCCTGCGATGTCCAACGCCTGACGCAACCAGTTCCGCCCCTCGTCTTCGTCACCCCTTTCTATTCGAGCAACGCCGCCGAGTCTGTGAAGTTCAGCCTCATAACAGAAGCTGTTCGTAACGATTGCCTCAAGGGCCCGATCTACCGTTTGCATACGCTCCGCAGTCTGGCCGGCACGCAAGCAGGCGTCGGCCAAAACGCCGATGTAGTAGGGGAGATTGATTTCGGCTCCGGACGTTACGTAATCATCGATCCCCGCTCGCAGCTCGACAAGGCCTTCGTCGATCGCTCCAAGCTCGACACGCGCCCAACCGCGGAGGATGCCCCCCGTCACGGCCCGGAACTCGTAGCCCTGATGCAGGCCCAGGTCGATGGCAAGGGTCGCGTGTTCCAGGACACTCTGAGGTTCGCGCCGGAGCTGATGCAGTGTCGCTACGTGCTCGTGGGTCCGAGCAAGGCTGTAGCTATGCGCCGGATCCCCAGCCAGCTCCAGAGCCTGGCCAATGCGCTCACCCGCTCGGTCGGCGTGTCCAAGAAACCAGAGGTCAAGCGCTGCCCAGCACATTCATGAGACCCCAAGATTTTCCCCTGCCATGGACGCGATCAGAGCCAGGTGTCTCTCGGGGTCGTAGAGCGTCAACCCGGCCTCGGCGTGAGCGAGAGATTTCTCGTAGCCCCCCTGGTGAAACATCGAGCAAGCCAGCAGCTCATGGGATTCCAGCAACGGTGTTGAGTCCGCCACACTCGTCTCGATTCGAAGGCGCTGCTCCAACAGCTCTTGAGATTTGTCGTGCTGACCACGCATTTCGTGCATCGCGCTCAGGTGGTAGAGCAGGAGCGACAATCGCGGAAGGTCATAATGCTCTTTGCTCAACGCGAGGGCTCTCCTGAGAGATGGCTCGATATCGGGGTGGCCCCACCCCTCTCCAACGAGCAGCGCCAGGCCCAGCATGTCCAGCAGATCCACCTCGACACCGATGTCCTCGCCCGCTGGCAGTTCCCCCACGAGATGCAACCCCGTCTTCAGGTGACCGATGGCTTCCTTGTAAGCGTCCCGCCTCAGGGCCCGGCCGGCCGCCAACTGCAAATAGGGCACCGCATTCCGCGCGTCGCGAGCGCGCGTGTAGTGCCAGGCAAGGTCCGCCTCTCGGTCCCCCGACGCGCCTGCCGTTGCGGCCTCAAGAGCCCGGGCGATTGCACCGTGCAGGCGCACGCGCCGCGCAACTGGAATCCGGTCGTAGAGGACTTCTCGATAGACGCTGTGAACAAACCCGACTGTCGTGGATGGAGCTCCGTCCGGCGGCTGGGCGTCAACGGTCCGTAAGAACTGCCGGGCGCGGGCGAGCGCGGCACAGATCGCTTCGACCTCCTCCTCCTCTTTCTTCAAAGCCGCTGCGATGATCCCGGCACTGGCCTCCATGCCGGAAACGGACATGGTTTTCAAGGATCTCTTGCTGCGTGGAGCTCAGACGACCCAAGCGCTGCTCGATGTTCTGCTCGAGAGATTTCGGAGTCTTACTCGGGAACTCACTCGGGGCGATTGTGCGACCGTGTGTTCCGACACTGTCCTGTGCCGTCCATTCATCGACGAGAACCTTGATAAAGAGCGGATTTCCTTCGGTTCGACCGTGAACCAGCTTCTCTGACTTCTCTGGAAGCGTCGTCTCGTCGACGCGCGCACGTAAGTAGTCGAGGACTTGACCTTCCGTCAGTAACGGCAGGGCCAACTCATTGCACAAGCCACGGATCTGCAGCTCCTGGAGAAGCATTCCTGCCGGATGGCTGGGATCGACGAACGCGGATGTGCGGCAGGAGCATAGAAACAAGACAGGGGCGGAGTCGGAACTGCGGGCCAGAGCGCTAACCGCGTCCAGAGTCGATGGATCGCTCCACTGAAGGTCATCGAGCACGAGGATCAGCGGATGTCTGGCGGCGAGAGTTGCCGACGCCTCGACGATCTCTCGCAACATACGCGTGCGGGTGCTTCCGATGATGCGGTTGAGCAGTACCTCCAACTCATTCTCTTCTACCAGCCATGGCATCTCGGCCAGCCATGTCGGGGCGTGACTAGCAAGGATGCCCACGGCCTCGCGCCGTTCATCGTTCCGACAGAGCCGGTTGAGTGCATCGAGGAGGGGCATGAAGGGTTCTGTTACACCTTGCTGCTCTAGGCAGCTGCTTTCAGCAACCGTCAAGTCATGAGCTTTAGTTGCTGCATCGAGGAAAGCTTCGATAAGTGTCGTCTTACCCAGGCCTGCCTCGCCGGTGACGACGACCGTACGTCGAGCGCCCATGAGAGCTTCGTCAAGCCATCCGAGAAGAACCTCTAGCTCATCGTGTCTGCCAACGAAGTGATCGCTCGCCGGTCCGCGCCTAGGCGATCGTCTCTTTTCTCCCCGACTTGAAGTCGACCGAACCGCAAGCTCTTTCACCGGGGCGAGGAAGCGGTACCCGCGACCATGGGATGTCCCAATGACCCTTTGCCCGCGCCCGTCGTCTCCCACCGCCCGGCGTGCTGCCTTGATTCGTGAAGTAAGGGCCGATTCTGTCACATAGCGGGTTTTCCAGACATTCTCAAAGAGCTCCTGTTTGGAGATCACCCGGTCTCGGTGCTCGACGAGGTAAACGAGCACGTCGAAGACCTGCGGCTCCATGGGGAGTGACGAGCCCTGTTGCCGCAACTCATAGAGGGCGGTGTCGAGCTCGAAGTCCTCAAAGGAATAGATCATCGCGGCAAATGGCCGAACGCAGCTTTGGGAGCAATGTTAATCGGCTGGGTCGAAGCGGCCAAGACCAGGATTTCTCCATCCACCCTCCAGCCGCTCTCCAAGGTTCGAGCCCGCTCACTCCCTAGCCTGAGCCTCGAATTGAGTGCCTGTCGAGGGCTTAGAGAGGGAGGACTCTATGCACCCGCATGTCTCGGAGGTCATGACGGAGATACGAATCGAGAGTCTCCTGCGTGACGCAGCGAACGAGCGCCTCGCGAACGGCGCGAGGCGTCACTTGCTTCGGAAAGCCTCGGTTTCCTTGGTTCGAACCGCTGAAAAACCGAGCAAAGCACGATGAGCACCGACACGATTCTGAGCACGCTTCAGATGGTGGGAATGGCGGTCATGAGTGTGAGTCTCTGGACCCTGCGGGTCGCGCTCACCGCGAGGGGTCGCAAGCTTGCCGGATCCATGACCGCCTGCGTCGAAGCCGTCGTCTTCCTGCTGGCGTTCAGCAGCGTGCTCGGCGACCTTGACGCCGTTGAAAAGGTTGTCGGATACGCGCTGGGAGTCGGAGCGGGAACACTTCTCGGCGTCCTCGCCGACGAGCGGCTGTCAACCGGTCAGTCCGAGGTTCGAATCGTTACGGAAGGCAGCGATGCGACGCTGGTGCGAGAGCTTCGTCGCCTCGGTTGGCCCGTGACATTGATGTATGGCAACGGTCCCAGTGGCGACGTCACCGTGGCGTTCGTAGCCGTGGACGATACGCGGCTCCCGCATGTCCTCAGGGACCTTGAGAAGTACGCGCCCCAAGCATTCTGGACTGTAGAGAGGCTGCAATCCGCCCGATCCGTCCAACTCCCCGAGGGCTGCATCGGGATACGCGGCGGGGCCACCGTCGGACTGCGGGGGAGGTTGCCTCGGCGCGCTGCGGTGAGCGCTACGCAGGCAGAGGCGCAAGACTTGATCTCGTATGAGGAGGCGTCGCGACCTCAATTCGTGAATGAAGCAGTCAAGTGTGCCGAGGTCTGACCCAAGAAGCACACGAATCACCTCGCTCTTGGATTCGACCTGACTGTCTCCCGGCTAGCTGCGTTCGATGATTCCGCGAACGAAGGCGGCCTGGCCCGCGTGCTGCAGATTGTCGGAGATCACGCTCACGAGCCGCACGCTTAACGTCACGGGTGGATCCCACGACTCGTCGACTATGCGCGCGAGGTCGGTGTCGGTTAGAGGTTCCACGAATCGGATTGTCCGTTCGAAGACCGCATCGTGATAGCCCGTCAGTAATTTGGCGGATTCGACTCGCACCGCGGAGACTTTGTCCGACGTGTGACCGTAGCCGGTATCCGACGAATCGAACGGCAAGGCCAACCGATCGGCCCACCCAGCGCTCGTGTAGGCCTGCTCGGTACCCGCGACGCCTGCGATGTGGTCGTCCTGGATTCGGGACAGATGCCAGATTAGCCACGCGATCGAGTTGGCTTCTTGATCCACGCGGAACGACAACTGTTCCGGTCCGAGTCCCTTTACGACCCGCTGGACGATCCCATTGACTCTGCCGAATGCATCCACCAGAAGGTTTGCCGAGGACATGCTTTCTCCTTTCGCTCGAGAGCTCCGCCCGCCGGCTGATAGAGCGCGGCCGACGAGGCAGAGTCCGAAGACTAGGAGAACTCCCAGAAGCTGCGCTCGATTGTGGGCGTATTAGCGCGGGTCTGAGGTGTCGGGGTCGGTCTTGGCCGCCCGCTGCTCCAACTCCACCGCTCGCTCTCGCTCCCGTTCAGCCGATTCGGCGTGGCGGTTGGCGGCGAGATCGGCCTCCCCCGCTCGCTGCGCGGCGGACTGGGCTTCTTGACGCTGTTCCGTTGCTGTCGTTCGCTGCTGCTCGAGTCTTTTCTCTCTGCCTCGGGTAGCAGCGACGTAGATGAGGCCCCCGATCACCACAAGGGCGACCACGAGAACGGCGATGAGCCATCCGTCCATGACAAGTCTCCTTCCGGCTCCGACGATCTTTCGCCGGGCAATCCTTTAGCTGGCACGACCTTCCTCGACTCGCTCCCGACATTCCGCCGCGAGACAAGGACCTCTCGTGGTTTACCCCGGATGGGGAGCCGGTAAGCAAGACTGAGCGGCGATCCTACGTGGGGCGTACGTGATAACCGCGATGCATCAGTGTGCGGTCGAGTTCGCCGGTTCCGAACTTCAGGATGTTCTGGCCGTCCTGTTGCTTCAGTGGGCTAACTCCCCGGCCACATCACCTTCGATCCGAGCCGAATGGCGGCGGACGTGATTCCAGTGAAAGGTCCAGTTTGAGCCTTTTCATGATGGGCTCACTTCCCCTGTCGGCGCATCCTTCGCGATCGATTTTCCGATCTCGGAAGAACCACCTAGCGACGCGCGTTGCCCTTAATTAGCCTGAACCTCGCTTTGCTGACTCAGGTCGAACCCGGGAGGGGTGACGTTGATGCTGGAACGTGTCGCGCGCTGGAGTTACCGGCGTAGGTGGACAATGCTCGGAATCTGGGTCGCCGCGCTCATCGGCTCCGGTTTTCTCGCATCCTCCATCGGAGGGGCCTACTCGAACGATTTCTCGCTCCCGGGGGCGGAGTCTCAGGAGGCGTACGACCTCTTGCTAGACCGCTTTCCGGCGTTCGCCGGCGACACAGCCGACATCGTGTTTCAAGCCGAGGACGGCGTCACAGACCCGCAAGTTCAGTCTGCGCTCGAGGGGCTCTTTGCAGACGTTTCCGAGCTCGATCATGTTCTCGCGGTCGAAAGTCCTTACTCCGAAGAGGGAGCGCGCCAGATCGCGCCCGACGGACTAATTGGTTACGCTACAGTTCGGTTCGAGAATCTCGATCAAGAACCCGTACCGGTCGAAGTAGTGGACGAGCTCAAGGCTTCGGCGCAGGACGCGGAGGTACCGGGTCTCGCAATCGAGCCGGGTGGCAGTGCGGTCGTGTTCTCGGAGTTCGAAGAGCCGGGTGGAGCGGAGTCGATCGGATTCCTGGCAGCGATCATCATTCTTCTGGTGACTTTCGGGTCCGTGCTCGCGATGCTGCTTCCGATCATGATGGCCCTCTTTGGGATAGGTATTGGGCTCTCGCTCATGTTCCTGTTCGCTAACTTCCTGAACGTGCCGGACTTCGCCCCACAGCTCGCTTCGATGATTGGAATCGGGGTGGGCATAGATTACGCGCTGTTCATCGTCACCCGCTATCGCCACCACCTGCACGCGCAACACGACCCCGAGGCGGCGAACCTGGCGGCGTTGGTCACCGCCGGTCGCGCTGTGCTGTTCGCAGGGACAGTGGTGGTCATCTCACTCCTCGGCATGCTGCTCATGGGGTTTGCGTTCGTGGAAGGCCTTGCCGTCGGAAGTGCCGTGACCGTGCTGGTGACGATGCTGGCTTCTGTCACGTTGCTACCGGCAGTGATTGGATTCGCCGGTCACAACATCGATCGCTGGCGTCTTCCCTGGTTCCACCGCGGAGAGGACGACCCGCGTGCCTCGATTTGGTTTCGCTGGAGTCGCGTACTCCAACGCCGGCCTCTGATCCCTGCGATTGCAGGCCTACTCGTGTTGCTGGTTCTCGCCATTCCGGTTTTGGACATGAGGCTCGGCTTTGCCGACGCCGGCTCCGGCGACACCTCGCGCAGCAGCAGGCGTGCCTACGATCTGTTGAGCGAGGGATTCGGACCGGGTTTCAACGGCCCTCTGCTGTTGGTTGCCGATCTCTCGGATCCCAATGGGGTTGAACAGCTCGAGGCCCTGCCTCAGGCGATAGGCGAGACCGATGGCGTCGTTGCGGCATCGCCGCCCATCATGAACGAGTCGGGCGACGCCGCTGTCATCACTGTGTTCCCGTCGACCTCGCCTCAAAACGAGGACACGACCAGCCTCGTACACGATCTCCGCGAGGAGGTCATCCCAGAGACGATGCAGGGATCCGACACGCCGATCCTGGTCGGCGGTCTGACCGCCTCGGTCATCGACTTCTCCGACGTGAACGGTGAGCGGTTGCCCATTCTCATCGCCGTCGTCATCGCGGTGTCGTTCCTGCTTCTGGTGGTTGTTTTCAGATCGATTCTGGTGCCGCTCAAGGCCGCCATCATGAACCTCCTTTCGATCGGTGCGGCCTACGGAGTCATCGTCGCCATCTTTCAGTGGGGTTGGGGCAAGGATCTGATCGGAGTCGAGAGCACCGCTCCCATTGAGGCGTGGGCGCCGATGATGTTGTTCACGATTCTGTTTGGTCTCTCGATGGACTATGAAATCTTTCTGCTTTCTCGCATCCGAGAGGAGTATGTGAAGACAGGTGACAACGCTCTCGCGGTCGCCAATGGTCTGGCAACCACGGCGCGTGTAATCACTGCCGCGGCGGCGATCATGATCACGGTATTCCTGTCCTTCGTCTTCGGGTTTGACGAGCGCGCGATCAAGTTATTCGGAATGGGCCTGGCAGTGGCGATCTTCGTCGACGCGACGATCGTACGAATGGTGCTCGTGCCCGCAACGATGGAGTTGCTCGGAGATGCGAACTGGTGGTTCCCGAAGTGGCTCGACCGAATCGTTCCCAGGATCAGTATCGAACCGCACACCGATGTTCCGGTCGATCTGCCGAAGGACCTCGAGCTATCCGAGGAGGATGCGAAGGTCGAGAGGGTCTAACCCCTGTTGACATCACACATCGCGCTGCTCCGGTGAGGCTTGAAGTCGCTCGAGTCGTGATGGCTGGCCGCGCGCGACCCGACGCGCGGCGGCCAGCTGCTCGGCAACGATGACGGCTATCAGGACGCCGAGCAGCAGTGCGCTCAAGACCAATGCCGAAACGTACGGTCCAATGAATCCGACGGCGACACACGCCATCGCCCCCATGAGTCGTTTGCCGCCGATGGTGCCGGTCACCCTCAGTCGTAGTGCTACGTGAGCCAGGAGGTACAGCGCTGGGCCGGCAACGACGGCGACGAGCTCGGGGCCGTGTAGCGTTTCGTTTGGATGTGCGATCACTAACTCGTCTCCTACCGCAGAGACGATGATTCCCGCGACGATCACGACGTGGAGGTACGTGTATGCGTCGCGCGCAACCTTCGTTCGTTCTTGAGCAACTTCGAGATGTTGCTGGACGATCCTTGCGACGAAGTTGAAGTACAGCCACCAGAGGGAAGCACTCACGAGGAAGGCCACCCCAAAGGCGAGGATCGTTGGTCTGTTGAGTTCGAGCTCCGATGTGGTAGCTCCCGTGATTACGATTGACTCTCCGAGAGCCACGATGATGAACAACTGGAAGCGTTCGGCGAAATGCTCGGTGCCCACCTCCCAGGTTGCTCCGCTCAGACGTGGCCGGCCGGGAACTCGGTAGAGAACGAGCGGAGCGCAGTAGTCCACTGTGAGGGCGACGACCCATAACGCGACCCGTGCCGATCCGTCCACGAGTGCGCCCGAGATCCAGAACACTCCCGCCAGAGCGAACCATGTGAGAATTCGGCCCGCTCGCTCGCGCTCGATCGTTCTCGGTCGCGCCGCCGCGAAAGTCATGAAGGTATGCCGCCCGATTTGCATCCCCACGTAGGTTCCGGCGAACAACAGAGCCTTGTCCTCGAAGGCATCCGGGATTGCGATCGCCATCAGGAGGCTTGCCAGCATCAAGCCGATCAGCAGTAATCGTGTGACGACCGCTTCCGGATCTAGCTCGTTGGTAACCCAGGTCGTGTAGTTCCACGACCACCACACCACCAGAAGAACAAGCGAGGCCTGTCCAGCGCCGGCCCAGTCCAGATGATCGAGCAGAAGGTGAGTGACCTGTGTGATCGCGAATACGAAGACGAGGTCGTAGAACAGCTCCAGGGTCGTGGCGTGTCCTCGGCCCCCGTCGGTTCGCCTTCCCACGCGTTCCATGTCGCAAGTCTAGGTGAGCGCGTTCTCCTTTTCTGCTGAAGTACCAATGGCTTGAGGCTGAGCGTGAAACATCAAGGAGTCACTGTCACGTCCGCTCTCATGCCGTAGGCGAAGTGCGCGGGTAGATGGCACCCGATGATTAGCTTGCCGGGTTCGGTGAACGTGTAAGTCGTGGACCGGGTGGATCCGGCGGGTAACGAGACTTCGCCGGGGATGGCGCCGTGCTCGGCATGGGTCCCATTCTCGTGCCGGTCCTGATCTGCGTCGTCACCCAGCAGGAATTCGTGATCGATCGGGTCGGCGTTGTGAATGACGAACCGAACCGTCGTTCCTGTTTCGAACTCGAACGCTGCCGGATCGAAACGCGAGTGGTTGACGTTGACGATGACCTCAGACTCCTTCGCCCCGGCGGCTACAGCGCACCCTCCAAGCATGAGGACCGAAATGACGAGGCAGACCCGCAGAGCGATGGTCATCGCTTCCCTGAAACCAGAAAGTTGCTTCCCATCAGAACCGCGACGAGCATCGCAAACCCAACGAACCAGCCCCAGATGGGTGTCGAGGGTCCACGGGGAATTGTCGTGCCGGCAAGCGCGTAACCGGCATCGACGGGCGAAGGGATCTCGCCGTCGACACTTATCGCAAGGTCGTGGTCGAGGTTTGCCGCAGGGGACTGAATTCGGATGTAGTCGAGCCACATGTCGTCCGTAGGCAACCAATCCATGCCCCTGTCGCTCGCCAGGTCGGTGAGCAACAATTCGGAGGCCGCCTCGCTGCGTTCGTGCACCAGACCCTTACGAGATCCGGCCTCGTCCATGCCCGGCATCAGCAACGGCTTCGTCTCGTTCAGCAGGAATACATCCGCCTCGACGATCTCGTCGGCACCTCGGCCGAGGCCCAGGATGCGAAGTGGGACCCACGGACTGTCGGTCGGGATAGTGACGTGTACCGGGATACCGTCGCCGGACTGGAGATCCTTGTCCTGGGCGCGTTCGAGGTTGAAGCGAACCGCCATGAAGATCGGACTGCGCTCGGCGTAGAAGTCGAGCACCTCGGGTGCGTCGGGAGGAAGGAAGAAACCATTGTCTTTGGCCCATACGCCGACCTCGTCACCTCCGCCCTTCAGGACGGCGATGTCGAGAGCACTGACGCGCTTCTCGAGGATTACTTCGGCCTTGTCCGCAGCGGAAAACAGGAGCGCGCCCCGGGCGGCCTCTGGCACCGGCGGCTGGACCTCCTCGACCAGACGCTGGAGCGTCCATCGCCCCGCCTTGGTCACATCGGTCGGTATGTCGGGGAGAGGAACGATCGAACCGAACTTGCCGCCACCGGCCCCCGCGAACTCGAACGAGGTCACGTAGTGCTCGATCCCATCGACGTACGCGGCAAGGGTGGTGGTTCGGACCAGGTTCACCGACCCGTTGGGTGCAACGAGCCCCCCGCAGGCGAGCGCCGGCCCGGCCATGAGCGACGTGGCGACAACCGAAAGCAAAAGGACCCTCAGGGACCGCATCTGTGCACCTCTCTGTTGAGACCGCGTGACTGCACTAGGACGAGAGGGGCCACCGGATTTGTTCCCGTTGGACGCGACCCGAGCGACGGTTAGCATCCGTCGATGGAACTTGCAGCGGCCCAGGCCCTCTGGGAGCCGGACACCGTCTATCTCAATACGGCCAGCTACGGACTACCTCCTCGCCCGGCGTTCGAAGCTCTCAGCGCAGCCCTCGACGACTGGCGCCACGGACGAACGAGCTGGGAGATCTGGGGGGAATCGACCGAGGAATCCCGCGCGAGTTTCGCCGGCCTCGTCGGCGCCGACGTCGAGGATGTTGCGATCGGTGCGACGGTCTCGGACTTCACCGGGATGATCGCGAGCTCGTTGCCGGACGGAGCTCAGGTTCTCGTGCCCGACATGGAGTTCACCTCGAATCTGTTCCCCTACTTCACGCACTCGGATCGAGGCATCACCGTCGACACGGTTCCGACAGGGCGCGTGGCCGATGCAATCGGCCCGTCCACCACTGCCGTTGCTTTTAGTGCCGTGCAGTCATCATCGGGCGGGGTCGCCGACTTGGACTCCATCGAGAAGGCCGCCGCAGAGCACGATGTGCTCACCATCGTCGACGCAACTCAGGGTTGCGGGTGGATGCCTCTCGATGCTTCCCGTTTCGACTTCCTCGTCGTGCACGGGTACAAGTGGCTCATGTCTCCGCGCGGGACGGCGTTTCTGTACGTCAACCCCGAGCTCCGAGAGCGAATCAGACCAGTGAGCGCGGGATGGTACGCGGGTGAGGACGTTCACTCCTCTTACTACGGACCGCCTCTGAGGCTGGCAGAATCCGCTCGTCGCTTCGATCGTTCGCCCGTGTGGTTCTCGTGGGTTGGCACCGCACCGTCGCTCGAGTTGATTGCAAGCGTTGGGGTCGAAGCCATTCACGAGCACAACCTGCGACTCGCCAATCTCTTCAGAGAGGAGATGCAGCTGGAGCCGAGCAACTCCGCGATCGTGTCGATCGAAACAGTAGACGCATCCTCAGAGCTTGAACGCTCGGGAATACAAGCCGCCTCGCGCGCGGGCAACCTGCGCGTCTCGTTTCACATCTACAACACAGACAAGGACGTCGCAGCTCTGCTGCGAGCCCTCGATCGATAGCGCGCTATGTACGACCGTCGAGCTGCTGCAGCGGGGTCAGAGTCGGCCGAGGAGGAAAGAATCGGGTGCCGCACACCTGGTGAAGGGTTACGAGCGCGCCGAAAACGATGCACACATCCCCCGCACTGAAAACGTTCGCCAGCGGGAAGCCGGCAGGGATGGCGAAAACGTCTCCAAGGAAGGCGTAGTTGGCGTCGATGAGCGGCGCTGAGTTGGCGAATTGACCGGGGTCGATTTGCTTCCCGGCTGCTCTCAGCGCCCCCATCGTGGCCGGCATGACTCCATCGTTGGTCGCAATTGCCACGAAGTTCATGAGGGTGCCGGAAGTTATGACCCACAGACCCGGCAGGTTTCTGTTGGCGGCAAGAAAGGCCAAAACCAGCCCGTAGGACACAAGGTGTGTCCACACGTATGCGCTGCCCGAGCCCGGGAACAGCGAGATGATGCCTATCTGTAGACCGATCGCGGCGAACACCAGCCACGCATGGCGCAACCGAAAGGTCGCGAGCGCATTAAGACGGCCTCCCGCGAGGGGCACCGAGATCACGCACAAAAGGAAGCAAACGGTTACGAGCACTTCATCTCCCAGGTCCTTGGACGCCGTCGTTCATCTATCGGGCCGGGCCGGAGAGGTCTTGACTCAGACCATCAAAAGGGGGGAGATGTGGGCCTTTGAGACTAGTTGCTCTCTAGTCATTCGGGGTTCCCTCTGGAATCCAGTCTAGTCATCTTCTGACCGAACCCTCTCGGCTGGCTCAAGCATCACCGGGCGGGGACCGAAGTGCCCTGATATGGAAACATCTGGGTATAGGCGAAGAGGGGAGGTGTCTTGAAAGCTCGTCTTCTTCGCGTCGGTATGGCGCTCGCATCGCTGACGGCTCTGGTAGCAGCCTCGGGGGCCGGTCACAAGTGGGGCTAGCACCCTGCATTTCAACGTAGAGCGCGGGGTCGCCGCTAGGCGGGCCCCGTCGCTCTGCGATTTCCGTTGAGAATCGAACTGGGAGTTGCCGATCTTGCTGGCGAAGATCAAGCCGGTCTGGATATACGTGAGCTTCATCAGCATCGCTGGAGTGCTCCTCAGCCTGTCCATGTTCGGTGAGGTGGCCGAGACGATCGCGACCGACTACGGCGAGTTCTGGCTGTTGACCGGACTCATCGTTCTGGGGGAGTTCTTCCCGATTCGAACCGCCCGGATCGATGGCGAGGAGGGCGAGATAACGGTCTCGGCGATCTTCACCTTCGCTCTCGTGCTGCGTTTTGGAATCGGGGCAGCCATCATGGCGCAGACCGTCGCCAGTCTTATGGCCGACCTTCGAGCCGGAAAACCCGGATGGAAGTCCATCTTCAACGCGGCGCAGATGGCTCTTGCCATTGGCGCCGCGGCGATGGTGGTCCACTTGACCACGTCCGGATCCTTTTCCACCGGAGCGACTTACTTTACGACCGCCGATTTGCCGGGCATTCTCCTGGCAGGTTTGGCGCTCTTCATTGCCAACAACATCCTTTGCCGGATCGCCATTGCCCTGCATCAGGGAGCTCCGGTCCTTCGGTTCCTGCTCTCGGACATCGGCTACCAGGCGTGGATCAATCTCATTCTGTTGGCACTGTCCCCGGTTGTGATCGTGGTTGCCGAGCGCAGCCTCCTGCTCGTTCCATTGCTTGCCATTCCGATGGTCATCATCTGGAGTGTGGCAACCATGTACGCGGAGAAGGACTACAAGGCGTACCAGGCGCTGCATGACGACCTGACGGGTCTGCCCAACAGAGCACTGTTCTACGACCGTTTGGAGCAGGCCCTGCTCGAGGCAAAACGAAAGGGAACGAAGGTCGGCATCATGTTGCTCGACCTTGACCGATTCAAGGAGATCAATGACAGCCTTGGACACCACATCGGTGATGCCCTGCTCCGCCAGATCGGGCCGCGCGTCAAGCAGGTTCTGCGGGAGGTTGACACTTTCTCTCGCTTGGGCGGCGACGAGTTCATAGCGCTGCTTCCCAACGTGGGAAGCGAGGAGGACGCGGTCCAGGTAGCCGGAAGAATCCTCACCTCCATCGAGATTCCGTTCGTCCTCGACGAGGTGTCATCGGGTTTGACGATCGATGTTGAGGCGAGCGTCGGCATCGCTCTCTTCCCCGAACACGGCGAAGATGTTGACACGCTTCTACAGCGGGCCGACATCGCCATGTACGTCGCAAAGGAGACTCATACAGGCCATGAGGTCTACGCGGATGACCGCGACCAGAACAGTGCACGTCGCCTGGCGCTGTTGGGTGAGTTGCGACGGGCCGTCGATCGCGACGAGCTCGAGCTCTTCTATCAACCGAAGGTCAATCTAATGAGCGGAGAGGTTGCGGGCGTGGAGGCCCTGCTCCGATGGGACCATCCAACCCTAGGTAAGGTTGCGCCGGATGAGTTCATCGTGGCTGCAGAGCAGACGGGATTGATGCGATCGCTCACTCGCTTCGCCCTGGAGCGCGCGCTTAGACAGTGGCAAGTGTGGAAGAACAACGGACTTGTGGTCGACATTGCCGTGAACCTGTCTCGCCGCAGTTTGCTGGACCCCAACTTCGTCGAGGACGTGAAGGCGATACTTGCGATACATCGCGTCCCGCACGGTCACCTTCTTCTCGAGATCACCGAGAGCAGCATCATCGCAGACCCCGTTCGCGCCGCAGATGTCTGCGGACGCCTCAACGAGCTCGGGATCGGGCTTTCATTGGACGACTTCGGCGCAGGATACTCATCGCTCGGATACCTGAAGAGGCTCCCCGTCCAGGAGATCAAGATCGACAAGTCCTTCATTCTGGGAATGACAGAGGATGAGAACGACGAGGTGATCGTTCGTTCGACTATCGACCTCGCGCGCAACCTGCGCCTACGGGTCGTTGCCGAGGGTGTCGAGACGCGCGAAGTGTGGGACAGCCTTCAGTCACTCGGATGCGATCAGGCTCAGGGTTTCTTTCTTGGTCGTCCGATGCCGGGCCACAAGTTCCCAGGATGGTTTACGAATTTCGGGAATCCCTCGAATCTAGTTCCGGCCGAACCGTCGCAGGCCGAACTCGCGGCAACCAAAGTGCCGGAGCTGGACGCAATCTAGCTCGGTGGCAACTAGGCGGGACCAGCGGTCGGGGGCTTGACGATGTCGCGCGCTGCTTGGCGTGAAGCACCGGTCGCCGCCCCGATCAACGCGAGCCAGGCGGCCTTCTTACCAACTGGCACTGCCTGGTCGATCTGGGGAGGATCCTCCCGTGTGACGAGGCGCCATACGGTCGTGATGATGTAGGTAGACAGCTTGACCGCGAGGATCCCCAGAACCAGTGCGCCGAGATTCTGCGCGAGCGATGGTTTCTTGGGGATCGAGCCGTCCGGCTGTGGCACCTTCTTGGGCATGGGTCCTCTCCTAGAAAAGAAACAGAAAACTGTAAGAACTATGCCCCATCCCGCGCACCCTAATACGAGCGCAGCTCAGGCGTCCTGAAACTCTCTCTTGAGACCGGCCAGTTCATCGAGCTCCTCGCCGCCCTCCGCAGGACCGACGGCGATGACGCGGTCACCGGCTTCGAAGGTGAAACGAGGTTTGGGCCGGTAGGTCCACCGACGTCCGCGTTGGACGGCCAACACGAACATCCCGGTCTCGGTCTCGATCTGTAGTTCCTTGATCGTCCGTCCGTCGGCCGGCGCACCCGGCTGGACGACCGTCTCGTGTCCGAACTCGTCGGATTCAACCAAGGCCGCCGCGATCACCGGATGGAGCTCCTCGCCGGCCTCGACGAGCCTCGTCATCTCTCGGGCGGAATCGAAGATCATCTCGGATGCCTGCGCGAGACGGATGAGCCCTCTCAGGTCATCGGGATTGCGCGCCTCCTGCGCGCTTCGAAGTACCCAGGACTCGAGCTCGTCGTGGATCGCGTCGCTACGGGCCTCGAGGTTGGCGACTTCGGCGGCGAGGGCCTGACTGTTGAAGAGGAGAGCCGAGTACGCGAGTCCGACCGCGACCTCGGACGAGTCCTTCATCTCGACGATGAGGTCCACGGCCCGATCGAGATCGCTGAGCACGATCTCCGGCGGGTCGGGCTGTTCCGGGAGCTCCGGCGCGCCCATGACCTTTCGAGCGAGGTTGACACCGTCCTCGGGGCCCTGGACCAACAGCGCGTCGCCCCCCGAGACGGTGAAGTCGGGGCCGGGGTCGAAGTTCCACTCACCACCGCGACGCGCCGCGATGATCCACATTCCGATCTCGACCGGCAGTGCGAGATCCCGCAGCGATTGACCTACGGCCTCAGCGTCCTCTCTCACCTTGACGCGGGCAACGACCTCCGCGGCGTGACGAAGATCGCGTCGAAGGTCTTCGAGTATGCCGATCCCGGACGCAACGATTCCGGCGATGTCCTCCGCCGCATCCGCGATCTTCTCCACTGCCGCAGCGATCTCCAGGACGCCGGCCATGTGTTCGGCGTCTTCGGGGCTGCGCGCCGCGAGGATGCTCAAGCGACGGAGTCCGCGTAAATGCTCGACCATTCGGTCCTCGAGCCGCCGTACCTCTTTGGCGAGGTCTGCGTCCGAAAAAAAGATCGCCGCGTAGGCGAGATCGACCATCAACTCCGAGGTGTCCTTGATCTCTGCCAGGAACCCCTTGACGGTATTCGGTCCTTCTGATGAATCCATCATGAACTCCTTCACGCTACTCCGAACAACACGAGGGCAATGACTAGACAGGTCACTCCCAAGAGGTCCATTCCACTGGTGACGATGGGGATCGTGTGGTTGTCGGGATCGAACCCGAACCGATAGGTGGCGACGGCGGCGTAGTAGCCGATCACGGCGGCGATAACCGTCGCCATGAGACCGCCCACCATCACGACTCCGAGAAAGGTCCAGGCCCCCGGGTAGGCGGCTCCGGTGGCTGTCGCTACCGCGAGAGTCGCCACGGCCGACAGCGCGTAGACCAACAGCCCAAGCGCGAGGACGATCGTGCCGTCCAGCAGGGCGACGGGACTCGGCTTGGCGGTTGGGGTCACGGCCCCGAGGTGCAACTTCGATCCAAGCCGCGCGGCCAGAATCGAACCGAGCGCTCCCGTGTTCTCGAGGAACCCGGGGATGATGATCAGGAACGCCGGCAATGGAGTGAAGACCTCATCCATCCGGGGTTGGACGACCGTCCCGGCGAGCACGTCGAGGACGATCGCTACACACAGAACCGGAAACGCCTCGCGCACGATTCGCCGGGCCACGCTATGTGCACTCGTCCAGCCTAAGTAAAGCGCGAGGATCCCGGCGACCAGCGCCAGAGCCCCCACCACCGGCGTCACCACGTCGATCTGAGCGAGGAACGACGCCAGGAACAGACACGGCAGCGTCACCACGTCCCCTATGGCCGTGATCAGCGGCGCTCCGACGGCATCGAGGTCCCAGTCCCTTCTGAAGGATTGAATCGACAGGTAGATGGTCACGGCCAGAACGACGACGGAGGACAGCAAACCTCCGATGAGAGAGATGACGATGAAGTCCCAAACCGAGACAGTGTCGACCCCGAGCAGACCGGCCGTAGCCCTGGCCAGCACGCCCATCGTCACCGCGGTCCCGATAGTCAGGAGAATCGAGGCGTAGACGTTTTGGCCCAGAATGCTCGACCTGTCTCTCGAGACCTCGAAGAGACCGGACAGGATCGCGGTGCCCAGCCGCGCCGCGAGGGCTCCGAAGATGTTCCCCCGCATCCCTATCGACACGGGGATCAGGACGAAGAGGCCCTCGATGACCTCGATCCGGTTGCCCATTCCGACCAGTACGAGCCCCGCGGCGAGCGAGGTCAGAGAGGCGATGGTGACGGCGACGAATCCCTGGCGCATCGTCCGTCGCTCCGACGACCAGTAGTCCACCACCTGCCTGGCGGGGTCGGCCACCCTCCGACCAGTGCCTCTGACGGCCCGAGCCGGGGCGCCCACGACTGCGCGAATGACCACTCCGACCTGCTCGAAGACCGGTCGAAATCGGTCGCGCGTCCCTTTTCGCGAATCGTTCATGAAATCCGGGAACTCCAAACCGCTGCTGTGCGTTTGTACGAATAACAAGTGTCAACCGGTTCATCGCCCGCTGTGCCCGTTCTCAATCGGGGGAGATGAGGCAGAGCGAGCCGGAGCGAGGGGAGCCTCGATGTCCAACCAAATAGCGATCCGAGGCCAGAGCCCCAAAGGACTCCCGCGCGCATCCCAGCGTAAGCCCGAGGGCCGTGTCTGCGCCGAAGATGGCTGCGAGACGCGCCTGTCCACCTACAACCGTCGCGATAAGTGCTGGACCCATGCCGAGATGAAGGTGCCCCGACTGCGTGGCCGCAAGCCGGCCGCCGGATCTGCCTGAGCTGCAGCCGCGGCCCGAAGCGGGGCAGCACTCTCCGTGCGCGCCAATCCGCCACGCGCCCCAGCGCGGCGAGATATCCTGTCGCCGTTCTCACCACCAGCTCGTTACGGAGGCTTCCGAATGCGTGCACGGCTTGCCATTTTGATCGCTCTCATGGCGATGGTCTCAAGCGTGACGGCGTTCGGCTTTCCGGCCTGGTCGTCGACAGGACCCACTCTCGCTCAGGAAACCGACCAAGATGATCCGGGTGGCGGTAACTCCGAGGGGGACACCGAGGAGGAGGGCGGGGGCTCTGAGGGGGGCGACGCCGTGGAGGAGACCGGACCGCCCTGGACCTATCAGATGGCCCGCATCGCACTCGTTCTGCTCGCCTTGACGATCCTGGGAGTCGCCTTCGCGTACTATCGCTTCGTCGCCACCCGGCGCCGCAAGGGTTTCTAGCTGGACGGAGCTCTAGTCGCCTCGACGGCCTAAGCTCGTTTCCATGCCACGACTCGTTGAACCCGCTCTCGCCTCTGCGGTCGCGCGCCGCGTCGCTGGGACGAGCGGCCTCGACCGCTCCTACCTGCTGGACAGACTGAGGACCGATCTGGACGAAGCCGTTCCGCGATCCGAGGAGCTGGTTGCCGAGGCGAGCGGAATCCCGGCGCCTCCCCCCGTTGCCTGGGGCCTCATCGACAGAGCTACCTGGGCCGACGCAAACATCTCGAGCATGACCGCGATGCTCGATCCAATTGCGGAGAAGGTCGGCGACCGGCTGGACAGGCTTCCGGCAGCGGCGAAAGCTGCTCAGCGCGCGGTCGTCTCGGTCGAAGTCGGAGTTCTGCTCGGCTACGTCTCCCGGCGGGTACTCGGCCAATACGACCTTCTCGTCCCCGAGGACGATGGCTCGGCCGAAGCCCGGCGTCGCCGCCGAAAGCTTCCCGCCGGTGGCGCGGCCCTCTATTTCGTCGGCCCCAACCTGATCGAGACCGAGCGTCGCTACGGTTTCGTGCCACACGATTTCGCGATGTGGGTTGCGCTCCACGAGGTCACGCACCGGTTCCAGTTCGAGGGCGTGCCGTGGCTGCGACCGCACTTCCTGGATCTTGTGAAGCGTTACGTCGACACGGTCGATATCGACACGAAGGGATTGATCACCCGCCTCCGCATCGCGGTTCGACGTCTGGCGTCCAAGGATCTGCCTCCGGAGGAGCGTTCTCCGATGTACCTGCTCGCCACCGACGACCAAAGGGTTGTCCTAGACGAGATCCAGGCTCTGATGGCGGTCGTCGAGGGTCACGGCAATTTCGTCATGGATTCGGTGGGCGAGCGGGTCATTCCGTCGATGCGGCGCATGCGTTTCGTTTTCGAAAGGCGTCGCGACCAGTTGAACGGGGTGCAGAAGATCCTGTCATCGACCCTGGGTCTCGAGATGAAGCTGAAGCAGTACGAATTGGGCCAGGCGTTTTGCGCGGCGGCGGTCCGCCAGGCGGGGCCGGACGTCCTCGCTCGGCTTTGGGGTGGACCCGACCAGTTCCCAACTCTCGCCGAGCTGAAGGCGCCCGAGGCCTGGCTCGGGCGTGTCGCGGCCTGATCCCGACGTGGAAAGAGGTTACGGGGGCCCGGGCTTCGCCATCGTCGAGCAGGCCACTAGAACCATCGATCGCCACTCGATGCTGGCCGACGGTGACATCGTCGTGGTCGCGGTCTCGGGGGGTCCGGACTCGACGTGCCTGCTCGATGTGCTCCATCGGCTGTCGAGCAAACGCTCCTGGGAGCTCCACGTTGCCCACGTCGACCACGGCTTGAGCGAATCTTCTGAGGACATTGCAGCCCGGGTCTCCTCGGACGCTGCCAACGCGGGCTTCGAGGTCCACCTCATCAAGGCCCCCGACCTCGCAGGCTCCAATCTCCATGCTCGCGCCCGGCTCTTTCGTTACTCATTCTTCGAGACGGTAGCGAGGGAGCTCGGCGCCCACGCCGTTGCGACCGGACACACACTCGACGACCGAGTCGAGACGACGATCGCTCGGCTGATCCACGGTGCGGGGACCGAGGGCCTGGCGGGCATTCCCCCGGTCATGCCGGCGGAGGCCGGGGCGAAGCGAGTGCGTCCCCTGCTCGAGGTCCGGCGGAGCGAGACGCGCGGCTACTGCGACGAGGTCGAGCTGGCCTACGACGACGATCCCGCGAACTCGGATGATCGCTTCGATCGCTCGGCGATTCGCTCCACCGTTGTGGCTCCCATCGAGGCCCGTTGGGGGGAGGGCGCCGTGGCGGCGATGGCCACCTCGGCCGAGCGCCTGAGTGACGATGCCGAGGCGCTGAAAGGGCTCGCCGTCACTCTCTACAACGAGCTCGCGCGCGGTGAGGGCGGAGAGGTTCATTTCGAGCGTCCCGGGCTCAACCCGTTGCCGCGCGCCTTGCGACGGAGGTTGCTCGAGCGAGCCGTGGGCCGCGTGAGAGACCGTTCGGGAGGAATCGAGGCCGCGCTCGACGCGCTCGAGAAATCCGACGGTGAGGGTCGTCACTTCGACGTTGCATCCGGAACCACTATCGAGGTCACACGGGACGAAGTCGTCGTGCAACGATCGGCGACCGAACAATAGGATGCTCAACGGCGATCCTCCTGGATCGCCGACAACTCCTAGACGGGGGGACCTAGCTTGCACTCAGTCGATCTACACGAGGACATTGAGGAAGTCCTCATCTCCGCGGACGAAATTCAGGGCAAGATCGCCGGGCTTGCGAAACAGATTACTGACGACTACCGAGGCAAGGACCTCCTTTTGATCGGCGTCCTCAAGGGAGCGTTCGTGTTCATGTCGGACCTCGCGCGCTCGATTCAGCTGCCGGTCGAATTCGACTTCATGGCGGTGTCGAGTTACGGATCGTCGACCAAGTCCTCGGGAGTGGTTCGGATCCTGAAGGACCTCGACTACGAGATCACGGGTCGGCACGTCCTCCTCGTCGAGGACATCATCGATTCGGGCCTGACCATCAATTACCTGCTTCGGTACCTCGAGGCGCGCGGGCCTGCCAGCCTCGAGATTTGTTCGCTCTTCTGGAAAAAAGGGGAACAGGCGGTTCCATTGGACGTGCGCTACCCGGGTTTCGAGATTCCTCCGGTGTTCATAGTCGGCTACGGGCTCGATTTCGCCGAGAAGTACCGCAACCTCCCCTACATAGGCGTTCTCAAGCCCGCCGCTTACGGCGCCGATTCCCCATAGGGGAAGGGTTGCCCACGAACGGGGCGAAACCCAATGGCGAAAGCCGTTTTAGCGATACGAGACTGGTAGGTTTCAACTGTAGCGGTCGTCACGGCGATCGCTTCCTTTCCGAGGAAAACGGATAAGAGAGCCGGAAAAGAGAGAATGAACCGAATCTTCAAGTCCGCAATCTTCTATCTGATCCTGATCATCGTGGTGGTCTGGGTCATCAACGCCTACCGCCAAAGCGCCGAGAAGCCCGAGGAGATCGCCTCGGTCAACGAGTGGGTCGAGATGGTCGGAGCGGGCGAGATCGAGTCGGCAGAATTCCTGACGGTGGACGAGAAGGTCACCGGCGAGCTGAGCGACGGCGGCGAGTACGAGCTGTTCGTCCCAAAAGACACGATCGACTATTACCAGCGAATCGCCGTCGACAACGACGTCCCGGTGACGGCCGACCCGCAGCGTGGATCGCCGATTTTGTCGATCCTCTTCCAGTTCCTCCCCATCCTGATCATCGTCGGGTTCTTCTTCTTCCTCATGCAGCAGATGCAGGGAGGCGGCAACCGAGTGATGAGCTTCGGGAAATCGAAGGCCCGGCTCGTCACCAAGGACCAGCCCAAGATCACGTTCGGCGACGTCGCCGGACTGGACGAGGCCATCGAGGAACTGCACGAGATCAAGGAGTACCTGGAGGCTCCCCAGAAGTTCCAGGCGATGGGGGCCAAGATCCCCAAGGGCGTGCTCCTCTACGGGCCACCGGGCACGGGTAAGACTTTGCTCGCCCGCGCCGTTGCCGGGGAGGCCGGCGTTCCGTTCTTTTCGATCTCGGGCTCCGACTTCGTCGAAATGTTCGTCGGTGTCGGTGCCAGCCGTGTGCGCGACCTCTTCGAGCAGGCCAAGGCCAACTCGCCCTCGATCGTGTTCATGGACGAGATCGACGCGGTCGGCCGACACCGTGGGGCTGGACTGGGTGGAGGCCACGACGAGCGCGAGCAGACGCTCAACCAGTTGCTCGTCGAGATGGACGGTTTCGACATCAAGGGTGGCGTCATCCTGATCGCAGCGACCAACCGGCCCGACATCCTCGACCCCGCCCTACTTCGTCCCGGACGCTTCGACCGCCAGATCGTGGTCGACCGTCCCGACCTGAACGGCCGGGTCGGTGTACTGAAGGTCCACACCCGTGGCAAGCCGTTGTCGAAGGACATTGATATCGAAACCCTCGCGAAGCGCACGCCCGGGTTCACCGGAGCGGATCTCGCGAACGTCGTCAACGAGGCAGCGCTTCTGGCCGCTCGCTTTTCTCGCAACGAGATCTCGATGAACGAGCTCGAGGAGGCCATCGACCGAGTCGTCGCGGGCCCCGAACGTCGTAGCCGTGTCATCTCCGAGAAGGAAAAGAAGGTCATCGCCTATCACGAGGGCGGTCACGCACTCGTGTCGCACGCCCTGCCCAACGCGGATCCGGTGCACAAGGTTTCGATCGTGAGCCGCGGTCGCGCTCTCGGTTACACCCTGACGTTGCCCAGCGAAGATCGCTTCCTCGTCACGCGCAGCGAGCTCGTCGACGAACTGGCGATGCTCCTCGGGGGCCGGGTGGCGGAGGAAGTCGTCTTCAATGAGCCCACCACCGGCGCGTCGGACGATATCCAGCGCTGCACCCGCATAGCAAAGTCGATGGTCATGCAGTACGGCATGAGCGACCTCGGCCCCCTCGCTCTCGGCGAAACCGAAGGGCAGCAGCCATTCCTCGGCCGCGACTACGGCCACGTCAAGGACTACTCCGACGACGTCGCGGCAAAGATCGACGATGAGGTTCACCGCCTCGTCGAGGAAGCGCACGATGAGGCTCGCGAGATAGTTGTCAAGTACCGCGACAAGCTCGACCTCCTCGTCGAGCGCCTTCTCGAGAAGGAGTCGGTCGAGAAGGAGGAGGTAGCGGAGATCTTCGGCGAGGTCGCCAAGCAGTCCCCCGCCGACGGCACCGAACGAGCCCGTCTCCGCCGCAAGGCTCGCGAGGAAGAGGAACGCGCCGCGGCGGCATCGCAGGACGCCGAGGAAGCCAGGCGTCGCAGGCCGCGCCCGAGCCCGAAACCACGCCTGGGCGAGGTCTAACCCACCAAAGGCTCCGCTCCGAGGGCCTTTTTCACTCTCGAACCTCCGGGTATCGTCCCAAGCACCCCTACGGGTCCAAGAGTGTCGGTTGTCCGAGGGCGCCGCGGATTAGCGCCTCGAGCTCATCGGGCCGGTTCACGAGCATGTCCCACGAAACGTGGATGACGAGCCATCCAAGCGCCGACAACCTGCTTCCTCGTTCGCGCATCGGTCTGAACTCTCCAATCCGGTTCCACCTATCTAAGGAACACCAGTGCCGGTCTGCCCGGGTGTCACTGGCGTCACACTTCTGCACTCTCGGACCCCAGAGGTTGCATGGGCCGATACCTGGGGGTCCGAGAGTGCGGAGGGATTAGGCCCCCGGGCTGTTTAGGGTGTGGTCATGGCAGATCCGCGTGAGGAGGTAGCCCAGATCCGGCCCCAGGGCCCCATTGATATCGCCGCCATCAAGGATGCGGTGCGCACGATTCTCCAGGCGATCGGAGAGGATCCGGACCGAGACGGGCTCCAGCGGACGCCGCAGCGGGTCGCCGGCATGTACGAGGAGCTCTTCGTGGGTCTGCACGCCGACCCCGCCGACGAGCTCGACGTCGTGTTCGAGGCGAACCACGACGAGATGATCATGGTCAAGGACATCCCTCTCGGCTCGATGTGTGAGCACCATCTGATCCCGTTCATCGGGCGGGCCCACGTCGCCTACATTCCGAACGAATCGGGTCAGATCACGGGTCTCTCGAAGCTCGCTCGTCTGGTCGATGTTCTGTCCAAGCGGCCCCAGGTCCAAGAGCGCCTCACGACTCAGATCGCCGATGCGATCGAGAAAGCGCTGGCCCCGCGTGGCGTTCTGGTCGTGATCGAGGCCGAGCACCTCTGCATGAGTATGCGCGGCGTCCGCAAGCCTGGAAGCAAGACGGTGACCTCGTCGGTTCGCGGCCTGTTCCGGCGCAACGAGGCAACGCGCGCCGAGGCCATGGGCCTCATACACGGCCGCTGATCAAACTCGGTCGGCCTCGCTGCGGCCTCGCTACACTTCGACCATGAAGCTTCGCTGCAGGGACTCCTACCTCTCGCTCGATCGACCGATTGTCATGGGCGTGCTGAACGTAACGCCGGATTCGTTCTCTGACGGAGGGCTGTGGAACGACGCCGAACGAGCGGTCACCCACGGCCTCGAGATGGTCGAGCAGGGCGCAGCCATCGTTGACGTGGGCGGTGAATCGACTCGTCCCGGCGCCGAACCCGTTGCCGAGAAGGACGAGCTCGACCGCGTCCTTCCGGTCATCGAAGGACTGTGCCGCCAGACATCGGCCCTCATCTCCATCGACACACGCAAACCGAAGGTGGCCGAGCTGTCCGTCGAGGCCGGCGCGTCGATCATCAACGACACCGCCGGTGAAGGGAGCGACGGCGCCGTGGACCATGTCGCTGCCCGCACCGGCGCCGCGATCGTAGTCATGCACTCGCGCGGCACACCGGCAACGATGCGAGAGCTCACCGACTACCAAGACGTGGTCACAGATGTACGCGATTTCTTGAGACTTCGGGCCGAGCAACTCGCCGAGCAGGGCGTCGCGCGCGATGCGATCTGCCTCGATCCGGGGTACGGCTTTGCGAAGAATCCCCAGCAGAGTCTCGTGCTGCTGCGCAGGCTCGATGAGATCGTTGAGCTCGGGTTTCCGGTGCTGGTGGGAACCTCTCGAAAGTCCTTCATCGGCACCACCCTTGACCTGCCCGACGACCAGCGAGTGGAGGGTACGGCCGCCACGGTCGCATGGGCGATCTCGAAAGGCGCTCACATCGTGCGGGTCCACGATGTCGAACCGATCGTTCGCACCATGAGGATGCTCGAAGCGATCAAGGACAGCTAGGTGCCCGACATGATCTCGATCCGCAACCTGCGCGTCGCAACGCACATCGGCGTCACCGAGGAGGAGCGCAGCCAGCCTCAATGGGTTCTCGTCAGCGTCGATCTGCAAGCGGATCTCCGGCCCGCAGCGAAGAGCGATGACCTCGAGGACACCGTCAACTATCACTGGGCAACCAACGAGATCGCCGCAATCGTCAGATCCAGCAAGTGCCACTTACTCGAATACCTAGCAGGAAAGATCGCCTCTCAAATGTCGAGGATCGGGAGGGTCGACGGGGTTACGGTAGAGATTGCCAAGGAGTCCCCCCCCGTGGAGGAAGACGTCGGTGGGATAGTGGTTCGAATCGAGCGGAGCTGAAGGGTTACCGAGGAGTGAGAGCATGACGACGGCCTACATAGGTATTGGCTCGAACGTCGGAGAACGCTCGAGCTTCTGTCGCAGAGCCGTGAGCGCCCTCGACGACACCGCAGAGATTAGGGTCACGGCCGCCTCCGGCCTCTACGAGACCGAGCCTGTCGGCGGGCCCCCGCAGCGGTCGTTCATAAACCTTGTCGCCCGCATCGAGACGTCACTCGGCCCCCGCACGCTGCTCGGCGTGTGCAAGGAGATCGAGCGGATGCTCGGGCGCGAGCCCTCCGACATTCGCTGGGGCCCGCGCGTGGTGGATCTCGACGTGCTGACCTTTGGCGACGAGAAGATCAACGACGAGGACCTCGAGATTCCGCACCCCCGGATGCTCCAAAGGAAGTTCGTCCTGGTTCCCCTGCTCGAAATCGAACCGGAGGCCTCCGATCCTTGGGGCGCCCGCTACTCGGATTGGATCGAAGAGGCCGTGGGCAAAGTTCGTCTCGTCGAGCCCTTCTAGCTATCCACGTATGCGGACGCTGTTGTCGCTGGCCATGTCACTCGGTATCGCTCTGACCGCGGTCCCCGCAGGAGCGACTTCTCAGGCGACACCCCAGAACCAGGCGCGTGAGTTGCCCGAACTGACCCCCGCCCCCGACGATGCCCTGAGTCGGGCGCTGCACTCGGGCACCGTGAGCGACGCCGAGTACGCGCTCGAGCGTGTGCTGAGCTTGTTCGTTCCGCGACCCGTGTCCCGCCGATTCGGTGAAGTGGCACCGCCCGCGCCGCGCGCTGCTACCGCTCTTCTTCGTGACCTCGCACTCCGCAGAGACCAACTGGCGCCGCACGACCGCGCCACGGCAGATGCATTACTGACGCGACCCACCGACAACAGGGCGAACGACCCGGTGGACGTCAAGTACGGAGACGCGAAGGCCCGTCGTACCTGCACGCCCGACCTGTGTGTCCACTATGTGACGTCGGGACCACACGCGGTCGACCCAAGCGATTCCAACAGCAACGGCAGGCCAGACTTCGTCGATACCGTCGTCGACGAGTTGCAGAGACGCGTGTGGAAACGAGCCATCGACCAGATGGGTTTCCGCGAGCCCAAGCGCGATGTGCAGTCGAGCAACAACGGTGGGAACGGGAAGATTGATTTCTACGTCGCGGACCTGGGGGCCGAGAATCCACCCCTGTACGGCTATTGCGCGACGGATGACCCCCATCTACGTGCGAGCAGCGGTTACAGGTTCTCCGACATGTCCGCGTATTGCGCCTTCGACAACGACTACAGGAGCGGACAGTTTCCCGACCAGACCCCCATCAAGAACCTTCGGGTGACCGCGGCGCACGAGTTCTTTCATGCCGTCCAGTTCGGATACGACCTCTTCGAGGACCTCTGGATCCTGGAGAACACTGCGGTGTGGATGGAGGACGAGGTACATGGACGTATCAACGACAACCTTCAGTTCCTCGCCACCAGCAGCATGAGGCATCCGCAGGTCCCACTGGACCTCGGAGCAAGTTTCTTCGAATACGGCAACTTCGTCTACTGGAAGTTCGCGACGGAGAGATTCGGAACGCGGCTCGTCAAGCAAGTGTGGAACAAGGCAGACGGCGCGCCCGGCGGCCCGGACCTCTACTCCCTGCGCGCTCTGCGCGCGACAGTCGAGCGACGTTCGCCCTTCGAGAGGACGTTCTTGAACTTTGGTATCGCGAATTTCACACCGAAGAAGCATTACGAGAAGGGCGCGCTTTACAAGACCCGCGTAGGTGGGGCCCCGGTGAGAAAGAGATTCACGCTCGGGAGGTCCAAGCGCGCCACGGCGCTCCAAAAGCGACGCCTCGATCACCTGGCGAGCGCCCACTTCACCTTCTCGCCCGGGAACGGCGTCAAGCGGGGCGCGAGGTTACAGGTCAGGGTCGATGGTCCCGGCGCGAAGTCAAAGCCGAAGGCAGCACTCGTTGCGTTCGATGGGTCTCGGGTCGTCGCCAAGAGATTCGTCAAGCTCAACCGGCGGGGTCTCGGGCACGCAAGGGTGACCTTCCGCAGGACGACGCGCGTGCTGCTCCTGTTGTCGAATGCAAGCACCCGCTATAGGAGCTGCTTCCGAATCCCCACGTCACCCTTCTCGTGTGCCGGTCAACCGGTCGACCAGAACAAGACCTTCGAGTTCAAGGCGAAGCTCATCCAGTAGCCATCTGGCCGTCGGCGAAGCTTCGCTGCGCCTTGGCGAGCGAAAGGCTCGGCACCGCCCTGCGGGCGGACAAGACTATCCTTGCTGAACGACCGGTACCCGCGAGGACTGGAGCGAAGGCAGCGATCATGTCGACACCATCGGGTTCCCGACTTCGAGTCGCCCTGATCGGCGCGGGCCGCGTCGGGACGGCAGTGACTGCTCTCCTGAAACGCTCCGGACACGAGATAACCGGCGTGTCATCCCGTCGGGCGGAATCGACCGAACACTCGGCTGCTCGTCTCGAGACGAGGACCTTCGACCATAGACGGGAGCTCCCCCCTGTCGATGTCCTCCTGCTCGGAGTTCCGGACGAAGCGATCGGCCCGGTCGTATCCGAGATCGGCCCGTCGTTGGTCCCCGGAGCGGTGGTTGTCCACTTCGCCGGGGCCCTCGGGATCGGCCCACTGGCAGAGGCGGGCGCCGTGGGGGCTGGGGTTGCCGCATTGCACCCGGTTCAGACGTTTCCCGACATGGAGCGGGGGATCGAGCGCCTTCCGGGCTCCGCTTGGGGAGTGACGGCTCCTCCGGAGATCGAGACCTGGGCGGCCCGCTTGATCGCCGCCGACCTCGATGGGCTGCCGGTAATCGTTCCCGAGGAGGCCCGTCCCGTGTGGCATGCGGCAGCGGTGACGACCTCGAACGGAATCGCCGCTCTTCTCGCCACCGCCGAGGCGATGCTCGCGGCCATCGGCATCGATGAACCTCATCGAGTTCTCGGCCCCCTCGCCGGGGGTACGGTTGCGAACGCAGGCGGGCGAGGTGCCGCCGAGAGCCTGACGGGGCCCGTGGTGAGGGGCGAGAAAAAAACCATCGCCAGGCATCTCCATGCTCTGAGTGACGGATCGCCGCATCTCGCCGAGGATTACGCACACATCGCTCGCGTCATAGTGGACGCAGCGACGCGCGCTCATCGAATAGAGAAAGAGGAAGCCACGAGGATGCTCGAGATATTGGAGAACCGGTTCGCATGAGAGTGGTTCGCCGACCAGACGAGCTTCGTTCGCTGTTGCAAGAGCGCCGGCGCAAAGGCCTGACGGTGGGCCTCGTTCCCACAATGGGAGCATTGCACGCGGGGCATCTGTCTCTCGTCCGCCGCGCGCGCCATTTGTCGGACGTCGTGGTAGCCAGCGTTTTCGTCAATCCCAAACAGTTCGGCGAAGGCGAGGACTTCGAGCATTACCCGCGCGACACGGAGGGTGATCTCGAGTTGCTCAGGGGCGAGCGGGCGGACATCGCGTTTCTCCCGAGCGTCGAGGACATGTATCCAGCCGACGCAACCGTGGGCGTGAGGGCGGGGCCCATCGGGGAAGTCTACGAGGGGGCCGATAGACCCGGACACTTCGATGGAGTGTGCACCGTCGTCACCAAGCTCTTCAATATCGTCGAACCCGCCTTCGCCGTCTTCGGCCAGAAGGACGCCCAGCAGGTCGCGGTATTGAAGCGGCTGGTAAAGGATCTCGATTTCGCCCTCGACCTGGTCGTTGCGCCGATCGTGCGCGAAAGTGACGGGCTTGCCCTGAGCAGCCGCAACATCTACCTCACGACCGAGCAGCGGAACCAGGCGCTCGCGCTGTCGCGTTCCCTGGAACTGGGGCGGGACGCGTACTCGCAGTCGGGCGACGTGCAGTTGACCGAGAAGACCATGCTCGAGTACCTGCAGGATGCCGACGGTGTCGATGTGGCTTACGCCGCCGCCGTCGACCCGGACAGCTTCGATGCCCCGCAGGCGGAAGACCGCATCCTCCTGATCGTCGCCGGGCGAGTTGGGAACACCAGACTCATCGATAATCTTGTGCTCGAAGCGGCTGGCGCCGGGGGAGGGTGACCATGCTGCTCGCAATCGATGTGGGTAACTCGCAGACACATCTCGGCGTTTTTCGTGGCGACGAATTGACGCATGAATGGCGTATGTCTACGGCGCCCGACCGAACGGCTGACGAGCTCGCTCTTATCTCCGGCCAGTTCCTCGATCTCGCCGGCCTCTCGTTCTCGCGCGAGATTACGGGAGTGACGATTTGCTGTGTGGTACCACCGCTGACCCAGGAGCTACGTCAGATGACCGAGCGGTACTTCGGTTTTCCTGCGGTCGTGGTCGAGCCGGGCACGAGAACCGGCATCGCGATCAAGATGGACAACCCACGCGAGGTCGGCGCCGATCGCATAGCTAATGCGGTGGCCGCCAACGACATGTTTCCCGGCGAGCCTTCTATCGTCGTCGATTTCGGAACGGCCATCACGGTGGATGCCGTCTCGGCCAGGGGGGAGTATCTCGGCGGCGCCATCAGCCCCGGCATCGAGACGGCCGCCGGAGCGCTGTACCAGGCGACGGCTCAGATTCGGCGTGTCGAGCTCGTCGCTCCCGGCAACGCGATCGGTAAGTCGACGGTGCAGGCCGTTCAGTCGGGAATCGTCTACGGCAATGCAGCGCTCATCGACGGGCTCGTAGAGCGGATCAGCAAGGAGGTCGGTGGGAATGCGAACGTCATCGCGACCGGGGGCCAGGCCCACATCGTCGTCGAGCACTGCAAACTCGTGGATCGCATCGAGCCCGATCTAACTCTCGTAGGGTTGCGGCTCATCTTTCAGCGCAATTTCGAGACATAGCGATCGTCTCGACGATCGCGAGCATTACCCGACGACGACGCCGTGGCGGCGTCGTGAACGTAGCTGGGCTTGGGTCCAGCGAAGTGGGAGGGAAAGAGAAAGCGATTCGTGAATCCAGATAACGACATCACATACCCCTACAAGTACGCCACTACGGCTCCTATCGGTGAGCTCCGCGCGCGCTTCGATTCGCTCGAGCCGGGCGAGGAGACATCCGAGAAGGTCCGCGTTGCGGGCCGGGCCATGACGGTGCGTGGCCAGGGCAAGGCGGGGTTCGCCGACCTGCGCGACTCCACCGGTCGCATTCAACTCTTCGCGCGCTCGAACGTGATCGGCGAAGAGGGAATGGAATCGTTCAAGGCGATCGGAGTGGGAGACATCGTCGGAGCCGAGGGCGAGGTCATGATGACAAGGCGTGGAGAGCTCTCGATCAACGTGCGCTCCGTGACATTGCTGGCCCCCGCATTGCGGCCGATGCCGGACACCTTCCACGGCATCGCCAACGTCGAGACCCGCTACCGGCAGCGATACCTCGATTTGTTGCTGACGGATGATGCGCGCCGTGCCGTCGATGGGCGCGCCAAGGCGAACGCTGCGATCCGCAGCTTCCTCGACGCCCGAGGCTTCGTCGAAGTCGAGACTCCGCTACTCCATCCTGTGGCATCGGGAGCAACCGCGCGGCCTTTCAAGACTCATCACAACGCTCTGGGCATCGACCTGTTTCTCCGTGTCGCGCCCGAGCTCTATCTGAAGCGTCTCCTCATCGGAGGGCTCGATCGTGTCTACGAGCTCAACCGGAGTTTTCGCAACGAAGGGGTGTCGAGTCAGCACAATCCAGAGTTCACGATGCTAGAGGCGTACGAGGCTTACGTCGACTACGACGACACGATGGCCTTGGTCGAGGAGCTCGTCCGTGCGATCGCGTTCGCCGTAACCGGTGGGTACGAGTTCGCCGTCGGCGGCCAGACCATCGACCTCGCCGAGCCGTTTCGTCGCATGACGATGTTCGAGGCCGTCACGGCGAACGGTGGGCCGGATCTCCTCGATGTATGGAAGGCCGGCGACTACGACGCGATCACATCGGAGGCTGAGAACGCGGGAATCCAAGTCGATGCAAAGTGGCCCCCCGGCAAGGTGCTCGCCGAGATCTTCGAGTCCATCGCCGAGCGAAAGCTCCTGGAACCGACCTTCGTCGTCGGATACCCAATGGATGTCTCGCCGCTGGTGAAGGAGC
>JBOGWS010000093.1:0-32664 GCA_050693895.1 Actinomycetota bacterium | reverse complement strand
CTCGTTTGCCTTTGACTTGACCGATGGTCAATCCGCCCGAGCCACTTCCCGATCTCGACTGGTCTCCCGAGCGCGCTCGCGCACTGGGTGACGCCGCGCTCGACATGTATGAGGAGTGGCTGAGGCGACTACCCGACCTGCCCGTGGACCGAGGGAGAAACGCCGCCGAGGTGAGCGAGGCGGTGCATCTCGATGTGCCGCCCGAGGGGATGAACGACGAGGAGCTTCTCGACTACCTGAGAAAGCTCGTCTTCGACTACTCGATGTATCCCGGGCATCCCGGCTTTCTCGCCTACATCGTTGGCGGGGGCACCGTGCCCGGAGCGATCGCCGACCTCGTCGCCGCGGGCATCAACCAGAACGTCGGCGGGTGGCGGCTGAGCCCCGGTGCCACCGAGATCGAGCTACACCTCGTCCGCTTCTTCGCCGACCGATTCGGCTTGCCCGATGAGGCGGGCGGGATGCTGGTTTCAGGTGGGTCGATCGCGAACTTCGTCGGCCTCAAGGCGGCGCGCGACGCAAAGGGTGGCGCCGACGTGCGCGCGACGGGCCTGACGGGGGGACCGCAGCTCGTCGCCTACACGTCCGCTGAGGTGCACTTCGCAACGACGCGAGCAGCGGACATGATCGGCATCGGTACGGATCACGTTCGTCTCATCGGAGTCGACGATCACTATCGTATGGACGTGGCGGAGCTCGAGAGCCGCATAGCGGAGGACCTCGACGCGGGACTCCGGCCCTTCTGTATCGTAGCGAGCCTCGGCACCGTCGCCACCGGGGCAATCGATCCGCTCGAGCCGATTGCGGATATCTGTGCGCGTCACGGACTGTGGATGCACGTGGACGCCGCCTACGGTGGTCCGATCGTGCTGGCCGAGGACCTTCGGCCACTGGCCGCGGGCGTCGAGCGCGCCGACTCGATCGCGTTCGATCCGCACAAATGGCTGTACACACCTCAAAGCGGCGGGTGCATTCTCGTGCGGGATGTCGGTCACCTGGCCGATTCGTTCTCGTACCATGCCGGCTACGTCTACGAGAACAAGGAGCTGACGGGTCGCGGGATCGACCTCAGCCTGCTCGGCCCCCAGTTGTCGCGCAGCTTCTGGGCGCTCAAGGTCTGGGTGTCGCTTCTGGCGCACGGAGCGAAACGTATGGCCGGTGCATCGCGCACGACGTCGAGCTCACGCGTTACCTCGCCGAACGCATCGAGGCCAGCGAGCGCTTCGAGATCGCAGCTCCCGTCGGGTCTCGATCTGCTGTTTCCGCTACGTGCCGCCGGACCTCGACGGAGATGGCAGGGAGGAGTACCTCGACCTTCTCAACGAGCGCATCATGGCCGCGGTCCAGATGGACGGACGCGTCTACTACTCGAACGCGATCCTCGGGGGACGTTTCGTGCTGCGAACCTGCATCGTCAACTTTCGAACCGAGGCCAGACACCTCGATCAGGTTCTGGAGGTCACCGAGGAACTGGGGGCCAAGCTCGACGCCGAGCTGCGCCCCGACCACCTGGCCTAGGCCTCGGCGAACCCGAGCCCTGTCGCGATGCCCTATGCGCGACAACGTGACCCAGCGTTTGGTTCGCGATCTGGAACAAATAGCTGGGCAACGATGCCTCCCGATGATATCTAGCGGCCGAGGACCTCGTAGGCGGCCAGCGCGGCGACCTCGTGAAGCAGCTCGTTCAACTTCGTCTCGCGGCTGCGGTTGAGCCGCGTGTACGAGGTCCAGCTCGCATAGGCTTCGTCGAACCCGAGATCGGTCGAGATCGCTTTGATTCGCTCGGAGTGGAGAGGATCGCTGACGAGCAGCACCGTGTCGATGTCGTTGTCGGCCGCCATTTCGTGCACGTTCGTGAGGCTCTCGAGCGTCGTGGTGCCCTCGTCCTCGCTCAGAATGACCTCATCGGGCACACCCTGGGCCACGAGATACTCGCGCCCCACCTCCGACTCACTGAAGCGATCGCCCTCCTGTTTTCCGCCGGTGACGACGATGCGCGGGGCCAGATCTTCGGAGTAGAGATACTCGGCCTGGTCGAGCCGAGCCTCGAAGACCGGAGAGGGCTCGCCGTCGTACTGCGCCGCGCCCAGCACCACGATCGCGTCGGCCCGCCTGACCTCGTCAACGCGCGACTGCTGCCAGATCCGGAACGCGAGGAATGCCGGATAGGCGATGACGACCGCGAGAACGATCAGCAGGATGCGACGGATGATGCTCACTCATGGAGAACCTAGAACAAGGACGGCCCTAGTGCTCGTGCCGGCCGCTAAATCGAGTCGTAGAGGGCCGCCCGCTTCACCTCCTGGATGGCGAGCGTCACCTTGATCCCCCTGGGGCAGGCGTCCGTGCAGTTGAACACCGTGCGGCACTTGAATGCTCCCCCCTTGCCCGACAGGATCTCAAGCCGCTCTCTGCCACCCGTATCGCGCGAGTCGAAGATGAACCGGTGCGCATTCACGATCGCAGCGGGGCCAACGTATTTGCCGTCCGCCCAGTAGATGGGACACGAGGTCGTGCAGGCGGCGCACAGGATGCACTTGGTCGTGTCGTCGAAGCGCGCTCGATCCTCTTGGCTCTGAATTCTTTCCCGAGGTGGCTCCTTCTCGTCCGGATCGACGATGAGCCAGGGCTTGACCTCTTTGTAGCCCGCGAAGAAGGGCTCCATGTCCACGATGAAGTCCTTGATGTGCGGGAGGCCTTTGATGGGTTCGACCGTGATGGGCTGCGACAGGTCTTTCACAAGCACCTTGCAGGCCAGGCGGTTCACACCGTTGATGATCATTGCGTCCGAGCCACAGATGCCGTGAGCACAGCTTCGCCGCAGGGCAAGCGAAGAGTCCTGCTTCCACTTGACCTCGTGGAGACAGTCGAGAAGGCGATCCATCGGATCGGCCTCGAGCGTGTAGTCCTCGAAGTGAGGCTCGGAGTCTTTCTCTGGGTTGTAGCGCAGCAGCCGGAGCTTGACGTCCATCAGTACTTCCTCTCGACCGGCTCGTAACGCCCCAGTGTCACGTCCATGTAGCCCAACTCCGTGCCACCGTCCTCGGTCCGCGTAGTGAAGGTGTGCTTCAGCCAGTGATCGTCTTCCCTCATCTGGTGGTCCTCGCGGTAGTGGCCCCCGCGGCTCTCGGTCCGCGCCCGGGCCGAAACGGTGAGAGCCTCGGCCATGTCGAGCAGGTAACCGAGCTCCATGTGCTCCACGAGCTCCGTGTTGAAGATCTTGCTCTGATCCTTGACGTGGGCGTTCGCGAAGCGAGCTTTCAGTGAATCGATCGTCTTGAGAGTTTGAGCCAGGCCCTCTTCATCGCGCGACACCGAGACCTTGTCCCACATCACTTCTTGGAGCTCGGTTCTGATCGCATGTGAGGGCTCACGCTTGTCACCTTCGAGCAGTTCCTTGATCCAGTTCTCGGACTCCATGTGCGCTTCCTCGGGGACGTCCAACTGCTTGTGAGTGGAGGCGTACTCGGCCATGGCCAGGCCTCCGCGTCGCCCGAACACGACAATGTCGAGGAGCGAGTTCGTCCCCAGCCGGTTGGCTCCGTGGACGCTCACACAGGCGCACTCACCGGCCGCGTAGAAGCCGTCGACGATGTCGCCCGTGTGGTCGCGACGGACCTCGGCCTCGATCGTGGTGGGAATGCCCCCCATCGCGTAGTGCGCGGTCGGCGTGATCGGCACGCCCTCCTTGAGCGGATCGACGTCGAGGTAGGTCCGCGCGAACTCGGTGATATCGGGAAGCTTGCTCTCGACGACCTCGGGGTCGACGTCGGTGAGGTCCAGCAGGAGGTAGTCCTTTTCGGGGCCGGCCCCCCGGCCCTCTTTGATTTCGAAGAACTCGGCGCGGCTGACCATGTCGCGCGGTGCGAGGTCCTTGATCGTCGGGGCATAGCGCTCCATGAAGCGCTCTCCGTCCGAGTTTCGAAGGATTCCGCCCTCGCCTCGCGCGGCCTCGGACAACAGGATGCCGAGTCTGTAGAGACCCGTGGGGTGGAACTGGAAGAACTCCATGTCCTCGAGCGGGAGGCCTTTGCGGTAGACCACACCCGGCCCATCCCCGGTCAGGGTGTGCGCGTTCGAGGTGATCTTGTAGATCTTTCCGTAACCACCCGTGGCGAAGAGAACCGACTTCGAGCGAAAAACGTGAAGCTCGCCCGTGCCGATTTCGTACGCCACGATGCCGGCGCAGGCCCCGTCCACCATGATGAGGTCCATGACGAAGAACTCGTTGTAGAACTCGACACCCTCCTTGTTGCACTGCTGGAACAGCGTCTGGAGAATCATGTGGCCCGTGCGGTCGGCCGCGTAGCATGCGCGCTTGACCGCTGCCTCACCGTGGTTGCGTGTGTGGCCCCCGAAGCGGCGCTGGTCGATCTTGCCGTCTGCGGTGCGGTTGAAGGGAAGGCCCATGCGTTCGAGCTCGAGCACGGAGGTCACCGCCTCCTTACACATGACATCGACGGCATCCTGGTCGGCGAGGAAGTCCGAACCCTTGACGGTGTCGAAGGCGTGCCACTCCCACGAATCCTCCTCGACGTTCGCGAGGGCGGCGCACATGCCCCCCTGTGCCGCACCGGTGTGGCTGCGCGTGGGATAGAGCTTGGAGACGACCGCGGTCTTGACCCGCTTCCCTGCCTCGAGGGCGGCCCGCAAGCCCGCTCCGCCGGCTCCCACGATGACTGCGTCGTAGTCGTGATAGTGAACCAAGGTCGTTAGTCCTCCCCGCTCATTCAGCTGCCAACTCGCGGGTCGAACATGACGATGACCGCGGTGCCCATGATCATTCCCACAATCGTTACCGTATAGAGAGCACCTTTCACGAAGGTTCTCTTCCCGGGGGACTGCACGTAGTCGTCGACGATGATGCGCAGTCCGTTCGCCCCGTGTAGCAGCGCCAGCACGAGCAGCAGCCAGTCGAAGGTCTTCCAGCCGACGTTGTCCCAACGCTCGGCCACGAAGGCGAAGTTGACCCGCTCAACCCCCTCGTCCACGAGATGCATGATGTAGAGATGGATGAGAACGAGGAAGAAGAGCACGATTCCAGAGAGCCTCATGAAGAACCACCACCACACCTCGCGATTCGAGGGATTTCGGTCGGCCTCGAAAGCCTTGGGCTTGTGTTTTTGGTAGACCTCACGAACAGGAGTCGCCATGTGACGCCGAATCCTAGCAGCGTTGGATTTCCGCTCCGGCGCGTTTAGCCTCCGTTGCGTTCGACTTCAGTCACAAAGCTTGCGCCCTTCGACTGGCGTCGGTGAAGGAAGGTCTAGCAGAACTCGAAGGGCCAGGACTCGAGTTGAACCACTCGTCCGTCGACCACCTTGCCCATCATGTACGAGTTGAACATCCCGTTTCTCAGGCGGTAGTGGATGTGTCCCGCATGCTCGATCGGGTCGGCGTTCGGATAGAGCCTCCTCAGCTTGCGGTGGCGATCACCAACGCGTAGTCCCTCGTTGGTATGAATTCGGAGCACCCCGTGCTTAGAGCTCTCGAGAACTCGGTTCCGCACGAAGACTGCTCCGACCGTGTGGTCGTCTTCCCTATGGGCGTAGACCTGCAGGCCGTCCCACCGCGCCCGGATGACCCGGATGCACGCCACTCTGACCACCCTGCGGGAATTGGGGACCCCGAACCAGTCCCGCAGCTCCGACATGGTCGTTTCGTTCCGAATGATGGGGCCGGCTTTGCCCGGCCACATCTCGTCGCGCGGGTGCGCGATTGCCCCGCCCATCGCCGTCAGGCTGGATGCGACCAACCCGACCACCAGCCAGCATCGAAATAGCTTCATCCGTCTACCTCCCTGAGGAACCTTCCGACAGTCTCACCTATAACTCTGTGCCCGTCTCGTTGGTTGCAGGTTCGGCGTCGGGCCCAGAGACCCGATGCCCTAGCATCTAGTCCGTGAACAGAGGCTCGAGCTCCTAACCCGTGGACGACGAACGCATCACCGATTCCGGGATCGAGATTCATCCGCTGTATTCGGACGAGAACGCGTCGGTCGATCTCGACTCGCTCGGTCGAGCGGGGGAGTTCCCCTTCACCAGGGGGGTCTACGAGGAGATGTACAGGGGCCGGCTCTGGACCATGCGCCAGTACGCGGGCTTTGGCTCCGCCGAGGCCACGAACGAGCGGTTCCGTTATCTCCTGAAGGCGGGACAGACCGGTCTCAGCGTTGCCTTCGACCTGCCGACGCAGATGGGCTACGACTCGGACCACAAAAAGGCTCAGGCCGAGGTGGGCCGCGTCGGGGTGGCGATCGACTCCCTCGCCGACATGGAACTGCTGCTCGACGAAATACCGCTCGACGAAGTGTCGACGTCGATGACGATCAACGCCACGGCCTCGACACTGTTGCTTCTCTATCAGCTCGTTGCCGAGAAGCAGGGAGTCTCGCCGGACAAGATCACCGGCACCGTGCAGAACGACATCCTCAAGGAGTACACGGCGCGCGGCACCTACATCTATCCGCCCAAGCCGTCCATGCGGATCATCACCGACCTGTTCGCCTACTGCGCCGGTGAACTTCCGCGCTTCAACACGATTTCTATCAGCGGCTATCACATGCGCGAGGCGGGAAGCACCGCCGTCCAGGAGGTCGCCTTCACGATCGCCGACGGGATCGCGTACGTGCAGGCCGCACTCGACGCGGGGCTCGAGGTGGACGACTTCGCGCCGCGGTTGTCGTTCTTCTTCGCCTGTCACATGAATCTCTTCGAGGAGGTCGCAAAGTTCCGGGCCGCTCGCAGGCTGTGGGCGAGGATCATGAAGGAGCGATTCGGGGCCGAGAACCCGAAGTCGCTGATGCTTCGTTTTCACACCCAGACCGGTGGGGCGACACTCACAGCACAACAACCCGAGAACAACATCGTGCGAACCGCCGTCGAAGCCCTTGCGGCGGTGTTCGGTGGAACCCAGAGCCTTCACACGAATTCGTTCGACGAGGCCCTCGCTCTTCCGAGTCAGAAGGCCGCGACCATCGCGCTGCGCACGCAGCAGATCCTCGGATACGAGTCCGGTGTCACCGACACCGTCGATCCACTGGGCGGTTCATACTTCGTCGAGTCCCTGACCGACGAGATCGAATCGAGGGCAACCGATTACATCGCTCGCATCGACGACATGGGCGGCGCGGTCGAGGCCATCGAGAGAGGCTGGATGAAGTCCGAGATAGAGGACGCGGCCTACCGAGTGGCCCAGGGTATCGAGGACGGCTCTCGGCCCATCGTCGGTGTCAACAGGTTCGTCGCGGACAGCGATGAGCCGCTCGTGCTTCACGCTTTGGATCCCGAGTTGGAACAACGTCAGGTTGAACGGCTCGAACGAGTGCGGTCGCAGCGCGACCAGGCGGCCGTGGATGCAGCGCTCGAGAGCTTGTCCCAGGCGGCGCGCGGATCGGACAACCTGCTTCATCCAATGAAGGATGCGCTCGCTGCGTACGCAACTCTTGGAGAGGTCTCCGACACACTGCGCGAGGTCTTCGGAGAGTACGAACCCACATCCTTCTAACGAGAGGCACACGAGTGACGGTCGATCGGCTTGCGGTCATCGGAGGCACGGGAGAGGAAGGCTTTGGCCTCGCTCTCCGCTGGGCCAAGGCCGGGATCGAGGTAACCATTGGATCGCGCGACGAGGCGCGCGGCCAGGAGGCAGCTCGGCGACTGATCGCTGCGGTTCCCGATGCCCGCGCTCACGGCGCGGCCAATCAAGATGCCGCTGCCGCTCATGATGTAGTCGTTGTCACCGTTCCTTTCGCGGGACAGGCGACGATCTACAAATCAATCGCCGATCACGTTCGCCCGGACGCGATCGTGATCGACGGGACGGTGCCGGTGTCCGCCGCCGTCGGAGGCCGGGCGACCACGGTCCTGGGAGTTTGGCAGGGGAGCGCCGCCCAACAAGCGAGCGCGCTGCTCCCCAAGACCGTCACGACGATGGGCGCCTTCCACACCCTTGCTGCCAGAGCCGTGCACGAGCTCGAGTCTCCCCTCGAGGGCGACGTTCTGGTATGCGGTCCGAGGAAGGGCAAAGCCGTCGTTCGCGAACTCGTCGAGGCAATTGAATCGCTTCGCTTCATCGACGCGGGTGGGCTCGAGCAGGCGCGCATCGTGGAGCCCTTGACCGCGCTACTGATCGGTATCAACCGCCGCTACAAGACGGACCGCGCCGGCGTGCAGATAACGGGATTGCCAGACTGATCTCATAGTGCGACCGAACACCAAAGCGACCACTCGCGGGTCGCCCGTTAACGGGTTCTGAAATCTCTGAGAAATGAGCCCCCCGAACCCCATGAACGGCTCGGTGAGAACCCATTGTCGTTATAGAGTCCGCTGAATTCGATCACAGGGAAGTGTCGAATGCGGGCAGAAATGGGAGGGGAGAACGGTATGAGATGTATTGCTGCCGGCGATCAGCCGGGGCGCAGGATCCTGTCGGTGATCGTTGCGGCGGTGCTCGTCGCCGGTCTGATGCTGACGGCTGCGGCACCAGAAGCGGACGCCAAGAACGATAGGAGCAACAGGGTCAGCTATTGGTTGACCGTTCTGCACAACAACGACGGCGAGTCACGTCTGATCGATGCGGGTGGAGACCTGACAGACTTCGGCGGAGTCGCTCGGTTCGCAACGAAGGTGGACGAGCTTCGCGAGGACGCTGAGCTTGGGATCAGTGGTCCGGGAAAGAAGGCGAGTGTTCTCGTCTCGTCGGGAGACAACTTTCTGGCGGGACCCGAGTTCAACGCGAGTCTCGTAGCTAATGAGGAGACCGGTGCTCCTTATTACGACAGTGTCGCGCTGTCGATGATCGGTTACGACGCAATGACGATCGGCAACCACGAGTTCGACTTCGGGCCCGACGTGCTTGCGGAGTTCATCGAGGGCTTCGGTGGAAGCACTCCGTTTATCTCGGCCAACCTCGACTTCAGCGGCGAGCCGAGCCTCCAGGCGCTCGAGGACGACGGCACCATCGCCGGATCGGTCATCACGAAGAAGAAGGGCGAGGAGATCGGCATCGTCGGTGCGACAACCGAGCTTCTGCCCACGATCTCGAGCCCTCGTAACGTCGAGGTCGAGGCCGTCCTCCCCGCCGTCCAGGCCGAGGTTGCGGCGCTTAAGGCCGAGGGCGTGGACAAGATCATCCTGTCGAGCCACCTTCAGGGCATCAACTCCGAGATCGAGCTAGTCGAGTCGCTCACCGACGTCGACGTCGTAATCGCCGGAGGAGGCGATGAGCTGCTTGCCGACGAGGACACCGTGCTCGTCCCAGGCGACGATGCACTGACCCCCTTCGGCCCGTATCCCGTTCTGGCCGAGGATGCCGAGGGCGACAGCGTTCCAGTCGTGACGACACCCGGCAACTACAAGTACGTCGGCAAGCTCACGGTGGGGTTCAACTCGGCCGGTGAGGTCTTGAGGGTTGAGCCCTCAAGCGGTCTCCAGCGCGTCGCCTCGGAAAACTTCCCCGATGGCGTAAGTCCGGACAGGAAAATCCAAAAGCAAGTCGTCGAACCGGTCGCCGAATCCGTCCGTGCCCTGGCCGAGAACGTCATCGCCCAGACCGCGGTGACGCTCAACGGACAGACGTCGCAGGTCCGAACACGCGAGACGAACGCTGGGAACCTGATCGCAGACTCGCTGCTGTGGCAGGCGACCAAGCTGGCCGACGAATTCGGTGTGCCGGAGCCCGATATCTCCTTGCAGAACGGTGGAGGGATCCGCAACGACCTCGTGGTTCCGTCTGGCCCCATCACCGAGCTCGACACATTCACATGGCTGCCCTTCAGTAACTTCACCGCGGTGGTCGAGGGGGTCGAGCGTTCGACGCTAAAGGCGATCCTCGAGCATGTCGCCACAGACGCACCAGCCGTGGCCCAGGGCAAGTTCGCCCAGATCGGTGGCTTCCGTTACACGTACGATGCGGACGGAGCCGCGGGCAGCAGGATCCGAAACGTCACGCTCGACGACGGAACCGCGATCGTGCAGAACGGCAGCGTGATAGCCGGCCCGGCTCTGACGGTCGCAACCATCGACTTCCTCGCACGAGGTGGCGACGGGTACCCGTTCGGTCCGGTCGACTTCACACCGGTCGGCGTGAGCTACCAGCAGGCACTGGCCAACTACCTGACCGCGCCCGATGGCCTCAATGGTCAGGTGACCGCGGCCGACTACCCCGAGGGCGGCGAGGGCCGGATTGTCGCCGAGTAACACCGCACCAAAGCAATCCCAAGGGGCCGCCTCCGGGCGGCCCCTTATTGCCGTTCTTTCGCCCGTGGTAGTCGGTATTCGATCATTTTGGCAAAGAGAACGGACACCCCGGACCGAGCGGGAGCGGGTGCCTCCAAGCAATCCCGGCACCCACCTCGCCCCCGTCGATGCCGCCTTTGGGATTTTCGGCCTGATTTAGGCCCCCAGGTCGAGCGTGAAGCCGATCAGTGGAACCCCGGGGGCCGGGCTGAAGTCGATCTCGGGAGCTCGCCTGAACCCGAGGCGCGGGTAGAGGCGTTGGGCCGTGTGCATCCACGGCGTTGTGTGCAGGACGAGTCTGGATTTGGCCTCGGCGCTTGCTCGTTCGATGCAGTAGACAACGAGCGATCGCCCGACACCCCTTCGTTGCCAGTCGATGCCGACGGCAAGTCCGCGCACGCCGGCCTCGTCTTCACCGCTGAACTCGGCGTAGGGATCGCGCGGGCCGTCGACGTAGTTAACGATGCCCGCGAGCCGTCCCTCGATCCAGGCCCCCACGAGGACCGATCGATCGAGACGTTCCTCGAGATCCTTCCGCACGATCTCGATTGAAGTCATGTAAGAGCGGGCCTCGTCTGTCTGACCCTCGAGCACGTCATTCGCCTCGAACGCTAGGACACTTGCCGCTTCGAGGTCCTCGGTAACGAGTGGACGCAGTTCGAGGAAATCAGCGGATGACGGCGATGGTGGCTCCGGTCTCGATCGATTGACCCTGCTTGACCTTGAGATCCTCGACCGTTCCGTCGGCGTGCGCCAGTATCGAGTTCTCCATCTTCATCGCTTCGAGAACCACGATGGCTTCGCCGCTCTTTACCTTCTGTCCCTCGGTCACGAGGACCTTGACGATCGTTCCCTGCATCGGCGCCATGAGTGTCTCGGAGCCTCCACCGCCTCCGCCGGCAACCCTCGCGGGCGGCTTGGGCTTGCGTGGCTGAACGAAGGTCTCCAGTCGTTCGCGCGCGGTAACCGAGAAGCGCTTCCCGTTGACCTCGATGTTGAAGTCACGCTCGACGATCTCGGCCTCGCCGGGCTCGGGCTTGGTTACCGGCGCATCGGCGAGAACCGACAGGTCCATCTCTCTCTCGACCGTCCCGGTGTGATAGTCACCCGATGCGAACCGTTCGTCTGCCAGCATCAACCGGTGGAATGGAATCGTCGTCTTGATGCCCTCGATCTCGTACTCGCTCAACGCCCTCAGCATCCGGTGGCGGGTCTCCGCCCGGTTGGCACCGTGGGTGATGAGTTTGGCGATCATCGGGTCGTAGGCCTGGGGAATCGTGTAGTTGCCCTCGGCTCCCGAGTCGACGCGCACGCCGGGACCCGCCGGCTCACGGTAGGTCCCGATGCGGCCGGGCGCGGGCATGAAGTTCTTCGCAGGATTCTCGGCGTTGATGCGACATTCGATGGCGGCACCCTTGAGGCCGAGGTCATCCTGGGTGAACTCGAGTGCTTCACCCGCCGCGGTGAGGATCTGTGCGCGCACGAGATCGACGCCGCAGACGAGTTCGGTTACCGGGTGTTCCACCTGCAACCGGGTGTTCATCTCGAGGAAGTAGAAAGATTTCTGATCCGAGTCGAGAAGGAACTCGCACGTTCCGGCGTTCGTGTAACCGACCTGTTTGCTGACGCGCGCGGCCGCGTCCATGATCTGCTCGCGCACCCCGTCGTCCAGCACGGGCGAGGGCGACTCCTCGACCAGCTTCTGATGTCGTCGCTGCAGCGAGCAGTCGCGCTCCGGGAAACTGAGGATGTTGCCCGAGGCGTCGCCCATGACCTGGATCTCGATGTGCCGCGGTCGCTCCAGGTAGCGCTCGAGGTAGACCGCGTCGTTGCTGAAGTAGGCCTTTGCCTCGCGGGCCGCTCCGGCCAGCGCGTCGGTGATCTCGTTCTCGGTAGCGACGACTCGGAAGCCCTTGCCCCCGCCGCCGGCCGACGCCTTGATCGCGAGCGGGAGGCCGTAGTCCGCGGCGAACCGCTTCACCTCGTCGGCCGTCGTTACCGGATCCTTGGTCCCCGGCACCGTCGGAACGCCGGCATCCGTCGCCGCTCGTCGCGCGGAAGTCTTCTCGCCCATGTTCTCGATGATCCCGGGGGCCGGACCCACCCACGCGAGCCCCGCGTCGATGACCGCGCGCGCGAACTCGGCGTTCTCGGCGAGGAATCCGTAACCGGGATGGATTGCCTCGGCCCCCGCCTTGCGCGCCGCTTCGATGATGTTCTCGATCCTGAGGTAGGACTCGGACGCGGAACCCGGGCCGACGTTGACGGCCTCCTCGGCGAGTCGCACGTGCACCGCCCCGGCGTCCAGTTCGGAATAGACGGCGACGGGGACGACGTCCATGTCCCTGCATGCCCGGATGATTCGGACGGCGATCTCTCCGCGGTTCGCAATGAGCAGCTTGGTGAACATGGACTCTTTCTATTCGTATTGTCTGAGCACATGGCCAGCGACTTGAGTGACGAGATACTAGAGCGCGCACTGGTCGGTCGGTTTGGACGCTACCGCAGGGTTTACGATTCCATCGACTCGACCAACCTCGAAGCGCTGCGATGGGCGGCCGAGCAGGGTGCCGCCGAGGGGAGCCTCGTCGTGGCCGACTCGCAGACCGCAGGGCGCGGGCGGTGGGGGCGTTCGTGGCTGTCTCAACCGGGCGCGGGCCTCATGTTCTCGGTCGTGCTGCGGCCCGAAGCTCCGGTGCAGCCGGGGTTGATCACCACGGCGGGAGGACTTGCCGTTGCCGGCGCCATCGAGAGGACCACCGGTCTCCGGACCGCTCTCAAGTGGCCGAACGACGTGCTCATCGACGAGCGCAAGGTCAGCGGCGTGCTCGTCGAGACGAGGAGTATCGGGCATGCGAGTAACGCGATCGTTTTGGGGGCCGGCATCAACCTCCACTGGCGCTCGAACGACCTTCCCGAGGAGATCGCCGAGCGTGCGACGTCGGTCGCGCAGGAGCTCGAGCACAAGGGGCGCGGTCGAGTTCCGCCTCGAGCCGAGTTGTTGGCCGCGGTGGTTCACGACCTGGAAGTCCTCTACGACGAGCTCGGGAGCCATTCGGGGCGAGTCCGGATAATCGAGCGCGCCACCGCGCTGTCCTCGATTCTTGGCGGTGAGGTCACGATTCGCTTTGCCGATGGGTCCTCGACCTCGGGTGTGGCCGCGTCCCTCGGGCCGGACGGCGCGCTGATCTTTGACGACGGCACGGTGATCGATTCCGGAGAGATTCTCAGGATCCGTCCGGTTCCTTGACTCAGAGATCGGGCAATGGAAGGGGGCGAGCCGGTACCGGTGAGGACTGGACGATCGACGAGGTCGTCTGTCCGAACATCAGGAACCGATCCAGGACTTCCTCGAGCTTGTCGATCTCGGTGACATACACCTTCAACAGGAAACAGTCTTCGCCGGTGATGCGGTGGCACTCCACCACCTCGGGTGTCTGTTGTGCGAGCTCGGCGATCCGCGTGAGTTGCCCCGGCCCCGGGCGAATTCGAACGAATGCGGCGACCGGCCAGCCCATGGCGCGAGGGTCCAGATCGACGCGGTAGCCGGTGATGATCCCGCCGGTCTCGAGTCGCTGGACGCGATCGGTCACCGCGGGTGAGGACATGCCAACTCGCCGGGCCAGCTCGGACATCGTGATGCGTGGATTTCGGCTCAGCTCGTCCAAGAGGCGAAGGTTCACGGGGTCCAACGCGGGTTTCAAGGAATGCACCTCAACTCTCCATGAAATTTGAGGAATGTTCTGCACGATACCTGGAGAGTGTGCTTCATCTGGTCAGTTATACCTGAAACCCTGGGGTTCATGGTGAAAAGGACCGAGACGCCGAGCAGGGACCTCGCCCGCGGGGCGGCGGACCGTGTTCCGCCACACGTTTTCTTCGTGGTCAGCGCGGTCTTTCACTATCTCGGCCCCGCGTTCGCCGCCCTGCTCTTCGGGCGCGTGGACGTGCTCGGCGTGGCGTGGCTGCGGATCGCGAGCGCAGCGGCGGTGTTCGCCGTGTGGCGGCGCCCCTGGCGACTCTGGGGCTCGATGACCCACGAGACCAGGTTCACGCTCGTGCAACTCGGCGTGGTCCTCGCGGCGATGAATGCGCTCTTCTACCTTGCCATCGCGAGACTGCCGCTTGGGACGGTAGGGGCGATCGAGTTTCTTGGTCCTCTGGGCCTCGCCGCGCTCGGAGTGCGAAGTCGCCGGAACGTGTTGGCGTTGGGGCTTGCGGTCGGGGGCGTCTACCTGCTCACCGACATTCGGATCGCGGGAGAGCCGCTCGGCTTCGTCTTCGCTTTTGCCAACGCCGCTCTTTTCGTCGCATACGTCGTCTTGGGACATCGCATCTCCGAGCGGGAGGGAGGTGCGGGGATCGATCGACTCGGGTTGGCGATGCTTGCGGCAGCGTTCGCGATCACCCCGGTGGGGATCGTCGGCGCGCTCCCGACCCTAATCGAACCGGCTCTTCTGCTCGCGGGGATCGGCGTCGGTATCTGCTCGTCGGTCATCCCCTACGTCACCGATCAGCTCGCGATGGCGCGACTTCCGCGTTCGACATTCGCGCTGATGCTCTCGATCCTTCCGGCGACCGCCACACTCATCGGGGTGATGGTTCTCGGCCAGATCCCGACGCCGGTGGAGGTCGTTGGGGTGGTGCTGGTCGTTTTCGGTGTCGCCGTCCACGAGATAGCAGACGGGCAGGCTCACTGAGCGCAACCGGCTAAAGAGGTACACTGGTTGCATGCCAGAGATCATTCCGACGGCGCCCGCGCTCGTCATGGACTTCGTCAACACGCTCGAAATCGAAACCGGATCGGACGCCATCGATTCGCCGGTTGCGCTCCGCCGCTGGATCGAGCAACGGCTCGGGACCCATCTCCGTTCGATCGACGAAGACGCGTGGCACACGGTGGTCGAAACCAGGGAGGCGTTGCGAGAGGTGCTTGCGACCCACTCTGGGGCCGAGCTCAGCCGCCCGGCGCTCGGACAGTTGAATCGAGCGGGGAAGAGCGCCGAGATCCGGGCCCGTTGGGACGACGCCGGCAAGGCGACGTTCGAACCGCATGATGCCGGAGCCTATGGGGCGCTGGGTCGGATCTTCTCGGCGGTGGTGGCCGCACAGGCCGATGGGACGTGGGACAGACTCAAGGTCTGCCCGGCAGAGGACTGTCGATACGCCTTTTACGACCACTCGAAGAACCGCTCGGGTCGCTGGTGCACGATGCAGGTCTGCGGCAATCGGGCCAAGACACGGACCTATCGGCAGCGACACGGATGAAAGGTGCGAGGCGGCGGTGACAATCGAACTATCCCGACAGGACGTTCGGCGAATCTTTCTCAGGACTCAGGGCTTGGTCGGTGTTCCAGACCGACGCGGTGGTGTGGCTTCGATGCTGCGCGCGTTGGGAGCCGTTCAGCTCGACACGATCTCGGTCCTGGCGCGCAGTCACGAGCTCGTTGTCTACGCCCGCTTGGGAGCGATAAGCCGGGACGAGATCGAAAGCGCCTACTGGAGACGAGATGACGCCTTCGAGTACTGGGCTCACGCCGCGTGCATTCTTCCGATCGAGATGTGGCCCTACTTCGAGTACCGGCGTCGCCGCCTGCGCGAGCGCTATTCGGCCAACGGCTACCGCAAAGCGGGCAAGGAGGCGCTCGCCCGCCTCAAGGCCGAGGGCCCACTCACCGCGACCGATTTGGGCGGCGCCAAGCGAGGTGGGATCTGGTGGGACTGGTCGGACACCAAGGAGGCTCTCGAGATCATGCTGGCCGAGGGTGAGATCGTCTGCGTCGAACGGCGCGGATGGCGACGTGTCTACGACCTCGCCGAACGAGCGATTCCCGATGAGTTCCTCGATCAGGCACCCGACGACCTTGACTGTTGGGCGCACCTGGTCGGCTTGGCCGGCAAGCGCTTGGGGGTCGCAACGCGCGCGGATCTTGCTGATTACTTCCGGCTCAAGTCGATCGACTGGCCCGCCACACTCGAACGGGCCGGCCTCGTCGAGGTCGAGGTCAAGGGTTGGAAGGACCGAGCCTGGGCGCATCCCGACGCTCTTGGATGGCTGGATGAAGGCATTCGGGGACGCCATCGCACGACTCTCCTCAGTCCTTTCGACTCACTCGTGTGGGACCGCGACCGGACCATGCGGGTCTTCAACTTTCATCACCGGCTCGAGGCCTACGTCCCCAAGCCGAAGCGAATCCACGGTTACTTCGCGATGCCGTTGCTCGCAGGCGGCAGGCTCGTCGGTCGCGTCGATCCGTCTCGCCGCGACGGTGCGCTGGTTGCCAACAGGATCACCGTCGAACGACGCAACGTCGCCGACATGGCGAAGGCGCTGCTCGAGGCGGCGTCGTGGGTGGGAGCGGACCCGGTTGTCGTCGAGCGACTGGATCCCGAAGACGCCAGGCCCGAGCTCGAGGCCTTGCTGAAGTCACCTTGACGCACCGCAAGCCGACCAGAGACGAGATCGCCGCAGCCGCCGGAAAGAAGGTGCCGGACGTGATCGCGCCGGCTCTCAAAGTTCTTTTCTGTGGGATCAATCCCGGTCTGTACTCCGGTGCGACCGGGCACCACTTCTCACGTCCGGGCAACCGGTTCTGGCCGACCCTTCACCGCTCGGGGTTCACGCCCAAGCAGATCCATCCCTTCGACGAGCAAGAGCTGCTCGACCACGGCTTGGGGATAACGAACTTCGTCGAGCGGGCAACCGCGCGAGCCGACCAGCTCGACGACGACGAGTTGCGCGCCGGTCTGTCGCGGATCGAGTCCAAGGTTCGTCGCTTCAAACCCACCTGGCTCGCGCTCTGCGGAGTGTCCGCCTACAGAGTCGCCTTCGGAGACAAAAAAGCCATCGTCGGCCTCCAGGAACGAACAATCGGTGCCACGCGAGTGTGGGTGCTTCCCAATCCGAGCGGGCTAAACGCCCACTACCAGTTGGACGCCCTGGCCGAGGAGTTCGCCCACCTGCGAACCGCCGCGGCCGAGTAGGACACGGGTAGGCTCTGCCCATGAGCGAAAGCGGGAGGCGAGAGGCGGACCTCGCCGAGCAGGCGGAGCGGGCTCGGGCGGGTGGAGCGCCTAAGTATCACGAGAAGCTCGCCGAGCAATCGAAGCTGTTCGTGCGCGACCGGCTGGCCCTGCTGCTCGACGACGCGGACTCGTTTGTCGAGGACGGGCTGCTGGTGAACGCCCTGGCTGGAGACCTTCCGGCGGACGGCGTCGTTACCGGAGTCGGCGCGATCGAGGGTCGTCAGGTAGCCGTCATGGCGAACGACGCGACGGTGAAGGCGGGCTCGTGGGGCGCCCGTACCGTCGAGAAGATCATCCGAATCATCGAGCTCGCCCAGCGCCACGCCATTCCACTCGTATATCTCGTCGACTCCGCGGGGGCCCGGATCACCGACCAGGTGGACCTGTTCCCGGGGCGCAGGGGGGCCGGCAAGATCTTCTACAACCAGGTCAAGGCGTCGGGGAAGATCCCGCAGATCTGCTGTCTCTTCGGGCCCTCGGCCGCCGGTGGGGCGTACATCCCGGCGTTCTGCGACGTCGTGTTCATGGTCGACGGCAACGCGTCGATGTACCTCGGTTCGCCGCGCATGGCCGAGGAGGTCATCGGCGAACGGGTCACGCTCGAGGAGATGGGTGGCGCCCGCATGCACTGCGAGGTCTCAGGTTGCGGCGACCTGCTCGTCGCGGACGACAAGGCGGCGATAGAGGCGGCGAGGGGCTATCTCGGGTTCTTCGGTCAGAACTGGAGCGAAGACCCGCCTCGAATCGAGGGCAGGCGCCAGGCTCACACGGGATCGCTGGCCACGCTGGTTCCCGCCGACGAGAGCCAAGAGTTCGACATGTACGCGCTGATATCCGGGCTCGTCGACGAATCGTCGTTCTTCGAGGTAAAGCCCGACTTCGCAAAAGAATTGATCACCGGACTCGCGCGGATGGACGGGCGCGCTGTAGGGATCGTCGCCAATCAGCCTGCTGCGAAGGGCGGCGTTCTGTTCGTCGACTCGGCGGACAAGGCCGCTCGATTCATCTGGCTGTGCGACGCGTTCAACATCCCGCTCGTTTTCTTGAGTGACGTGCCCGGGTTCATGATCGGCACCGCTGTCGAGCGCCAAGGGATCATCCGACACGGAGCCAAGATGATCACGGCGGTATCGGAGGCAACGGTGCCGAAGTTCTGCGTTGTCGTTCGTAAGGCATATGGAGCGGGCCTGTACGCAATGGCGGGTCCCGGATTCGAGCCCGACGCCACGATCGCGTTGCCCACGGCACGCATCGCGGTCATGGGTCCCGAACCGGCCATCAATGCGGTGTTCTTCAACAAGATCATGGCGATCGAGAGTCCCGAGGAGCGCGCCGCATTCGTTGCCGCGAAACGAGACGCCTACGAGGAGGACATCGACCTCGTCCACCTCGCGTCCGAGAACGTCGTTGACGCCGTCGTTCAGCCGGACGATCTGCGCGCGACCCTGATCAACAGGCTCGACGCCGCGGCGCACAAGGAACGTCACTTCTCCACGCGGCGCCGTGGAGTACCGCCCGTTTGATCAAGGAAGCGATCGCCACGGCTCCGCCGAGGGCAGAATTGGGATTCATGTGACGATCGCGACCATTACCCGACGGCGGCGCGAAGCGGCGGCGTGAGTGCAGCCAGCCGAAAGTATGGTGCAACGTGAGGGAGGCAGAAGGAGTGGAGTTGACCCAAGAGTTCGTGGACGTGCGACGTGATGGTCGCGTGGCGATCGTGTCGCTCGACCGCCCTCGGGCCCTCAACGCGTTGTCGGGAGCGGTAGCGGACGAACTGGCCGGAACGCTCAGGGATGTAGCGGGCGATGTCGACGTCTGGGTCGTATTGCTGCGAGCGAACGGCGACAAGGCCTTCTGCGTCGGGGCCGACCTCAAGGAGCGCGAGTCGTTCACGCTCGAGGACTTCCACACCAACCGCAAGCAGATCAGGGGGATGTTCGAGGCGCTGCGCGCGATGCCTCAGCCCGTCGTGGTCGCACCGTTCGGCTTCGCTCTCGGAGGCGGAATGGAACTCGTTCTTTCGGCAGACATCGTGGTCGCCGCCGCGGGCACGGTGCTCGGCCTTCCCGAAGCGCGCGTCGGCCTGGTTCCCGCGGGTGGGGGAACGCAGCTCCTTCCCCGAATGGTGGGACTCGCCCGAGCCAAGGACCTCATCTTCAGAGGACGAAGATTCACGGCCGAGGAGGGTCTCGCCATGGGGCTCATCGCCCAGGTCGTCCCGGCGGATGAGCTGGACGCGACCGCGCTGGACGTGGCGCGCGACATCTGTAAGTCGTCACCCGTCGCAGTTCGCCAGGCGAAGAAGGCGATGGACGCAACCTTCGGGCTGGCGCTCGAGGACGGAATCGAACTCGAGAACGACGCTTGGAGGGTGGTCGTCGCGAGCGATGACCGGGGCGAGGGGATCGCCGCATTCAACGACAAACGAGACCCGAACTGGAACAATCGGTGAGCGATCGTCGAGACGATCGCGCGACGGTGAGAATCCGTGAGGTCGGTCCGCGCGACGGCATCCAGAGCGAGTCGGCGCAGGTCGCGACCACCGACAAGGTCGCGTTGATCGATGCTCTGTCGGACACCGGGTTGCGCCACATCGAGGCGGTCTCCTTCGTGTCACCCAAGGCGATCCCCAACATGGGGGACGCGCGCGCGGTATGGGACGGCATCGCGAGACGGGACGGGATCTTCTACTCGGCCCTCGTACCCAATCGAAAGGGGGCCGAGACCGCCGCCGAGGTCGGAGTCGATGGGATGCAGGTCTTCGTCGCGGCAAGCGACTCCTACAACCTCCGCAACGTACGCAAGACCGTAAGGGAATCGATCCCCGATGTGGCCGCGGTCGTCGAGGTTGCCCGTGGGGCCGGAATCCCCGTGGAGGGCACGATATCCACCGCGTTCGGATGCCCCTACGAAGGAGACATTGCTCCCGAGCGCGTGGTCGAGGTGACCCGTTGGATGCTCGACGCAGGTATCTCGTCGATTTCGTACGGCGACACCACGGGGATGGGCACCCCCAGAGGAGTTCGCGAGGTCATCGAGACGGTCCGCGCGTCTCTGCCGGAGGTCGAACTCAACTTGCACTTTCACGACACCCGGGGAACCGGTCTCGCGAACGTGGTCACGGCACTGGAGATGGGCGTCGACTATTTCGATGCTTCGATCGGAGGCATGGGTGGGAGTCCCTTTGCGTCCGGAGCGACCGGCAACATCGCGACCGAAGACCTCGTGCACATGCTCGACGACATGAATATCGACACTGGCGTGGACCTGACGAAGATCATCGATGCTGCGCGCTTAGCGCAAACCCTGATCGAGGGTGAGCTTCCGAGCAAGATGCTGAAGGCCGGCCCCCGTTCCGAGGTCGCGGGCGTTGTGACCAAGGAAGATGCGGGTGTTTGACAAGATCCTTATAGCTAATCGCGGAGAGATCTCCGTGCGCATCGCACGCACGTGCAGGCGGCTGGGGGTCGATACAGTCGCCGTTTACTCCGATGTCGACGCGCGCGCCAAGCATGTCGAGGCATGCGACGAAGGTGTCCACTTGCCCGGCATTGCTCCCACGGAGACGTACCTGAACGTCGAAGCGCTCCTCGCTGCGGCGCGCGACACCGGGGCGCAGGCCGTCCATCCCGGCTACGGCTTCCTCGCAGAGAACGCTGCCTTCGCCGAGGCGGTGACCCAGTCCGGACTCGTCTGGATCGGTCCTCCCGCGGACGCGATGCGAAAGGTCGGCGACAAGATCAGCGCGCGGCGTCTCGCCCAAGAGGCGGGGGTGCCCGTTCTTCCCGGACTGGCCGACGCGATCGAGGACGCGGCGCTGATCGTGGCCTTCGGTAACGATGTCGGTTACCCGCTTGCGATCAAGGCGGCGGGCGGCGGCGGCGGCCGGGGCCTGAAGGTCGTCCACGAACCCGATGAGGTGGGCCGGGCCTTCGAGGTGGCTCGTCGCGAGTCGGAGTCCTACTTCGGCTCGAGCGAGGTGTTCGTCGAGCGCTACCTCGACGCCCCCAAGCACCTCGAGGTCCAGCTGCTGTCTTTGTCCGAGAGCGATTCACTGTGGCTCGGTGTGCGCGACTGCTCCCTGCAGCGGCGGCACCAAAAGCTCGTCGAGGAGACACCCCCTCCACTCCACCGCGATATTGCTCCGCTGATGGGCGAGGCTGCCGTCGCGCTTGCCAAGGCATGTGGGTACGTGAACGCCGGCACCGCCGAGTTCCTGGTCGACTCCGATGGCTCTTTTTACTTTCTCGAGGTCAACGCGCGGCTCCAGGTCGAACACACAGTGACCGAGGCGGTCCTCGGGATAGATCTCGTCGAGTGTCAGCTGCAGGTAGCGGCCGGCGAGTCTCCCGGCTTGTCTCAAGCCGACCTCTCTCTGGGTGGGCGGGGGCGAGGAGGTCATGCGATCGAGTGCCGCATCAACGCAGAGGACCCGGCGCGTGATTTCGCCCCGACGCCCGGTCTCATCACCCGCTACGCCGAGCCATCCGGCCCCGGCGTGCGGGTCGATTCGGGTTACGCAGAGGGTTACGAGGTGCCGAGCGCGTACGACTCACTCGTCGCAAAGGTCATCCTCACCGCCGATGACCGCGAGGGTGCCATCGCTGGGATGCTTGCGGCGCTCGACGCGTTCAGCATGGAGGGGATCGGCACGACAATCCCCGCGCATTTGCTGCTGCTGGTAGAAGAGTCGTTTGTCGATGGCACGCATACGACGCAGACGGTCGAGACGAGCGGTGTACTGAACCCCTTGACCGAACCTGGACACGGAGTCCTCATCATCAATGGACACCCGGTGAAGCTCTGGCACCGGGGCATGGCACCATCCGCCGCCGCGGCCGTCGGCGCTACCGGGTCGGGCGAGCTCACCGCGCCGATGCAGGGAACGATCCTGAAGGTGCTCGTTGCGGAGGGCGACCGGGTTGCCGCCGGCGACCCGTTGATGGTGCTCGAGGCAATGAAGATGGAAACGACGATCGCCGCACCCAAGGACGGAACCGTGACCATGATCGGGGTCGAGCAGGGATCAACCACGGGGGCCGGACAAGTTCTTGTGGTGATCGAATAGACAGCGGGGTTGCGCTGCTCGGCGGCGCGGTCGTCCAACTGTGCTTCGCGCTCGCCATCGGCTGGGTGCTGTCAGAGGTCATCCTCCACTGGGCGGGCGGTCACATCAAGAGAACGCCGGCCGGTCTGCCTGAGGGCATCGGATTCCCCGAGCACCTTCTGTTCGCCATCGTTGCGTTTGTCGCCTTTAGCGCGAGCCTGATGCTCCTTCACGCGCTGGCACGCGGGTGGGTGTTCTCGAATCCCGTGGTGGTTCCCGTCCTGGGCGTTGCGATCTTGGTGGCGGGGGTCGTCCGGCGGAGGAGGACGGGCCGGCGACACGAGCGGCCTTGGCTCGGAACCTGGATCCCCGCCGTCGTGCTCGGCTTCGTCCTCATGGCGATCTTCGTTGCGCCGGTGATCACCGAGGGTTCGGGCATACGCGCGGGAGATTCCTCGCTCCACATGGGCTGGACCGAGCAGATTCTGCGCGGCGAGTCTGTGCCCCCCGGCCCTGCCCCCGAATTCGCGCGGAACGCCTATCCGTGGGGTTTTCACGCAGTCATGGCGACGATGATCCGGCTAGTACCGTCAACAGGCACGTTCATCTCGCAGGAAGCGATGCACCTCTTGTTCCTGCTCGGGCTTCCATTGGGATGCGCATGCATGGCGCGGCGCCTTAACGGCGGAGCCGGGTGGGCCGGCGCGGTCTGCGGGTCGCTCATCGCCGGTTTCGGTTGGATGAGCGCCGGCCGTGTTGACTTCGTGGCGTCTCCACTCGAGGCGCGCTACGGAGCAGACATGGTCACCGCTTCGCCCAACTCCGTTTACGAGTTGTTCCCGCCCGGGCTCCCGCGCGAACTTGGTCTCGTGATCCTCGCAGCAGCAGGGGTGTTGATCGTGCTTGCGGTTCGAACGGAGGACCGTCGCTTCGCTTTGCTTGCAGGCGTAACGGTTGGGATCGTCGGGCTCATCAGTGCCCCGCTGTGGATCACGGGCGTTGTATGGGCCGCGCTAGGAGTTGCTCTCACCGGAGCCGGCGCCCGACGCCGAATGCTGGCTGTTCTGGTCGGCCCGGGTGTGCTGGTGTTCGGACTCTGGGCGGCGCCCGTGGCCTTCAACTACGTTCGCTACGGAGGGTTCATCAACGTCACGTCACAACTCGGCGTGGAGTGGCCTCCGCTCACGGCACTCGCGGCATGGGGGTTGCTCCTGCCGCTTGCGCTTGCGGGAGTGGTGTTGGCTTTGCGCTCGGGAACCACGTCGGCGCGTGTGGTCCTCACCTTCGCCGGTGCGACGGTCGTGCTGATGCTGCTCGCGCGCGCTCGATCCGAGTTCGATTGGGATCTGGCGGGCAACGCAACGGCACTTCATGAGGGCCGAGTCTGGCCCGTTGCACATTTGCTCGGTTCGGCGTTCGCGGGGGCCGGGCTTGCCGCCGGTTTCACGTGGATGAGGCGGCGTTCCGAGTTCCTGGCTCCGGTCGTCGTGGTCCTTCTTGTCGTTGCCGGGTCGCTCTCGTTGTGGCTCTCGTCGCAAGCGTTGACCGAGATCATCAAGAATCACGAGGACAGCTGGCTCTATACACGCGCGGAATTCGAGCCGGATGCGTTCATCCACAGAGCGGCGAAGCAACTCGACCCCGAGGTCGTCGTTCAGGCCCCCCAGGACGAGAACAACGTGCTCGGTTTCTGGCTCTTTCAGTTCTCGGGGGCACGGATAAACGGGCACTCCGACACCAGGTATCCCGGCAACGAACTGCGGATCCGCTACGAAGACCTCGCGCACCGCTACGGCGAGGTCATGGACTCGGGTGGTTTCGAGGTCGACTACATCCCGATGCCGGCGTCCGAAGCGGACGGGATCCCCGAGGACGCGATCGTGGCCGAAGGGCCGTTCAGGGGCGAAAGCTGGGTCCTCGTTCACGCCTCGGCGGCCGATTAGCGCTCGAAATCCTTACCAAAGCAATCGTTTGCTCCAAAAACTGGCTTATGGGACATTTATGTACCATTTGCTCAGCGAAGTGGAGCAAGAGGATCGCGGCAGACGAAAAGTGACCACCATCGAGGGGGAGGAGAGTCGATGCGGACTCGAGTTGTAGCAACACTCGCCGTCGTCGCGCTGATCGCGACGGCCGTGGGCGTGGCGGTCGCTCAAAGGGGTGATGCTCCGGCACGCCGGTCGAGTGCGGCTCCGCTGCCGAAGCACGTTCCAGGCGACTTCATGCTGTCCCGCAGTGGGGACCAAAACGTTCCCGAGAACGCCTTCGAGCGGGCCGTGGCCCAGGCGAACGCAGTCAGTGCATCAACCAAGAAGCAGGCTCCCGAGGTCGCCCGAAGGTCGTGGCAGCTCCAGGGTCCGACCAACGTCGGAGGGCGCATCACCGATGTGGCGATCGACCCGAATAAGGAGGACACGGTCTACGTCGCCGCAGCGAGTGGCGGCGTGTGGCGTTCGACCAACGCCGGCGACACCTTCGAGCAGGCCTGGCCCAGCAGGCTGACCCAATCCATTGGTGCTCTTGCAATAACGCCGGAGGGAACGCTGTACGCCGGTACGGGAGAGTCCAACCCGGGCGGCGGCTCGATGACCTTTGGCGGGACCGGCATCTACACCTCTGTAAACGGCGGAAAGAGCTGGAGGCAGTCGGGTCTCGAAGAGAGCGACCGAATCAGTCGCATCATGATCGATCCCGAGGACTCGGACACGATCTTCGTCGCCGCTTCCGGAGATCTGTTCAATCCGACCGACGACCGCGGCATCTACCGCACCACCGATGGCGGTAAGAGTTGGGCAAAGGTCCTCGAGGGCCCGAATGGGACGACGGGCGGCACCGACCTCGCCATCGACCCCGAGAATCCGGACAACGTCTACGCGGTTCTGTGGGACCACCGGCGCGAGCCCGACCTTCGCCGTTACGGCGGCGCGGGCTCGGGCGTTTATCGCTCGAACGACGGCGGTGACAGCTGGACTCAGCTGGGCGGCGGACTTCCGCCGTCGACATCCGAGACGGGTCGCATGGGCATCGGGCTGGCCCCGAACAACCCCGATCGTCTCTACGTCATCCACAGCGAGACCCTCGGTTTCTTCGAGGGCTTCTATGTCAGCAACGACGCGGGCGATTCCTGGACGAAGAGTCCCCCCAACCCGTTGCTCGAAAACTCGCAGTCAAGCTTCGGTTGGTGGTTCGGACGAGTGTGGGTCACGCCCGAGAACGCCGATCGTGTCTTCGTAGCTGGTGTTCCTCTTATGGAGACGACCGACGGCGGTCTGACTTGGGGCTTCGGAGCCCAGGGAATCCACGTCGACCAGCACGCCATGGCGTGGGACAACAATGTGCCGAACCGCATCTATCTAGGTAACGATGGCGGAACCTACCGTAGCGACGACAACGGCGAGTCGTGGGTCAAGGCGACCTACGAGCCGTACACGCAGTTCTACACGATCGATGTCAGCGAGCAGGATCCCTCTCGCATCGCGGGCGGAACGCAGGACAACGGTTCGAACCGAACCTGGAACGGCGACCGCTGGAACTCGCACTTCGGCGGTGACGGGCTCGAGAACGCGATCAACTACAACGACCAGAACATCGTCTACGCGTGTTTCCAGTACGGAAACTGCGCGAAGTCGACCAATGGTGGCGACACGATGCGCAGTTTCACCAACCGGACGACCTCGCAGCGGCGAAACTGGATGGCACCGCTCGAGTTCGACCCCAACGATCCGAATGTCATGTACTACGCAGGGAACATCCTCAATCGCACGACCGACGGCGGCGAGACGTGGACCGCGATCAGTCCCGATCTGACCGGTGGACCGGGACGCGACACGCTGTACCCGTACGGGACGCTCACCACCGTGGCGGCTGCCAAGACCGACGCTCAGAGGCTCTACGTGGGAACCGACGACACGCGCGTCTGGCGGTCGACCAATGGCGGCGGAGCGTGGGAGCGCATCGACGGCGAGCTTCCCGATCGCTGGGTCACTCGCGTCGCAGTCGATCCCGACGATGAGGATCTCGCGTATACGACCTTCTCCGGCTTCCGCAACGGAGAGGACGAAGCCCATGTGTTCCAGACGACGGACGGCGGCGACTCGTGGACCGACATCAGCGGAAAGCTGCCGAACGCTCCCGTGAACGACATCGTGATCGACGGCAGCAAGTTGTTCGTTGCGAGCGACGTGGGTGTGTTCATGAGTCGCAACGAGGGCAAGAACTGGCTGACGCTCGGCAACAACCTGCCGCTGGTGCCGGTGACGGACCTCAGGGTTCACGAACCATCCAACAAGCTGTTTGCAGGCACTTTCGGGCGCGGCGTCTACAACATCGAACTACCGAGGTAGCTAAGACTGGAAGTCCGGCGTCAAGGAGAGAACTTTGTTGCAGGCAACGAGGCGAACGGCGCTGGTGCTCGTGTGCGCTTCGCTGCTCGGTCTCGTCGCCTGCAGTTCGGACGACGGGGGACTCGCGAAGGGTTGCGAGTCCCCCGAGGCCGTATCCGACCTCTCCGCTCTGCCGGAGGGGATCGCGCTGGAGGACTACGGGACCGTGGTCCGAGCTCGAACGAAGAACGGCTTCGTCGGAGCCCAGGCGGTGGCCGACGCCAAGGTCGACAAGCTCTACACGCCCCTTCTGAACCTCCTGAAGGACGGTGGCTACGAGATCGTCGGCGAGGACAATGAGGGCTTCGAGGCCGAGATCTTCTTCACCCGCGAGCGCAACACGGGCTCGCTGATCCTGCGTCAGGGCGACTGCGCCGGCGCCACGAACATCATCCTCACCTACGGGGCCTAGATAGCTCCGCTCACGCTTGACATCAGGGTCAATGTAAGTGTCTACTTACCGTTAGTGGAAACTTACCTAGATCCCTTCGACGCACTGGGCGACCGCACCCGGCGTACGGTCTTCGAGCTCCTTCGCATGGGGGCCCAGTCGGTGGCGGCGATCGCCGCACAGATGCCGGTCAGCCGGCCGGCGGTGTCTCAGCATCTGCGCGTGCTGAAAGACGCGGGCCTGGTCGTCGATCACCCGGTCGGCAACCGCCGCCTCTACGCCATCAGCCCTGGAGGACTCGAGGTCGTGCGCTCGTACGTCGAAAGCTTCTGGGATCAAGCCCTGATCGGATTCAAGCAAGCAGCCGATTCGCAACCGAAGGAGGACGGTGATGGTCGTTAATCAGCTCGCCCCCGTTGTCAAGACGGTCGAGGTCAACTGCTCGCCACAGGAGGCTTTCCGAGTCTTCACCGAGCAACTTGGGTCCTGGTGGCCCACGCGCACCCATTCGGGTGGTGGTGACAAGGTGTCGTCGGTGACGATGGAGTGCCGGCTCGGAGGCCGCGTGTACGAGACCCTGGTGGACGGAACCGAATTCGACTGGGCCCTCATCACGGACTGGGAACCGCCGCGTCGGTTCGCGATGGACTGGAGTCCGAGCGCAACGCCGACGGCGAACACGCACGTCGAGGTACGTTTCGAGCCCGCTCCTACAGGCTGCCGCGTCGAGCTTACCCACACGGGCTGGGAACGGTTGGGCGACGATGCGCTCTCGCACCGCAACAGCTACGACGAGGGATGGGACCCGGTGCTCGAAGACTTCGTGGGCGTTGCCTCGCGCGAAGCTACGAGGTGAGAGCCCGCGCGATCACCATGCGCTGGATCTCGCTCGTGCCCTCGAACAGCGTGTAGATCTTCGAGTCCCGGTACCACTTCTCGACGGGAAAGTCCTTGATGAACCCGTAGCCTCCGAGCACCTGCACGGCCTGCTCGGTCACCTTGACGGCGACCTCGCCGGCCTTCAGCTTGCTCATCGAGCCCTCGGCCTTGTTGAAGGGGTGCCCGTTCGCGGCCAGCCAAGCGGCGCGGTGCACGAGCAGCCGGGCGCACTCGATCTCCATGGCCATATCGGCGAGGTGGTTCTGGATGCTCTGATGCTGAGCGATGGGTACGCCGAATGCCTTGCGGTCCTTCGCGTAGTCGATCGAGAACTCTAGCGCGGCTCGCGCAATGCCGACAGCCTGCGCGCCGACCGCGGGCCGGGTCATCTCGAAGGTCCTGAGCGCGCCCGAAGAACGACCACTCGACTCACCTTTGCGAGCCCTGCCGAGCTTCTCCTCGAGCCGGTCGAGTCCGCCGAGCACGCGGTCGCCGGGAATGTGGCAGTCCTCGAGCAGCACCTCGGAGGTGTCGGAGGCGCGGATGCCGAGCTTCTTCTCCTTTTTTCCCGCACGAATGCCCGGGTCGTCTTTGTGAACGATGAAGGTGGCCTGGCCGCGATGGCCGAGCTCGGGGTCGACCGTCGCTACGACGACATAGACCTCCGCGTACTGGCCGTTGGTGATGAAGACCTTCTGTCCGTTGATGACCCAGTCGTCGCCCTCGCGCTTCGCCTTGGTGCGGAGGTTGCGAACGTCCGAACCCGCCTGCGGCTCGGTGACCGCAAACGCCCCGACCTTGGGGTCGGTGGGCGTGCCGAACATCTTGGGGGCCCATTCGAAGAGTTGCTCCGAGGTTCCGACGGCGGCCAGTGCGCTGAGCGGCAGACCGGTTCCGAAGATCGCCAGCCCGATGCCGGCACAGCCCCAGAAGATCTCCTCCATGAGAAGCGGCAGCGTGAGACCGGTGGGGTCCTGTTGGGCCTGCATGTAGATGTCGATCGAATAGAGACCCGCTGCGGCGGCCTTGGAGAGGACCTCCCACGGGAACTCCTCGGACTCGTCATAGCGGGCGGCGACGGGCCGAATCTCCTTCTCGGCGAACTCGTGCGCCCATTTCTGCAGTTCGATCTGCTCTTCGCTGAGAGCGAAATCCATGCCGGCATCCTCCTTGGCTGTCGGTCTGCGCTCCCCCCTGCGAGCCCAGCTTCACCTCGTGGACGAAAATCCACTCTACTTGACCGTCGAGTCAAGTTTCGACGTTATGGGGGAGAAACCTCCCTAGGGGCGGGAGCCGGCCTCCCTGGAGCTAATCTCTAGCCCATGGATTTCGATCTGTCTCCCGAGCAGCGGGAGTTCACCAGGACCGTCGAGGCGTTCGTCGACGACGTGATCCGCCCCCACGCCGAGCGCTGGGACGAGGAGGCGGAGCTTCCGATGGACGCCGTCAAACAGATGGCGGAGCTCGGCCTGTTCGGCCTCCCTTTTCCCGAGGAGTACGGGGGAATGGGGGGCGATTTCCTCACCCTGTGCCTCGCGATCGAGGCCATCGCCCGGGTGGACTCGTCCCTGGCCATCACGCTCGAGGCGGCGGTCGGCCTGGGGGCCATGCCGATCTGGCATTTCGGGACCGAGGAACAAAAGCAGCGCTGGCTGCCACAACTGGCTCGGGGCGAGAAGCTGGCGGGGTTCGGCCTGACCGAGCCTGGTGGGGGCTCGGATGCCGGGGCGACCAGGACGACGGCGAAGCTGGTCGCCGGGGAGTGGGTGATCAACGGGTCGAAGTCGTTCATCACCAACTCGGGGACGTCGATCACCGAGTTCGTGACGATCACGGCGGTCACCGACAGTAGTAACGGTCGGAAGGAGATCTCGGCCGTTGTCGTACCGAACCGAACCGAGGGATTCGAAGTCGGCAAGGCCTATCGCAAGATGGGCTGGCATCACTCCGACACGCACGAGTTGAGCTTCAACGACGTGCGCGTTCCGGAGACCAACCTGCTGGGCCAGCGCGGCGCGGGCTTCAAGAACTTCCTCAAGATCCTTGACGACGGACGCATAGCGATTGCGGCGCTCGCGGTCGGGCTCGCTCAGGGCTGCGTCGACGAATCGATCAAGTACGCCAAGGGGCGCACGGCCTTCGGTCACGCAATCGGCGACTTCCAGGCCATCCAGTTCAAGATCTCGGACATGGCGATGAAGACCGAGCTCGCGCGCACGGCGTACTACAAGGCCGCATGGCTGAAGGAGCTCGGCCGGCCGTACAAGAAGGAAGCCGCGATGGCGAAGCTCTACGCGTCCGAGATCGCCGTCGACGTTGCGCGCGAGGCGGTGCAGATTCACGGCGGATACGGTTACATCGAGGAGTTTCCAGTGTGCCGGCACTTCCGTGATTCGAAGATTCTCGAGATAGGAGAGGGGACGTCCGAGGTGATGCGCATCCTCATCGCGCGCGAACTCGGGCTGGCGCAGGCTTGACGGCGGACCATGACGTCCTCATAACGAGCCCCTCCGAACTGGATGAGGTTGTCTCCGGCTCTCGATCCGCGCGCTCGATCGGGATGGATACGGAGTTCTTGCGAGAGAAGACCTACAGGGCGAAGTTGTGCCTCGTTCAGATTGCTACCGGCGACGACATCTATCTGATCGACCCACTGGAGGGCCTTGATCTCAGTGTTGTTGCCGATCTCATCGGAGATCCCGACATCGAAGTCATCGTTCACGCGGGCAAGCAGGACTTCGAGCTCTTCTACGAGGACTACGGCGTTGTTCCCGCCAACGTCTTCGACATTCAGCTTGGTGCCGCGTTTGCGGGACATGGATCCTCGCTACCGTACGGACGACTTGTGTCGGAGCTCGGCGGGGTGCAGCTGGTCAAGGGGGAGTCGTATACGGACTGGTGCCGCCGCCCGCTCACGTCGTCGCAGACGCGCTACGCAACCGACGACGTCCGTTACCTGGGCACGATTGCGACTCGTTTGAAGAAAGAGCTCGAGTCGCTCGGCCGCGTCGAGTGGGCGATGGAGGAGATGCGACGGCAGTTCGAGGACAAAGAGTCGTATCGCTTCGATCCTTCTTCGGCGTGGCGCAAGGTATCGGGCCGGGGATCCCTGTCCTCCCGGCAGCTCGCAATCCTGAGAGAGGTAGCGCGCTGGCGCGAGGAGACCGCATCCGACCGCAACGTTCCCAGAGGCTGGCTCGTCAAGGACCCGTCTTTGATCGAGATCGCCCGGCGAGGTCCCTCATCACCCGCCGAGTTGAAGGGGATTCGTGGGTTCAACGCGCGCGAGGCGGATCGGAGCGCGCGCGCCATCGTCGCAGCCGTCGAGGCGGGACGACGGGGCGAGGCGATCGAATCGGTCCCCGCTCCGCCCAAGAGCGCCCAGGCTCGAGCACGGATGTTGTCGGGCCTCGCGGACGCGATCGTGCGAGCGCGGTGCGAAGAGGCCAAGATCGCTACGGAGCTCGTGACGAATCGCAGCGAGCTCGAGACGCTGCTCGCGGAGGTAGTTAACGGAAGCCTCGACCCGTCCCGCCACCGGATCCTGAACGGATGGCGGCGCGACCTGGCGGGGGACGCGGTCCTCGACCTAGCCGAGGGGCGCATTGCCCTGAAGGCGATCGACCGCGCACCGTACATTCAGGAAGTCCCACTGGACATCGAACGATAAGGAAAACCTGTGGCAGAAGAGGAACGTATCGCCCTATATCTGGACTTCGAGAACCTCGCGCTCGGCGCGCGCGATCGAGGTGAATCACTAGACATGTCGGTGGTCATGGATGCGCTGTCGGAGCGAGGCCGGGTCGTGACACGGCGCGCTTACGCCGACTGGAACCTGTTCGCCGAGCACCGGCAGGGTCTCGTGTCTCAGCGCATCGAAATGATCGAGATCCCTCAACGAACGGGAATGGTCAGAAAGAACGCGGCGGACATCAAGCTCGCCGTCGACGCCCTCGAACTCGCGCTCGAGCGCGAGTACATCACCACCTTCGTCATCGGCTCGGGCGATAGCGATTTCACGCCTCTCGTGCTCAAGCTGCGAGAGCTCAACAAGCGCGTCATCGGTGTCGGCGTCGAGGGCTCGACCTCCGAGTTGCTTCCGGGGGCATGCGACGAGTTCCTGTTCTACGAGAGACTTGCCGGACCGGGCACGGTCAAGGCCGCTCCGAAACGTCGCCGACGCAAGAAGGAAAACGGCGACGACGATGAGAGCTCATCCGATACGGCCGAGGTATCGCGCTTGGTGGCGACGGCATTGAGCGGTTTGCAGCGCTCGACCGACGGACCGATCCTGTCCTCGATGGTCAAGCGGGTCATCCTGCGTAAGGACCCGACTTTTTCCGAGAACGACTACGGGTTCAGGGCATGGGGAGAGCTCATGCGTCATCTCGAAGGGCTCGGAGTGATCGAGCTGAAGGGCGGCAGCGCCGAAGGGGACCCCGTGGTCGACTTTCCGGCCGACGGTGGGGGTGAGGCCAAGGCCTTCACCTTGTTGCGCGACGTCGTCGAGAGCCTGGAGAAGAAGAACGGCCCGCCGCCCCTGTCCAGCTTGAAGAACGAGCTCCGGAAACGCCAGAAGCGCTTCAGCGAGAAGAACTACGGCTACGGAGGCTTCCTGCAGTTCGTCAAGGCCGCGGCCGCGCGGGGCATCGTCGACATGGAATGGAGCGACGCCGACGAGGACTACTACCTCTCAAC
>JBOGWS010000092.1:0-1999 GCA_050693895.1 Actinomycetota bacterium | reverse complement strand
GGCTCTTGGTGCGTCGCTTCAGACAAGATGACCTGGAAGCATTCGTTGATTACCGGAGTGACCCTGACGTGGCTCGCCTCCAAACATGGGAAACGCCTTACTCCCGAGCACAGGCGGAGCTGTTCCTCAAGAACGATGCAGCTATCAGGCCAGGCCAACGCGGAAAGTGGTTGCAGTTGGCTATCGAGGAACGAGCAACAAGAGCACTCTGCGGTGACTGCGGCATCCACGTAATCACGGAGCAACCTCGAACCGCAGAGGTGGGTGTAACCCTTGCATCTCAGTTCCAGGGCAAGGGCATCGCAACGGAGGCCCTGACTGCCAGCCTCGATTGGCTCTTCGGAGACCTCCAGATCCACCGCGTATTCGCTCAGGCCGACGATCGCAACCACCGTGTGCAGCGACTTCTCGATGGACTCAATTTTCGATTGGAGGGGCGCTTTATCGAGGCAGACTGGTTCAAGGGCGAATGGACGACCCTGCGGATATACGCCCTCCTAAGGGAAGATTGGCGGAGATGAGCTGACTTCCGCGTCCCGCTTCTCCTGGTTCGCTGATTGCCCGTTGGGACGCGTACGGTCGCCAGTTTGTACACTCCTCCCGTCCGTCGGAAGGAGTGCAATTTGGATGGGACTCAGCCGATCCGCGCGACGGTGACCGTCCGAAGCGATCCCGAACGCGCTTTCGAGCTCTTCACCGCCCAGATGGGCAAGTGGTGGCCGCTCGAGTCCTACTCGCGGGCAGTGAACGAGTTCGAACACGAGGACGTCGGGGTCTCGGAGCTGGTGTTCGAGGCACGGATGGGCGGATCGGTCCTGGAGCGCATGACGGACGGGAGAGTCCTTCCCTGGGCGGAGGTCGTGGCCTGGCAGCCGCCAAAGCGCGTCGTGCTGTCCTGGCGACCGCATTCCATACCCGAACCGCCCACCGAGCTCGAGGTGACTTTTGTTGCTCGCGAGGACGGCACGTCGGTCGAGGTCGAGCACCGGGGATGGGAGCGGTTGTCGGAGGAGTTCCGTGCGGGACTGTATGAGATCTATGGGCGAGGGTGGCCCTTCACGCTCGGGTGCTTCGTTGCCGAGACCGACCGAGATATTGCGTCGCCCTGACCGGGTCGAGGTAACCCCGCAATACGATCACGCAAGATGAACAATCGAGTAAGTGCGGCACGCAGCTCGTGGCCGCCCACGCCCGCGCTCTCGACCAACGCCGCCGCATGCTGTCCTTAGTGCCGGCGGGGCTACAGCGAGTGAGGATCGAGCCCTCGCGTCGCGGGGCCGTGCACGACCGCGCCGTCGAATCGATAGCGCGAGCCGTGACAGGGACAGTCCCACGTCTTGTCCCCGTCGTTCCAGTCGACAGTGCAACCCATGTGCGCGCAGCGCGGAGACAATGCGTGTACGGTGCCGTCGATGTCTACGTAGACAGCGAGCTTGTTCCCATTGACATCAACGACTCCCCCGTTTCCGGGGGCCAGGTCCTCCAACTTGCGGTCGACGGTCTTTGCGATAAGCAGATCTCTCGGTGCGCGATGAGCGAGTTCGACCGGCACCGAGCTCATGACGTATCGGCGTGAGCCCACTATGCCCTTGTTGCCGACGACCATCAGGTCGCCGTCCTCCTCTTCGGCAGCTTCGATCAGCATGTCCGCGGGTTTGCCACGGACGATCTGTGTGCTGAAAGGGACCCAGTCTGGCTTGCCTGCCGCCGCCCGCTCGAGAACGATCGATCCAACAAGCTCATCACCGGCGACATAGACGACGCTTACGTGGATCTCGAACATCATTCCGAGATCGAACGCCTTTCGCACCGCCTCGCTCGCGGTCGGAGAACCATCGGTCCCCACGACGATCCTGCGGTAGACACGCTGGTCGGCCGTCTTCCTCACCTTTCGACGCGTGCGCACGATCAGCACGTCGCAGGGTGCCGAGTGTGCGGCTCGCTCTGCGACCCCACCGAGCCGCAGCCGACGCGCCCTGCCCATTCCGACGTCGCCCAC
>JBOGWS010000091.1:0-10271 GCA_050693895.1 Actinomycetota bacterium | reverse complement strand
CGCAAAGTACCGCGCCCGAAGTTCGGGCACCTCACCGAGTGCGAACTGGGCGACCGCACACTCGTCGGTTCCTTTCATCCCAGCCAGCAAAACACCTTCACCGGCAAACTCACCGAGGACATGCTTGACTCGGTCTTCGAGCGAGCGCGCGAGTTGGCGAGCTGACCGATGCGGCCGGGCGCGTGGCCGAGGTCGCGCTGGTGTGGAACACGTCCATACCAGGTGGTGGTAATTCCCAGCGGTACTACGCTCTCGAGGGCTCGCGGCAGGCTCGTGAAGCGCAGGGAGGACGTTTCAGAATGCCGCAGTATTGCGATCCCGCTCTGGATCCGTTCTTCCGAATTGAACTGCGGGACCTGAGCTTCAGGGGCTAGGCGTACGGCGGTGTCCGATGTCCGCGAGAATGCTTCGAATCGATCGATTCAAGGGGTGGAAAGAGATGACGGAGGAGAAGCAGGTCGCCTGGTTGGTTACCCCCAAGGAGGCTCCTGTTATGGGATCGGGTGGCGAGCTTCTCGGCGAGGTCAAGGCGGTCCTGGGCGACGATGAGGACAACATCTTCCACGGTCTGGCCATGAAGCCCGAAGACGGCGGTGATCTGGTCGAGGTACCCGGCGCGCTTGTCGAGCGCATAACGACCGAACGCGTCTACACGTCCCTGGCCGTGGACGACGTCTCCTCGCTCGAGCCCTACGAAGAGGATCGCTGGTTCGACTTCGAGGGACTCGAGGGGATCTTCCGCAAGCGAATCAAATGGGAGAAGGACTCCTAGGCACACAAACGCGGCTCAAACGTAGGCCGTCTCGGTGCCTTCGAACAGAGCCTCGAGTCGTGCGACCTCCGCGAGCGGTGCAACTCTTCTGAAGTGACTCTGCGACTCGTCCCACGAAGCCAGGATCGCGGCGGCCACGGAGGAGCCCGTCGCCTCGCGGTGACGCCCGATCACCCGCTTCAGTGATTCCAGTTGTGCTCCGGTCGGGTCGTAAGCGCCGACGAGCTGAGTGTTGAGGGACGCGTCGAGATCGCCCGGCGGGTCGTAGACGTAGGCCTCGCCTCCGCTCATCCCCGCCCCCAGGTTGCGCCCGACGGGGCCGAGGATGACCACGGCTCCGGCCGTCATGTACTCGCACGCGTGATCTCCTGCGCCCTCGATGACCGCGACCGCGCCCGAGTTGCGGACGGCGAAGCGTTCGCCGGCGCGTCCGGCAACGAACAGCTGTCCGCCCGTCGCGCCGTACAGGACCGTGTTGCCCACAAGGTACGGGTCGCCCGCGTCGTTCGCGGGCGGCCGAATGGTGATGCGACCACCGCCCATCGACTTTGCAACGTAGTCGTTCGCCTCACCCACGAGGTTCAGTTCGATGCCATCGGCGAGAAACGCGCCGAAGCTCTGACCCGCTTCACCCTCGAAATCGGCGCTCACGGTTCCTCTTGTCGCATCCGGGGGCCGGGCGCCGAGCCAACACCCCAGGCGAGCGCCAACGGTACGATCCGCAGTCGTTATCTCATAGCTGAGGTTCACCGTTTCACCGGACTCGAGTGCATCGACCCCGTCGGCGAAAAGCCTGTCTCCCAGAGCCGAGCGCGGTCGCTGAATCGGCAGACCGCCGGTGAACCCTCGCTCGCGCCGGCCGGCTTGGACCAGGAGGGGGGTGAGATCGAGAGAGTCGTGACGAACGTCGTTCGTCCTGCGCTGGCGAAGGAGATCCACTCGCCCCACGGCGTCGTCGATGCTCCGAAGCCCGAGCGAGCTCAGCAGCACGCGCGCCTCCTCCGCCACCAGCAGGAGGTATCGGGCGACCATGGCAGGAGTTCCCGCGAACTTCTTTCTCAGCTCCGGGTTCTGGGTAGCTATGCCAACCGGGCACGTATCGCGATGGCAGGTTCGCACGAGAATGCAGCCTTCGGCCAGCAGGGCAGCCGTGCCGAAGCTGAACTCATCCGCACCGAGCAGCGCGGCCATAACGACGTCGCGACCTGTCTTGAATCCGCCGTCTACGCGCAGGCGCGCCCTGCCGCGCAGGTCGTTTTCGACGAGCGACCGCTGGGTCTCCGCAAGGCCGATCTCCCACGGCATGCCTGCGTTCTTGATGGAACTGAGGGGACTGGCCCCCGTGCCGCCGTCGGCACCCGAGATGTGCACGACGTCGCTGAGCGCCTTGACCACTCCGGCCGCGATCGTGCCCACGCCCTCGGAGGCGACCAGCTTGACGGAGACGTCCGCATCCGGATTGGCCTGCTTCAGGTCGAACACGAGCTGTGCGAGGTCCTCGATGGAGTAGATGTCGTGATGCGGCGGGGGAGAGATGAGAGCGACGCCGGGAACCGTGTGACGCAGCCGAGCGATCTCGGGAGAGACCTTCACGCCCGGCAACTGACCGCCCTCCCCGGGCTTGGATCCCTGCGCCATCTTGATCTGCAGTTCCTTGGCGAACGCGACGTAGGTGGGGGTGACGCCAAAGCGGCCGGATGCGATCTGCTTGATGCCGCTGTTGCGTTGATCGCGGTAACGCTCCGGCGCCTCGCCGCCCTCGCCCGTGTTGGCCATGCCGCCGATCATGTTCAGCGCGACCGACAGTGTTTCGTGAGCCTCAGCGCTCAACGCTCCGTGACTCATCGCACCTGTCGAGAAGCGCGTCGCGATCGACGTCGCGGGCTCGACCTCGTCCAGAGGAATGGGCTGGTCGGGAACGACGAACTCGAGGAGGTCGCGCGGTTCGGCCGGCGGCCGTTCGTTGACGAGGCTCGCGAACTTTGCATAGGCCGCGTCCTCGCCCTTGGTCGCTCGCTGGAGCGCGTGGGCCGCTGTGAGGTCTATTTCCCGCCGATCGGCTGCGTTGCCCGACGGTCCCACCGTGTCGTGAAGCGCATCAACGACGTCCGGATTGATGGCGTGATAGTCGCCGCCCTTGCGATGCTTGATGAGGCCAGGGCTGGGAAGAGAGGAGCCTTTGTAGGCGAGCTCGTGACGCTTCCAGACATCCGCTCCGAGCTCGATCAAAGAGAGACCGCCGAGCATCGAGGCGACGCCGTCGAAACAGAGCTCCATCACGTCCGGGCCCAGACCGATGGCTTCGATTATCTGGGCACCGCGATACGAGTCGATCGTCGAGATGCCCATTTTCGACATGACTTTGAGGAGGCCGTCCTCGATTGCGTGGAAGTAGTTGCGCTGTGCGTCGTCGCTTGAGACTCCACCCCCCAGGCGACCGCGCCGGGCGAGCTCAGCGATCGACTGAAGAGTCAGGCGCGGGCAAACCGCGTCGGCGCCGTTCGTCAACAGCACGGCCAGGTGGTGTGTCTCCCGGGGGTCGTCGCAATCGACGATGAGGCTCGCTCGAGCTCGAAGGCCCCTTCTGATGAGCTCGTGGTGAACTGCCCCCGCCGCGAGGGCACTCGGGACGGCGGCGCGCTCGGGGCCCGCATTGCGATCCGACACGATGATGTATTCGGAGCCACGCTCAACCGCGTCGGCGGATTCGGCCGTTATGCGGTGAAGGGCCGTGGCCAGCCCATCGGGACCCTCCGTTACGTCGAAGGTCGCATCGAGCAGCGCAGCGCGCGTGTCGGCCAGGTCGTCCACGGCCGAGGGCCACAACAGGAACGACGCGTACTCGCGCAGTTTGGCCGCCTCGGGCTTCTCCTGGAGAAGGGGGTGGCGCGCACCGAGTCGAGTCACCAGTGACATGACGTGGCGTTCCCGGAGGTGGTCTATCGGAGGGTTGGTCACCTGAGCGAACCGCTGCTTGAGGAATCCGAACACCGGACGCTCCCACCGTGCGAGCGGCGGCTGTGCTGTGTCGTCGCCCATCGAGGATGTGGGCTCGGCGCCCTCCGTCGCCATCGGGCGGATGACGACCGTGAACTCCTCCTTGTTGAATCCGGCCGCGACCTGCCGGGCGGTGAGGTCCTCGCCCGTCGCCTCCACCGGCGTTCCGGGGATGCCTTCGACGATGTGTTCGCGCAACCATTCCCCGTAGGGGCGACGCCGTGCGAGCCCCTTCTTGATGTGGGCGTCCTCGATGACGCCACCCTGAGAGGGATCGACACAGAATCCTTGACCCGGGCCGATCTTCAGACGCCGCACCCGGCCATGCCCGCGAGTTGGCACCGCTCCGCTCTCCGAGGAGCACGCAACGAGACCGTCGTCGCAGACCGACACGCGCAAGGGACGCAATCCGTTGCGGTCGAGCGCGGCCGCAACGCGTTGGCCGTCTGTGAAAACGAGACCGGCGGGGCCGTCCCAGGTCTCGAGCAGGCACGCGTGATACCTGAAGAAATCGCGCACATCGCCGTCGGAGTGAGCCACGTCCTCCCAGGCCGTCGGCACGAGCATCGCGGCCGCGTGCTGCACGCTCCGCCCGCCGCGCTGCAGTAGCTCGAGAGCTTCGTCCAGAATCGCCGAGTCCGACCCCTCGACGTCCACGACCGGACGCAGCAGGTCCTCGGGAGCGAGATCGGCCGAGCCAAGCCGGCCCTGGCGCGCACTCATGGCGGCAACATTTCCTCGAATGGTGTTGATCTCTCCGTTGTGTGCAAGGAAGCGAAACGGTTGTGCCCGCTCCCATGTCGGTGTCGTGTTGGTCGCGAAGCGTTGGTGGAAGAGGGCGAACCAGGTCTCGTAGCGAGCGTCGGTGAGATCCGGATAGAAGCGCGCGAGTTGATCGGCCGCGACCAGGCCCTTGTACGTGATCGTTCTAAACGAGAAGGACGCGATGTAGAGACGCGCGTTCTGTTCGCGCGCCGCTTTTTGGATCCGACGACGTGCTCGAAAGGCCCGCCGTTCGCCTTCGTCGGCATCGGTACCGAGCGGCCGGAGCACGATCGCTTGCTCGATGGAGGGCCGCGCGGCGCGCGCCGCGTCGCCGAGAGCGCAGTCCTCGGTAGGCACGACGCGCCATCCCACGACCTCGAGGGCCTCGTGGGCACAAGCGTCGGCCACGATTCGGCGCGCGGGGCCGGTCCCCGACGGATCCGCAAAGATCATCGCAACCCCGAGACGGTCGGCCTCCTCGGGCCCTTTTTCTATCTCGGCCGCCAACAGAGCGCGGGGCAGGGGAAGCAACAGACCCGCGCCGTCGCCGGTGAGGTCGTCGGCCGCCACGGCCCCTCGGTGCTTGACGCGACAAAGCGCCTCGAGGGCGATGTCCACGATGGCGCGCGCCGGCCGCCCGTGAGCGTCGGCAACGAAGCCGATGCCACATGCGTCCCGCTCGCCCTCGTACGGATGTGTGCGTCCCATACCCTCCCCAACTGGGTCGTTTCGGGACATGAAAAAAGGCGCCCCGAGTGCGGAGCGCCATTGCTCACCGTTTGCTGTTGCGGAAACGCTACTCGCTCGAGGCCGTCCGATCAACGACAACCGGGCGTCCCTGCCCCGTTTGCCCGTCGGGTCTATGTTCGGGTAGCCTAACTTAGGTTCTTAGCCGTACCTTATGGATGCTGGTTTCCCGATGAACAGGAGAGAGATATGCGCAGTGGCCTCGTCCGGGGCGTGGTGCTCGTGTTGTTCATGGTGCTGGCGGCATGCGGTGGCGACGACGACGGCGCCGACGTTCGAAGCGTTGGATCTGGCTCCGCATCCGGCAGCGGTTCGGCAAGCGCCTCCGGTTCGGCAAGCGCCTCCGGCTCGGCATCCGCTAGCGGCTCGGGTGTGGCGGAGTGCGAGCCGGTCGGTGACTCGTCCACCTCCGACGAGACGGTGGCCGTCACCCTGGACGAGTGGAGCGTGACGCCCGAATCCGAGTCGGTTGCGTCCGGAACCGTCACCTTCGACGTCGCCAACGAGGGCGAGGACGCGCACGAGCTGGTGGTGGTCGAAGCGGGGACCGTCGCCTCGCTCCCGCTGAACGACGACGAGATCGTCGACGAAGAGGGACTTCCCTCCGGCGCCTTCATCGGTGAGGTCGAGGCCTTCCCCTCGGGCGAGAGCTGCGAGGGCACCTTCGAGCTCCAGCCCGCGGACTACGTTCTGTTCTGCAACATCGCCGAGGAGGAGGAGGAGGGCGAGATCGAGAACCACTTCCAGCTCGGTATGGCCACCGAGTTCACGGTCGACTAGAACCAACTCCGCCGACGGGGGCCATGCCTCGCCAGGTGCGCTCCGCCACGGCCAGCACCAGGACGAGCCAGGCTCCGTGCAGGACCCACGTCATCGAGGTGACGTCGAGATAGTCCGGCAGGACGTGCCGCCATACTCCGTACAGGGGATTCGTGGTGTCGTAGAAATCGACCACCCACGTGATCCGGCGGTTCAGACCGTCGGCCAGCAGCCAGACGAGTGTGACGATGCCGAGTGATCCCGTCAGCGCGAGGGCTATGAGTCGCGCACGATTATTGTTCGCCCAGTAGGCGATGCAGACCACCGCGCACGGCAGAACCACGACGACCTGACGCCCGGGCCACCACCAACCCTGCATCGTCAGCGCCACAAAGGTGGCGTTGAGCCATCCGACGGCAAGTGGGAACACGAGCGCGCCCCACTGCCCCGGTCGGGCTCTTAACACTGCGGTCGCGGCGGGCACTATCAAGAACCACGCCGGCTGCCACGCAACGAGGCCGAAGTTCCGGTCGACGAGCAACCCGAGGAGTCGACGCGCCCGGCCCCAGTAGTTCGGTTGGTTACCGATGACGCTGAACTCACCGGAGGTGAAGTGATCCCCGACCGCGTACGGCGTCACCCCGCCGTACCACTGCAGATGTCCAAGGACGAACGCGATTCCCATGAGCACGAGGGCCCCGATGAAACCGGTAAGGGCGCGCCTGCGCCCCGCCCGCCACAGGGCGATTACCCCCAGCACGGCGAGGATCGCCGCGACCGGAACGTACTTGACCGACAGCCAGGGAAGCGCGCTGATGGCGGCCGCCAGAGCCACCAGTCCTCCGGCCTTCGGGGGCCGACCCGTCAGCCCGGCCAGAGCCACCGCAACGCAAAGGGCGGCGGGGAGTTCGGGGTAGACCTGGTTGCCGTAAACGGCGAGTGGCGCCGATGCCCCGAAGACACCCGCGGTGAGCCCGGCCGCGCCCACCGACACCCCGAAGCGACGCACCGCGATCCAGACGATAAGAGCCGCCAGCACTCCGGCCAAGGCGGCCAGGACCAACTTCGCTCCCACCCATCCACCCAGCGCCACCGCGGGAGCGAGCAACGCCGGAAGCAACGGATCGTGAGGGCTTACGCGCCCTCCCCCCTCGAGCGATTTCGTTTGCTCGTCGAGTGGGATCTCGTGCCATGCGCGGAACGCGCCGACCTCGATCTCATCCGAGATGTCCAGATCGCGGTCGTCCCACAGGGTGACCGCGGTGATCAGGTAGTAGGGCTCGTCGCCGGTGGTTCGAGCCCCGTAAGTCGCGCGCACGTCGATTCCCGCAGCGGCCGCCGCGAAGGACACGACGGCAACGGCTACCATCACCGCGATCAGGCGCCGCATCAGATCAGGATGTCGCTGCGACGAATGACCAAGAGCCAGGTCAGAACGCCGGACGTCATGATGAGAACCAGACACGCCAGGCTGGCGTCGGCGAAGAGCGCGCTCTGGGTGCCGGTCCAGATCTTGACGGACAGTGTTTCAAAGCCGATCGGGGCGAGCAACAGCGTGGCGGGGAGCTCCTTCATCGCGGACAGCAGCACCAAACCCGCCCCGGAAAGAAGCCCGGGAAGCATCAGGGGCAATTCGATGCGCCACAGCCGCTGAGGCGCACTTACGCCCAGGGTGCGCGCCGCGTCTTCAACTCGGATCGGGACACTGCCCACCGCGACGGTCGCAACGTTCATCGCCTGGGCTCCGAAGTGGATCACATAGGCGAGAACCAGCAGAGGGAGCGTCTGGTAGATCCCGCTCACCCATGCCGGTCCGCTCAATGTGAAGTACACGAGCGATAGCGCGATGGAGAGTCCGGGAAGAGCGAATCCGCCCACCACGATCGCGTTCGCAGTCGAGCCGAGGCGGCCGGGCCTTCGCACGGCGAAGTACGCAACGGGCGCAACGAGAAGGACCGCGGTCACCGCCGCCGCCGTGGCGGCGAGCGACGTATTGAGTGCCGGTCGTGCAAGGTCCGCCGCGCGCGCCCAAAGCTCCGCCGGCGGCGTGTCGCCCCGAGCGACTCCCCGGAATGCCCACCACATGCACACGGCCACGGGAGTGAAAAGAGAGAGGCCGACGATGCCCGCGAGTAGAGCGGCGGCCGAGGATCGCAAACGGCCCAGCGGATACTGAAGGGGACGCGATTCTCTTTTCGGGTCGCGCACGCGGCTGCCGCGCGCGGCGCCGCGCTCTGCAATCACGACCACTATCGCAAGTATTCCGAGCATGAGGCTGAGACGGATGGAGGTCAGAGAATCAATCAACCGTGTGGAGTAGATGACGCGCGTCAAAGTGTCGTAGCGCATCAACTGCACGACGCCGAAGTCGCTCACGGTGTAGAGGAAAACCAGAAGCGACCCCGCCACTATGGCGCCACGTGCCTGGGGGAGAGCGATCGACCAGAAGGTGCCGATAGGTCGGGTACCGAGTAGGCGGGCGGACTCCTCCAACGAGGACGGCAACTGCCGAAAGCGCGCCTGGACCGGCAGGTAGACGTAGGGGAACGTGAACAGAGTCAGCACCACGAAAGAGCCGAAGAACCCCCGGAAGCCCCCGATCGGACCCACTCCGAGCCACGACAGCAAGGTTTCCAGCGCACCGCCCTGCGCGAACGCGGCGATCATCACGAACGCGCCGATGTAAGAGGGGATCACGAGCGGGAGAGGCAGCAACACCTTCCAAAGCGACCGGCCAAAAACGTCCGTCCGGGTCACGAGCCACGCCGCCGCTACGCCGATCCCGGCTGCGGCCATGGACACGGCCGCGGCGAGCGTGACGCTGCGTCCGAGAGATGCCAGCGCCTTGGGAGAGGTGATCTCGCCGACGAGCGTCCCGGCCTGCTCCAGGCTGCGCAGTGCGAGGTGCACGAATGGTGCGACGAACAGCGCCGCGACGGCGGCGACGAAGATCGCCAGCCCGGAGAGCCGGTATCGCCGTCTCTCGGGCTCCGTCGCCACCGTTCGCTCGAGGGATGGCTGGGTCACGATCCGCCCATCATCCACGCTGGGCATCCCCCCGGCGTACCGTCAGAGGAGGCCGCTCTCCTCGATCAAGGAAGCGGTCTCCTGGAGGCTTCCGAGGTCGTTGAGGTTGATGTCGGGCGTCTCGAGAGAATCCAGCGGCGGCAGCTCGGCCGGCGGTTCGACGCCTTCGGTAAGCGGGTACTCGAAGGTTTCGTCGCTGTAGAACTGCTGGGCGTCATCCGACAGGAGGTAGTCGATGAACGCGGTGGCGTCGTCCTGCTTGTCGGTGCCGGCGACGATGCTGGCCGTGGAAGCGATCAGCAACGAGCCAACGTCCCCGTTGGGAAACTCGTAGTTGCGGCTCGGCGCGCCGGGGTCCTCTTCGAGCTTGCGGAAGTTGTAGTAGTGGTTCACGAGGCCCATCGGGACCTCTGCGCGCGCGACTGCGTCGACGATCGAGGAGTTATCGGCGTACGTCGGCGAGCCGTTCGACTGCATGTCCCCCAACCACTGGGCGGTCACCTCTTCACCCTCTTTCTGACGCATCGCGGTTACGAAGTCCTGAAAGGAACCGTTCGTGGGTGCCAGCGCCACGTCACCCGCGAACGACTCGTCGGTGAGATCGAGCACCGAGTCGGGGAGCTCGTCCTCGTCCACGAGCTCTTCGTTGTAGACGAGCACTCTCTGACGAGCGGACAAACCGATCCAGCGGCCGTCGTCGGACTCGAAACGCGCGTCCACCGCAGACAGTTCCTCCGCAGTCAGCTCACCAAGCAGTCCTTCGTTGGCGAGGAAACCCACGGCCCCCGGGGATTGCGACAGGAAAACGTCGGCGGGGGAGTTCTCGCCCTCCTCCGCGATCAATAGGGCGAGGTCGGCGGTTTCGCCGTAGCGAACATCGATGGCGATGTCGTTGTCCTCCGCGAACTGGTCGAGCAGCGGCCCGATGAGGGCCTCGTCGCGCCCCGAGTAGATCGTGAGGGCGTCGCGCCCCCCGTCGCACGCCGAGAGCGCAGCGATGATCGCGAGCGTGGCGAAGGCTAGGGAGAACCTACGAGTCATCCGACCTCCTGGAGACTGGAATGGACGACCGGTGCGGTCGCCTCAAGCTGTCTCATGACGAGCGCCTTCAGATCCGTTGTGAACGTCACGCCCAGCAACTCCTCACAGCGCGTCGTGTCCGCCCGCGTGGACGGAACCTCCTCGGTGCGTGCGGGAACTACCT
>JBOGWS010000090.1:0-5959 GCA_050693895.1 Actinomycetota bacterium | reverse complement strand
CGTCCGGACACCCCCACATCGTGGGCCATCCCGTAGTGCTCGGCAGCCAGGTACTGACGACGGCGCTGTTCGTGGTGGCGACCTGGGGCTGCACTCGTCTCGCCGCCACAACGGGCGATCCGCTCCTGCGCTGGCTTGGAGCAGCCTCGGCCCTGGGCGCGTTCGCACGCGTCAATTACTTCCTGTTCCCGTCGATCTACTCGCAATACGTCTATACGGGCGACATCCTGCGTCTCGGCTACTACGTCCTGCTTGCTGTCGGTACCGTTACCGAGATCGGGACGTATTGGCGTGCCCGGGAGCAGGCAGCGGTCTTCGAAGAACGCAGACGCATGGCGCGGGATCTCCACGACGGGCTCGCACAGGAACTTGCGTTCGTAGTGGCGTGGACCCGGCGCCTCGCTCGTCGTCCCGAATTGCCTTTCCCTGCTGACGAAGTGACCGCGGCGGCCCAGCGTGCCCTCGATGACTCACGCATGGCGATCGCAGCGCTCACTAATCCATTTGATCAGTCGCTGTCGGAAGCCATTGCTCGGGTCGCGTACGAGATTGGGCACCGCGAGCACTCGAAGATCTTGCTGGAGCTTGAGCCCGACATCCATGTCACACCGCACGCGCGCCAGGAGCTAATCCAGATCGTCCGCGAAGCGCTAACGAACGCCTGCCGCCACTCTCGGGCGCGGGAAATAAGAGTCAACCTCGCGAACCCAGGAAGGATAAGGATCGCCGTCATCGATGATGGGATCGGTTTCGACTCCTCGGCCGAAAGCTTCGGCTTCGGCGTGATGAGTATGCGAGAGCGGGCCCGTTCCCTCGGAGCCGATCTCAGGATCGAGTCTGATTCTAAAGCCGGAACGGAGGTCAAAGTCTCGTTGTGAATGAGCCGGTCAAGGTGCTGCTCGCCGACGATCATCCCTCCACCCGAGCGGGCGTGCGGTTCGCGCTGGAAGCCGCGGACATGGTGGTCTGTGCCGAGGTTGGGGACGCCGCTTCGGCGGTTGCGGCGGCGGAACGAGAACGGCCCGACTTGTGCCTTCTCGACATCCACATGCCGGGCGGGGGCATCGTCGCAGCCCATGCCATCGCAAGCAAGGTGCCAGAGGCCGCGGTCGTGATGCTTACCGTGTCGCGAGAGGATGAAGACCTCTTCGCCGCGCTCCGGGCGGGAGCGCGCGGCTACCTTCTCAAGGACATGGACCCCGACCGTCTCGCCGCGGCGCTCAAAGGAGTTCTCTCGGGCGAGGCCGCTATGCCGCGCGCCATGGTCTCGCGCGTGATGGAGGAATTCAGAACGTCCCGGAGGTTGCCCGGCCGCGGGCGGGGCGCGAAACTCTCGAGCCGGGAATGGGAGGTCCTCGAGGCCATGGGCCGGGAAATGACCACGTCGGAGATCGCGGACACGCTGTACCTCTCCAAAGCCACGGTTCGGAGCCATGTTGCCTCAATCCTCAAGAAGCTTCAGGTGCCCGACCGGGACGCCGCTGTGCGCTTGCTCAAGGAGCTCTGACCGAGGCGCATGGTCAGTCGAGGCAGGGGCAGCCCAGCCCGCGCGCAGTTGGATCCGGAGGCTCAGTTAGCGGTGTGCTACCGATTCTTGGTCCCGAGACAAAAGGCCGAATCGGCCCTGTCGTATTTGCCCAGGTCACGGACTCGTTGGTGGGCCCCCAGGGACTCGAACCCTGCCCGCCGGATTAAAAGGACTCAGGCGCTGTGTGCTGTGCTAACCGGGAAGTTCGCAGGTCGTCGACGAGCGTAAACCGCAAAGTTCTGAGCTCAGTTATAGGAGTCCCGCTGCCCTTCGCGGGGACCACCGTAGCAATCTCCAACTATCTTGGCCGGATTCACTGCCTGATCCGTCGCAAGGAGAGCTCGATCCAATAGACGAGCTCTGGTCCATACTCTGGCTCCTGCGGGAAGAGACCCGCCGTCTGCGATTAACCGCGGTGATAGATGGAGACCTGCCACGCTGCTCCGATGTTTCGCGAGACGTGCGGGCTGAGACCGTTTTCCCGGGCGATCCGCTCGATCGCGTCTGGCGACCGCACGGCGGCGCGCACCGGCTTTTGAAGCAGGCGTAAGAAGAGGTTCATCATGAATAGGACGAGTCTCACCATGCGCGTGTCGCGCGGGTAGACGAGGCAGTACAGACGCTCGGCACGCGCTGCGGCAAGCTCTGCGAGCCGTTCCCAGTCCGGATAGACGTTGATCACGCGGTCGAGCGTCACGACCTCGGCGGGGGGGACCGTTTCGGCGAGTTCGACGAAGTCGCCGTGCAGATACGTGACGTGCCCGGCGTAGCCGCGGCGCTCGCTTTCCTGACGCGCCGCATCGAGGTAGGGAGCCGATGCGTCGACGCTCGTCGCGTGGGAAACGCCGGCGTCGATGAGCTCATGCTGGATCGCGCCGATTCCGCCTCCTATATCAAGAAGCGTCACTCCCTCTACCCCTTCGACTTTCAGGGCGTCGATCAGCGCCCGGGTCGAGGGAATCGGGCCGTTCTTCCGATATTTGCGGAGGTCCGACGCTGCGCGCTTGTCGTTGTAGAAGCTTGCAAATCCACTTGTAGTCGTGGCCATCAGGCTTCCTCAGACTGGACGGGCGGCTCGATCGCGGACACGAGCCATGCTGTCGCATCCATCACCACGCCGCGGGATCCTAGGTAAGGACCGAAGGCGGCACGTAGCTTTGCAACCACAGCATCGATCACATCACGGGGAGCACCGACAAAGAGCTGTTGGCTTTGCGGCAGTGACATGATGAATCCGACGGCGTGATCGAGGTCGCGTCCGATCCGGACCGGCCGGGTCACCGTTTCTAACGTCACGTCCCGGAAGCCACCTTCGGTCAGCAACTGGCTCAGCCGATCACCGTCGGCGAAAGCAAACGGGCCCGGTGCGCCGGGCGGGCCCAGGTCCGGCGCTCGCCCGAGCGCCTCGACGGCCGCACCAAGGGCGATGGCAACCCATTCATTCTTGAGCGGCTCCTGCCAGCATACGAAGACCAGCCCTCCGCCCGGCCGCAGGGCAAGAGCGAGGTTGGCGAACGCAACCCGGGGGTCTTCGAAGAACATCGTCCCGAAACGGCTGATGACCGCATCGAATGATCCTGCATCGAACGCGTGCACTTGAGCATCCGCCTGCATCAGCTCGACGTTGTCCAACCCCGCAGCCGCGACACGTTTCCGGGCTGGTTCCAGCATCGCTTCGGAGATGTCGACACCGGCAACCCGCCCAGAGGGGCCCACCCGCTCCGCCGCCTCGAGCGTCGACGTGCCGTGGCCGCACCCCACATCCAACAGCCGGTCACCTGGCTTCAGCCGGGCCGCTTCGAGCATCACGCGACCGAACGGGGCGAAGAGCGCCTCATTCGAATCCCCATAGTCCAGATACTGCCGAGCACCCTCCGTGTCCCACGCCTCGAGTTGCACTCGGTTTGCCTCCTCGAAGGCTGGCCTCGGCTCTTGGCTGACATGTGTCATCGCTTGCCCCCTCCTCTGACTCCGCGGACTCGTGGTTAACCCGCATGAGTGAACTTGAGCTCGACACTAGGGAAACGACGTCCTCACCCGCTTCGGGAGAACACCCCAATTCGTCGTGCTGGCACATGGGGTGTTTTCCTCAGGGGTGGGTTAGAGGAGTCGGTGCTCGTATGCGTAGGCGGTTGCCGCTGAACGCGAGGACACGCTCAATTTCGCAAAGATATTCGTCACATGTCGGTCGATTGTCTTCTCCGCCAAGACCAGATCAGCGGCGATGGCGCGATTCGTCTTGCCGGTCGCCAGCAGTCGCAATACATCCAGCTCCCGCCGGGTCAGCCCGTGCGTCGCTGGGTCAGTCTCCTTCCGCAGTAGGAGGTCGACCCGGGCAACGTCCGGTTCAGCTCCGAGTTCTACAAGAACCCTGCGGGTGACAGCAAGCTCTAGCGCCGCCGACTCCTCGTCCCCGAGCACGCGGCAGCCGAGCGCGATCATTACGCGCACTCGTCCCGCCTCGTACGGGGCCTCAAGCTCCCGCCAGGTTTCCCAGGCGCGTCTTAACTCTGCAAGCGCCCGCTCTGCGTCGCCCTCGGCGAGCAGAACGGCACCTACCGACTGGCCGGCCACCGCGTGCAGCGCCGGGGTGTCGTACCGGTCGGCGATCTCAGTGAGTTCGGCGGCAGCGGCGCGTGCCGACGCCGCGTCACCCACCTCGAGCATGATCTCGACGTAGGGGCAAAGCAGTTTCGCCCGCAGGAGAGTGTCGGTCGTTTCACTGAGGACACGGCGGATCGACTGCTGGGCGCCCTCACTGTTGCCCTCGGCCAATCGCAACAACGCAAGGCCCGGCTGCGCCTGGTGCCCCCACCGGCTTGCCTCATGGTACGCGTGCTCCGCTTCCGCGAACTCGCCACGAAGTCGACAGAGTTCCGCCTGAAGATAAAGGGCGGGACCCATGGCGTACTTGTCCGCCGCCTGAGCCAGCCGATCGCACGCCTGCTTTGTCTCCTCTACTGCCGTCGTCCATGCCCCGTGCAGCCGCGTGATCTCGGCACGATGGACCAGACACTGGCCGGTGAACGTCACCATGTCGGGCTGCTTCGCCCACCACACGGTTAGCGCCGTGGTCCACTCGTGCGCGCGCCGAAGGTCGGAGATCTCCAGGCAGGCGTCAATCATCGAGCAGTAGATATTGCCGGCCACCGGTTGCCACACCTCGTTGGCGACGACCGCCACCATCGCCTCGTCTAGCAATGCCAGGCCTTCCCGAACCCGCCCCTCCTTGACCAAAGCCCGACCCTGGAAATGCAACGCGAGTGCGAGGAGATCAGCATCGCCGAGCCGAGCGCCGATCTCTGCCGCCCGAGCGGCACCCGCCTCGGCGCTCGCATAGTCACCCGCCGCGGAAGCCAGCACCGCGTCCGGAAGCAATAGGAGGCCTTGTTCGGCGGACTCGTTCTTCTCAAGCTCTAACAATCGGTGCGCCCGAGCGAGCCAACCACTGGCCTGCGCAAGATTCCCTTCGAGCAGGGAAGTGAACGCCACCCAGAAAATGCACCGCGCGGCCCGCCGAGTATCACCGGCTGACGAATGGGCACGGTGGGCACGCTCCAGCGCTTGGCGACACTCATCCACATTGCCAAGGAGATACGATGCCGCCGCCAGCAACTCGAGGTCGTCCCCAGACAAGGAACCAGACTCGTCGGCACGCGACAAGGAATCGTAAACATCACTCCATGGGAGCTGGCCAGCCTCGCTGCCTTGGCCGACTCCTGCACCGTTTCCCACCATGCCGCTCGCCTTCCTAACCGGCACGAGCTGCGCTCACTGCGCTCTTCTAGGCAAGAACGCTACGCAGCGAGTTTCTTCGAGTTTTCTTTGACACCTTGCACCAATCAGCCGGCATGTTCGTGTCCACCCCGTTGGTTTATGCGGTCCCGCAGGCAGACGTCGTTCATTCCTAGCCCATAGCAGTCCCGCGTCTGTGTCCGTGGCTGGATAGATGCCACTCACCTCGGACCGAACGCGTTGAGGTTTGTCGATCAGGTGGTACCCACCGACGGGCTCTGCCAGCTGAATGTCGTTCCCGGTCATTGGCTAAAACCAATCCGCGGCGCAGTTGGATCCGGAGGCTCAGTTAGCGCTGTGCTATCGGTTCTTGGCCATGAGTTACACAATCAAACCCGCACTCATCGCGTTTGTCCAGGTCACGGACTTGTCCGTGGGCCCCCAGGGACTCGAACCCTGCCCGCCGGATTAAAAGGACTCAGGCGCTGTGCGCTGTGCTGAGCAGGAAGTTCGCAGGTCATCGACGAGCGAAAACCGCAAAGTTCTGGGCTCAGTTTCTCCCCTGGATCGCGCAGCCGTTTCCCAGAACCGGGCATGGAGGGTCTGCAGGAAAACATGGGGTGGGGCTGGCGTGCGCGGCTGCGGGTCAGCAGGTAAGGAAGGCTGCCACCAGCTTGTTGAAGTCGTCCGGGCGCT
>JBOGWS010000089.1:0-16937 GCA_050693895.1 Actinomycetota bacterium | reverse complement strand
CACCAGATTCCGTTCCCTATGTTGTGGAGCACGTAGGAATCGCGGATGGTGTAAGACTTTCCAGACTTGACCCCGGCACTGCAACAGCCGAAGAACGCCTCATTGCCGTTCCTGTGGATCTCGGAGTGCTCCACGAGCATGCCCGGTCCCGCTCCGCCAATCCCCTGAATGGCGTTGTGATGCACGTTGACATGTGAAACCGTCGTGTTGTCTCCGGGCCAGATCCCGCGTCCACACTTCGGGTGACACGATTTACTTCCCGTTGCTCCAGAGATGTCCAGCCCGGAGATGTGCGCTTCGTTTGACCGCGACGCGTTAAAGACGAGCTGTGCACTGGTTGTAGTCACAGAAGTCGAACCGGGCGACTCTCCTACAAAACGATCACGGCTATCAACCACGATCTGTGAAGACACTCTGTAGGCACCGCCGGCGATGCAGAAGGTGGTTCCGGCCGGTTTCGAGGCCGCTACGTTCGCCAGATTGTCACCCGGCTTCACGGCGACTCCCTCACAATCGAAGGCCTCGGCCAGCTCCCCCGCCTTCGCATCGTGTGCTCGGGTGACCGAGGATGCCGTCACCGGCGGCAGGGTCAGGCCGGCAAGGACTGCCGCCGCAAAGACGGCTCCGATCCTCAAGGCGCGCGACGATTTCAAGATGACCTCCTTATGAGGTGCATTGGTCTTGCTCCCCCATCCCGCGATGGTTGGGTCTTCTCTCTTGGAGACGCCTCCGAAGAAGTGTACCTATCCAAAGACTCCGTACCAAAACAAGCAAAACCTGAAAATCCGCCCAAAAGTAGTGCTCGTGGCCGAACGCCTCGGCCGTGGCTCTCGGTCGACCTCGGCGCAGGGGCACGCCCGTTGGCGATCACTCGAGATATAGACGCCGAGTGTCAGAAGTTGCGAAAGCAGGTAACTCCGCTCAGCGAGCAACCGTTGATGTGGTCCCCCCGCATGGTGTTATCGCGGATGGCGATGTTGCTCAGCTCGTGCCGGGAACCTCTCACATTGATCCCGGCGGCATCGATGGTTGATCCAAGTGTGTTGGAGGCGATAACGACGTTCGACGCGCTGTTTACCTCGATACCACCACCGGGGAGATTGCGTGAGGTGTTGCTGCCCGTGACGACGTTGCCAACAATCAGCGCAGAACCTTGCTTCGCTTCCTCCGAGCTCACATTTATTCCATGCTCGTAGCGGATTCCGTTACGGGAGTTGCTTTTCACGACGTTGTTCTCAACAACGAACCGGGGGCAGCCGACATCGCACCAGATTCCGTTTCCGACGTTGTGGTGTACGTACGAGTCGCGGATCGTGAAGGAGGCACCCGACTTGACTCCACCTCCACAGCAACCCACAAACGCCTCGGAGCCGTTCCGGAAGATCTCCGAGTCTTCGATGAGCAAGCCCGATCCCGCGCCGCCGATACCCTGGTTCGCATTGTCGTGAAGACTTACCTGGGAAACGACCGTGTTCTCTCCGGGCCAAATACCGCGTCCACACTTGGGTCGGCAAACGTCGTTCCCGGTGGCACCGGAGATGTCGAGACCGGAGATACGCGCGCCGTTCGACCTTGACGCATCAAAGACAAACTGCGCACTATTCGTGGCGACGAAGGTCTGCTCGGCCGAGACTCCGACGAACCGATCATCGCTCTGAACCGTGATCGGCGAGGACACGACGTATCTGCCGGCGGCGATGCAAAAGGTGGTTCCGGACGGCCTCGCGTCGGCCACCTTCGTTAGATCGTCGCCGGGGCCTACGGGGGTTCCCTTGCAGTCCGTGGGCTCGGATTCAGGGTCGGGCTCCGGCGCCGGGTCCGGGTCCGAACCGGGGTCGGAGTCCGTGGAGGCATCGACTACCTCGATGGCTTTGACGTTCGGTTTGCCCCTAACGGCGTTCAGCGAGAGGTTCAGAGTGCCGTCGCTCGCCACCTGGACCGACCTCATTAGGGCCTTGTCGGCGCCGACCCTCTCGAAGACGTCGAGCTTCTCCAGGACAACTTCGCCTTCGACCACGACGTTCATAACGCGCCCGCCGACATTGAAGGCACGACGGTTGGTTTCCGCGAAGTACAAGCGCACCTCGAAGTTGCCGGGGTCGACGGGAAAGGCCCATTTCAGGCTGGTCCCAACTGCAGAGCGACCCGTATAAAACAACCTGCTCGGCGTCCCTTCGGGCAGGGATGGGCTGCTGACGTTCACCGGGCGACGGACTCGCGTGCGCTTCACGTCGGTGGTCACCAGGAACCTCGATGGGTTCCTCACGCTGTCCCTGGTCCATCGTGGTTCGGCATCGATCGACCGAGCGCCCGCGTTCACTCGATAGAGCACTCTCTCCTGGGCGGACACCGGCGAGATCAGCACGGTCGAAGCCGCCAAAACGGCAATGGTCGCCAGGGCGGCTCCGAGCTGTGGGAACACCCGCGATAACTTCAAGCTCGATTCCTCCTTGGGCGGCTGGGCAGGCTCGGCGAACGAGCTCCCTGGCTTTGCGACCCCATCTCACGATGGGTTTGCCTTTGTCCTGGAGGCGAAGCCTCCTCACATGGTCTTCGGCTGCTCGAGCCGGAGTCTTGAGCGTCTAAGGCCTGCCCGAAACAGTTCGAGCCGACCGACGGTCAGGTGCCTTAAGCCCGTCCCTTGACGATGCTCGCCGCACGCGACTTCAAGACATCGACTACGTGACGTTCCTCCGGATCCAAGCCGAGCACGCTGAGGATCGAGATGTAGATGAGGCCACCGATAACGAGTCCTACAAGGGCCACCACGGGGGAATGACCCAGAAAGACGCGCCACATTGCCAGGAAGGCGGCCGCTCCGAGGGCGGCGGCGACCGGTTTCATGAAGGTGCGACCAAACGGTTGCACGCCAACGAGAATCTTGCCCTCGACGACGCGCGCGATGTTGATTAGCGCGGTCACGAAAGCGTCGACCACGGCCATGCCCACAACGCCGTATTTCGGGACGAAGATCATGCCCAGACCTACGTACAGCGCAACGCTGACGACCGAATTGACCAGATTGACGCCCGGCCTGCCGGTCATGGACAGGAGCTGCCCCGAGGGACCGGTCGCGACAAAGAAAATGTTCCCGACCGCCAGGATGGGCACGATCGCCGCCGCCGAAACGGATTCCTGGCCCCCCAGGAGTCGAGTAAAGAATTCGGGTTCCATTATCAGCGCGACGAAGATCGGCACCGAGAAGGTCGCGACCCAGCGGGAGATCGTCTGGTAGAGCGACTGCAGCCGAGCAATGTCGCCCTTCTCGTAGATGTCGACCACGACGGGTGCCCAAATCCCGACGATACCGGTGAGAAAAAGTCCTCCGGCGAGCTGCAGGGCCTGCGCAACTCCGTAGAGTCCGACATCGACATCGCTCCCGTAGATCCCCACCAGGATTATGCCGAGGCCCAGACCCTGGGTGCTGAACAATGCCACTCCCGCTTGTGGGAAGGCGAATTTCAGAATGGGTCCAACCGCCAACAGGGGACGCGCCTCACGCTCCTCTTCCGTAAGGAGTCGTCTGAAGAAGACGATTCCCGCGGATGCTCCAACCGCCGCGCTCAGAACCAGGCCGGCGACCGCCCCCGTCACCGCAAAACCAGCTGCCAATGCGATGACGGTGAACAGGAAACGGCTGAGGGGTTGAATGATGTTACCGATCATGACCCCCGGGCCCATCGTCTTGGACGCCTGCGTGCAATACCGTAGAACCTGCATTGCCGCGTACAGGGGGACGTAGGCGACGCCAATCCTCAGAAGGAATGACAGAAACTCGACTCGCTCAGGAGATTCGGCGAAGGCCCGGGCCAGCGGATCAGTCCAAACGAGCACTCCGACCACGAGGATCAGCGACACGACGAGCGTCGACGCCAGCGTGACGGCGGCGGTTCCGCGCACCCCACCAATGTTCCCGGCCACGCGCGCCTGCACGATGAAGCGCACGGCGGCGGGAGGGAAACCGCCCGACGCTATCGCGGTCAGGATCACGAGAACCTGAAAGACCTGTCGGTAGAGGCCGTAGTCCTGGGTTCCGAGGACACGGACCGCGACGGCCACGAGCAAGAAGGTAATTACCTTCTGGGTGAATTGCCCGACGATCTGAACGGCGCCGCCCTTTGCGACGATCCTTACGTCTCTGGCCTCCGTGGACGACAGCGATTCAGCCACGCCCGAGTCCGGCTCTTCACCGACATGGGGCTCTCGCTTTCGCCGCGCCCGGTCGGGCGGCGGGCCTTTGCGCCTCTCAGGCAGCGGAAGTCCCCAACGCCGGGTCCAGGGCCAGGTGTGCCCCGCGAGGCGGGTCCGGGTCGATTCTCTTCGCCCTGGCCGCGGCTACGCCCATCCCGAGAAGGAAGAAAGCGGGGACGGATCCGTAGGGAAAGGCCATGATCGGCTGCACCCCGGCAACACCGAGGTAGACGACAGCGGCGGCGAGAATCCAGGCGCAGAATCGCTCTGTTGGCCCCGAGCCGCTGCGCGCCCGTCGGGCGATGGGTATGACGCATCCCAAAAGGACCCACATCCACAACGTGAACCCGAGAAGACCGGATCGAGCGAACGTTTCCAGGTAGCTGTTGTGCGGATTACGGACGAGCTGTCCCTCTTTGCCGATCCACTGCCCGAAAGTAAGGTCGGGACCAAGCCCCAGACCGACTATCAATGTGCCTGGATTCTGCGAGACCTCCGAGACGGTTCTCGAGAAGAAGTCTTGTCGGGCGTCGATCGTCTTTGCATTGGGTCCCTCTGCGCCGGTGAGGGTGTTCAGATGCGACGACAGGAAATCGGTGCTTATCGGCCCTTCGGTTCCCTCGATGGCGTTGGCAGAGGCCCAAATGATGATCAGTCCCGCAATGACTACGGCCGGGACGATCCGCACCAGCGTCCTCAGGGTGCTTCGCGTTGCCCAGCCTGAAACCAGGATCGCTATCGGCATCATGACGTAGAGACTCCGCGCCTGATACTGAGCCAGCAGACCAAGGGCCAAGCCGAGGGAAGCGAACCGCACCCACCCCTTTCCGAAGATCCAGAAGTAGAGGCTCATTGCGATGACCGAAAACTTCACCCCGGTGGGGTCGAGGAGAGGGGCATCGCGCTGCAGACCCACTGTGGGGCTGGTCACTCCTGCGTCCGTAACGAAGGGATAAAGGGTTCCGTAGATGAGGACGACCACAGCCAGGTGTCGCATCCGCCGGCTCCACGCCTCGACGCCATCCCGCATCACCGCCCGGTATCCGATGACCAGGATGAAGGCCTCGAGCGCGGGAGTCGTATCTCGAATTGCAAGAATGTGCCAGACCGGATAGTCGAAGAAGAGCCTGATCCCAACCAGCGTCGCGTAGAGACAGAGAGGCAGAAGGATCCTCGTTTCGAGACGGGTGGAGCGATTCATCAAGGCGATTGCAGCCAGAGGAACGAACAGAATCTCCGTCGCGGGTATGGGGATGGCCCCCGGAATGCCCAGGTTGGCCCAGCCCTTGCCAAGGATCATCACTCCGTAGACCAGAATCAGAGTGGCGGCTCGCTCGGCGCTCACGAGGTCGTAGGAGGCTGCGCCGACGGCCAAGACCATGGCGGCGGCAGCAAGGGCGATCAGCGGGGACTCGGACACGGCGAACCCGCCCGCCGTAACCGCCAATGCGACCACGGCGACCAGACGCCAATCCGGCAGTCTCGGAACGGCAGGGAGCTGAGGCCGGTGTATGACTCTGCTAGCCATGGGTCATCGTCCCGTGGGAGAGACTCTCGAGGTGCTCACCAATCGTAGCCGCTTTCGTATCCGAGCTCTATGAGCCCCGCTCCTGCAACCTCTTTGAACGCGTCCTTGTGTTCGTCGGTGAAGTGGTTGCGCCAGTCTCCGATAGCGCCCTTACGGAACGTCGAACTCCGCGCCGACCATGTCTTGGCCGCCAGGCCGTCGGCCTCGAGGGCATCAAGCGGTCTGTTGATGTGTGCGGCGATCGCCATGATCTCCTGTCTTTGATCCTCGGCCGAGCCTCCTCCATTTGGCCCCACGAGTCTTTCGAACCGCGTGACGCACGCGTTGGGCTGCCCGATCCATCGCTTGTAGCGTTCGATTCGACTGCCGACCGAGGGTAGCCCCCTACCGCCATCGGGAGCCGGCAACCCCTTGATCACCGCCATGAGCCGCTCGTCTTTTGACGTGAGCTCACTGGTGAAACGCTCATTTAGAAAGTGCCGACGGAGATGAGCGAGATAGAAGCTGCTCGAGACGACGACGTCCCTGGGATCACGAAGAATCACGAGCGTCCGGTAATCCAGCTTCTCTAAGAGTGCGATCAGTTCGGGCATCGGTGAGAAGTGGGCCGTCATGTACTGACCCTTGTTCACCGAGGCAAGCGCGCTCTCGACCTTTGCCCAGTCAATCGCAGTGTCCGAACTGCCGTTGCGCTCGGAGGCCCCCTCGGCGACGTAGAAGTTTCGAAATGCATGGTGACGTCCCGAGAACATCATGCGCGGGAAGTTCGCCAAGAGGGATGACAGCAAGTGGGTTCCGGCCTTGGGCATGCTGGTCGCCAGGACCCGAGGTGGAGGATAGAAGAACGCCGCGCGAGCGTAGAGCCTGTAGGCGGGTATGGCGATCTTCCTGAGCTTCGGATTCTCGGTAACAAGTCGGTTGATTCCGGCCATTTCGTACTTTCCTTTTTCTCTTAGCGACTGCCCGACAAAGCGTACTTCGAGGACCAAGCAGCAGACCAGAGGGTCCGAGCGACTTGCTCTTCTCTCATGCCTACCGATCCAGATCCGTGTCGTAGCCCAGCCGTTCCATCGTGGGAGCCATGACGGGCATGACTCGGCGAATCTGATCGATGCGGCCTCGCCACTTGTCCGGTCGGGGGGGACTGTTTGCCTGAACCGGGTGGGCATCCAGGTTGCCGGCCATCGAAGCAACCTCTTCGGAAGGGGCAAGGTCCAGAGAGGCCAAGAGCCGGTCCATCGCGTCCATCGGTCGGGTCACGATGTCCTCGTACGAGACGGTGACGACCCTTTCGGTGGGTATCGACTCGAGATCATCGAGCGCGGTTTGGTACGAAGCGACGTATTGGTGGGCCGCTAACTCGGGGATGCTCGTCTCGGTCAACTCTCTCCAATTCTGAGGCAGCATGTAGCACCACAGGTTCCCCGTGTATTCGTCGAGATGCATATCCAGAGGTAGCCGGTAAGACACGCCGTGCCGGACCGTCCAGCCCTCGATCAGGGAGCTAACCGTCGGGGGGCCGTCCCGCTTCAGCAGCACGAAGGTTGCATCGGGAAAGAGGCGCGCAAGGTAGGGGACGCGCAGGCAATTGCGCGGGGTCTTGTCCAGGAAACGGCCCTCGCCGGCGAACTGGTGAATGGCCGTATAGATGTAGCTCGGTTCGTCGGGGGTTACATCTTCGGCGGTGAGACGGTCGGAAGTCCAGCCGCGCAATCTCGGGTGTTGATACCTGTTCCACAGAATGTGTCCCTCACCGTGAGGCGTACTGAGACCGTCGTGGCGTTGCAGGATCCTGAACAGCAGCGTCGTGCCCGAGCGAGGGCACCCCAAGATGAAGATTGGCTTCCGGGGAGGATGCTCGACCTTCTGCCGGGCGGTCCTCGCAGCCAGCACGAGGCGCCGCACCTTCAACGCTCGGTGCCTGACGTAGGTCTCCATCCTGTGAGGCAGTGGATCGTCGACGACCCCCGGAGCCCTCCGGCCCTCGGCTCTGCGCTTGACCTCTTTCCAGCGATTCTTGAAGGCCTTAGCCATGAGCAGACCTTCCTTTCGCCCGTTCATCCGCGGGGAGATGGGCCCTGCTGGCGCCGTACATCAGCCGCGTCAGTATGGGGGCCGGATCGCGCAGTGACTCGATGCTGTGTGCCGCACCTCGACGGGGTCGCAGTTGTCCGAGCGCGGTCGCGGCGCTGGTTTCATGCGAACGAACGGCGTGCATTAGGTGTCTCAGATCCCCTTCCAGCCACCGGTAGAAGCGCCCGGGGCGCCCCCTGACCGGATCGACACTCTTGCCCTCGAGAAGCCGGCAGTAAAGGGACACGAGGTTTGCGCCCGCAGCTACGGAAAGTGAATGCAGAGACCCAACCCGTAGGTTGAGGTCGATGAGGTGCGGTCCCGCGAACTGGGCCCCGAAGACCCCTTCGTGATCACCGAGCAACTTTACGAGCTTGGCTTCGAGGTCATCATCGGGCTCTGTCGTGATCGCAGCGCTTGCGAGCCCGCACCGGGGCGGCCAGATCCGCAGCCATCGATCGTGTGTGGCCGCCACGAGACGGCCCTTCCACATGACGCCCGAAACCTCGTGAAGTCCTTCGCTCACCCAGCTCTGAAGAACCAGGGGCAGCTCCATCCCGGCGAGGCGCTCCAGGTGCTCCGGTGAGTCGATCCGCGCCGCGGATGAGGTTCGCTGTAGCGGCTTGGCCACCAACGGATAGCCGACCTCCTCGGCTCGCTCCGGCAGGTCGTCGGTCGTAGTCACCAGGCGGGAGGCGGGAGCCGACAATCCCACCTCCGCGGCGGCGCGCTCGAGTTGCTCCTTGTCCGTGAGATGGACGGTGGTGACTCCCAGGGCGAGAAGCGCGCCCTCGCTCGCCGGCAGCACGGTGAGATAGTCGTGAAGAGCCGTCTCCGCCTCAATGGCCTCGATGAATCCCCCTTCGTCGGCGCGCGGTGTTGGAACACGACGCGTGGCGAAGCGGGACGGCGCGGCGCGCGAGGACCCAGACGAGACGGTGACCGCCACCCTGTAGCCTCCCTCGGCAAGGCCCCTGACGGCGGCAACACAGTCGCGACTCCCCCCGTGCCCTCCGTCGGTAACGAGCACCCAGCGGCGCTCAGGGTTTGCCATCGGTTCAGTCCTTCAGATCGCCGAGAAGATCGCGGCGGGCACGCAGCCCGGCACGTCCGTCGCTGCTCTGCACGTCCAGCTCACCCTGACTCGACTCGAGGTAGACACGAAATCGATGGGGAGCCTCCTCGACGGACAGACCGGCCGACTGCGCGTAGGCTCGGATCCCGGCGCCGACCCATCCCTTTCCGTGGAGGCCCGACAGCAGAGCCGCGCGCGTCGGGCGGCGGAGCAGCGCGTTGCCCTGCACGAGGAAATGGAACACGTCCCAGAAGGGCTCCCCGCTCGTCTTCGCGTCCTCCCAATCCAAGAGCACCCAACCCGACTTCGTCTTGAGGAGGTTCCAGGGCGCGAAGTCTCCGTGCGTCGCTCCCGAGGTGGCGACCCCGCCTCCGTTGCCTCCGGCGAAGAACTCACCGAGGGAAGCTGCAACGTCCGTAGGCAGCCGCCAGGGACGCGCTCGAGAGGCCCAGGGGATGGGCTCCATCAAAAGCAGCCCCTCTTCGTGTACGAGAAGGCGAGGTGTGCTCAGTGGAGGCGGCAAACAAGGGGAAAACTGACCCATGCGTGTGGCTTCATTCTCGAGCTTGCTTCGACCGGCATCGTCGGACGCGATCTTTGCGACCGCGACCGAACGTCCACCGCGATCGAGGACGAGAGCCACGTATCGTCCGGCGTGATTGGTGCGTGCCACCGCAGTTGTGCCGCCCTCCGGCACGTGGGGAGCCAGCATCTCTGCGACGGTCGAGGAGGGCGGAGAGCCCTTGGGAAGAAGGGCGAACAGTCCCATGGTGGCACCGGCGCGCGCGAGATGCCAACCGGCGAGCCCTCGCAATGTAACCGGGTGGTAGATGTGCAATCCCTTTTCGGCGGCGGACCTGGGCGTTCGCGGCAGTACCCAGCGAGCGTTACCCGCGCGCGGAAGATTGACCGGAGCCTCGCTGGAGGCCCCCGGCTTCATCCCTCCGATAGAGCGCCGGGCCGAGGCCTCGACCTCGGATGCGGACAAGGTGGCGTCGAGAAAGACTCTCTTCTGCTGGCTCGGAAGAAGCTCACGCCAGACTCGCCTCTGCCTTTCAAGCTCCTCGAGCGAGAGCTCCTGTTTGCGTTCGAGAACGGTGGCTGCGGGAGCTTCGAGAACGAGAAGGATGTCCGGTTTCGGCAACAGCCGGCCGAGGCCAAACATCAGGCGGACGGGCACCTTGAGACGGTAGCGAGTCGGATCAACCGCCATGTCCCACCACCCGCGCTCGAGAACGACCCATCCTCCCCGGCGGACGAAGGGGCGAAGTCTCAAGAACCATCCGGCCAGGTAATCGACGAAGACGTATCCGAGTTTCGCGAAAGAGAGCGCGGGCGGGTAGACGGGGTCCTTATGCGGCTCGGTGACGGGCGCCCCCGGTACCGTTCGCCGCGGCAACATGCCCACATTGCGGATACGCATGATCTGCCGATCCTTCAGCTCGTCGGCAAGCAGAGCGTCGATGAGCGTGCTCTTGCCGACCCCGTCCGGACCAACCACCGACAGGACCATGCCCGGCTGCGTACTGCGGTTTCTGCTCAATGCCGTTTCTCTTGAACGGGCACGGCTCCAGAGGGCGCGTGATCTTGCTCCACCCGAGCCAGCCACTCGTCGAGGTCGCCGGGGATGCGCCGAGAGCTTCTGATACTTGTCTGGATCAGCTCGCATCCCGCCTTGGCGCGTTTGGCGCGCGCCCTGCCCAATGCCGTAAGCGGCTCCGTCAGACCCTTGACGACGAACCATGCTTCCACCGCCGCCATGGCGCGCCGGTTCCATCTGCCCTCCGTAAGGGCTTCGGCGCCCGACCGAGCGGCCGCTCCCACCGGTCCAAAAAGCGCTGCCGCCGTCTCCACGCCGTGCGGATCGCGCGAGAGCAGTTGGACCACGCCCTCCTTGGCCAGCGACCGATCCTTCGACCGTCCACCGGGAGCAATGCCACTGACAACCAGCTTCAGCAACCCCTCTGATCCGGGACGCAGGCGGCGAAACCCCCTGTCGTCGAGCTCGAAGCAGTTCCTGAGATCCTCTGCAACGAAGACCGTCGACCCACGAAACGTCATGCGCGAGCGCACGTCCAGCTGAACGAAATCGCTCCTGTCTCGGTCCACCGCGATCAGAAAGATGGTGTCGGGCATGTGCCTGCAGGCGATTACCGGACCCATCGTCGCGTCTCTTGCCCAGGACCGAAAAGCGCCCTCCACAGCCGGCCAGGTCGACCGAGGTGCCACGAAGTCCACATCTCCCGTGCCGTCCAGACCGGCATCGGCATTCTTCCAGACCGCATGATCCGGTGATAGGTCGCAGAGGATTCGTAGCAGCGGCAGCAGCAGGGTCGCCGAATCACGCTCCACCGGCTCGTTCATCGCCCGAGGACCCCGTCGTCCTGAAGTTCACCTTGGCCGGCCACGCGTTCGATCCAAGCGGCCGTGTCTCCCTCGACAACGCGGCCGTCCGAGAAAATCGTTATCAACAGAGGGCAATGCTTCTTGACACGTTTGGCCTGAACGCGGCCGGCCAGGACCATCGGTGCGGCCAGTGCGCCCAATACGGCCCTCGCCTCCACCGTCAACATGGCCGCCCTGCTCCAATCCCCACGCGCCGCACTCTCGGCGGCGCGGATGAGGGCCTTGTCCGCGGGGCGGAAGAGCTCTGCGGCCTGGAGCACGCCCTCGTGATCCGACCTGAGATACTCGGCGACCCGCTTTCTGGCCAGTCCCTCGGCGTCGGGACGCCCTCCCCACCGGAGGCCGTTCTGCGTCAGCAGGATTACCCCCTCGGCGCCCGGTCGCACCCGGCGAAAGCCTCGGTCGTCGACCTCCATCACCGAACGCAACTGCTCCGGCTTGAACACAGTCCACCCGCGGAAGTACTTGCGGGAGTTGATGTCCAGCTCGAGGATCTTCGACTCGGACGCGTCCAGGGCAGCGAGGAACAGAACTCCCTTGACGTGACGGCAGGCCGCGACGGGCCCGAAGCCGTTGCTCGCGGCCCAGCGCGAAAACTCCTCGGTGATTCCGTCCCAGTCTGTCTCCTCGGCCGTCGAATCGAAGTCTCCGTAGCCTTGAAGGGCGTCGTCGGCGTTCTTCCACAGTCCCCAACCGGGAAAACGCTCGGTGAGCTTGAGCAGCAACGGGAGCCACAGGGAATCCTTCGATTCCCCGCTCACAGCAGCTCTCCCATCTGCGACAGCCAGGACTTGGCAACGTGATCCCACGAAAGCTCCTCACGAACTACCTCGGCCCCCACGGGAGCGATCTCCGCGGCATCGGAAGAGGTCAGCCTCTTGATCCCGTCGGTCAAGCTGCCGGGATCGGCTTCGGCCACGAAGGCCGCGTCCCTGGCCTCGAAGAAGCGACCCAGGGGATAGGGACCCGTCAACGTTGGAATTCCAAGGGCGACGGACTCGAGCACCGCGTTGGGACACGCATCCCAGCGCGAGGGGTAGACGAACCCCGTGGCCTCGGTCAGCAACAATCTCTTATCGTGGCCGTAGACCGCGTCACCGACCGTGACGCTGGTCCCCAGCCCAAGCTCGTCTACGAGTCCGCGCACCCGCTTCTTGCGCTCCCTCCAGTCGGGACCGTGGAGTCTCAGAACCGGTCGCTCGTTGGCCGGTATGCGAGTCATTGCCTCGAGGAGGAGGTCGAGACCCTTGTGCTCCGGGTCGAATCGACCGAGCCAAAGCAGATAGCCGCCGCTTCCTCCATCCCAGGTCTTGCCCTCCGGTGCCTGCCTGCCGTTCGAAGCGATCACGAACGGTCCCCGGTATCCAAGGGCATGGAGATGGGATTGCTCGGGCTCGAAGAAGACGTGGATAGCACGCGCCTCGGTGACGAGTTTCCGCTCCCGGGCGAACCACCACATCCGCTTCAGCATTCTCTTGCGCCGGACGATGTGGGGATCGTAGGCACCCCTGGGCTCCAGGACGTAGGGCACCCTCAAACTCCGTGCAACCGCTGCCGCGCGGAGATTGCGAAGGGTCCATGCCGAGTGGAGCACGAGCACATCCGAACTCTTAACGACTTCCTTCAAGCGAAGGGGGACCTTGAGTCCACGACGGCCGGAATGGCGAACCGGGTACCAGTCGACCCCACCCTCTTCGTAGGGATCGCCCCAGCCGTCGAATGCGATCGCGACCTCGGCACCGTCACGGGCCATGGCCTCGGACCAGGACCGTACGGCGCTGGTCATTCCACCGTCGCCAACGATTGCTCGAGGGTAGTACCGGATGATGCGCACGATCACACCCGTCCGTAAGGCGCCGGCATCATCCCTTGGCCTTGGACCACGGCAGGATCCTGAGCGAGGGACGTTGCGAGCGCTCATCGGTCGTGTAGGCGTAGGGAGTCTCCACCTGGCCCGCGTAGGAATGGGACTTGGACGGATCGAAGTTGTGAAGCACGCCCCCAATTATCTTTGCGCCCACTTGTTCGAGCTGCTGTCGAGCTTGGGTGACCGCCCCCTGAGAACTTCTGGCCGCATCGGCGACAAAGAGAACTCCGTCACATCGGCGGGCCAGGGTCATAGCGTCGGCGACGGCGAGGACCGGCGCTATGTCCACGATCACGAAGTCGGCCCTCGCTCTTAGCTGATCCATCACATCGCGCATCGCGTCGGAGCCAAGAAGTTCTGTGGGGTTTCCTGGAATAGGACCGCTGTCGAGTAGCCGGACGTTCCCCGGCGAGGGGTCGACGGGCACCAGAACCTGGTCGAGGGCCACCTCTCCGGCAAGGAGATTGGTCAGCCCCTTTCGTTTGTCCGAGAGCCCAAAGAACTGCTGCAGACGAGGCTTACGGAGGTCACCCGAAACGATGATCACCCTCTTGCCCGCCTGTCCGAGCACCACGGCCAGGTTGGCGGAGGTTGCGCTCTTGCCCTCCTTCTCGTGAGCACTGGTGATCAAGAGCGTATTGACATCGTATTGAGAGGCCGCGAACAAGATCGCCGTGCGAAGGGTTCGATACGACTCCGAAGCAACGGAGTGAGGTTCCTCTCCGGATACGAGGTAGGCCTTCTTCGCGTTCTTCCACGCCGCCACCCGAGGTACAACGCTGAGTACGGGGGCGTTGATCGCTGCCTCGAGATCGGTCCTGCCGGACAACCGGTCATCCAAGCGCTCTCTCAAGAACGCGAATCCGAGACCCAAGAAGAGACCGACGAAAAGCCCGATCAATCCGCTGTTGACGAGAGTGGGATTGGACGGCGAGCGCGGCAATTGAGCTTCGTATAGCACCTGACCCGCCTGCACGTTCTCGGGGGATGCGAGCTGCAACATCCTCGTTCTCTCAAACACCAGCTGCTGGCTAAGGGTGTTGATCTCGTCGATCACTCCGGTTTCCTGGTCGGGGTTCGGCGAGGTCGCGAGCTGAGCATTGAGCAAGTCAAGCCGATCCTGAAGCCTGTCGAGCACGGTCTGGATTGCCGCAACTGACGTTTGCAGACGGTCCTGTGCGTCGTCCGTCCGATCGACCACGTAAGCATCCGCAAAGGCCTGTGCGCGCTGCTGAACTTCCTTAGCCTCTTTGCCCGTATAGGTGAAGATCAGGACGTCGGCGTCCTGGGCAACCGTGACCTCCAGGTTGCGCAACAAACTCAATGGGTCGGGCTCCCCTAGTTCGTTGGCGGCGATCCGTGCGACGCCGGGCGACGTCGCGATGAGGACCTCGGTCTCGAGGTTGAGCACATCGGCATCGGCCCTTTCATCGGCCGAGACCGTGATCGGTTGCACCAGAACCTGCGCCTCGGTGGAGTACTTGGGGGGCTGGAGGAAGGTGAAGATGAGTGCGGCGGCGATCATCAGGCCTATGATTCCGATGATCATCCATCTGTAGCGCTTGATCACGCTGACGTATTCGCGAATATTGGGTGCTTCGTCCATTTCTACTTCGCTTTCTATGAATGCCACCGGCGATCCGACAGGACCGGTTCGTCGCATACGTATCAAATTACACACCGAAGATGACTTAAAGCGGGTTGGGCGAAATCATCGCATCTCCCCACCAACTCCGGCGAGACCGCGCCCACCGGGTGAATCTTCGGACCCTGCATCCGAGGCTCGACCGTCATAACACCGGCTCGCTCAGAAAGCGATCGAATCGAGCCCACCACGCCGCGAGACCGGACCGCTCCCCGGGGCTCGCCTCGAATTCTAGTCGACGGTCGAGCGGTCCCTCCCAGCGAATGACCTCGTCGCCCGACCAGCCCTCCGGTCCATCGACTTCCCAACCCTCGGGGATCTCGAGCTCGATGGTCAGTCCGGCATCGTCGACGAGCGGCTGCGGAACGACACTGAGAGCATAGTGATCCTCGGGCGGAAGTCGATACGTAACTTCGACCGTCGTCTCCTGCCCCCTGGGAATCTTGACGTACACGCCGTTTGTGGCAAGCCCGTCCTCGCGCTTCGAGAAGAAGTCCTCCGGTGAGCCGCCGACGTCCACGCTCAGGACCTCGGCCTCCTCCGGCACGTAGATCTCGACCACATTCTTGAACAGGCCATACGGACGGTACTGGTACTCATAGCGAGAGAGCCCTCGCGGTGTCGCATTGTCGACGGTGACCTCCGTTGCACAATGCGTGGCCTGCTCGACGTCGATGCGGCACGAATGATGAATCGATCGCCGCGCGTAGGAATCCAGCTTGTTCCCACCGATGTTCTGCACCGTCGCCAGGACCGCGTCGTAGTTCGGATCACCGACATCTCTGTCGATCCCTGCTCTACTCAACACCCTCGCCTCTTCGGGATCGAACGAAACGAGGCTGAGATGCCCTCCACCCACGGCTTCCCCGGTGGCGCGCAGAAGCGAGGTCCGGCCGAAGCCACGATCGAGGATGCTCTCGAAGGCACTGCGACCGATGTCGATTAGCGAATCACGACGCCGTGAAACGGCGCCGCCGAGTTCCTCGTAGGCCCCGCGATACACATAGTTGGGCAATCCCGCGGCGGTGAGCTTCGTATCGGTCGTCGGCACATCGATCCGAGTGTTCGGAGGCACCATGGCCGCCAGCCCCCTGGGATCAACGAGGATGACGCCGTCGACGTCGATTCCCGTGGTTCGCTTGAACAAACGGCCGGCCACGAGCGCCACATCCGGTACGTCGGGCGAGGATGTCGTTGTCACCCAACGCGTGGTATCCGCCTTGTAGGTCCCGAAGTTCTCGCGGAAATCTTCCGGCGCACGCACGCGCCGGAAGGGAGGACCGACCGCCAGGTCTTTGTAGTGGTGAAAGTCGCCCATGGATATCCGTCCGTCGCGCGCCGTCACGGAGCCGACACCGGAAAGAATTCCTCCGGCGCCGCGAAGCTCCGTGTTGTTCATCAGCGCCACCAGGTAGGTTCGCTCTTGTTCATCCCCGAGCATCGGCGGCGCGAGCGCCACCAGATCCGCCGAGGTCTGGGTCGTGTCTCTGACACCACTTACTTGGTCCAGCAGCCGGTCCAGTTGCGACCACAGCGGCGGAACCAGCCACCCGTTGCGGTGAGACTCGAGCTCGTCCACCAAGCTGGATAGCGCGGCGGATTGGGCGCGCAGTGGCTCCCCGAGCCCCTCCACCAATCCGAGGTCCACCGCTCCATCGTTGATGATTCCCGCACTCTCCACTTCCTCGATGGCCCCTCTCAGAGCATCCGCTGCGTCGACGACGGGAAGGCTCCCCTCGGCGACCGCCTCGAGGGCGTCGAAGTTCTGGTTGATCACCGGTACCCATCCGACCGCGCGGGCCGGGAGCGATTCAAACGTCTTGGCGGCGCGGATGAGATGACCGCGTGCGTTCTCGACCTGCGACTGTTCGAGGCGAAACGATCCACCAGTCAGCGCCCTCCTGGCGGCAACTATGTCCAGGGCGGCGGATATTGCGACGTAGCCGCTCAGGGCAACGGCCCCGACGAACAAGCCCAACAGGACGAACACGATGCGGCGTCTCACTCGAACATCTGGTTCACCGTCTCCGGGGGGGAAGGCTTCCCCCCCTTCGACGACTACTTCAGTCTCACGGTCACGCTGCGCGAGCTACCGGCCAGCTGATCGGCGTCCTTCGGCGAGGTTGCCTTGAAAACGCTGCGCTTGGTGATT
>JBOGWS010000088.1:0-32278 GCA_050693895.1 Actinomycetota bacterium | reverse complement strand
TCCCGAGACGCGCGCCACCGCCGATTCCGCCTACCGGGTTGGCCGAGCGGATTCCCCCTGGGCCTCGTTGAGTGAAAGAACCTCCGCCTGGGTGGGCGGCGTGAACGTGCAATGGGAGGGGAGCCCCGACGCGGGCAGAGTCGGGAGGGTGCTGGAACGGTGGGAGACGATCTTTGATGCTCGTGACCTCCAGTTGAAGAGGGGAATCATGCGCTATCGGATCAGGCGCGCGATCATCACGTACCCGCGCGAGACATTCCGCATCCCCCTGCAGTGAGAACTCTGCAATGAGACGCTGCGCTTCGCAGACCATTTAGGGTGCACCGCATGATTCAACGGTCGGTGGTAATCGGGTTGGACGGCGTCACCTGGCGCATCCTCGACCCTCTCATCGAAAGTGGGCACATGCCCCGCTTGGCGTCGCTTAGGTCACGGGGGGCCTGGGGGGTGCTGGAGTCGACGGTGCCCACGTACACGCCCCCGGCATGGACCTCGGCGATCACCGGCGTCAACCCGGGGCGTCACGGAATCTATGGGTTCATCGAGGGGCACGCCCAGAACGAGCGGCACGAGTTGGTGCATTCGGGCCGAATCGAGGCCCCGACCATCTGGGAGATGGCCAGAGCTCAGGGCCTGCGGGCGGGCGTCTACAACGTCCCCCTTACCTACCCGCCGCGCGAGCTCGACGGCTGGATGGTCTCCGGGATGATGACTCCGGGATGGGGCGAGCGCCAGCGTGGATTCACGTCGTGGGACAAGGGCTCCGCCGACCTCGAGGCCCGCATTCTCAAGTGGGTACCCGACTACGCCGTGGACATGAGCGCCGACTGGGAGCGGGACTGGCGCGATGCCGCGCTCGCCGACCGAGCCCTTACCATCCTCCAGCAGCGCTACACGGTGCTGGACAGGCTCATTCAGCTCGACCCACCGGATCTGCTCTTTACGGTTCTCGAGACTCCGGACCGACTCCAACACGTCTACTACCGCTACCTCGACCCCGCTGATCCTCTGTACGACACCGAAGCAGGACGCAAGCTGAGACCGCAGGTGATCGCGTGCTACGAGGCTATGGATCGCATCGTGGGACTGCTCGACGATTACGCAGACGACGGTGGAGCGCTCGTGTGCTCGGACCACGGATTTACCGCATGGGAATCGAGCGTGCACACCAACACGCTGTTGCAGCAGTGGGGCTACCTGAAACTGAAGGCCCGCGCGCGACTGATGCAAACCTCCGCCGCTCGCAAGGCTGTTCCCCTCGCCAAGCGAGTGCTTCCGGCGCGCGTTGCAAGAGAGGCCAAGATTCGCACTTTCGCTGCGGTCGACTGGAACAGAACTCGTGCCTTCGCTTCGCCCATTCCGCAACAGGGCGTCTACATCAATCTCAAGGGCAGGGAGCGGCTGGGGGTTGTCGAGCCCGGCGAGCTTCAGGACCTGAAGGAGGAGATCAAGCGAAACTTCCAAGAGCTGCTGGGACCCGACGGGCGGCCGGTCACCGACCGCGTGCACCTGGCCGAGGATGTGTTCGAAGGAGATGCTCTCGACGGCGCACCCGACCTACTGCCCGTGATGCGAGACCATCGCTTCGAGCTGGACGACGAGCTCTTTCACAAGCAGCCGATCACGGACCTCAGCCATCTGCCGCGCGGAGTTCACCACCCCGACGGAGTCGTGGTCGTACGGGGGCCGGGAGTGAAGCAAACGTCCGAGCTCAGAGGCTCGATCATGGACGTCACCCCCACTATGCTGCACCTGGGCGATTTCGCGATACCCGACGGACTGGACGGCTCCGTGCTGGAGGACGCTTTCGATCCCGCTGCGATCTCGAACCGCCCTCCTCGCAGCATCTCACCGCCCACCTCGGGACCGCGCGACGAAGGTTCTCCTTACTCGGAGGACGAGGAGAAGCAGATAGAGGAGTCTCTGAGGGGCCTGGGCTACATCTAGTTAGCTTGCCCCGCCCCACCGGGTCGGATCTCAGAGATAGCCGAGGTTGCGGAGCGACTCCTCGATCTGGGCCTCCTCCTCGGCCGAGTAGGGGGCGGCTTCGGCCCCCTCACCCGCGAGCGGAAGCTCCATGTCCTCGATCACGGGCGGACGATCGCCGGTCAGAAACTCCTCGAGCACCCGACCGTCCATGCGCGGGACCTTGAGCCCGGCGAGGTGCAACGCGGTGGGCGCGATGTCGTAGAGGGACGCGCGCGCCCCCGATTGCCTCTTTGCATCGGGCCCGGCGATGCCGAAGATTCCGTCCATGTGGTGGAAGCCGCGGGGTAGGTCTCTGTAGTCGGTCAGGACCGACGGCGAGAACAGGCCGTCGGACAACTCGTAGGAGTAGTCGCGACAGACCGGGAACAGGTCCGGCGCGCCCTCTGCAAGTGGTCCGTGAATGACGTCCTCTCGTTTGTGGATGTGATCCAGCACGGGCTTGCCGTCGTCCGGATCGACGAGCTCGGTGAAGCGCTCGATGATCTCATCCCGCACCTTGTCGTAGTCGCCCGACGGCACGATTCCGTGGGGTTCGCGCCCCTCGAGGTTGACGTAGATCCCCTGCTGTGGGTTCGGGGCCGAGAACGCTTTCGTATGGGACCAGTTGATCGTCGAATGAGCCGCTCCCTTGGCCTTCTTCCACAGAGACTTCGGCGCGACCTTCTTCACTCTGCGCGCGACCTTCCTCAAAGACACAGACTGCGCTATGGAGCCGGCCCCCGCCATGCCGAGCAACCCCCATTCGTGCAGGGCGCGGTTGACGTTCACAACCTTGTCCTTGGGCCCGAAGCCGTGATCGGACATCGTCAGGACGTGACCGTCGGGTCCCGCCCATTCAATGAGATCTCCCATTGCCGCGTCCATCTCATCGAAGAACGACCACGCGCGCTCACGAATGGGACCGGCCTCGGGATTCGTATAGTGCTCGCAGCGTGGATCGATGTACTTGTAGTGGACGTGCATCAACCGGTCGGGTGCCTCGAAGACCGCGAACAGAAGCGGAACATCGCCGTCTGATTCGAGCAACGCCTTCAACGCTTTTCGCTTGCGGTCCAGGTTGCGCGACAGGCGCTCGATGATCGCGGTCGACTTCCAGTCCTCGTCGTAGTTGACCTCGATGTCGATCTCGTAGTCCGCAACCACATCCGAGATCGTCTTGGCGATTGACTCGGGGTACGTGTAGTCCTGAGGCGTCGCCCCGCCGCCCTCGGGCGTGAGCATCCCGGACACCGACCAGCCGTCGACGACGGGAGGAGGAAAGGTCATCGGGATATTGAACAGACCGATGCGCGCGCCCTGCGCGTTGGCCGCGTTCCAGATCGCCGGTGCCTGAACCCGGTCGAGACGTACCAGACCCTCGTTTCGCTGCACGTTGCCGAGGGTGAATCCGAAGATCCCGTGCTTGCCGGGATTGACGCCGGTGAAGATAGACGTCCATCCGGGCGGTGTGTAGGGCGGCACCGTCGAGGTGAGCACACCCGAAGTCCCGCGCTCCAGCAGAGCCTTCAGGTTTGGCATGTGGCCGGCCTCGAACGCTGGTTCCAGCATCGAGAACGCGACTCCGTCGAGCCCCAAGAGAAGGGTTCTGTTCATGCGGTTATCGCTTTGAGTAGCACACGAGCAATTCCAATCACGACCAAGACGATACCTATCCACAGAGCGGGAACGACCCAGGATGTGAGCGGACCGACCACGTACACGATCGCAGACACGTCCGGCATCCCCGGATTCGGCAGAAGCCGGCGCCGGGCGAGGGCTTGTGCGATTGCGCCCCTCGGCTCCCCGCGCTCCGCACCACCCGAGACCTCCATGAAGTACGCAGCGAGAATGGCGAACGTCGCGGCCCACAGCCAGTCACCGTTGTCCCCGGTCCGCCACAAGTAATAGGTGAGCCCGAGGCCCGCGCTCGCCCGGCGCGCACCGTCGCCGATTCGATCGAGCAACTCCCCCTTGGGACTCGATATTCCGGTGGCGCGCGCCAGCTTCCCGTCGACGCAGTCGAACATGAACGACACGTAGAACAGCACCGCGCCGACGATCAGCCCGGAGCGCGTGGCGGTCGCGAATACCGGTCCGACCGCGAGACCGATCACCAAAGAGAGAAAGGAGACCCGGTCGGGGGTCGCCCACCGCGTCCGCGCGAGCACGCGCACGAGAGGAAGCGCGACGGGATCCACAGCGAGCACCGTCCACCAGTAGTCGCGCTTCTTGGCTCCGTGGGCGGCGGAACCATCCCTCACTTGCTCGTCCTCTCGAGGGCCGGGTCGACGAGGCCTCTCCCCCGGCTCTGCTCCCACGCGCCGACGATCATGCCCGTGACGAGCCCGGGATCCGTCTTGAAGGTCGCCCGCCCGACGTTGAGAACGAACAACCCCAGCAGGCCCCACCACAGTGCGAACCTGTATTTGAACGTCTGAGGCATGTTCTTGCGGTGGAGATAGAACTGGTTGGCGAGGTTCATTCTCATCAGTTGGTGCGACGACAGTCTCGCCGTGACCGTCTGGAAGTGTTCGCACCTGGCCCTCGGCGTCTGGAGCAACGTGTAGCGACGCGCTACCCGATACGTCATGTCGACGTCCTCTTTGTGCGCGTATCCCGACAGGGCCTCGTCGAAGCGTTCGTGTTCGAGTACCTCGCGCCTGAAGGACATGAACCAGCCGGTCATGTATTCCACCTTGCGGACGCCCGCGGAGTCGGAGATCCCCTCGACCCAGAAACCGGGCCGCATCCTGCCGCTCGCCTCGGGCCACCAACCGCCGATTCCGAACAGTTTGCGCCACAGAATCGAGATCATCGGAGGGCGAGCGGGGTCCGGGTTCGTTGCGCGGACTCCGCCGAGCTCCGGCCCCCATCGGTCGTACTCCCGGAGGATCTCCTCGTGACAGTCGGGCGCCAGATAGACGTCATCGTCTATGAAGAACAGGACGTCGCCGCCGACCCGGTCGATGCCGACGTTGCGCTGAATCGTTAATCCCTTCGGCGCGGGGTGATAGTAGTCGAGCGTGAGTCCGACCTTGTCGCACTTCTCCTCGATCTCCGCGCGCGCTGGGGTCTCTTCGCTGGAATCGACGATACAGAGCTCACGCGGAAGTACGGTCTGCTCGACCAGGCTTCTGACGGTGACGACGAGCTCTCCCGGACGGTTGCGCGTCGCGATGATGAAAGAGGAGTTCGAGGGTCTGTCGTTCATGAGGTCTTCGAGCGTATACCGCCACGCAGGCGGGCTCTCAGTACGCGCCACACGAACAACGGGTTGCCGAGCACGTAGCGACGCCACATACGGCGCGGCTCCTGGAAGAGCCGATGAACCCACTCGATTCCGACGCGATTCATCCACTTGGGAGCGCGCTCCACTTCGCCAACTTGAAAGTCGAGGTAGGCACCGACGCCGAGACCGACGCGCGCGCCCGAGTCCTTCAGCCGGCGGGCAAGGAATCGCTCCTGCCGAGGATTTCCCATTCCCACGAGCAGCAGGCCGGGATCCGTGTCCCTGATCCTGGCGACGACGTCGTCCTCTTCGGTGGCCGAGAAGTGACCGTGCATCGTTCCGGCGATAGCCAATCCGGGATGCTTCGCCTTCAACACGTCGGCGACGCGTTCCGCGACTCCGGGCCGTGCCCCGAGAATGTAGATGGACCATCTGGACGCGGCTGCATGGTCGAGCAGCAGCGGTGTGAATAAGTTTCCGTTGAGATCCGCAGGGAAGCGACGGCCCAGAATCAGCCCGGCGAGCAGAACACCTTTCCCGTCGTTGAGAACGAGATCGGCACCCCTCAGTACTTCCGCGTAGGACGGATCCGTGGTCGCCAAGTTCAACGTATGCGCATTGACATACGTCAGCATGGCCGGGGCGGCATCTTCGTATAACCTTTGCGTTTCGTAAAGGGCCGTCCCGGGATCCAGTCGAGCGATCGGAACGCCGAGGACCTCGGACGTGGAGAATTGATTCCTCACGAGGCAGCATTATAGGTGCCCCCACAGATCGGAGAGAAGAGAGCACGATGACCGATACGCCGCGCGTTGTGATAATTGGAGCAGGGCCCTGTGGTCTCGGGTGCGCCCGCGAGCTCAGGCGCCTCGGTCACGCCAATTGGCTGCTGGCCGAACAGCAGAACGTCGCGGGCGGGCACGCCGGCTCGGTAGTCGATCCTCAGGGTTTCACCTGGGACTTCGGGGGCCATGTCGTCTTCAGCCACTACGGAGAGTTCGACACGCTGCTGGAAGAGGTAATGGGAGACGAGGTCTACCAACACGAGAGATCGTCGTACATCCGCTTCGGTAACAACTGGGTCCCCTACCCATTCCAGAACAACCTCCGCCACCTCCCACCCGAGCCCGCTTACGAGTGCATCCTGGGGCTCATCGAGGCGCCGGGGGGCGACTCCAGCCAAGATTTCGCGCTGTGGATGGAAGCGACGTTCGGCGGCGGCATCACCCACCACTTCATGCGTCCGTACAACTTCAAGGTGTGGGCCACTCCGCCCGAGCGCATGGCGTCCAACTGGATCGCGGAACGCGTCAGCGTCATCGACTACAGGCGGGCACTGAGGAGCCTTATCTTCCAAGAGGACGATGCCGCGTGGGGGCCGAACAACATGTTCACTTTCCCGGCGGTCGGAGGAACGGCCGAGATCTATCGGAGGCTGGCGCTCAAACTCGACGATCAGATCCAGTACAACCGAGAGATCACTTCCGTCGACGTCGAGCGCAAGACCGTCACGATGTCGGACGGTACCGAAGAGACCTACGACAAGCTCGTGTCGACCATGCCGATCGACGTCCTGGTCTCGAAACTGGCGCACTGCCCGGACAGCGTGCGGCGCGCATCCGAAGACCTCGAGCACAACGGTGTTCTCGTCGTCGGAATCGGCTACGAGTCGCCGCTCAAGGACGACAAGTCCTGGATGTACTTCCCCTCCGAGGACATCCCGTTCTATCGGGCGACGAACTTCGCCAAGTACTCGCCGTCAAACGTGCCGGACGCCGACACCGGACGCTACTGCTCCTACATGACCGAGATCGCCTACTCGCGCTACAAGCCCGAGTCGAAGGAGGGTCTCGCCGAACGCGTCGAGGAGGCGCTTCGTCGAGCCGGCGTGATCGAGGGGGCGCCCGAGGTCGCGTCGATGCACATCGAGGACGCTGCCTACGCTTACCCCGTGCCGACTCTCAAGCGAGACGACGCCCTCGCAGTCATCCAACCGTGGTTGATGCAACACGACATCTACTCGCGCGGCCGCTTCGGCTCTTGGCGTTACGAGATCGGCAATATGGACCACGCGGTGAAGATGGGCATCGACGCTGCTCGTTTGATCGTCCAACAAACGCCCGAGGATGTCTGGCCCTCAAACGATGCGTAGGATGCGCGCCCGGCCTGGAAGCAAACGTGGGACACGGGGGTCTCGATGACCACACCTAACGTATTCCTGTTGTTCGTCGATTCGCTGCGGGCAGACGCGATCTTCGGCGATCACATCCCCACTCCCACCTTCGACTCTTATGCCGCGCGGGGAGCTGCTTTCAAGGATGCAGTTTGCACTGCTACCACCACGACCCCATCGTTCTCGTCGATTCTCACCGGCTGCTACCCGCCGAAGCACGGGGTACGCGGTCTGCAGGGCTACCGGCTGTCGCCCGACGTCACGACGATTGCGGAGGCCTTCGGATCGGCCGGATACCGAACCTACGCCGAGGTGACCGGCCCCCTCCTTGAAGAGACGGGTGTGCTGCGCGGCTTCGACGAGGTCCACCACCGGGAGGGCTACCGGGCGCCATTCTTCGGATGGCGAGACGAGGTGCTCCGTCGCATGTCGGCCTACCCGGAGCCGTGGCTCATGCTGCTCCACATCTGGGAGGTCCACCGGCCGTTTCGCCCACCTCCGGATTACACGAAACAGTGGGACAGGGCGGGCTACGAGGCGGTGGTCGCAGCGAGCGACGATCGCCTCCGGCCGGTTCTCGACTCTCTGCCCGACAACACCATCATGGCGCTCTCCGGCGATCACGGAGAGGAGTACCCCGAGGGTCAGTTCGAGGTGCTGTTGAACAGGGTCAGCAGGAAGGCCCGAAAGGTCCTCAAGCCCAAGAGCTGGTTTCCCTACCTCGACCGCAAGCTCTCGGCGCAAGCCGTGGGCCACGGCTTCGCCCTGCACGAGCACCTGGTGAAGGTGCCGCTGATCCTGGCCGGTCCGGGCATCGTCCCATCGACCGTCACCGACCAGGTGAGACACGTCGACCTCGTGCCGACTCTGGCCGACCTCGCAGGGATCCCGATTCCCGACGGAGTCGACGGGCGCAGCGTCCGCCCCCTCATGGAGGGTGGTGCCCTGCCGGAGGAGCCGGCCTACATGGAGGCGGTCGGCGTGAAGCTCGAGGGGAAGCGCATCGTGGGGGCCCGGAGGCCGGACTGGAAGCTCCTCAAGCACGGTGGCGGCAAGCAGGCGCTCTTCCGGCTCAATGGGGGCACTGGGGAGCCGGACGAGAAACACAACCTCTACTCGCGTCACCCCGAGGTCGCGCGCGAGCTCGAGAGGTACATCGAAGAGGTGACGTCATCAACGGTGGCCTCCTCCGGGATGAGCCAGGAGGAGGAGGCGGTGGTCGAAAAGCATTTGAGGGACCTCGGCTACCTCTAACCGGCCTCAACGATCCAGGGGGTACCCCAGCGCCTCCATGGTGGGCTCGATCAGCGGGAGGATCGCCTCGATCTCGGCCGGGTTCTCCTTGCGCCATTTTCCTCGTTCGGGCGGGGTGACCACGTTGATGGGAGTCGTCTTGCTCGCCCGGGCCCGCCGCCTGACGCCCTCCTCGTACGACAGCTCGAGGGCTTCCATCACCCGGCCGATCTCGGGTTCCGGATCGTCGACGAGATCTTCATAGCGGACCTCCGTCCAGCGCTCGCGAGGGATGGTCTCGGCCGCCGCGAGCGCGTGCTCATTGCAGATGGCCCATTGCTTGGCGCACACGACCTCGATGGGTGCCGCGGTGTCGGCGCGCCACCCCGGATAAAGCACGAACTTCCACCATGCAGGGTCCACTCCAGGAATCGAGTGAGGCTCGTCGAGCTTGTAGGTTCTGTATCGAGGGGTTCGCCACGCGTTTATCAACGAGTTCACGTTCTCGCGACCATCTCGCCGCAGATAGACGTAACGCGCGTCGGGAAACAGAGACTCGAGAAACCCGAACCGCAACGCGTTGCGCGGCGTCTTGTCGATGAGGTGACGTTTCGCGCCCGCGATCAAGAAGAACTGCCTTCGGATGTAAGCCGCGGCCTCGGGCCTCACATCCGTTGCGTCGAGCACGTTCGAATCCCAGCGGCGCATCGCCGGGTGGTAGTACGCCTCCCACACCTCGTGCGCCTCCCCCGGCCAGTGAGCGAGCCGGCTCGAGGAACGCAGGATCGCAAAGAGCAGAGACGTTCCGGACCGGGGCGCTCCGACGATGAATACGGGTTTGTGCAGCCGGGCGCCAACGAGCAGCGCCGGAACGTGCAACGCCTGCCTTGCCCGCAGCAGGCCTCGCTTGGCCCACCAGCGGGGGCCGGGTTCGAACGTAGTTCTCAGGCTCTTTTGAATCTCTCGTCGAGTGGCCACGCGCGCTCCTACGAAGTGCCTGCGGGGACCCGGGACTCGGCCCTGCCGCGGGCCTTGCGCCACGGAAGAATCGAGGTGGGCAACTCCGTCGCACCCGCCACACCGAGAGCAAGGAGCAGCGACACCGTCAGCGTGTAGGTCGGTTCGACATAGAGACTGAGGATCGCGGCGTGAGCCGCCAAGCTGAATATAGATCCGGCGAGAAGGGTGCGGAAGAGTCGCTCGCGGCCCTCCAAAGCGTAGGCCCCCGCACGAGCGTGAAGCCACGAGATCGCGTACAACGCAACGATGCCGAGCCCGCCGACCACGCCTGCACGGAACAGGTAGTTGAGGTAGGTGGAGTGCGTGCCCGCACGCGGGACGTACCGGCCTCGCTCCCTGCTTCCCTCCTCCGCCCGCGATGTCGTGGTCCCGTAGCCGAGAAGGAGATGCTTGCCCTGTAGGACGCCGACGGTCTCCTCGTAGACCGTCTGACGCGTGCCGATGCTTCCCTGGGCCCCCGCTCTCCCGGTCGCGGGATCGACGCCGTAGCGGACCACGTAGAAACCGGTGACCAACACGGCCGCGGCGACGAAGACTCCGAGCATCTGACCCTTGCGGCGCCACGACAGGCGCCCGTCGACCAGCAGATAGAGGATCGCTATCAAGATCGCGATCCACGCTCCACGGGCCAAAGAGAAGCCGGCCCCGAACAGACACGAAACAACTCCCGCCCATCCCAGAAGGCGCCTCCGACGATCCCCCGTCCAGACAAGATAGAAGGCGAGTGGGAAAAGCGCGACGCACACCCCCGCATAGGTAAGTGCATTGCGCGGAAAGGACCGCAGCCGGGGAACCGTGGTCATGGGGGCCAGGCCCACGTTGTCGTAGAGAAGCTCGATGCCGAGGCCCCCCAGCACATCCTCGAACTCGAGCGCCGATCCTTCGAATCTCACGACGATGCTGGTATCGAACGCGGTGAATGGTGGCGCATAGACCGCGACGGCAGGCAGACCTGGTGTGCGCTCGGCCAAGCGCTCGACTCTTCGGCGCAACTCCGCGGCTCCTGCATTCTTTGCTCGCACGTAGTTGGTCATGCCGATTGCATTCGGGAAAACGTCGAGTCCGTAGGCCTCCTCCACGCGCATGCTGACCTCTCGGTTCTGAATGTCTTCGACCGGAAGTCCCAACCATTCGAAGAGAACGCCAACGGACAGAATCACGACGAACGCCGTTAACGCCGAAACCACCCGAACGCGATCGTCCAGGGATCTGAGCGTGTCCACGACCGCCAGCATCACTCCGCTGATCAGCCCTTGGATCGCCAGCAGCAACAGGAAGTGGCGAAGGTCGGCAGCGGCTACCACCGCGACGCCCAGCATGGTCCACACCACCAATCCGACGAGCAGCCACATCCACCGGCCGCAGTGGGGCCACCTTCTCTCGCGCCACAGCATCAGCGTCCATCTCAGCACCACGGCAGACCAACCGACCAGGATGATCGTGGGCAGCATGTCCACCAGCCACCCGAAGAGTCCCACGAAGAGTGGAGAGACGAGGGCGAGGGGCAGGGGAAGAACGAAAGCAACCAGGACGGCGGTGAGCATGAACGCCCACCACGCGAGGACACCTCCGGCAAGTGTGCCGGTTCCCCATGCGACCAGCCCGAAGGCCAGCGACGCGCCGGCCCCCAGCCACAGCAGACGGGACCTGTCCTCCGAGTCTTGAGCCGGCAGTCGATCGATCATTTGAACCCGCGGTGGCTCTTCACGGCGGGCATCCTACGTTGGCCCCATCCCATGATCATTTGGACCTCCCGCGGTTCTTGAAGGCGCGCGCCTTGACTCGGTTGATCACCATGCGCTCCTCAGCGTCGAGTCCCATCGCCCTAAGCACAACGAGATACACCACCGCGCCAGCCGCCAGACCGGCGAGCTCGCTTGGGATCGACGATCCGAGCAAGAGCTTGAACACTCCGAGCACGGCCGCACCCGCGAGGGTCGCGACGACCGGTTTGTAAAAGGTGCGGCCAAAGGGTTGAACACCAACCAGGATCTTGGCCTGGATCACGCGCGCGCTGTTCACCAGCGCGGTGACGATCGAGTCGGTTATCGCCATCCCGACGGCTCCTCCCAGCGGCCCGTCCATCGGCACAAGCCACGCTCCCAGTGCCAGGTAGAGGACCACCGATACGATCGAGTTGATGAAATTGAGACCGGGTCGACCCGTCATCGAGATCACGTAACCCGTCGGTCCCGTGCCCGTGTAGAAGAGGTTTCCGATTACGAGAATGGCCACGACCGTTTCGGCCCCCTGGCCCTCCGGTCCCGCGAACAGCCTGACGAACAGCTCGGGGATGATCAGCAGTGCAGCGAAGACCGGAAACGAGAAGGTCGCCACCCAGCGATTGATCGTCTGGTAGAGCGAGCCCAGGCGTTCGATCTCGCCCTTCTCGTGGAGATCCGAGACCACGGGGGCCCAGATGTTCACGATCCCGCTAAGAAAGACGGTGCCCGGTCCCTGCAGGGACAGGGCTATGGCGAACAACCCGACGTCGGAAGTCGACCCGAAGGCTCCGAGGACGAGAACGCCCAGGCCGATGGACTGTACCCCCAGCAGTGAAGCTCCCGCCTGGGGAAGGGCGAAGCGGGTCATCGGTCCGTACTCGGTCACGGCCTCGGCGCGACGCTCCTCGTCCGTGAGCATGCGCCTCAGGTACCAGCCCGCGGTGACCATGCCCAGGCCCGCGCTGACTATCAAGGTGGCTACCGCTGCCACGAGTAGGCCATCGCTCTGCGCGTCGAGGACGAAGTAGCCAACTCCGAGAACCGTTACACCGATGAGGAACCGAGCCCCGGGCTGGACGATGTTGCCGGCGATGACCGAGGGCCCCATCGTCTTGTAGCCCTGCGTGCAGTAGCGAAGGACCTGCATCATGGCGAACAGCGGGACGTACAGCACCCCCACACGCAACAAGAAGGCCAGACTATCGATTTCGGACGCGTTGTCGCCGAAGACGGACGCGATTGGTTCGGCGAGTAAGAGAACGATCAGGACGACGACGACCGAGGCGCCACCCGCGCACGTGAGCGCGACCCGCGCCGCTCCCTTCACTCCTCCGTGGTTCTCGGCGGCGCGCGCTCGCGCCACCCACCGCATTGCTGCGTAGTTGTAGCCGATCAGCCCGAGCTGGGCGCCGATCGTAAGGATCTGTACGACCTGGCGGTAGAGACCGAAGGACAACCGGCCCAGGATGCGAAACGCAATGAAGGTAAAGCCGTAGCTGAGAACGCGCTGCGAAATCTGCCCCACGATCTGAATCGCGCCGCCGCGCGCAACGGTCGCAACATCGTCGCGCTGAGCCTGAGTCAGCCCCTGTTGCTGAAGATCCTCTTCGTCGCTAATGGGTCGTCACCGTGGACGGTCCTTCTCCGTCGTCACGGCTTCCCGCAATCGTCATACGGAGCGTGGGCGCCGCCGGCCAAGCATGTGTAGTCCAGCGCACGCCAGCGTCGCGATCACCAGGGTCGTCCATGCCAAGGTGGCGTCGAGCGGAGCCCGGGTCACGGCGACCAGCAGCATTCCGACGAGCGACAACGCAAGGAAGCTGAGCGCGGGCGCCATGCCCAGTGATTCGGCGACCGGGTGGCCGTCGGGGAGAAAGTAGCGAAAAGCCAGTGCCCCGGGCAGGAGCAGCAGAAGAAATCCGATCACGCCTCGCAACAGATGCAGGGCCGATGCGTTTTCGTCGGCCGGCTCGGCCGGGGGCAGCTCCCCGCCGAGGACGGTTGTGACCTCGCCTTCGGCAACCGCCCAAACCTCGCCCTCGCCGACTATGTTGGGAGCTCCTTCGACCGCCCCAGACGCGACCTCGGCGTTGAACCCTGTTGCGTTGAAGACCTGGGCGACGACGATGATGGGCGCGCCGGCCGCGTTGTCATGCACGTCGCACAACGTTTCCCTCGACAGCGCCGTGTAGATATCGCCGGAGAGCGCCTCCTTGGCCTCGTCCGGGTCGCAGGAACCCTGCTCGATGGCCTCACCCTCGGGGTCCGTGGGTGAATCCTGCAACAGGTTCTCGAGCGAGCCCAGGTACATATAGCCCTGGTCGACCATTCCCACGGGAAGTCCGTAGCGGGAGGTGTTGCCCGACAGCTTCGTGTAGCCCCAGATCTGCTGGCTCCGGTCCTCCTGATCGATGGCGAAGATGACCGGGGTGTCCTCGTCGACCCCGGCCAGGCGGGCTTCGAGTGCCTCGAGATCGGTACGGGTCTGGGCGTTGATCCATCCACCCTCAGCGTTGTTCCAACCGGAGAGCTGGAAGCCGGTGGTGAAGTTGGTGGCGACGAGGAGGCCGAGGAGAAGGAGACCCACCCCGGCCGCAACCGTCGATTTGGAGATCAGAAAGCGAACGAGGAAGTACGCGCCCAAACCGACGAGCAGGAGCCACGCCAGCGTCGTGTTGAAGAACCGGTAGTAGGGGTAGGTCAGGCCCCCGATGAACCCGAACAGGCCGGCCAGCGGGGCGAGCCATAGGATCGAGACGCGCGCGAGGTCCTCGTCGACCCAGCGCTTGCCCGCCGCCAGGATCCCGACCACACCCACGACCAGCAACGGCCCGTTCAGCCACGGCCTCATGGCGTCGATCCACAGCCCCATGCGGCTCAGGAAGAAATCGCTGTCGTAGGGAGGGGCAAGCGCAGCGTCCGTCAGCGGCGCCGACTCTCCCCAGATTCCGACGGTCCAGATGGCAACCGTGACGATGGCCGCGGCAAGGGCGCTCAGGAGCATCGGCAGGTCCTCGCGCAACACGGCCCGGAGATCGAATTTGCGAAACACCAACTTGGCCAGCGACATCAGCCCGAGTGAGAAGCCAAAGAAAACGAGCGTCGTCGGATGAGTGAGGCCGGCAGCAAGCAGAAAGCCTGCGAACGCAATGCGCGCGGGCCAAGAGATTCGCGCCTCCGTCAGGAAACTCAACGATGCGGCGAGGAAGAACAGACAGAGGACGTTGTCGAGGTAACCAACGAAAGGAGGGGTCAAATAGAGACTCGCCGAAAAGAAAGCAACCGCGTGCCACAACAGCGGATCTCGTCGATGCCTGAACGCGAAGCCGGCGAGGAGCAGCGAGGTGAGCACCGGGAGCAGCACCATGAAGAAAACCGTGGTGTGCAGCTCGGAAACTCCCGGAATCGCGCGCATCAACGCACCTGATATGGGTGCCGTCACGCGATAGCCGGAACTGAAGTACTCGTACGGACCCTTTGTCTCGAGAAGCGTTTCCGGTGTCTCTGTGGTCATGAGCTCGGTCCGCCACGTGTAGTACGCGGGGTCCTTGGTCGGCGCGACGCGGTCCGGGTTCGCGAGGAACGTCCCTCCGAACAGGGCCAGCAGGATCACCGCCGTGGCGATAAACGCAGCCGGCGAACCAAGAATCCGGTGAATCGGAGTATTCGCCTCGGGTACGTCGGGCGGCCCCTCCGGGGCGCGCTTAGTTTCGGTGGTTGAGCTCATGGATGCGGGTATCCTACCTTCCCCATAGGAGGGCGGTGGCGGACTTGGGTGGTAGATGGGGCCCCGGACGACGAATCGAGTCGCGGCCCACGCTCTCGATCGGGTAGATGCAAGCGGTAGTGAAAGGAACCTTCTTGGTCTCGCGCAGAGTCGTTGCCTTTCTCGCAGCACTCATCCCGCTGACGGTCAGCGCGTGCACGGCCGACGACTCGCCTGCCGAACCCCCTCCGGGTGCTTCCGAGGACTTGGACGAGCTCCCGTCGCCGCGGGTAGAAAGCGTGACCAAGCCGGTGGGCGACTGGTTCGATTCATCCTGCGCGGAGGACCTCGACATCCTGCGCAGAGTGAGAGCGGGCCTACACCGCGAGCGCGGGCCCGAAATCGCCGCGGTTCCGCGCGAGCCCAACTACTTCGGAGGTTTCACGACCTACACACATTCGGGTCCCTGGGACTACACCCAGCGCGTGCCACTTGCGTTTTACGGACCGGGCTTCATCAAGTCTCAGGGTGATCTGAAACTCCATCGGCGCGTCACGTTGGCCGATGTCGCTCCCACCCTGGCCGAACTGGTGGGGATCGAGCTCCCCGGCAGGAGACCCGGGCGCGCCATAACCGAGGCGCTGGTCGACGAAGGCCGGAGGGGCAGGCCCAAGGTCGTCGTGCAGCTCGTCTGGGACGGAGGGGGTACGAACGTCCTGGAGCAGTGGCCGGAATCGTGGCCGACGCTCGAAGGGATCATGGCCGAGGGCACGTCGGTGCTGGACGTGGAGGTTGGAGCCTCACCCTCAGTCACGCCGGCGGTGCACGCGACCATCGGTACCGGCACGTTCCCCAGGCAACACGGAATCGTGGGCATTCGGGTTCGGGACGGGGACCGAGTGATCAGCTCCTCCCCCGAGCGGTCCCCCGCGATCCTCGACGAGACGACCGTCGCCGACATCTACGACCGGCAGGTCGACAACAAAGCGAAGGTCGGCCTCTTCTCCTACAAATCCTGGCACTGGCACCTCGCCGGGCACGGGTCGATGATCGATGGCGGCGACAAGGACATCGTCTTCTTGAACAATCGCTCCGGCGAGATGGAAACCAACTCCGAGTTCTACGAGATGCCCGCGTATGTGAGGAAGGTACGCGGACTCGACGAGTACACCCGGCGGATAGACATCTCGGACGGGAAGGCAGACGGGTTGTGGATGGACAACGACATCCTCGAAACCGCCAGAGATCTCAGAAACACCCCCGCCTGGACGCTCCACCAGACCGATGTCGCCACCACGGTCATGGAGCGAGAGGGGTTCGGTGACGACGACATCACGGATCTGTTCTTCATGAACTACAAACAGATCGACGAAGTGGGTCACCGCTTCAACATGCTCGAGCCAGAGACCCGCTCGGTAGTGAAATACACCGATGGTGAGCTCGAGAAGCTGATGTCGTGGCTCGATCGCAATGTCGGCAAGCGCGAGTGGGTCCTAATGGTGACCGCGGACCATGGCCAGGGACCCGATCCCATCCGAGTCGGAGCCTGGCCGGTCCGAAAGGCGCTGATCCTCGCGGACATCGAGAGCAGGTTCGACGTCGACACCGACGAGCTGTTCCAGGACGGGCGCCCGGGTGCCTATTGGATCGACGACCGGGTTCTCGAAGCAGCCGGTATGACACTCGAGGACATCGCGGCCTCCTTCAACAACCACCGGCTCGAAGACAACGTACGGGCCGACGAGGACATTCCGGCCCTCTACGAGGACCGTCTAAGGGAACCGCTCTTCTCTTCCGCTTGGCCCACGTCGGCCATGGGTCGAGTCTGGAACTGCGCGAAGAACCAAGGTTGAGGCCACCTACCCGGCCGGGAAGTCGCGGGATGCCGACCATCTACACTGACGAACTCACGACCTACAAAGATTGAGGACCTGTTGAGTACGCCCGGGATGTTCTTCATCGTCGGATCGGCTCGCTCGGGCACGACTCTGCTGCGCATGATGCTCAACGCGCATCCCGAGGTAGCCGTTCCGCCCGAGTCGCGCTTCGTCGTCGAGCTCTACAGGTCGGACGAGGTGCGAGTTGATGATTTCCTGTCACGCCTTGGATCCCACCGGCGGTGGATCTCCTGGGACACGCCGATCGAGGACGTGCGTGCCCAGCTCGCGGGGGTGTCGACAGTGACCTATCCCGAGGCGATCGAGGCCGCCTTCATGGCGTTCGCCCAGAGCCGCAACAAGAAACGCTACGGCGACAAGACCCCGCGCTACATCGAGCACCTCCCACTGCTGGCGCGGCTCTGGCCCGACGCGAAGTTCGTGCATCTGGTGCGCGACGGCAGAGAGGTCGCGCTGAGCTACGCCGAAGTTCCGTTCGGGCCCAACACCGTTGCTAAGGCGGCTGCGCTCTGGAGGGAGCGGGTCGCGCTCGGCATGAAGCAGGGCCGGCCGCTGGGTCCCGAACGCTACATTGAATTGCGCTATGAGCGCCTGCTGGAGAACCCTCGAGAGGAGATCGGGGGTTTGTGCACCTTCCTCGACCTGGACTTCGACCCCGCGATGCTCGACCACTCGGAGCAGGCGCGCTCCGAGGTCCTTCACCGCGCGCGCCTCTACAACCCGAACGTCACCAGATCCATCAGCAAGACCCGCTCGTGGGACGAGCAGATGCCGAAGTCCCAGGTCGAGGTGTTCGAGGCCATTGCGGGAGACACCCTCTCCGAGCTGGGCTACGACCGGCTTTTCTCGGCTCCCAGTCTGGGAGCGCGGTTGGCTGCGCTTGCGGGCCGACTCGGCCTGCCGATCGGTCGACTGGCAAACAAACGAACGAGGAGCGCTCAGGAGAGCTGATAGCGGAGCTCCTCGAGCGTTCGCTCGAGGGCCAGCTCCGCGGCCGACGGCTCGTAGCGGCCGGTAAGGTTCTCATTGGCGAAGCCGTGCGCCGCGTCGTAGGAGAATGCCTCTGCGTCGTCCAGCGTGCCGATGGCCCGAAACGCCGAAGACGCCGGCTCGAAGTCGTCACCATGGGCGAAGTGCCCGAGCAGCGGCCGCGCGTCCCACGATTGTTCCAGACCGGCTCCTCCGCCGTAGTAGACGACGGTTGCATCAACATCGACCTCGCGCGCCAGCATCGTGGCGAGAGACGCTCCGGTCGAGAAACCGACCAAGCCGAGCCGGGGGTGCCAGTTACTCGAGAGGTGCTCGGCCGCGGCCGTGAGACGTTTCATCGAGTCGGCGATATCGAGGTCGGCCGCCAGTTGATCCGCGGCGCGGGCGTTGTCCGCGGCCATCCCCTCGTAGAGGTCCACGGCGAGCGCCGTGAACCCCTCGGATACGAACCGGTCCGTGAGGGATCTCACGGACGGAAGCAGGCCGTAGGCGTCGTGCAGAATCAGGACGCTCGGTCCGACTCTTTCGGAGTAGGCCATGTACCCGGTGCCCCTGTCGCTCAGCCCTCCGAACGTGATGAGTTCCCCCGCGTTCCACGAGGGACCCTCAGGCGGGGGTTCTGTAGGGTGCTGCAGCCAACTCACAGACGCCTCCTCGACCGACCGCGTTGAGTCCTCTCTACAACATGTCGACGACGAGGCCGATCGCGCCTCCCGCCAGGATGAGCCAGGCCGAATTGACTCTGGCAACGGCGAGCAAGAGCAGTGCGCCGACCGCGACGACAACGGTCGTGACGTCGACGATCGCCTCGCGCGCGAGTTCAATCGTCACGCCCGCCATCAGGCCCACGGCTGCCGCATTGACTCCATCAAGCAAACCGGAGAACCACTTCGACGCGCGCATCCGTTCGATGTAGCGATGCGAGACCGCAACGAAGACAAAGGACGGAAGGAAGATGGCGAGCGTCGCGAGCAAGGCCCCCGGTACCCCCTCCAGCACGTAGCCGATGAAGGTCGCCGTCGTGAAGACGGGGCCCGGCGTCACCTGGCCGACGGAGACGGCGTCGATGAGCTGCTGCTGAGTGAGCCAGCCGAGGCGATAGACAAAGTCGTTCTGCAGAAACGCAAGAATCACGTAACCGCCGCCGTAGAGCACTGCACCGATCTTCAGAAAGGTGCCAAAGAGCCGGTCGAGGGTTACGGGCACGCCGGCGTCCTGTGCCCAGAGCACCAAAGGCACGGGTAAGAGCATCTGAACAGCGCCGGATCCAAACCTCGCAGCGTTTCGGACGAGCATGACGAGCAGCCCCAAGCCGAAAAGGATCAGAAGCTCGTTGGTGCCTGCGAGAAAGAGTGCGATCGATGCGACGACGATGCCGCGCAGCAGCCAGTCCTTGGCGGCGGTGGGCGCGAGCCTCGCCAGAGCGTGCGCCACGATGGCAATCACGACCGGCTGAACTCCGTAGAGGAGCGCCTCGCCCGCAGGTGTCGAGCCGTACTCGACGTAGGCCCAGGCGAAAGCCATGACGATGAGCATCGCCGGCACGATGAAGCTCGAACCGGCCACGAGCAGTCCGGCCCACCCGGCTCGCTCGTAACCAATGTGGATTGCAAGCTCGGTCGAATTGGGGCCTGGGATCAGGTTGGTGGCGCCCACCAGATCGAGAAAGCGCTGCCGACTGAACCACCTGCGGCGGTCGACGACCTCATCCTGCATCATCGCGACGTGTGCCGCGGGGCCGCCGAACGCGACGCTTCCGAGCTTGAGGAAGAGTTGCGCGAGCTCCCTTAGGGAGGTCTCTCTCACCCCTCCAAGAGGGAGAACCGCACCTTTCGCTGCGGGTTATCGCGGTTGAGGTTGACGAGCACGATGCTCTGCCACGTACCGAGCTGCATGATCCCGTCCACAACCGGGATCGAAACCGACGGAGAGATGAAGGCCGGCAGCAGGTGATCCGCGCCGTGTCCCGGGGAGCCGTGCCGGTGGGTCCAACGGTCGTCGCGCGGCAGAAGACGGTCGAGCGTGGCCTGGAGATCGGACTCCGATCCCGATCCGGTCTCCATGATCGCCAGACCCGCAGTGGCGTGAGGAACGAAGACGCTCAGAAGACCTTCGCCGGCACCACCCAGGAATTGCTGCACGTCGGTGGTGATATCGAGAAGAGGTGAAGCCGTCGTGTCGTAAGTGTGAACTTCCGTCCTCATCGCGCGGGCAGCTTATCTCGCGACGGCCGCTCGCCGGAAACTCGGTGCTCGCGAACGACCGACCACCAGCGCGATAACGGCGACCGTTGCCAGCGTCCTGCGCGTGCGGCCCCCGTTTGTCAGCATCGGTCAATTAGCAGTCGAAGTCTGACAGCATGTCGGCGGGGACGGCCAGATCGAAGAGACGGTTGTTCGACTCGAATCGGCCGAAGAAGGTGAACTCCTCGGAGAATCTCTGGTTGTCCCCGAGTGTGTGTCCGCCGAGAAAGCGGGCTATCTCCTCGACCGTCACGCCTCGTTCCTCCATCGCGTCCTCGAGCAGGAAAACCTCGGTCGGCCATACCGCCCGAACGACGTCCCCGAACTCCTCTCTGATCGCAGTCTCGACGGCTCGCGGGTTGATTCCGTACGCGTCGAGGTCCTCGGCATCGGGCTGTTGGCCGTGGTCGGCGGTCAGGGCGATGACCCATTCGCCCGGACCCACGATTCGATCCAACTCGTCGATTATCCGGCCGAGCTCCTCGTCGGTTCGAACGAGGACGTCGTTCACGTACTCGGAGTCCATGTTGTAGTAGTGACCAACTCGATCGATTTGCTTGAAATTGGTGAACAAGAGATCGGTGATGTCATCGTCGCCGTACCCCTCTGTCTCGATCATCTCGAGCATCGCGTCGACGTGGTGGCTGACAAAGGCCGGGGTTTCCTCCGCGCGTCCGGGGTCATCCAGGGGAACATCATCGCGCCACAGATCGTCGGCCTCGCCGTCTGCGGAGTCGAGCTCCTCTAAGTGCTCCTCGAGTCCGTCTGTGGCAGGAACCGAGCTCGGCAGAGTGTAGTGATCCTCGTTCGTGATCCACTCGTTCGACTCCGTATCGAGCCACAACGCATCGTCCTTGTCTCCTCCCGTTTTCTCGGCCCCCTTGCCGATCATGCCCAGGTGCCACGGCTCGTAGCCGAACATGCCGATCTCGGCGCGGCCCGCGTTCCGCTCGTCCCAAAGCTCGGCGAGAGCTGGAACCTGGAGAAAGCGTGACGACTCCCCCTTCAAGAACGAGTCCACGACCTCACCCTGCTCGTCGCGCACCGGAACACCGGTGATGCCGTGAGTGTCGGGGAAGACCCCCGTCCCGAGGGTGCTGTGCACCGCCGGAGTAACCGAGGGATTCGACCCGACCGTCGCTTCGGTGAAGGAGACCCCCTCGTCCATCATCTCCTCGAGATTGGGCCACGACCCATCCCACAGATCCAGCGTGTTCCAGCCACCACCGTCCCACACGATCGTAAGGATGAACTTCGGTGCCGGTCTTTCGATCGATCGCCCCTCGGATCCGATGACCTCACCCAAGGCTTCGCCGTCGCTCTCGCCCAGTCGTCCCTTAAGCAGCGCCGCGATCGTGGGCGCAACGTCGGCCGTCGTGACCGGCCGGTCCGAGGTGATGCCCTCGTCGATGATGCCGGGGCCGTAGAAGACCAGAGGGACGTCCTGCAGGTAGGGCCACGGGCCGGAGTGGCTCCATCCCCCGGCCCCGGATGCCATATATGCCGGTGTCCGGGGAAGAAGCGCGATCTGACCGGATCGCTCTTCGAAGTAACCGCGCTGGGTGCGAAGCAGCCAGTCGGGGTCGAGTCCGCACACCTGTTGTTCGAACGAGGGGACGACTTCGCGCGGCTCCCGCGTTACGGCTGCAAAACCAAACACCGCAACGAGCAGCAGCACGACGGCGATCAGCGCCATCGTCAGCCCTTTCTTGTCCGCCGGCAGGCGTGTCACCGCACGTTTCGGGCGGGGTCGGCGAGAAGTCCTGCGCTCCGATACCACGCGGCGATGGCTGCGACACCCGCCAGGAACACTGCCCCCATCGCGGCTATGAGGAGACCCTGGACGTCGGGCGAGTAGAACAGCTTGAGCGCGGCGGCTGCGATGACCCACGCGAGGTTGTAAGCGATGTCGTACAACGAGAAGGCCCGGCCCCGGAAGTCGTCACCGAGAGCCTCCTGCACCATGGAGTCGAGCGTGATCTTCGCAAGGAAGAATCCGAATCCGAGCCAGAAGGTCATGATCGCAAGAGCGGCGTTGGCCTCGATCGCTCCGAACACCGTGATGGCCGCCCCCGCGACGACAGACGCGCCGAGCACCAGGATCCCCGTGGTCCTGACTCGCTCGACGAGCCGGGGGGCGAGGACGAATCCGAGCACGGCGCCGATTGCACCCGCCCCGCCCGTGATGACGAGGATCGTCATCTCCTCGTCTCCGAGCAGGTCGCGCGCCACGAAACCGATCGAGACGATGGAGAAGCTCCACAGCAGGCGTAACCAGAAGTAGGTCGTGATGGCGGCGCCCGCCTTGGGCGTCCGGCCCACCTCTCGCAAGCCGTCGGCGATGTTGCCCACCACGCGCCCCAGCTCCTGGCCGAAAGCCAGCTTCGAGCGCGCCTCGCCGGCGTGTCTAATCTTCAGGGCGAAAGCCGCACCGACCCCGTAGACGAGAGCCCCCGCGATCGCGATCGGATCGGGTTGGAGGTACTCCGCCGCGATGAATGCAACACCCGCACCGCCGAGCTGGAAGAGCGCGCCGCCCAGTTGCGAAACTGCGTTGGCGTCGACCAGATTGGTCTCGCCGACCGTCGCCGGAATGGCCGCTGCTTTGGTGGCGAGCACGATACGCGTCGAGGTCAGCGTCAGGAGAAACGCAAGAAAGACCACGAAGTCGGGAAGCCGATCGATCGTCACCAACCCAATGAGCAGGATGACGACGGCGCGCAGACCGTTGGCCAGCCACAACAGGCGCCTCCGGTCCCAGCGGTCGATGACCACGCCGAGAAACGGACTGAGAATCGTGTAGGGCACGAAGAGATAGAGCGCGATGCGCAACAACTCCTGGGGGTCGCGCGCGCCCTCCAGGTCGAATCCCTCCTGGCCTCCGAACACGATGAACTTGGCCAGCGCCGTCTGGACGATGCCGTCCCCCGCCTGCGCCAGGAACTGAGCGCTCATCAGGTTTCTGAAGTCGGGCTTCTTCAGAATGAGCGCGAGACCCCGCTTGACTGCGTTCACCGCTACCCCTGTCCCTCGGCTCGCTCACTCGGCGGGTCGAAGATACGACCCTCGGGATAGTCTCCTTCGCCGAACGACTCGATGTCCTCGGGCGCGAGATCCTGGAGGTAGTCGAAGCTGAACGCTCCCGCAAACACCGTTTCGCCGAGAACGGCCTCCGCCACGCGGTCGCTGCCCGGTGCCTCGTCGGGGATGTTGTCGGCGACCGTGTAGTTGCCGAGCCATTCCGCTATGTCACCGACATCTATGCCCTCGGATTCGATGAAATCCATGTCGAGGTAGATGTCTACCGGGGTGGCCTTGTCGAGCACACCGTCGCCGAACTCTGCAATGACGTCCCTCTCGAGCTCTTTGTTGTTGATGCGCCAGCCCCCGTTGAACTCCGCGAGTGGTTGCTGGCCGTGGTCGGCCGAGACGACGAAGATGTAGTTGCCCTCACCAACCTGGCGATCGAGGGTGGCCTTCATTCGCTGCATCTGCCTGTCGGTCTCACTGATCACGTCTGCTTGCTCGGGCTCGTTCATATTCCAAGCGTGGCCCGCGTAGTCCGGCATCTTCATCTCGACCCAGAAGAGGTCGGTGATGTCGTCGCGGCCGAGCTCCTCGTTTTCGATTACATCGACAACCGCATCGCCGGTGAACTCGACGAAAGCCGGAGTTCCGGGGCGTGTTAGGGGTTCCTGTAGCTCCTCGAGCGTCTTACCGAACCACATGCCGTCGACGATGCCGTCACGCTCATCGAGCTCGGCCTCGTACGACTCGAGTCTCGCTATGTGGGTGGACGCAAGATAGCTGGGAAGCTCGTAGAACTCCTCGTTGACCCACCACTCGTTGAGCGGTTCGTCGGTTCCCGGATCGACGGCCTCCCACAACACCGCTATGTCCTTGTCCGCACCCTCGCGCTGCCCACCGTGACCGATCATCCCGAGGTGCCAGCCCTCGTAGCTCACCGTTCCGACGACCGGCTCGTTGTCGTTGGCCTCGTCCCACAGCTCGGACACCGTCGGAACCTGGAGATAGGTGGGGTCGGCGTTCTGCTGCCACGTGTCGGTGTTGGCGCCGTCGGGGCCACGCATCTGGTTGCCGGGAATCCCATGTTTGTTGGGATAGACGCCGGTCCCCATCGTTGCGTGAAGGGCCCCCGTGATCGAGGGGGCCGAGCCGATGTTCGCGTTCGTGTAGGTAACCCCATCGTCTCTCAGAGACTGAATGAACGGCCACGATTCGGGATGCTGTTGCAGGGTGTTCCAACCCCCTCCGTCGATGATCACCGTGAAGATCAGCTTCGGTTGCTCACCGACACCCTCGACAACCTCGGCGAGCGGCTCTGCGTCGGCGTCGAAATCCATCCCCAGGATGTCCGCGTACGTCGGGGCGAGCGCGGCGAGGTCGGTGACCTCGTCGTTCGTTGCGCCGGCCTCGATGTCTGCACCGCTGGCGATGATCGGAACGCGCGTCAGGTAGTCCCACGGGTTCGGATGCGAGGTCGACGACAGCGGGCTCTCGGTCCCCAGCGTCCTCAGGTCCCACTCGCCGAGAAGATAGTTGTTGGGTTTCGGCACGAGCATGATCTCGCCCGAGCGACCAGGGACGTGACCCCTGAACAGATGCTGCATCACCGGCGCGCCGATCGACGTGGCCATCTCGTCCTGGGTCCGTGTTTCGACGGACTCTCCGGGACCCGCCCCGAGTGCATAGGCGGCGGCCACCGCGACGATCACCGCCACGGCCGCGATGGCTAGGACGCGTTTGGTCAAAGCTCGATCCCTTTCATTCGTCGCTCCGGCGGCGCCGAACCAGGCTCGGCCCAAAGCCCTCACGGCCGCGACCGCATAGACGATCGGATCCTCGGAGAGGTCGGCCCAAGAACGGGAGACTAGTACAGGTCACCCAACCGGGGCGCCGCGAGGGCCGGCTCAGTTGAGGTATGGGCTATCGGGTTCGCCGACTTCCTCTATGGCCTCCGCCACCAGCTTGAACAGGTCGCCGTCGCTCTCGAGCACCCCGTCTACCCGAAGCCACGTGTTGTCCGGATACTCGGTCTCTCCCCCCAGCACCTTCACCGAGTAGGGCACCGCATCCGCAGCACAACACGATACGTAGAAGCGGGTGAGCGTGAACTCGCTTGGACCGTTGGTGTCCGAGACGAACCCAGTCAGTTCCAGGGCAGTGCCTTCACCGATCCCGAGTGAGGTTGCGTACTCGTCTGAATCGTTCGCATAGTGGGACGTCGATGAAGTTCGGGGGTCGCCCTGCGTCGGGGGCCGGCGGAGCGACGAGCGCGGAGGTAGCGCCCGCTCCCGTCACCTTTCGCGAGACCGCCAGAGCACCGAGCTCGGCCTGTGGAACAGCGATCACCGCGACGATGGGAACCAACAGCGCCGCGATCCCGATGAGGTCGCTGCTCGACATTGCGCCTTCCGACTTGGCACCGGCCCTGCGATCCGAGCGGAGCGTAACGACGTGTGCGAGCGCCGCCGCCCCCAGAGTGATGCACCCGAAGGGGACCACCCAGTAGGTGCGGGGGCCGAGGAACCGCACCATCTCGTTGCTGATCCAGAGGTAGGCGAAGAAGCCCGACCACAGCGTCAGCACGATCGCCCGCGCAACCCTGGAATTGGTCATCTCATGATCACCTCGAACCACAGCGAGCCCGCGAGCGTTACCGGGAGGGCCACCGCTACCAAGCGCAGCACGAAGCGTCTTCTGAAGGTTGCCCCGTACAGAAGCGCCAGCTTGGCGTCCACGACGGGGCCGAAGACGAGGAACGCAAGCTGAGAACCGAACGGGAACTGCACGAAGCTGACCGCGACGAAGGCGTCCGCCTCACTGCACAGGGACAACACGAAGGCGAGGCCCATCAGGGCGAGCGCCCCTACGACCGGTGTCCCGGCAAGTCCCCCCACGATGCTCTGCGGGATGGCCGTCTGCAGGAGGGCCGCGATCGCTCCGCCCAACACCACGAAGCGCCCCATGAAGAAGAAGTCGGACGCGAGATGGCTCGTGAACGCGCTGAATTTGTTCGAGTTCGATTCACCCGTGTGGTCGTGTGAACCCTCGCCGGGCCGGCCCCGCAGCAACTCCCCGGCCCGGTCGCCGCCGATCGCCCAGCCTGCGGTCAGAGCGAGAATCAGGCCGAGCCCCGCGCGTCCCAGCACCATCTCGGTCGCCACGCCCCGCCCCGAGTACGCGACCCAAGTCGAGGCCAGCACGATCGGGTTCAGGATCGGCGAGGCCAGCATGAAGGCCAGGCCCGCGGCGGGGTGCATCCCCTTCGCTATCAGCCTCCGGGCGACAGGCACGGAGCCGCATTCGCATACGGGAAAGGCGAAACCTCCGAGAGCCGCGGCCGGCAGCTGGAACGGCAGCGGGAGTCCGGCGACCCTGCCGAACCAGCTCGGCGGGACATAGACCTCGATGACGGCCGAGACGAGCGCCCCCATGAGGACGAAAGGCAGGGCCTCGACGACGAGTGAAGTGAAGATGAGGACGAAGGTGCCCGCGGCGGGAACGTCTTCGAGCCCCGCGACTCGCCCGAGTAGGAGCAGGGCCACCAGTGTCGCCACCAGCGCAGCGGTAAGCGCACGCGTATCCGGCCGCCTGACGGCGATCGTGTCGATGCTCATGATCGGCCTCACGGTAGCCTGATCTCGTGTTTTCTGGGCGCAAGATGACGACGCTGCTGGTGCTCATCGGCGTCCTCGGGATACCCGCGATCGGTCTGCGATTTCTCTGCGCCGGACAATCCTGCGAAGAGGAAGCGACCGCCGCTGCAGAGGTCCCGTTCTGCTCCATGGAGCCGGACCTCCGTTCTCGCATCACCGCGGGCTTCCGAGAGGGACGCTCGCCTGAAGTCCTCGCTGTGGCGCGCGCTGACTCCATCGCGGGAGGAACGGGATTCGCCCGCACTTTCCCGGCGCCCTCCTGGCCCTCGTCCGGTGTCGGCGGGGCGCGCGTACCGATCGCGTTCGCCGGCGAGGGTGTCGTTCGGGCCACCATCCCCGAGTCAACGCCGGTCACCGACATCGCTCCAACCCTGGCGGCGATCATCGACTTCGAGCGCCCCTTCCCCGAGGTTCGCTCGGGCGAGCCGATCGATGGTGTCGCGGGAGACCGGAGCCCGAGGCTTCTGCTCCCCGATGAATGGCCTTTCCTGCGCGGCCTCATGGATGAGGGAGCCGCGACGATGAACGGCGACACGGGGTCAATGCCGCTGGACCCGGCCGCGGTCATCAGCACGGTCGGAACGGGGGGCTCGCCCAGCCAGCATGGCATCACCGGAGAGTTCGTTCGCACGGCCGAGGGCCGGCTGGTCCGAGCTTTCTCACACGACGCGGACACACCCGTGATTGCGACGCTCGCCGACGACCTCGACGAAGAGCTCGGCCAGCGTCCGCGGATCGGGCTCGTGGGAGCGAGGGCCACCGACAGGGGTGCTATCGGAGGCAAGTGGTACGGGTCCGCAAGCGACGTCGACGAGGTCGTCCTCGCCCCCACGGACCAGGTCGGCCCAGCCGTCGCGATGCTGTCCGGTGGATCGGGTGATGGCGGTTTCGGCGCCGACCGCGTCCCGGATCTCATGTCCGTCGTCATGGAGGGTGACGTCCCGAAGCTCGACCGAGGGTTGAGACGCATCGCAGCGGCCGCCGAGAAGGCGTCAGACGGGTCGGTCGCGTTCGTCGTGACGGCCACCGGCTCCATACCCGTGGACTCGGGGGCGCGCGGGGGCGAGGTTGTGAACGGAGCCGAGATCGCTCGTGCGATCGACGAGGCCGTGGGCGAGCAGGTGACCGAGGCCGCCGTGCCAGGCGGTCTGTTCCTCGATCAGGGCGCTCTCGCCAAGCTCGAGCTGTCCGAGGACCTCGTCATCGAGGAGCTCGAGCGTCTGCGGAGGCCGGACGGCGACCTTTTCGCCGACGTCTTCCCCGCGATCGCCGTGACCTTCGCGAGGTACTGCTAGATGGGGGTCCCCGCATCGGACACCCGGCTAGACCCTGGCTACCGCTACGCGGGGTTCATGGTGCTCGGGCTCGGCGGATTCGGCTCGGCTCTCTACGTCTTCGACCCGGCCAACGTCGCGGGAGTCCAGAACTTCTTCCTCGTGTTCGGGAGCCTTCTCATCGAGGCGATCCCCTTCATCCTCCTCGGCGCACTCGTGTCCGCCGCCATCGAGGTTTTCGTCCCCGTGACGGTCTTCGAGAAACTGGCGCTGCTTCCGAAGCCGCTGCAGCTTCCTGTATCGGGGCTCGCCGGCGCTGCGTTTCCCGTGTGCGAGTGCGGCTCCGTGCCGGTCGCCCGACGGCTCATCGTCAAGGGACTGATGCCGTCTGCCGCGGTGACCTTCATGCTGGCAGCACCGGTGCTCAACCCGATCGTTATCGCCTCAACCGCGGTCGCCTATAGAGGTCGCGACATCTTCTGGCCGATGGTGCTCGGCCGGACGGGTCTCGGGTTCCTGGTCGCGATGGCCGTCGGCTATGTCGTCAGCGACGAGTCGAAGGAACAACTGCTACGGCGTCGCTCGGGAAGGTCCAGGAATCTTGAACACGAGCACGACCATCAGCATGAGAACGAATCCAAAGGCAGGGCTTTCTTCGGTCATCTCTCGGGTGACTTCGTCTTCATGGGCCGCTTCCTCGTCATCGGCGCCATGGTCGCGGCGGCGCTCCAAACCTTCGTTCCTCAGTCGATCATCGGTGGCCTCGCCGACATGCCGGTGGTCAACCTCCTCGCCATGATGGCGCTCGCTTTTCTGTTGTCTCTCTGCTCCGAATCGGATGCTTTCGTGGCAGCGTCCTTCGTGCAGTTCGGAGTCGGTGGGCAACTCGCGTTCCTGGTGTTCGGACCGATGGTCGATACGAAGCTCGGCATTCTCTATGGGGCGACCTTCCGGCAGGGGTTCTTCCGCACGGTCGTGGTCGTCGTCACGGGTTGCACACTCGTGGGATGCCTTTGGATCGAGGTTTTGTTCGGATGATTCGATGAGCGCCGTCAGGACCGCCGAGGGACTTCGCCCGCGCGAGCGCGCGGACAGGTCCATCTGTCCGTCGCGCGTACTCGACTGCCTGGCGCTCGGATCTTGGGCGGGTGTCTTCTGGTGGCTGCTTGTCGCCGACCGCACGTCGTTGTTCTTGTCGACGCGCACCGCCTGGGTCGTCCCGGCCGGAGCGATCCTTCTGACCGTGGGGTTGCTCGGCCGTCTGCTGTCGCTTCGCATCGATGAACCAAGACCCATCACGGCCCGCTCCGCCTGGGGCGTCGGCCTGATCGTTCTGCCGGTCATCCGTCCTTGCGCTGCCGCCCGCGTCACTGGGGTCCTATGCGGCGTCCCGGCGCTCGACCTTCAGCAGTGGCGGGATCGTGGCGTCCGCGGATGACATCGCATCCGGGGATCTCTCCCTCCTGGACGTCGCCGGAGGTTTGCGCTCACGCGATGGGGTTGATGCCCTGTCCAAGCGCGCGGGAGAGGAAGTCAACTTCACGGGTTTCGTGACCAAGGATTCCGGCTCGCCCGCCGATGAATTCATTCTCACGCGATTCCTCGTGAGCTGTTGCGTCGCAGATGCGCTCAGCGTGAACGTTCGAGTCGTCGGCGCCCCACCCGGTCGATTCAAAGCAGATGAGTGGGTCCGGGTGTCCGGCAAGTTCTATCCCTTGGGACGCGACGTAATCGTAGATTCGAGCGACATCGTCGTAGTCGAGAGACCGAAGCGCCCCTACCTGAGCTCCTGATCGTCACGGTGGCATACCCGGGATGAGCGATCGACCGTGCTAGCCTCCTAGCGCTACCAAGCCGCCCGATTCGCAGGCATATGTAGGAGGCTCCCCGCTATGGGGCTTCGGATTTTCGGCGCAATCGTCGCCGTCCTGCTCGCAGCATTCGCCATCGCCCGCTACCGCAAGGGGCAGCTTCGACGCGGCGAATCTCTGCTCATCGCGGCCGTATCGACCGCGCTGACTGTAGCGGCGGTTGCCCCGAACCTCCTCGACCCCGTGCTTTCGGCCCTCGGATTCCAGGCGGGCCAGGAGCGACGCATCATCGGCTTGCTCGTCCTCTCGAACCTGTTCACCCTCGCCCTCGTCTTTCGCGGGTTCACCCGTGACGACACCCTCTCAACCGAGATAGGCGATCTCGTCGACTACGTAGCTCTCAAGAGGTTGCACGACGAGGGACACCCCGAGCTCATCGGCGCGGCCGCCGTCGTGATTCCCGCGTACAACGAGGCCGACAATCTCCCGAGCGTGCTCGCCGAAATGCCGGCCGAGGTCGGGGGGCTGCGCGTTCAGCCGATCGTGATCGCGGATGGGTGCACGGACGTAACCGAAGCGACGGCGCGCAACATGGGAGCGACCGTCATTCGCCGCGACCTCCGGCGGGGCTCGGGTGCGGCGGTACGACTTGGTTACAAGGCGGCCCTGGAAGGTGGAGCGCGCGTCATCGTCACCCTCGACGCCGACGGACAGCATGACCCCGGCGAGATGGAGCAGCTGGTAAAGCCGCTTCTGGCGGACGATGCCGACATGGTCCAGGGCTCTCGGATCCTGGGTGACTTCGAGGTCGAGTCCCAAGCTCGCAAACACGGCGTCCGAGTCTTCGCCTGGCTCCTGACCCTGCTGGGGAGCAGCCGGATAACCGACCCCTCGACCGGCTATAGGGCGATGAGCGCCAGCGCGCTCAGGCGCCTCGACCTTCGTCAGGATCAGTTCTACGTCTCGGAGTTGATCCTCGACGCGTCGCGTAAGGGAATGAACGTGGTCGAGGTGCCCATCACGATCCGAGCGCGCGCCTCCGGCACGAGCAAGAAACCGACGACCTTCCGCTACGCGTGGGGCTTCAGCAAGGCGATCATGCGCACCTGGCTCCGCTAGCGCCGACGTAGGGTTACCGGCATGGAGTACAGGAATCTCGGTTCGGCGGGAGTGAAGGTCAGCGAGATCGCCCTCGGAAACTGGATCACCCACGGGGGCCAGGTTGGTGACGACGCAGCTCGTTCGTGTGTCGAAGCAGCCTTCGACGAGGGAATCAATTTCTTCGACACGGCCGACGTCTACGAGAGAGGGCAAGCCGAGGCGGTGCTGGGTGGCATCCTCAAAGGCGTCCGTCGCTCGTCCTACGTTCTGGCGACGAAGGTGTTCTGGCCGACCGGCGATACCGTCAACGACAGCGGTCTCTCGCGCAAGCACATCATCGAGTCCTGCCATGCATCGCTCGAACGACTTCAGACCGACTACCTCGATGTCTACCAGGCGCACCGGTTCGACTCCGAGGTTCGTCTCGAAGAGACGTTGCGAGCGTTCGAGGACCTCGTTCGCCAGGGCAAGTCTCTGTACATCGGAGTGAGCGAGTGGACCGCGGGACAGATCTCCGAGGCGCTCACCATCGCGGACGAGATGGGCTTCGATCGGATCATCTCCTCGCAACCGCAGTACTCGATGCTTTGGCGCGTACCGGAGGCCGAGGTCATCCCGCTCTGCCGTCGCGAGGGCATCGGCCAGATCGTGTGGTCTCCGCTGGCGATGGGCGTTCTAACTGGTAAGTACAAGCCGGGCGAGAGCCGCCCGGAAGGGTCGCGCGGAGCTCATGGAAGCGGAATCAGAAGGGACTACTTGAGCGACGACACCCTTACCGCCGTCCAGAACCTGAGGCCGGTCGCCGAGGACCTGGGCATCTCGATGGCAACACTGGCGCTCGCATGGGTGCTCAACAACGAGAACGTAGCAGCGGCGATCATCGGCGCATCCAAGCCCGAGCAGGTACGAGAGAACGTGAAGGCCTCGGCCGTGAAGCTCGACCCGTCGGTACTCGAGCGCATCGACGAGATCCTGGGAGACATCCCGGTCAGGGACCCGAGCCTGACAGGCGGCTGACCCCTCTTCCGCGACTCTTTGGAGCTTTGACTTCGCTGAGCGGGGTTGATCTCCTCAGGGCGGGGGGGCCGGGATTACTTCACGGTTGAGAGGTAGTAGTCCTCGTCGGCGTCGCTCCATTCCATGTCGACGATGCCCCGCGCGGCCGCGGCCTTGACGAACTGCAGGAAGCCTCCGTAGCCGTAGTTCTTCTCGCTGAAGCGCTTCTGGC
>JBOGWS010000087.1:0-5379 GCA_050693895.1 Actinomycetota bacterium | reverse complement strand
GCCTGCATGGTGCCAAGAGACCTAGTCCTCGTGGATGAGGACAACGTGCATCTCTCCCGGACCGTGCACGCCCTGAACGAGCTGATTCTCGATGTCGGCCGTCTTGCTCGGCCCGGTGACGAGCACCAGGTTCGACGGACGCTCGGGCATCTCTGCGATACGGCGGAAGAGCTCCGCCACCGTCGGTACCAGGCGGTCCGCCGAGACGAACGCGACATGGGCCTGTGTGACGAGGCTCGGCGCTCTTCCGCCGGGCCCCGCCGACGAGACCAGCACGGTTCCCGTCTCGGCGACCGCCCACAACGCCGCGGTGATTCCTACCGTCGCGTTCGCGGTCCCTTCTCGCCCCGCCTCAGGCCACCACAAGAGCTTGCCGCCTGCCTTCGATACGGCGTCGGGGACACCAGGTGGGATCGCTGGCTCTCGCGTTAGAACGACCGTTGGCCGATCGAATCCGTCAAGGATGTCCTCGATCACCGCGTGAGAGGTCGACTTCGTCGCGGAATGGAACGTCCCGCCGACGCCGGTGAGCTCGAGCTCGAATCTGCTTGGCGCATCCTCTATCTCGGGCATCCAGTCGGATGGGAGGTCGATCCTCGAGCGTTCGAGGTGCCCCAGGCGCTCGCGCACCCGGCCGATGAACGCGGCCTTGTCAGTCATTTCTTCATCCCCTCGCGTTGCTTCCGACCTCGCGGGAGTCCCGGGAGGGCACGACCACGGGTCCAACGCCCGACCAAGGGGAGTGGGAGACGCTTCACAGGGCGACCTCCTGTGACTCGACCCATGACCGCGACGGCACGGCGGAACCACGCGAAGCGACGCGACGTTGCCCACCCCAGCGACCATGCTTTGTACGCGCCGCGTTCGATGAGCGGAGCTTCGTGTGCGTGATCCATTCTCAGACGAAGGAGGAAGTCGTGGAGTGGGATCTTCACCGGGCAAACATCGGTGCATGCGCCGCACAGCGTGGAGGTATGTGGGAGCTCGTTCGCCTGTTCCGTTTCCTTCAACAACGGCGTGATTATTGCACCGATAGGTCCAGAGTAGACGGGGTCGTAAACGTGGCCGCCGACCTGACGGAAGACGGGGCAGACGTTCAGGCACGCGCCGCAGCGGATGCACCGTAACGCCTCGTGATAGCGGCTACCCAGCACGTTCGACCGTCCGTTATCGAGGATGACGAGATGGGCCTCTTCCGGGCCGTCCGCCTCGTTGGCCCTCTTGGGGCCGTGCACGAGTGACGTGTATTGACTGAGTTTTTGGCCCGTGTTGCTGCGCGCGAGGAGATTGAGGATCACGGCAAGCTGATCGAAGTCCCAGACGACGCGTTCCATGCCCATGATCGCGACGTGAGCGCGCGGCATCGACGTGCACATCCGCCCGTTCCCCTCGTTCGTGACGAGGCATAACGTTCCCGCATCCGCGACCGCGAGGTTGACTCCTGAGATTCCGAGTTCGGCCGACAGGAAGTTCTTCCTCAGGCGATCGCGCGCGAAACGTGTGAGAAGCGTCGCGTCGTTTGGTAGGGGCTCGCCCGCGAGTTCCGAGAAGAGCTCGTTTATCTCTGACTGCGACTTATGGATTGAGGGGGCCGTAATGTGACTTGGTGGCTCGCCAGCCACCTGGACGATGTATTGGCCCAGGTCCGTCTCGACCGGTTGGATCCCTTGCTTCTCCAGGGCGCTGTTGAGACTGATCTCTTCGCTCACCATCGATTTGGATTTGACAACCGTTCGTGCATTCAGCCTTCTCGCTACCCCGAGCACGTAGTCGCGAGCCTCCTCCGCGTCGGAGGCGAAGAAGAGCTTCCCGCCCGCGGCTTCCCATGTCTCCGCGAGCCTCTCCAGGTGCTCGTCGAGGTGGGAGAGGTTGTAGTCGCGGACGCTGGCAGCAAGAACACGCAGACCCTGGTAGTCCTTGAGCGACTCGAATCCCGCCTCGCGGCTTGACGCCTGCCGGTCAACTGCAACTTTTATGGCAGGACCTATTGTCGGGACCCCTAGTGACACGAGGCTGCGATCGCGGAACCCCTTCGAGTAGTCGTAGGGGGAGGATGAGGTCATACTTCGCCGTCGCTGAGTGCTCCGTAGATCACATCCGCGATATAGCGCCCGGGAAGGCTGACGTCGCGGGCGCCGGCTCGTCCACAGATCTGCATGAGGCAGCCGGCGTCCGACGCGACCACCTCGTGTGCTCCATGCGTCACGATGTCGTCGACCTTTTCGTCTGCCATCGCCGATGACACTTCCGGGTAGCGGATTGAGAACGTGCCCCCAAAACCACAGCAGCGTTCCTGCGCAGCCAGGTCGGTGACCTCCAGCCCCTCGATGGCGCCGAGGAGTCGGCGTGGAGCGTCCTTGATGCCGAGCCCCCTGAGCATGTGACAGGAGTCGTGATAGGCGACGAATGCGGGTTTGGCCATGCGCAGCGGCCCCAACCTTTCGGTGCCCACGTCATCGGCGAGGAATGAGGAGAACTCATGAGCGCGCGACGCTACGTCTTTCGCGACTTGCGCCTTCTCCGTGCCCTCGAAGAGCTCCGGCCAGGAATGCGCCAGCATCGTCGTGCACGACCCGGAGCAAAGGATGACGTCGCCCCCGTCCGCTAGCGCTTCGAGCGCTCCCACGGCGACGCGCCGAGCCTCCTTTACGTGGCCCGAGTTCCACGCTGGTTGTCCGCAGCACGCGGCACCCTCGGCGATTTCGACCGTAAGACCGGCGCGTTCGAGGATACGTCGAGCGGATTCGGCCGCCGTTGGAAAAACCAACGTCACGAGGCACGTTGGGAAGAGCGTCACCCTCTCCAGATCGTGCCTCCTTACTCTCGATGGGACTTCGTTCATCGCCGCCCGCCCGCTCCAGCCCACCCGCTCCAGCCCATAAGACTACGAGGCCCCGACGAGTGCGATTACCGAGTTCGACGCGACAGGTCACACGCACTCCGCCAGCGATAGCGATCTCAATGCCCCCGAGGCGAGCACGTCTTGCCCCATCGCCCCGGAATACCGGTCCTATGAGGAGTCAGGGGCCTACCCCGGCCTGTATAGAGGCGCCCACCCGACGAAAGATGCGGGTTTATGAAGAGGCCTCCAAGAGGATCGAGGAATTGACTCTAAGCAGTAGTCCAGTAGCCGTTCGCCATACACTCCTGGCTCGCGTCCCGACTCGAGGAGGGAAACCATGCACGCCCTGCTTGTGACCGCAGACGTCGAACCAGGCCACGAGGAAGAAGGCTTGGAATATCTGCGGACGATGCTGCCTCAACTCGAACAGATACCTGGGCTCTTGTCCGGATACTGGCTAGCGACGACAGAGAATGGGGAGAGCCTAGCCATAGTCCTTTTCGAGAACGAGGGGTCTGCCCAGGAGATGGCTCAAATCGGCCTGCCGAACGCCCCTCAGCCTCCCGGTGCCACCTTTCGCGGGGCAGAGGTGCGGGAGGTCGTGGCTCACATCTAAGGCCCGCGCTACGGGCTCGCTCAAACTGACCCACTACACTCGAGCCAGCGAGGCTGCTTCACAAGCCGTCGGTCTCAGTTGCCAAGGTTTTCGATAAACGCCACGAGATCGGACGCAAACCGGTCGGGCTCCTCCCAGTTGGGCGAGTGTCCGACGCCGTCATACACAATGAGCCGCGAGCTAACGATCGCTGCGGCCAGCGCCTCCTGATCCCTTCGGCTCACGGTCGCATCTCGATCGCCCCAGATCATGAGGGTCGGGACCTTGATCTTGTCGAGCTCCCCTGAAAGATCTTCTTCCAGGAAGCTCTTGAAAGCGGCACGCCATACGCGCGCCGGGACCTTCAATGCCTCCTGCACGAGGGTTTCGAAGAACTCCTCCGGCACGGGCTGGGCCGACGCGCTCTGCTGAATCTCGCGCACGAAGCCCGAGTCAACCGGATCTGTCAACTTCGAGATCGTCGAGTCCCACACCTCCTGAAGCCCCGAGTGCCCTCGCAGGGTGGCGGGCGAGCCGATGAACACAAGTCCCAGGGTGCGCTCGGGGTGATCTATGGCAAAGCGCTGGGCAAAAAAGCCGCTCGCGGAATGCCCCGCGATGGCTGCTGCTTCAAGGTGGTGAGCGTCCATGAACGCTGCAAGATCCGCAGCAAAATCGTGGAAGCGGTAACCATCCGACGGTTGACTCGAATCGCCGTGGCCCCTCTGTGTGAGAGCGAACGCCCGTATGGACTCCGGCAAACAAGCCAGGACCAGCTCGAAGGAGCGCCAGGAGTCACCGAGGCCCGGCAAGAGCAGCAAGGGAACGCCCGAAGGATTCCCCTGCTCGACATAGGAGAGCATGACTTCGTTGGTAAGCTCCACAGACTTGATAACAGGTGCCATATCCGCCTACTCCAGATGCCATGGTCTTCAGTCGCCGCGTTCGTCTGGTCACTCCTGGTGGCCTCCGATCACTCTAGCTACCGGAGTCTCCCAGACTTTTAGGGGGTCAACTATGCCGAGTAGTCGAGACTAGCTGGGCAAACGTCTTTGCATTTGCATGGTTGGGCCAGCTTTGAACGTTGGGATCTGACGCGGCAGCTCCGTCGGACAGAGTGAGATGAGGCTGACCCAATGTGCGACGTCAGCAGCACCGCGCCGGCGACGACGTCCCGGACCGCTTGGATGCGCTCCTGGGAGCCGGCGCGACCCCCAAATGATCCCCAAATCGAGTGAAGGGAATCCCTGGCAGGCTTCAGAAAACCTTCTGGCCTGGTCCTGCTGGGTGGCCCCAACGGGATTTGAACCCGTGCTACCGCCTTGAAAGATTGGCGCGCCAAAATTTGCGTGCGCCGTACTGACGGCGTATCTGGAAGGGTAACCTGCGATCTCGATTTGAGTTGGCTCGATCAATTCATAGGCGCGTTGACCTCTCGCGCGCGCCAAACGCGCGCCAAACGAGCTCGACTCGGTCGTCAGGGTTCACGCGCGGGAACGGCGAGCGCGTTCAGCTCCTTCTCCTACACCGAGCCCCTCGGCTACTTGCCCGCTTCGCGCCTCAATCCCTGGCCTCCTTCTTCCTTGTGCCGATGGTCACTCCTGCCTGGGGGAGAAAGCCCAGAGCTGGCGAAGACTGGTTGCGCGACCTCAGCATCCCGAACGCTGTTGCAGGGGACTGACCAATGGTGGTCGTTTGGCAGTCATGGTGGAACCCGGCCGCCCACCTGCGGAGCACCGGTCAGCCTTGGTTGAGTTCGGGAAGAGAGAGTCAACCTCGCGCGGCCCCACCGCGGCTCGGGGGATCAATGCTCACTGAGGGTCAATCATCGACTGCATTCCAACATCAATCACAGACAGCTCTGCTCTTCCTGGCCGTTAGCGAGTCGCCCTCCGCACGTGTCTGAGCGAGGCATGGCGACAACAAGTGATCACTTCGAGGA
>JBOGWS010000086.1:0-11916 GCA_050693895.1 Actinomycetota bacterium | reverse complement strand
CCCCTAGCGCACGGGCTTACCGAGCAGCTGCTGGTCGATCTTGTAAACACCGAACGCATCGTGGTTCCAGAGCGGAAGGGGCCGAGCCTGGAGCTGGAACTCCGAGGCCGGGACGCCGATGCGGTTGACGTGGCGATAGATCTGCCTGGACAGGGCCTTCTCGTTGGACTCGGAGACCACCAACGTGTGCAGAGCTTCGTTGGATATGAGGCGCTGGACAGAGCTCGCCTTCTTGGCCTTGGCGATCTTCCTCAGCTCGGCCTTTGTCGGCTTCCTCTTGGAGGCGGGTTCGGAGGGGGCCGGCTGCCATTCGGGCGTATCCGCCGGGGTGCTGGTGTTCCCCCAGACGACCGCCCAGGTGGAATCGTCGGCGGCCAGCTTGGCGCCCGCCTCGAGCCCGAGGAGGGCTACGAGCAGAGCCGCTATCAGGAAGGCCCCGCCTTTGATCGGGGCATCGACGTGCATGCCCTCGTCCGCCATGGCGAGGAGGCTTCGAACCCTCCGGGTCACGCTGACCCGTGGGCGAAGGATCGCCAGGGCGCCTCTCTGGACGTAGTTGCGTTGACCCCTCATGAGCTCACAGACCGTTAATAGTCCCGAGGCGAGGGCAAGCGGACTGCGCGTGAGGCTGGCCGCCCGGCGGTCGGCCTCGAACTCCCTATCCCTGAGCAGGCGACGAAAGGCGATGTGTGCGAAGGGATTCCAGGCGACGAAGTCGCGCAAGAAGCCGGCCGCGAAGATCATCGGGACGTCGCGGGCCTTGAGGTGGGCGACCTCATGTGCGAGGACCGCCGTCAGCTCGTTCTCGTCGAGCTTTTCCACCAGGTCGCGGGAGAGGAGGATGCGACCCCGCCGCAAACCGACGGCAAAGGCACCAGATACTCCGCCCGGGAGGATGAGGACGTCGGGGGCCGGGGTGAGGCCCACGGCGAGAGAGAGATGATCGAGCACGAACAGCACTTGGGCATCGCGGGCGGGGTGGGGGGTTGTGCAGCGAGAGATCAATCTCCGCAGCACCAGGGCGCCGCAGACCCGTCGGACGAGCATGAAGGAGCTCACCGCCAGCCCGATCATGAAGATCCAAGCACCCGCCGAGCCGTAGAACGCATAGAGAGCCGCCCTGCCGTTACCGTCGGACAAGAACAGGAGATGAAGAAGACTCTCCGACCGGTTCTGAACCATGGAGCTGATGGGCTTCAGCACCGTGACCTCCGGCAGCACCCCACCCTGGTAGATCGCGGCCGCCACGAGGGGCAGCAGTAGGGGCAGCGACAGCAGGAGTCCCGATGCGAAACCGCCCGGGCGCGAGATGAATCGTCTCAACAAGGCCGTCGCGATCAAGGTCGTCAAGGAGACGACCAACACGACGACCCACGCGGAGTCGACTTCTACTGCGAGAATTGTGGGAGAGGCGCTAATCACCCGAGTTGTTGGCTTTCCGCTCTGCGATCGCCGCTTTCAAGCGATCGATGACCTCTTCGTCCTCCTCTCGGACCTTGTCGACGAAGTAGGCGACTGCGGGATCCGGGAAATGGCTGACCAACCAGTCGACAACCGATTTGACCGTCGACCGGGCGTATTGCTCGCGCGAGACAATTGCCGAGTAGTGGTGAGCCGGTTGCCCCTCGACTCTCCTCAGGAGGCCTTTGTCGGTCAGACGTCCGAGTGTGGTCATCACCGTGGTGTAAGCGATATCGCGGCTGGCTTTCAGGGTTTTGTGGACGTCGCGCACGGTGACCTCATCGCTGTCCCAGACGACCTCCATTACCTCTGCCTCCAGAGGTCCAAGAACCTCCGCAAGCGTGTGCTTACGTCTCGGCGCCATTTTTCCGCCCCCTGCGTGTGGATGAGTGACGAGACCCAGAAGTCTACGTCCCGGCCGGTCTTTTCACTAGCGTCTTGTTTTGTTACCCCCTGGAGAGTTTCACCAGGTTGGGCATGATCTGTGGCCCCATCAGGTGACCCAGTGCCCCGTTTCGGCTGGCCGCCTCCCCGAAGGTGCTGACTCCGTCGGCACTAACACCTCCCCCCGAAATCAAAAGCGGAACGGGCCCGTCGGTATGAGACTTACGGGCACAGCTCGTCGAGTGATCGGCCGTCACCGCCACCAGGGCTCGTTTCAGATCGAGCGAGTCAAGAAGCGGAGCGAAGAAGTGACCGTCTATGTCCTCGATGCTACGGATCTTCGCGTCGTGATCTCCGTCGTGAGCCGGGATATCCGGACCCTTGATATGGATATAGAGCCCGTCGAAGCCCTCGATCGCCTCCAGTGCGAGCTCCGCCCATCTCTCGTACTGCTCTCGGGCGGGCAGGTCAGTCGGCGCCTCGACGACGCCCATCCCCATGAGGCGGGCGATGCCCAGCTCGACCGGCATCTCGACGAAGCAGCCCATCTCGGGCCCGAACTTCTCCTTGAAGCCCACGAGTTTCGGCACATGGTCGCCACCGTCGCGCGTGAGGATGAAGTTCCCGGGCAGCTTGCGCTCAGCTCTGCGCTTGGCGTTGACCTCCGAGGCATCGAGCACCTCGAACGACTTTCGCAGCCATTCGTTCGTAAGGTCCGCGGCCCGCTGCGCTGCGGGGTCGTCTTCGTGGCCCTTCACGGGCGTAACCGTGACGACCTCGTTGTCGAAGGTCTCGAGCGCGACGCCGAGGCTGCCCTTACGACCGTAGGCTGGATCGGAGTTCTCGACCTCGGCCGAGAGCGAGCCCTCGTCGCTGCGCAATACGAGAATCCCGCGGTGGCCCACCGTGGCCTTGAACTCGAACGACGCCTTGTCGAGAGCGACCTTCCGTTGCACCTCCTCGGCAAGAGCGTGAGCCTCCTCGGACGTGAGGTCGCGACCGACTCGACGATCGACGATGGCCCAACCCTCGTGGTTGGGTTCGACGGTGGCGAAGTTGACCCGGTAGGCCAGGTCGCCGTCGTTCACTTCGACGCCGGCACCGACGGACTCCAGGGGGCCGCGTCCCGTGTGGTGTTCATGGGGGTCGTAGCCGAGAATCGCGAACACCGCGATGTCGGACTCGGGCGCGATGCCCTCACCGACCGTGGTGACGTAACCGTTTCGACCCCGTGCGGCGAGCCGGTCGAGGTGCGGCGTCCGGGCGACCTCGAGGGGCGTTCTGCCGTCCAGAGCGTCGAGAGGGTCGTCGCCCAGTCCGTCGAGGATGACGTAGAAGATCTTGTTCATGCCCTAACCCTTCGGTTTCGTCGCCTTGACGATGGCCGCGAACTCCGCCGCTTCGAGACTGGCACCACCGACGAGCGCCCCATCGATGTCGGGCTGCGAGGTCAAGGCCTCGGTGTTCCCCGACTTGACGCTCCCGCCGTACTGGATGCGGACCTCGCCGGCCACGCTCTCGTCGTAGAGGTCCCCCAGCACACTCCTGATGAGCCCACAGACCCTCTGGGCGTCGTCGGGCGTTGCGGTCTTGCCCGTCCCGATCGCCCAGATGGGCTCGTAGGCGACGACGAGGTTGCGAACGTGGTCTGCATTAACCCCCGCCAGACCTTCGCGGACCTGGCGCTCGACCTTGACCTCGGTTTCGTTCGCCTCGTGCTCCTCGTCGGTTTCTCCACAGCACATGATCGGAACGAGCTCGTGAGCGATCGCAGCCTTAACCTTCTTGTTGACCGACTCGTCGGTCTCGCCGAAGTGTTGTCTGCGCTCCGAGTGGCCGAGGATGACGTAATCGACGTTCAGTCTCTTCAACATCACGGGTGACACCTCCCCGGTGAAGGCGCCCTCGGTCTCCCAGTGCATGTTCTGGGCGCCGAGCCCGAAACGCTGGTGACGGTCTTCGATGTTCGTCTGAACCGAGCGAAGAGCGGTGAACGGAGGGCACAACGCGACCTCGACCTTCCCGTGGTCGTGATTGCCGAGTTCGTGACTCAACTGGCCCAGGAAGTGAATCGCGTCGAGGTGCGTCTTGTTCATCTTCCAATTGCCCGCGATAAGCGGAGTTCTCATGGGTGTCCCTTCTTCGATCCGATTGGCTACTTCGACGCGCTTCTGAGTGCTGCGATGCCCGGCAGTTCCTTGCCCTCGAGGAGCTCGAGCGAAGCTCCTCCGCCGGTGGACAGATGCGAGACCGCATCGGTCATCCCGAAGCGCGCCAGGGCCGCAGCAGAGTCGCCGCCGCCGGCGACGGTGAACGCGCCCTCGGCGGTCGCTTCGGTTATGGCCGTCGCAACACCTTTCGTCCCGGCCGAGAACTCGGGGATCTCGAAGATGCCCATGGGTCCGTTCCATAGCACGGTGCGAGCCCCGAGGATGGTCGTCGCGAAGTCACCCGTGGTGTCGGGACCGATGTCGACTCCCATGCGGTTGCCGATCTGTTCGAGCGGCACCGTCTCGTGGGGTGAGCCCACTTTGGGCTCCTCGGCCGCGACGATGTCGGCGGGAAGGTGTATCTCGACGCCCTTCTCCGTTGCTCGGTCGAGGATCCCCTTCACGTCCTCCACCCGGTCCTCTTCGACGAGGGACCGGCCGACGTCTCTGCCCCGAGCGACGAGCAGCGTGAAGGCCATGGCCCCTCCGATGCAGAAGGCGTGGACTCGGTCCATCAGGTTGCCGATGACGTCCAGCTTGTCGGAGACCTTGACTCCTCCCAAAACGGCGACGTAGGGACCATCGGGGTTCTCGAGTAGTCGCCCGAGCTTGGCGATCTCGTCCACCAGCAGATGCCCGGCCGCAGACGGCAGGCGTTCGGGCGGGCCGACGATCGATGCGTGGGCCCGATGCGACGCTCCGAACGCCTCGTTGACGTACGCCTCTGCTAGTGACGACAGAGCGTCGGCAAAGGCCGGGTCGTTGGCTTCCTCACCCGGCTCGAAACGGAGGTTCTCCAGCAGAACCACTTCGTCGTCGGACGCACAGGCCTTCTTGGCCTCGTCACCCACGACGTCTGGTACCGCGGTGACGTTGCGACCGAGTAACTCCGACAGCCGCTTGCCCACGGGGGCCAGCCTGAGCTCGTCTTTCACCTGCCCCTCCGGACGCCCGAGGTGGGAGCAGACCGCGAGGCGAGCCCCTCTGCCGAGCAGAGCCTCGAGCGTCGGTCGCGCCGCTCGGATACGGAGGTCGTCCGTGATGGCTCCGTCCGCGAGGGGAACGTTCAGGTCACAGCGAACGAGCACACGTTTGCCCGAAACATCGAGCTCATCGATCGAGGGCAGCGGTTGGTCTCGCATGGCGCGAGGTTATCCGTTGAGAGCCGTCGCCCGATTCGTCGCCCGATTCGACCCGGGCGCTACCCTCTCACGAGGGTGCCTGACATGGCAGGCATGTCAGGCGGGTCCGGGGTAGCCATCCCTCCGGGTGCCCTCGATGAGCGACCCGGTCGCTCGACCCCATCCCTACAGCTTGGACGCCACCAGTTCGGCTAGGTCAACCAGGCGGTTGCTATAGCCCCACTCGTTGTCGTACCAGCCCAACACCTTGACCATGTTGCCATTGGTCATCGTCTGGTCCGAATCGAAGATGCAGGAAGACGAATTGCCGACTATGTCGGTGCTGACGAGAGGATCCTCGCTGTATTCGAGGTAGCCCTTGAGGCTCGAGCTTGCGGACGCCTCCCGGTACGCGTTGTTGACATCCTCGACCGAGACCTCCGAACCCACCACCGCGACGAGGTCGGTGATCGAGCCGTCGGGCACGGGGACGCGCAGGGATATCCCATCGAGCTTGCCCTTGAGCTCCGGCAGCACAAGCGCGGTCGCCTTCGCCGCACCGGTGCTCGTCGGGATGACGTTTATCGCAGCCGCGCGCGCTCGACGCAGGTCGCTGTGAGGGAAGTCGAGGATCCGTTGATCGTTCGTGTACGCGTGGCACGTCGTCATGAAGCCGCGCTCGATACCCCAGTTGTCGTGCAGGACCTTGGCGAGGGGTGCGACACAGTTCGTCGTGCACGAGGCGTTCGAGATCACGTTGTGCTTGTCCGGATCGTAGCTGTCGTCGTTGACGCCCAGGACGAAGGTGGCGTCCTCCTCCTTGGCGGGAGCGGAGATCAACACCTTCTTCGCACCGGCACTGATGTGCTTGCCGGCGTCGCCGGCCTTGGTGAAGAATCCGGTCGATTCCACGACGATGTCGACACCCAGCTCCCCCCACGGGAGCGAGCCAGGGTCTCGCTCGGACAGTACCTTGACCTCGGTGCCGTTGACGGTGAATCCGTCGCTGGTGGCCTTGATCTCCTCGCTGAGCCGGCCGAGGACGGAGTCGTACTTGAGCAGGTGTGCGAGCGTCGCAGAGTCGGTCAGATCGTTGACGGCAACCAGCTCGAGGCTCGAGTTCTTCGCCTTCAGAGCGCGATACAGGTTCCTACCGATGCGCCCGAATCCGTTTATGCCGATCCGCGTTGCCATCGAAGTCCTCCTCGGAGTAATTCTTGGTCGTTGTGAACCGATCCTAATAGGGCCATCTACCTCACTACGCGTCGCTCGGATCCAAGAGCCCGAAATGCCTCCGCGAGGGCCGCTGGGTCGTGCGCGCCCACCTCGGTCGAAACGTCCCCCTCGTGGACCTCGATGCCGAGATTCTCGATGGCTCGCCTGTCGAAAGACACGCCGTCGGGCTCGAGAACCGGGGCTTGCACGACGACGGCGTCGAGCGTGTCGGCCCCGATATGGGCGAGGACCGACTCCACGTGCGCGGTGCCGTCGAGACCCGACGTCTCACCCTTCTCTATCCGGTTATTGGCGACGAGGATCCGCTTGCCGGCCGTGTCTTTGAGGGCCTGACGGATGCCGGGCACGAGCAGCGTGGCGATGAGGCTCGTGAAGAGGCTCCCCGGCCCCAGGATCACCTGATCCGCAGAGCCGATCGCCTCGACCGCCTCCTCGCAGGACGGCGGATCGTGGGGCTCTAGATAGACGGCCTGTATCGGGCCCTCCGACTCGGCGACCGCCACCTGACCTCGCACCACATCTCCGTTCACGATCGCCCTGAGGTCAACCAGCGCCGAGGTCGCCGGATAAACGCGCCCGTCGCACTCCAGAAGCTTGCCGGCCTCGTGAATTGCGCTCGCGAAGTCTCCGGTCATCTCGGTCAGTGCCGCGATGAGCAGGTTCCCGAGTGGGTGGCCGGTCAGCTCACCGCTTTCGAAGCGGTGCTGGTAGAGCGCGGCCATGGCCTCGTTCCCGGCGAGAGCTATCAGGCAGTTCCGGATGTCACCGGGCGGAGGAACGCCGAGTTCCCGGACGAGGCGGCCGGACGAGCCACCGTCGTCGGCCACCGTAACGACCGCTGCGATGTCGTCGGCGTATAGACGCGCTGCACGCAAGGACTCCGCCAGCCCGTGCCCTCCCCCGATGCCGACGACCTTCATGGGACCCTCACTGTGTCGGCTCGCGGCCGACATCACGGTGGATCACCTTGGCCGAGAATCCCTTGTCCACTATGAAGGCGCAGACCTCTTCTGCCAGAGCCACGGAACGATGTCGCCCCCCCGTGCAGCCGATCGCCACCGTCAAGTAATGACGTCCCTCACTCTGGTAGCCGGGGAGCAACACGGCGAACAGGTCCTTGATCCGAGCAAGTACGTCATGGGTCTGCTCGTGGCTCATGACGTAGTCCCTGACGGGCTCGTCCAGTCCGGTCAGAGGTCTGAGCGTAACGATCCAGTGCGGGTTCGGAAGAAACCTCACGTCGAACACGAGGTCTGCATCGAGCGGTAACCCGAACTTGTATCCGAACGAGATCACGGTTGTCTTGAGGCCCTCAGCCGTGTCGTCGCTATCGAAATAGGCTCCGAGGCGCGCTCTCAACTCGCGCACCGAGATCTCAGTCGTATCGATGATGAGGTCGGCTCCGTCCCGGAAACGACTCACCAGCTCCCGCTCTCGCCGAATCCCGGTCACGAGGCGATCGGAGAGCGGATGTCGCCTTCGACTCGACTCGAAGCGCTTCTCAAGTTCCTCGTCGGATGCCTCGAGAAATACGAGTCTGTAGTTGCAGTAGTCGCGCCTCAACTTGTCAAGTTCCTTGGACGCCTCGGCGAAGAACGTGCCGCCGCGCACGTCGATGACGAGAGCGACACGTTGAATCTCATGGTCGGCTTGGTGGAAGACCAGTGACAACATCTTGCGGATCAGCGCGGGGGGAAGGTTGTCGATAACGAACCAGCCGAGATCCTCGAGCGCCTTCGCTGCCTCGGACCGGCCGGCGCCCGACAGACCCGTGAGGACGGTTACATCGACCTCCCGTGCTCGTCGACGGACGTTCACGACGCTCTCCTCTCATCCCCTCCGCGGCTCGCACCATTCAGGTGCAGCGCCTCGTACACCGCCCTGGCAACGGCCTTTGGGACACCTTGTACCTCGAGGAGGTCGTCGAGCGATGCCTCCCGTATTCGCTTCACGGAACCGAAGTGCCGAAGAAGTTTCTTGCGACGTACTTCTCCCAACCCGGTGATGTTGTCGAGCGCACTCTGCGTCATGCGCTTGCCTCGCCGTTTGCGGTGATAGGTCACCGCAAAACGGTGGGCCTCGTCCCTTATGTGTTGCAGCAGATAGAGGGATTCGGAGCCGCGGGGAATGACGATTGGATCGGGCAGCCCGGGCATGAACACCTCCTCCATGCGCTTCGCCAGCGAGACGACCGCGACATCGTCGACGCCGAGATCGTCCATCACTTCGAGCGCCCGGTTCAGCTGGCCCTTGCCGCCGTCGACGACCACGAGATTCGGCGGATAGGCGAACTTTCGGGAAGCGGGATCCTCGCGCCCGGCCTCCCTCTCCTCGAGGTATCGCTGAAAGCGTCTCCGGATCACCTCTCCCATGTTGGCAAAGTCGTCCTGCCCCTGGCTCCACTTGATTGCAAACTGTCTGTAATCGCTGCGCTTCGGCAGGCCGTCCTCGAAGACGACCATCGACCCCACGGCCTCGGTCGGTCCGGTGTTGGAGATATCGAAGCACTCGATGCGAAGAGGCGCTTCCTGGAGGCCGAGCCGATCCTGTAATTCCTTCAGCTGACGCGACCGCGCCGCGAAATCACTGGAGCGTTTCAGGCGATGCTGAGCGAATTGCTCCCTGGCGTTCTGGGTGACGGTCTCGAGCAAGGCTCTCTTCTCGCCTCGCTGCGGAACCCGGAGAGACACGTTGGTGCCCCTCTCGGCGGCCAGCCATGACTCGATCAACGCGCGCTCGGCCGGGTCCACGGGAACGAGCACCTGCTTGGGGACCTCCGCATCCAGATAGGTCCGCTCGACGAAGCCGGCGACCAGTTCCGCGGTGTCGAGGTCCTCGACCTTGTCCACTACGAAGCCTTTGCGACCCGTCACTCGACCTCCCCGCACGAAGAACACTTGAAAGGCGGCCTCTAGATCGTCCTCGACCATTCCAATGACGTCCATGTTCTCGCGCTTGGACGACACCATCTGCTGTTTCTCGATGGCCTTTCGAACATTGTCGAGTTGGTCTCGGAGCTTGGCCGCGTGCTCGTACTCCTGCCTGGTCGCAGCGGCCCTCATCTCCGCCTCGAGCCGGTCCAATACGGGCTTGGTGTCGCCCTCGAGGAAGTTGCAGAGTTCGAGCGCGATCTTCCTGTGCTCGTCCGCACTGACGGCGTCGACGCACGGACCCGCGCAGCGCTCGATGTGAAACAGGAGACATGGGCGTCCACGACGATGGCAGCGATCGAAGACCCCCTGCGAGCAGGTTCGCATCGGAAACGTGCGCAACAGAAGGTCGAGTGTGTCGCGGATCGCGTAGGCGTGGGCGTAGGGGCCGAAGAACTTGACCCCCTTGCGCTTGCGGCCCCTCATCACTCGTGCGCGTGGGACCTCCTCGTCCAGAGTCACAGCGAGATAGGGGTAGCTCTTGTCGTCTCTGTAGCGAACGTTGTATCGAGGCCGGTGCTGCTTGATGAGGGTTACCTCGAGCTGTAAAGCCTCGACCTCGTTGGATACGACGATCCACTCCACGTCCGCTGCCGCCTCGACCATCGCCGCAGTTCGAGGGTGGAGGTCGTTTGCGAAGTAGTTCGAGAGCCGGGCGCGCAGGGACTTCGCCTTGCCCACGTAGATGACACGGCGGGAGGCGTCGAGAAACATGTAGACGCCCGGTGAGGTGGGAATCGACCCCGCTTCCGGGCGCTCGAGGGTCCTGCGAACCTGCATGGTCCCATTGTCTCCGATCGGCCGAATGAGACCTGCGTTCGGCCCGTAGAGACGCGAAAGAGCCGCCCCGAAGGGCGGCCCCGCGAGACATTGGTCTCTAAGACCAGGAAATGCCGGTGCTGAATACCAGTGCCGCGAAAATGAAGCTGAACAGCAGGCTCATTTGACCTCCCACGAGTGCGTTGGGCTTATCGGAACACAGCTCCGGGAGCGCCACAAGGCCCCGAATGGGTACGGCGAAACACCCAATTGGGTGAGAGCGCGACCTTGGGCCCCAAGGTGAGGTGACGGGTCAATCGGGACATAACGGCCACAGCGCCGACGGTTCAAGAAAGGTCGGATCGGCGCTCCCGCGTCACTCGTTCCGACTCGGCCCGCCGCCACCGTTCGACCTCGCCGTGGTGACCGGAGAGAAGCACCTCGGGGACCGAGTGACCTCGAAACTGCGCGGGCCTCGTGTAATGCGGGTACTCGAGCAAACCCTCAGAGTGGGACTCGGACTCGAGCGAGTCGGTGTTCCCCATCACTCCGGGAACGAAACGGGATACGGACTCGACAACGACCAGCGCTGCGAGCTCACCCCCAGCCAGAACGTAGTCACCTATAGACAGTTCCTCGTCGGCGATGAACTGGGCAACTCGTTCGTCGACGCCCTCGTAGCGTCCGCAGATGAGGATGATGTGCTCGCGTTCGGCCAGGCGAGCGACGCCATCGTGGCGCAGCAACGATCCGCGCGGGGACAGCAGAACGATGTGGCTGTGCTCGTTTCTGAGTCCCTCGACCGCGTCGAATATCGGTTCGGGACGCATGACCATCCCCGCCCCTCCGCCATAAGGTTCGTCGTCGACGCTGTGGTGTTTGCCGAGACCGTGGACCCGCAGGTCGTGGACGTTGACCTCGAGTACCCCCGACTCGATTGCGCGCCCCAGAAGGCTTGCGTTCAACACGCTGTCGAACATCCGGGGAAAGAGGGAGACGATGTCGATGCGCATCGCTAGTCCAGCAGGCCGGCGGGTGGAGCGATCGTTACACGCCGAGCTTCGATGTTCACGTCGACCACGATCTCCTTCACGAGTGGGATGAGAAAGCTCCGGCCCTCGTTGTTCACCGATAGGAGATCCTGTGCAGGCCCGCCCACCACGCCGGAGATCTCTCCAACGTCGTTCCCCGCGACGGTTAGGACGCGGCACCCGACGAGTTGGTGTTGCCAGTACTGGTCGTCTTCCAGTTCGCGTCGCTGGTCCTCGTTCACGAAGACGGGACCCCGAAGGAGTTCGGCTGCGTTTCGGGAATCGATTCCTTCGAACTTGACCAAAAGACGGTTGCCCCTGTGTGCGTGTGATCCCTCGACTACAAGGAGAGTCCCGTCGGCGTGCACAAGCCGTGATCCAACCTCGAAGCGGTGGGGATCGTCGGAGATCGCAACCATGTAGACCTCACCCTTGATACCGTGTGGCTTGCCGATCTCGCCTACGAGCAGGCGAGATGAGTCTGAGTTGGAACCGTCCGTCAGTCGACGACCTCGACCATCACGGAATGGCCGTCTCGTTGCCCCGCCGCTCGGGCAAGAGTCCGCAGAGAGCGGATGATGCGACCCTGCTTTCCGATGATCTTGCCCATGTCGTCGGGGTGGACGCTGACCTCGAGAACCGTGGTGTCACCCTCTCCCTCGACCTCCGTGATCGAGATGTCGTCGGGATTGTCGACGAGCCAAGGAGTCACGTACTCGAGGAACTGAGCGGTCATTACTTACCCTCTCCCGAATCGGAGTCGCCGGAGTCCGAATCCGCGTCA
>JBOGWS010000085.1:0-9227 GCA_050693895.1 Actinomycetota bacterium | reverse complement strand
CGTTGTGGTAGCGCAGCGCGGCGACCGACGCACCGGTCTCGCGTCCGAACAAGAGAGCAAGGTGTTCCTGATGGAGCTTGGTCGCTGCATAGATGTTCCTCGGGTCGACTGCCTGTTTCTCGGTAGTAGGCACCACCGTCAGCGTTCGCCCACACTCCGAGCAGAGGGGATCCCAACGTCTCGCATCGAGGTCCCCGCGCGACCGGGGGCCCGGCCTTTGCTCGCCGTGCACGTCGCACTCAAACGCGCCCTCGCCGTAGACGACCATGCTGCTTGCAATAACGAGCCGCCCGGTGAAACTCGTGGCGTGCAACGCACCGAGCAGCGCCGCGGTGCCGAGGTCGTTGTGACTCACGTAGTCGGTCACGTCCGAGAAATCCTGGCCGAGACCCACCATGGACGCCTGATGCGAGACGGCGTCGCAGCCTCGAGCGAGGTTCTCCAAGGCCCTTGAGTCGCGCACATCGACTCGCACGAACGATGCGTCTCCATGAATGTAGTCGGGCAGGCGCGCGTGAGCCGTGGGGAGCAAGACGTCGACCACGACCACCTCGTTGCCGTCGGCGACAAGCGCGTCGACCACATGGGAGCCGATGAATCCGGCTCCCCCGGTAACGAGGATCCTCACTCGCCTTCGACCTTCATCGGGAGGCGAACTGTGAACGCACAACCCCCGTTGTCGTTGTGCACGCTGATCTGCCCGTGATGGGCCTCGACGATCCCGCGTGCGATGGCAAGGCCAAGCCCTCCCCTGCCCTCATTGGGAGTACGAGCCGTCTGACCTCGAAACGCCGCTTCGAAAACACGCTGCACGTCAGACTCGGGAATGCCACCGCATTCATCAGCCACCCGCACGTATGCATGACTTTGATCGACCCCAGCCTCAACACGCACGAGACCCTCGCTGGGGGTGTGTCTGATCGCGTTCTCGAGCAGGTTTCTCAGCACGCGGCCCATGTCCCTAGCGGACAACTCGAGCTCCGGCGGCTGGCCGTCGAGATTGCCCTTTAGTCGTACGCCTTTGGCCGAAGCGAGGCTCGAGGCCGAAGACAGCGCGTCGGAAACAAGATCTCCCAGGGACACTCGCTCGAGTTCGAGATTCAAGCTGCCGGCGGTGATGCGACTGAGCTCGAAGAGATCGTCTACGAGCCCCGAAAGGCGATCCACCTCTGCTCGGATGGAGGCGTGGTAGCGAGCGATGGTGTCCTCATCGTCCGCGACGCCGTCCTCGAGCGCTTCCGCCATGGCTCTGATTCCCGCCAGCGGAGTTCTCAGATCGTGACTAACCCAGGCGACGAGCTCACGGCGGGATGCCTCGAGCGCCCGTTCGCGCATCTGGGCCGTCTGCAACCGCTCCGACATCTGCTCGAGTTCGTCCGCGAGTCCGGAGAACTCGGCGGGAGCCGGATGCTTCACCGACGGCGAGAAGTCGCCCTCGCCGATTCGTCTCGTCACCGCCGAGAGGGAACGACGGGCGTCGGAGATTCGTCCGCCGAGAACGAGCGCGAGCCCTACACCGATGGTTCCCGCGGCCACAAGCACGACCGCCAGTGCGCTGAGATCGTGCTGGGAGATGAACATAGCGCGAGAGGCCACCAGGGCTCCGAGCGCCACCGCCGCGACGGCCGTGATCGAGGCGATGGAAGCAAGCAATGCGATTGACCGGTGACGCACTCGATGGGTGACGGCTCCGCCGAGGATTCCGGCGGCGAGAGCACCAAGCCCGGCGTATGCAGCAAGGAGAATAGAGTCGCGCAGGGGTAGGTCGAGTGCTCCTCCGGTAAGCACGGCTGCCAGAGCACCACCCGCGAACACGATAAGCAACGTGCGCCTCATGGATCGAACCTGTATCCCAATCCCCAGACGGTCGCCACATGTCTGGGATGAGCCGGATCCGCCTCGATCTTTTCTCGCAACCTTCGCACGTGCACCGTGACGGTCGATTTGTCTCCGTACGAGTAGCCCCAAACTCGTTCGAGGAGCTCTTCGCGCGTGAAGACACGCTTTGGATGCGTTATCAGCCATGCCAGCAACTCGAACTCCCTGGACGTCAGCTCGATGGGATCGCCGCCTACGGCTACTTCGTGGGCGTCGAGATTCAGCGCGATGGCGCCGGCTTTCAGCTCACCTTGCGCGATCTGTGGAGCTAGGGTTCCGTTGGCTCGTCGCAACACGGACTTGACTCGGGCGATCAGCTCGCGCGGAGAGAACGGTTTGGCGAGATAGTCGTCCGCCCCGAGCTCCAGACCCATGATGCGATCGCTCTCCTCGCCGAGTGCCGTCAGCATGATGATCGGGACGGCGCTTTTGGACCGGAGGCGACGGCACACCTCTAGCCCGTCCATGCTCGGAAGCATGATGTCGAGCACGATCAGATCGACATCGTCGTCGAACCGCGTGACCGCGTCGGCTCCATCCGATACGACCTCGACGCGAAACCCCTCGCGCTTCAAGTAGCGCTCGACTACCTCCGACACCGTCCCGTCATCCTCGACCAACAAGACCAGAGGTCCTTCACTCATCACGGTCGAACCCACGTTCACCACGGTGTCCTCACTCCGGTTTGGATCGCAAGCGCCGCAAGCCCCTGCAGGGCAAGCATTCCACGTGAGCGCCGCAAATCGAAGGTGACGCAGATCGCGAGCACCCAGGGCACGAAGATCAGCCAGATGCGCTCGACCTCGCCCCTCGACAGGCCGCTCAGATCTGCAGCGATAACACCGATCAGGGCGGCACTGGTGAGCGCCGCGGTGGAAGCTCCACGGAGTCGTCCGAGTCCAATTGCTGCGGCCGGACCCAGAGCGAGCGCAAAAGCGGCAAGGTTCGCGAGGGCGAACCAGACGAACGGCCGTTGCGCCGCGACGCCGGCCTCGTATTGGGCCACGGTTCCAGAGAGCCCATCGAACCACCAGAACCCGGCGGCGCCAAAGAGCGCCACGACTGCGAACACTCCTCCCGTCGCGACCACCAGAGGGCGCAAAGCCTTGTGCGCCAGCGCGACCACGATGGCGACCGGACTCAGAGCCACTGCGCCGTAGGAAAGGAAGAGAACGAGTCCGAGCACGACGCCGCCCGCCAGAGAGACGTAGTCCGACCTGCGCTCCGCGCCGAGAGCGAGGAGTGCGATCCCCCACGCGCCCACCCCCATGAAGAACGCGTCGGCCGACGTCGCGATCCAGATTGTCGCAGGCGAAAAGGCGAGGAAGGGCGCAAGCTTGCGCGCGTTCGATTCGCCCGACATCGCCTTCACGGTGAGCAACGCTGCGGCGGTCGCAGAGGCCCCGGCGCCGATCACCAGGACGGCCGCCCACGCGGCCCCGCCGAGCCCAATTTGCGCGAACGCCCAGAGGATCAGAACCATCCCCGGGGGATGTCCCTGCGCGTGCAGCGAGAAGGTCTCCAATCGGTCGCCGAAGGACCGGAGGAATGCTGCGGGCGAGTCGATGCGCTCGACGGTAACCAGATAGTCGTGAGGTCCACTCAGAGGCGCCGTGAGCGCGTCCACGCCGTCCACCATCGCCAGGGACAGCGCCCAAACGCCTGCCGCAAGAGTGGTAACCACAAGCAGCGTGCGCCATGGAACGCGCAGAGCGATTCGAGGACTCCACCAGGCAAGAGCGCAGCCCACGACCAGGACGAAAAGAGTCGCCGGTCCCAGCCGTAAGTCGAATCTGCCGAAAAGGGGTGGGGCAAGAACCTTGGTGGCGAAACTCTCGTTGACGAACTGACCTCCAATCGCAACACCACCGATCAGAGCGAACCACAGAAGCAGCGCCGTGGCGTCTCGTCGCGTGAACTCCCTCTTCACGGGGACGACCTCGATCCCGTCGCGCGAGTTGTCCAGTCGGACGCTCATGGGCCTCAGAGTACGAATGCGCAGCCTCACACGGAGCCATACACGCCAAAGTTCCGCACCTTGTAATGACTTTCCGGCTTAGAGAGCGGCCGCCGTCGGTAGGTTGCAATGCATGCACGATGTCATCCTCCCGGTGCTCAACGAGGCGAGCGCGATTCCCAGAGTTCTTGCTCGCCTGCCAGAGGGGTTCAATCCCCTGGTCGTCGACAACGGCTCCACCGATGGCTCCGGCCGCGTAGCTACGCGACTTGGTGCACGCGTCGTGAGGCAACCCGAGCCGGGATTCGGGGCCGCATGCTGGGCCGGTCTCATGGCCGCCGAGTCCGAGATCGTGGCCTTCATGGACTGTGACGGATCGCTCGATCCGGCGCATCTCTTTCGCGTGACCGAGCCGGTCATGAACGGAGCGGCCGATCTGGTGATTGCCTGCCGCCGCGCAGAGGCCGGTGCCTGGCCCCCTCATGCACGTCTCGCCAACCTCGTACTCGCTCGCATCGTCAAGAGAAAGACGGGGCTGACGCTGCGCGATCTGGGGCCGATGCGTTCGGCGCGACGCGAGGAGCTGATCGCTCTAGATCTTCGGGACAGGCGCTTTGGTTGGCCACTCGAGATGGTCCTCAAGGCACACGCCGCGGGGCGGCGCATCGAGTCGATCGAGGTGTCGTACGCCCGTCGCGTGGGCCGATCCAAGGTCACGGGAACGATGCGCGGAACACTGAGGACCGTCGGGGATATGACCAGGGTTCTTCAGCGGTCGTGAAGCGCGTCCGCACCATCATCGTCATCGCGAAGACACCCGTTCCCGGACGGTCGAAGACGCGTCTCTCGCCCCCCTGCACTCCGGAGGAGGCCGCGGCACTCGCCGCCGCGGCGCTTGGAGACACCCTGGAGACGGTCGCCGCGAGTTGCGCCTCTCGGAGGGTGATCGCCCTCGAAGGCAAGGTCGGCGATTGGCTCCCTCCGGGTTTCGAGGTCATCCAGCAGCGAGGACACGGTCTGGATGAGCGACTCGCCGCCGCCTTCATAGACGTGGCCGAGCCGGCGCTCCTGATTGGAATGGACACTCCGCAACTGACGGAGGCGATTCTGAACGACGCGCTCGCGACCCTCGATCGCACGGACGCCGTGCTCGGCAGCACAGTCGACGGGGGGTTCTGGGCGGTCGGACTCAAGAAGCCGCTCGCAGAGGCATTCGTCGGCGTCCCGATGAGCACGACCGAGACCGGATCGGTCCAACAGCGACGACTCGAGGGGCTCGGACTTCAGGTCACGGCGCTGCCGCCGATGAGGGACGTCGACTACATCTCCGACGCGTCCGACGTGGCCGCTCAAGCCGCCCACAGTCACTTCGCAGCAACTCTCAGAGCGCTCGGCCTCGACCTGGAGACCAGCCCAGCATGACGGGCCGGCTGGTGGCGGACGATGAGATCGTGATGAATCTCGAGTTCGACCGCTACATGTCCGCACCTTCACCCGCCGAGCGAGAGCTTCTGAGACGCGCACCGTCCCCGGTACTGGACGTCGGGTGCGGTCCGGGCCGGCATGTCATGGCCCTGGCGGAGAGTGGACGGCTCGCACTCGGCGTCGATGTCGCTCCGAGCGCAGTGGACATCGCCACCAAGCGGGGAGCTCCCGTCCTGCTCCGCTCGGTTTTCGAGCGAATCCCTGCTGCGGGGCGGTGGGCCTCGGCACTCCTGCTCGACGGAAACATCGGGATTGGAGGTAATCCCCAAGCATTGCTGGCTCGGCTGGCCGAGCTCGTCCGATGGGATGGTTGCGTCTTGGCGGAGGTCGAGCCGCCGGGGACATCCGCACGCACGATGAGCGTCAGAATCGAGTGGCGCGATCGCATCTCGCCGGCTTTTCCGTGGGCGCGCGTGGGGGTGGACGACATCGGGGACGTTGCCGCGCGCGCGGGATATCAACTCGAAGAGATCTGGTCCGCCGAGCACCGTTGGTTCGCTCACATGAAGCTTCGATGAAGGAGCCACCGAGGCCTCGGAAGGGGCCCCTGAAGGATGGAGCCTTCACAAGTCTCCTGCATTCTCCCCGGACCGCCACTCTTCTGGGCATCGCGTTGGGCATCACGTTCACGGTTTGTTTCCTGACCGGAGTCCTGAGTCACCTCATCCAGCAACCGCCTTCATGGTTAACGTGGCCCTCTCGGCCGGCCGGTCTCTATCGCGTGACTCAGGGCCTGCATGTTGCGACGGGAATCGCCGCGATCCCGCTGTTGCTCGGCAAACTGTGGACCGTCTATCCGCGACTCTGGCAATGGCCCCCGATCGAAAATCTGACGCACCTCATCGAACGCATCTCGCTGGCTCCCCTTGTCGCAGGAAGCGTGTTCCTTCTCTTCACCGGGATCGCGAACATCAGTCTCTGGTATCCGTGGGGCTTCTTCTTTCCCTCCGGTCACTACTGGGCATCGTGGATCACGATGGGTGCACTCGTCGTCCACGTCGGAGCCAAAGCAACGATCGTACGAAGAGAGCTCAGGGGACGCGATCCTGCGGGCCTCGAAGCGACGGTGAACGGTGGGCTCAGCCGGCGCGGGTTCCTCGGTGTCATCGCGGGGACCGCCGGGATACTCACGCTCACGACCATCGGTCAAACCTTCTCGCCCCTGAACCGGCTGGCGGTTCTGGCTCCGAGGCGGCCGGACGTTGGGCCACAGGGCTTCCCGGTCAACAAGTCGGCCGTTTCGGCGAAGGTACTCGAAAGCGCACGCCACCCCAGCTATAGATTGAGGGTCACCGGTCGGGTCGAGCGACCGCTCAGTCTTTCGCTCGATGAACTTCGTGCCCTTCCCCAACATCGGACGGCGCTTCCGATCTCCTGCGTCGAAGGCTGGAGTGCAACCGTTGATTGGGAGGGGATCAAGGTGCGAGAGATCCTCGACCTGGCTGGCGCTGCGGGCTCCCGCTCGGTGCGAGTTGAGTCTCTCCAGCCCGATGGCCTTTATCGAACCTCCATGCTCAATCCCGTTCACGCCGACGACATCGACACCCTGCTTTCGCTCCGCTGTAACGGACAAGCTCTGCACATAGACCATGGCTATCCGCTGCGACTCATCGGCCCCAATCGACCGGGCGTGATGCAGACCAAATGGGTGAGCGAGTTGATCGTTCTATGAGCGCCTCCCGCTCGAGCCATCGAGTCTTCTGGATCTGCGCCGTCCTGGGCTGGCTCGTGATCGCCTACGGAGTTTGGGGTCTGTTCGACAACGCCAGTCGAACCAATCCCGATCAATGGATCCGCTGGTTCATCGGCTCGCTCGTGGTGCACGACTTCGTCATCGCGCCCGTGACCTTCATCGTCGCCATCGTTCTGGTTGCACGCATTCCTCGTCCTGCGCGAGCACCCTTCCAGGCCGGCCTGATCTCCAGCGCCATTGTCGTTCTCACCACGTGGCCGTTGGTGCGCGGCTATGGGTTGAGGTCCGACAATCCCAGCGCCCTGCCGAACGACTACCCGGCGGGTCTCACGATGGTGCTGATTGCGGTGTGGTCGGTCGTTGCCGTCGTCGCGGGGCGCGCTTGGAAGCGCCGACCCTAGAGGTGGCGCCCCGCCGGTTGAGCCCGCGTAGGATCGCCACATGGAACAACCGCCTACGATTCAGCTGCGCCCCTGGCACCTCATCGCGAACGGGCTCGGGGACCTGTTCAGGCCTCCCCTCGCGCTTCTATTGCTCATCGACCTGCTGATATTCGGCGCGCTGACGAGCGTCTCCGATCAGGTGGATGACGCCTCCTTCTTTGGAGCCATACTGCTCACCGTTGTATCCGCCTTCGTGCAGATCGCTCTGACCATGGCCGCAGCAAGCGATGAGCAGGGCTCGGCCGACGAGTGGGTGAAGCTGGCTTTCAAGCGTGGGGTGTTCTGGCGCTTCATCCTCACGGGCATCGTCACGATCGCGGCAGTCTTTGTCGGCCTATTGGCTTTCATCATCGGCGGACTGGTACTCGGGGGCATGCTGGGGCTGGCGCAAACGGTGGCGATCCAGGAGCGCGCGTGGCCGGGGATGGCAATCAGGAAGAGCATTGCCTTGAGCCAGGGACACCGAATGCCGATCGGCTCGATCTTTGCGATTACGTTCATCCTGCCGAATGCGTTGATGCAAGCGGGTGCCCAACTGCGGTGGGATAGGGACCTCGGCCTCGCCTGGGATGCCCTGGGCGCTGCCGCCACGGTCCTGACTCTTGTGGGAGTCGTTGCTCTGGCGCGCGCCTACGTTGCCCTCGGCGGGAAGACGACGGCCATCGCCCCGGCGTCGTCTCGATCGCTTCGCTGATTTTCAATGCCAAGCCGGAGTCGGTTCTTCTGTGACCCGTGGATGTCGCATGCTGCGTTGTTCTTGGTCACATCCAGGAAGAATCGAAAGTGCGGACTTTCCGCTTATTTCTTGATCTCGTAGCGCAGAAGTACCACGCTGTTTTCGAACGAGGTGGCCTCGACCAGCTTCAGGTCTTGCCAATCCTCGAAAAATGCGCGTTCCCTTGCCGCGTGACGCCGGGCAGACCAGCATCCGGACTTCGTCGACAACGCCGGCGTCCAGCAGGGAGTGCATGAGTTTCAAGCTCCCCCACAGCCAGATGTCCTTGCCGTTCTGCTCCTTGAGCTCCCGGATGGTGGTGGCCGGGTCGCGCGTCACGGTTGCGGCGGGAAAGTCGCCCCAGGGGGCGTCATCCAGCTTCGACGAGGCGACGAACTTCGTGAGGTTGTTGAGCTTCTCGCCGTACTCGCCCTGATCGGCGGCGTGCGGCCAGTAGTCCTTGGTCTGGTTGTAGGTGTTGGCGCCGAGGATCATCGTGTCGACCGAGTCGATGAAGCCCATCAGGTTGTTCTTGAAGGGGTCGTCGGTGACCTCGTCGTCGAACGGTTCACCCGACACGAAGCTGAGCCCGCCGTCCTCCTCGGCGGCGATGTTGTCGACGGTCACCCACTGCTGGACGACGAGCTTTCGCATGTTCTCCATCTCCTCGGATCTCCTCACGTTGGTGGCGGTCATGACGGTTCGGTCGTGGGGCGGACCGGGACGTCGTAGTAGCGGCGCGCGCTGGAGCCGATGCGGTTCAGATCGGTGCCGTAGATGTGCAGGGACACCGCGGTGGCGTCGCCGGCGTTGCGGACGCGGTGGATGTCGCCGGGCGGGGCGAAACCGCTGACGACACCGGCCGGGTTCAGGGTGCTGCCGACCTCGACCAAGGTCGTGCCGTCGTCGGCGAACGTGTAGAGGTCCTCGTGCTCGACGCCGGCCAGGACGCCGAACACGCACCACGTCACGTGGTCATGGATGCGGGTCAGCGCGCCCGGCTGCCACGCGATCGCCACCATCGAGAACGAACCGTCCGGCTCGACGTGCAGGCGG
>JBOGWS010000084.1:0-3190 GCA_050693895.1 Actinomycetota bacterium | reverse complement strand
CGTTCATCGCCGCCGACTACAACTTGGAGATGATCGAGCACATCGAGCGTCATCCCCGTCTCCGAGACCGATCGGTCTACGTCGGCGATCCCGACGACATCGTCCCCCTCGACTTCGGCCCCGACCTTCCTTCGATACGGGATTGGACCCAAGAGCATTTCGCCTTTGCCGGCTATGTCACGGGCTTCGACCCGAACGACTACGGAGAACGCGATGACCTGCGTGCCCGCCTCGGGTTCGAGCCCGACGAGAGGGTCTGCATCGCAACGGTTGGTGGATCGGGTGTCGGTGAAGCGCTCCTGCGGCGCGTGATCGCCGCCTTCCCGCTGGCCAAGAACCTGGTTCCGGCGTTGCGTTTGATCGTGGTGGCCGGACCGCGCATCGACCCAGGCTCGCTGGCAGCGCATGACGGGCTAGAGGTAAGGGGTTACGTGAGTGGCCTATACCGGTATCTAGCGGCCTGCGACCTCGCGATCGTTCACGGTGGTTTGACCACCACCATGGAGCTGACCGCCTCCAAGCGACCCTTCATCTACGTCCCGCTGCGCGATCACTTCGAGCAAAACTTCCATGTCAGGCATCGCCTCAACCGCTACCGTGCCGGACGACACATGGTGTACGACGACGCGACTCCCGAAGCGATCGCGCATGCCATCGCCGAGGAGATTGTGCGTGAGGTCGACTATCGCGACGTGGCCTCAGACGGGGCCGCCAAGGCCGCTGACTTGCTCGCCGAGTTGATGTAGGCGAGAGAGACCGCCCGCGCTAGCCTGGTCGACGACGTTCTTGACGAGCCCGTCATCCTGGCACGCTATGCCCAACAGAAGATCGGCCTCAGCGGTCACCTCCACCCATCCCATCTTCTCGGAGGGGTCACGGACTACCCGAACGAGGGCTTCGGCCGCGCGGGGTTCATCGCGGGCCAGCCGCAGCCGAGCCAAGGCGAAGTAGCTGTGTGCTCCGTGCAGGAACGCTTCACCCGGTGGGACTTCCACCCCGCCAAGGAGATCCTCGGCCTTGATCATGCACGCCTCCGCTTCGTCGGACTTTCCCTCGAGCCAGAGAGCGAGCCCGAGATGACTCAACGCGTGCACTAGGTAGGCCTCCGATCCGTCGCGCTCTGCGACACCAAGGGCCGTACGAAGGTGTTCGATCGCTAGGCGCGAGTCACCCAACTCCGTAAGGGTCCACCCGAGCATCACCTCGGCCAGAGCGACCCACCAAGGATGACCGACGTTCCCCGCAAGTCGCGCAGCATGCTCCCCCTCGCGGACGGCACCGTCCCAATCGCCCCGTGACCGATTGATCCAGCCAAGGTGCGCTCTGAATGCGCCCTGGTAGGCCTCGTAGCCGGTGCGGGCGTTGATCTCCAGGGCGCTATTGATCCTGTCGCTCGCCCGCTGCCACTGCGCGCGAGCGAGCGGGATGAACGACGACTCGAACACGGTCCATTGCAGGTGCCCCATGAGACCTTCCCGGCGAAGTATGGGTTCCAGTTCGAAAAGCACCGGCTGCAATACCTCGATGTTTCCCGAATAAGCCGCCGCGGTTTTGAGTCCGTCCAAAGCAAACGCCAGGCCGCGCGCGTCGTTCAGTTTGCGAGCCTGCTCGACGGCTCGGCGCGCGTACCGGTAAGCATCGGTGAACCTGAGCTTGTGCGTGGCGATCACCGCAAGCCTGCTGAGAACGCTGGCCTCGGCGGACGGATCACCAGCCTCCCCCGCCAGCGCGAGTGCGTCCTCGAGAAAGGGAATGCACTCGGCTGAAGGCCGCCCGAGCCCCACGAGCATGTCACCGCCAAGCCCCCGCAAGACCAATGTTTCTAAGGAACGTTCACCCATTTCGTGAGCCAGGGCCAGCGCCGCACGGTGATCCTCGAACGCTCCCTCGAAGTCTGCCAGCGCCTCTCGTACCTGGCCCCTTAGCAATAGCGCGCGCGCTTCGGTCTTTGAATCGCTCGCCAGCGCTGCGGCTTCGAGGGCTCCCTCGATCATTAGTTGGGCATCGCGGTTGGCAAAGCGGTCGACCGCGTGTTCGGCAGCCTCGAACCATGCCTTCGCCGCCAGGCCGAACTCTCCGGATGCACGGGCATGAGTCGCGACGGACTCGGGGCGCCCCTCGAGCAGGGCGGCGGCACGACGATGGCGTGCAATCAGAATAGGTCCGGGAGTCGTGCGATAGAGCGCATCTCGAATGAGGTCGTTAGCGAACTCGAACATTCCCCCGCTTTCGGTTAGCAGTCTGGCATCCAAGGCGCGGCGTGCGCTACGTGCAGCCTCTTCCGTGGCGACCTCGAGCATTTGCGTTACCAGCGGCAGTTCGAAAGCGGAGCCGAACACCGCGCCAACCCGGAGCAACTCTTCGCAATGCGCTCCGGTTCTTTCGACTCGCCCAAGCACCGCCGCAAGCAGTGATTCAGGTACCTCGCTCTGATCCGCTCCCTCGATCAGTGCGCGCAGCGTCTCAACCACGAAGAGGGTGTGTCCCGAAGTGCGAGCGAGGATGCGCTGAGTCAGATCGGGCGCTCCCGCAGCCGCGGCAAGCTTAGCCACCGCGTCATTCGAAAGAGGACCCAGATCAACTCTTTCTGCAACGTCCTGTAGGTGGGACTCAGCCTCGTGCGCCTCATCTGCTCGCAACGTTGCGAGGAACATGACCCGCGCCCCGCGGAGTCTTCGAAAGCCGAAGTGCAACCACTCCAGAGTCGAAGACCCGGCATTGTGCAAGTCATCAAGAAGCAGCAGCAGCGGAGTCCTTAAGCTCGCCTTGTAAAGAAGCGACGCGATCGCCTCGAAGGTTCGCCTACGCTCGATCTCGGGAGTAGAGGGCTGATAGGAATGCGGTCGCAGCACCAAGTCGATCTCTGGGACTAGCGCAGAGAGATTGGGGGCCCATTCGCCCGCAAGCTCTCGGAGCGTATCTGGATCCCCGGCGAGTGCCAGCGAACGGACAACATCGGCGAGCGGCTGAAGGAACAGGGAGCGCTCCGCCTCGTAGCACCGTGCTTGCACGACTCGGCCCCCGGTCGTGCGCACGACCTCCGCTACCTCGGACGCGAGACGAGTCTTTCCTATGCCCGCCTCACCCACGATCAAGGTGAAGAGCGGGACCGCGCGCGCGGCTTCCTCCCAGCGCGATACAAGCCATTCGAGCTCTTCGGCGCGGCCCACGAAACTCGGGTCGAAGGACT
>JBOGWS010000083.1:0-12635 GCA_050693895.1 Actinomycetota bacterium | reverse complement strand
ACGGCGGCACAGCGGCTGGGTGCATGACGCCGTGGAGGTCGAGCAGTTCCTCGGGCGCTACCGACAGAGCGCGTTCCACCATTGCCTGCACGGCGGGGTCACCCTCGGCGATCGACGAGCGCTCGTCGTCGCTCAATGCGTGCACGTGCAGGAGCAACGCCTCCTCGATCTCCGTTCCATCAAAAAGGTTGCCGCGACTCTTGGGCGCGATCTCTGGATGGTCGGGCAGCATGATGGCAGCTCCCACCATTGCCGTGTCGTCGTCCGACGCGAGCACGGGCCAGGTGTTGGCGTTGTCACACCCACGCGCCTCGAGCGGAGATATCAACCGACCGCTCGATACCCGCAGGACGGGGTGGGTCGAGATGAAGGAATGCACCAGCGCCCCCGCCCGGTCCTGGCTTTCCGGTCCCAGGTCCTCGGTTCGTGTCGTGTTGGTCACCTTGAAGACGATATTGAATCTGCGCGACCGTCCAGACGATCGCTGGTTGAATACGCCCTCGCCAGACGGGCGCGCGGACAGGTGTAGCTCGCCTCGCACGGAATCGAACTCGAACGGCACGACCTGGGGCTCTCTCGTCAGCTGCTCGATTGATTCACCCGGGCTATCGACCCGGCGTCTAGTCCCCTCGTGGCGTTGACCCCTCGACTGGAGGAAGACGACGTAGGCGTCGACGATCGTCTCCGGCTCGGCCTCGGCCACACACTCCACCTGGAGGTGGTCGAAGGTGGCCCCGCTGCGCGCGGCATAGGCCGGCGGGTAGACGATTCCGAACGGAGTCGGCGTTGCGTTCTTGGTCGCGCCGGGAGTGTAGGGATAGAGGGCGTAGCCCTCGTAGAGAAGCGACTCGATGAGTTCGTCGAGCTGGGCCATCACCGTTCCTCCCCCGTTCGAGCATGAGCACCGGCGAGCAACTCCGTGATGGACGCCTCCAGCGACGGCAATCCCCTGTTCGCCTTGTAGGCGCGTAGCGCGTCGAGAGTGTCGCGCTGCACCGCCACCCAGGCGCGGTTGGGATAGAAGTGGTCGACCAAAGCCCGCCAGGTGGCAACCGGGAGATTGAAGCGCGCGTCGCAGCTCCACGGAACCTGGATCAACTTCAGCTCGCCTCCGTCGCCGCGATAGAAGATCGTCCCCGTGAACATGAAGTTCAGTGGAATCTCGCCGTCCTGAAGCGAGTAGAAGTATTTCACCGCGGCAAGCTCGGTATCGAAACTGCATGCCACCGGTATGTCGAAGGTCTGGTGATCGGTGAAGCTCTTGACGAGCACATCGACTTTCGTCCACAGAAAGCTTCTGGTCGTTGCGCCCCACCTGCCCGGCTCGCCGAAGAGGTCGACGAGCGCCTCCCGCATCCTGTCGTCGTAACTGCGACGGGCAGGATCGATGACTATCTGACAGTTGAGAGCGATCGTGTAGACCTGACGACCGGAGGGATCGTCGATTCGAGCGGCGAAGCTAAGCAACGGAACGGCCGCGAACTTCTGGGGCTCCGCCCCGAGGATCTCGATGTTGGGTTGCGGCTTGGTATCCACTGCGGCCTGATTGTTCGGGCTCATACCGTCGTCGCCTCGCTCCGCAACCGCTCGAAGAACTCCGTGACGGCACTATGGGCTTCGGCTCCCCCCGAGATGCCCTCCCATTTCGTCTTCATTAGTCCAACCAACTCGTAGCAGCGATCGATCGGAACGAGCACGTGCTGAGCCGGCTCGGCATGCCGGTTGATGAGCAGCGCCTCGGAGTCCGCCTCGAGCCGGGTGATCTGTGGGTTCGCGGCACGAAGCTCCTCCCACGCCGATAGGTCGAGCTCGCTTTCCGTTGCTCCGAGCGGGCTCGGATAGAGAGCAATCATGCCATCTGCCGCAGAGCTGTGAAAGAAGAACGCGAGTCCCACCGGGATTGCGAAACGTGCCCACAGCTCGTCGGTCATCCGAAGATCCTCAAGCCAGATGGTCCGCCGGCCGGTGGGACGGTAGCGCGCTTCGCCAGATGCGCGCACGAAACAGGACTCGCACGCGCACATGATCCGGCGCTCTTCTATGTCGAGGACGTGACGATGCGATGCTGCGATATCCACTCTGCAGAAGTCGCAACGCTCGATCGTGGCCTCGGCGACTTCAGACATCTCTCTCATCTGAAGCCGGCGTAACTGGTTGATCACGGACGCGCGACCGCTCGTCTTTAGGTGCCGATGACCAGAGATGCCGCGGCGGTCGAAGAAGGGAGCGTCACCCACGGCTGCGTACGGGAAGTGGCGTGTGGACGGTGCGCGCTTTGCGCGCCTCCGCGGCACTCAACAGCTCGATCCCCAAAACGTCCGGAGCAGCGTGCTCGAGCGCCTCGGCAATGAGGGGCTCCAAGGAGGACTCTCCGTTGCAGCCCGCCTCGGGCTCCTCGAGTCTCAGTCGCACCACTCCCTCGACGATGTCGATGAGTTCGATCTTGCCACCCTCCGCTGCGACCTGTGGTCGGAGCTTCTCGAGGGCATCGCGCACTCTCGTGGCCAGGTCGACGGGGTAGAGACCGTGGATCAGCAACAGGCTCGCCACCACACTGTCGTCCAGCAGCCTGTCGCGCGCCGAGGCCGCCGACTCCTCGGTCGATTCGAGTGCGTCGAACACTCGCTCGAGCCCGTCCCCGTAAATCTCCATGAGCGTCGAGACCAGATCCTCGGCGGTTTCGCGAGCCATGGGGTCCCGCACGGTCTCGAGGCGGCCGAGCAGCTCGCCCAATCGTTCGACCACCGCGTCGGCAGAGGGCGCATCCCTCGCGCCCTCCGCCCGATCGGTGGTTCCCGACAGCTGTGTCGCTTGTTCGCTCAACTAAGGCCCGTTGGTGTGTGCATGACCTTCTTGACGCGTCCGTTGCCCGTGTACATGTGCACCCCGCACGGCAGGCACGGGTCGAAGCTGCGGACGGCCCGCATCAGGTCGATTCCCTTGAAGTTGTCGGGTCCGTTCTTCTCGAAGATGGGCGTGTTCTGGCACGCGTCCTCGTACGGCCCCGGCGTTCCGTGGACGTCACGCGAGCTGGCGTTCCAGGGCGTCGGCGGGTACGGCTGGTAGTTCGCGATCTTTCCGTTGCGAATGACCATGTGGTGCGACAGGACACCCCGAGCGGCTTCGTGGAAGCCGACCGACGCGGCTTCGTCCGGAACCTTGAATTCGTTCCAGCTCTTCGTCCGGCCCGCCTTGACCTCCCCCATCGCCTTCTGGATGCAATGCAGCGCGACCAGAGCCGCGTAGGCCTGGTGGTAAGTACGAGCCCGATCGCGCTCGATGGCGTTCGACCACTGCGGGATCTTCCACTCGAACTCCATCTCGGGCATGCTAGCCGTGCGCGGCAGCGCCATCTGAAGGGACTCACCGGTCGCCTTGAGGAATCCGAGGTCGACCAGGCCCGCCTTTGCAGTCACCCACTGGCGAGCGAACGGGCCGCCTCCGGTGTCGCACGCGACATGCTTACCGGTGCGCTCGTCGAAGATACGCGGTGACACGACCCAGCTGTACTTGTCGAGGAAGTCGCGCTTCTGCGGCTTCGGGATGGTCGTCTTGTTCCACGGGTGGTCCTTGCTCACGGGGTTCCCCAGCGGGTCATGCGTGACGAACGTCTCCTCGTTCTCCCAACCCTCGAAGTAGGAACTGCCCAGCAGGATGCGAATCATGAGATTGATCTCTACGAGATCGGTGCTTACCAGTTCGCCGTTCAAGACGACCCCCGGGGTCACGAATCGCTTGCGACCCCACTCCGTCATGTTCGCGTAGTTGTAGTCGACGTAGTCCGGATCATCGAAGCAACCCCAGTCGACGAGGTTCGTTTCGCGGAACCCGACCTTCTCGTACCCGGGCATGGCCTCGTAGAAGAAGTCGTAGAGGTCGTCGTGCATCGGGATTGTGCGTTTGCAGTATTCGAAGTAGCGCATCAGCCGAACGTAGTAATCCGTGAGCGTTTGAGATGTGATGTCGGCGGAGCAGCCCCCCGGCATGATCGTGGACGGGTGCGTATGCCGCCCGCCGAACAGGCAGTACATCTCGCGCGTGTAACGCGCCACTTCGAGAGTCTCGAGGTAGAAGTCGCCGGTGAAGGGGTTGAGCCCCCGCATGATGTCGGCGATCGTGCGATAGCCGTGGATGTTCGAGTGCTCTGCCGTGGTCTGCTCTGCCTTGGCGAGAACCTCCGGATTCGTCTCCTTGACCATCTGCTCGCAAAAGTCGACGTTGGCCATGCAGTCGTTGAAGATCGCATGGTCGAACATGAAGTCGGCGGACTCCGCAAGGTTGAACGCGTAGTCACCAAGCGGCGGTGGCTTGACGCTGTACGCCATGTTCTGGTTCAAGCACGAACACGTGCAGTGGTTGTCACCACAGATTCCGCAGATTCGACTGGTGATGAAGTGCGCGTCGCGCGGGTCGATGCCCTTCATGAAGATGTCGAACCCACGGAAGATCATCGAAGTGCTGTACGTGTTCAGCACCTGCTGGTTCGTGAAGTCGATCTCTGCGTGAATTCCGAGGCTCCCGACGATGCGGGTTATCGGGTCCCACGACATCTCCTTGACGACGACTTCTCTTTCAGTCGGAGTCTGGATTGCCATTCTCTCATTAGCTCCTTCCTGGATAGTCGTCGACTATGACTTGGCGTAGTGGCGGGGTTCGTAACCGGTTTCGAGCTTCCTGCCGCGGCGGCGCCACGCAGGTTCCTTGTCGCCGTTGCGCTTGATCTCCCAGTTCCGCAGCTTCTTGTAGATGGGTCCGTAGGTGAACTGAGCGGGCCACGCCGACACCAGAGACTTGCCCGCCGCTTCCATAAAGGGCATGTACTTGTCGGGGAAGCCGGGCATCGTGCAGGCGATGCAGATTCCTCCAACATTGGGACATCCGCCGAGTCCCGACTGCCAGCCTCGGTAAGGAACGTTGCACTTCACAACCGGACCCTCGCAGCCCAGCTTGACAAGGCAACGGTGGTCGTTGCCGTACACCTTCGCGAAGTCGCCATGCTCGTAGTACGCCGCGCGGTTACAGCCCTCGTGGACCGTCCGGTCAAACAACCACTTGGGCCTCAGTGCATCGTCGAGCTCGATCGGCGCGGCCATGCCACCGAGCTGAAGAACCAAGTACAGGAGTGTCTCCGTGGTGTTGTCGGGCTGGGCGGGGCAGCCGGGGATGCAGACGATTGGAATGCCGGCAGCGGACTTGAAGTCCCACCCGAGGTAGTCCGGCAGACCCATGGCACCGGTCGGGTTGTTCTTCATTGCGGGAATGCCACCGTAGGTTGCGCAGGTCCCCAGGGCGACGACAGCAGCGGCCTTAGGGGCGAGCCGGTCAATCCACTCGTTGGTCGTTATCGGCTGTCCTGTCATTGGGTCGTGGCCGATCGCCGCCCAATGGCCTTCCCCACTTAGATCCTCGTTTGGTACCGATCCCTCGAGCACCAGTACGAACGGGTCGAGCTTGCCGTCCTCGGCGTCGTACCACGCCTGCAGGAATTCGGCGCCGTTCTCGTAGGCGAGGACGGGGGTGTGAATGACGACCCGCGGCATCCCGGGGATGATCCCGTGGATGATGTCCTCGAGGCTGGGGTTCGTCGCCGATGTCATTGCCACGGAGTCCCCATCACAACCCTGCCCCGACGTCATCCATATGACGTGGGCGGTGATCCCCTCGGTCTCCTTCTGGTTAGGCGCGAACTCAATGTCTGCCAACGACATCGTTGCTCCCTTCTAGTTGGTGCGATCCACGAGATCGCTCTGGATGGGGTCCCACCACAACGACACTGATGTCTCGATTTGGACGCGCACGCGCGCGCCTGAGTTTCGGTAGTTCAAGTAAGAATTAGCGCGAACAGAGCCAAGCGGCCCTCGTGCTGCGGGTCGGCGTCCTGCGGTCGATGCAAGAGTCATGCCCACGGTCATGCGGCCCCCCAGCCGTCATCACCACCCCACGTGCTACGGATGGCATTCCTGCACGCGTGGATTTACGTTACCTCTTTTGTGCCGCCCCTGCCCAGCTATTCGAGCATTCGCCGGAGCACGTGGTACTGGGTCGCCTGCGCTTCTTGAATTCGAGGGATGTAGTCCGCGTTGATGACGTGGGCCCTGTCGCAGAGTTCTGCCAACCGCCCTCCTCCGTAGCCCGACAGCCCAACTGTTAGAAGATCTCGTCGTCGCGCCTCCTCGACGGCCGCAAGGACGTTGCGCGATCCGCCGCTCGTGGAGATTGCAACCGCGACGTCACCCGGGGAACCGTACGCAATGACCTGACGGGCGAAGACGTTGTCGAAGCCGACGTCGTTGCCCACTGCAGTCACCACCGCCACGTCGTTCGTAAGGGAGATGGCAGGAACCGCCCTAAGGCCCGGGGGCGGAGCCATCAGGTCCACCACCAGGTCCTGGGCATCGGTCGCCGATCCCCCGTTGCCGAACGCCAGTATCTTCCCGCCATTGGCGATTCGCCCAGCAATGAGGTCTGCGGTGGCAGCCAGCTCATCGGGGAAACCAGACTCGCTCCTCATCCTCGCGACATCGCCCGCCTTCTGAACGATCGATCCCTCGACCTCTCGAAGCACTCGCTCGAGCCCCTGTTCTGCCTCCGCAAGGAAGGGATAGAGAAAGCTCGAGCCGCCGGTGTCGTGGCGAGTTGTTGCGGGGCGGTCCTCGAGCAACCCCTTGTGATCGAAGAAGACATGCACCAGCTCCCAGAGCACGTGATAGAGCGTTTCGTGGACCTCCTGCACAAGAAACGGGTCCTCGGACGCAACCCCGAACGACGCTGCCCCGGGGACGCGCCCAGATCCGGGACCGGTTAGCTCCACGGACAGCAGCCCCAGCGCGACCGCCTGCTCCAGGGCTGCGGTGACCGCATCGGCTCCGGAGTCGTCGGGCCCGTGGATCAATCCGACCGCGATGTCCTCGGGTCGGGCAAGGGTCGCAAGTTGGCGAGCGAGGAAAAAACGGTTGTCGCTCAGCGCCATCCCAATGGTCGAGGGACCATCGTTGACGAGGGCGAGTGCGGGCAACGCTCGCTTTCCGACGATGACGGGGTGAACGAACTCGACCGAGATGTGTTGGGCATCGGTGGCGGCCGGGCCGACTCCGAAGGCAAGTAGCCGGCCCCCCCGAACGAAGCGGTTGGCGAGGGCGTGACAGAGTTGCGCGAGACGGGGAGCTTCCTCTTTGAAGAACCGTTCGACGATCTCGGCGCGCTCGGCGTATGCGTTTGCCGCCTGCTCGACGGCTCGCTTCACCGCGTCACCTCTCCTCCACGATCGCTTTCCTCAACAGATTCGTGGGAGCGGGTCTCCGATGAGCATGTCCATGATCCTTGTGCCCCCGAAAGCGGTCTGGACCAGAACCATGCCCTCCGGCTGCGGGGCCACCTGTCCGATAAGCGCGGCGTCCTCTCCTCCCGGGGTCGACCGCAACGCGGCCAGTGCCTCATCGACGGCCTCGGGGGCAAGGACGGCGAGCAGCTTGCCTTCGTTCGCGACGTACATCGGATCGATCCCCAGGATCTCACACGCACCCTTCACCGCCGGGTGTACGGGAACGGCGTCCTCGTCGAGCACCACGCCGAGGTCCGCGTCGGATGCCAGCTCGTTGAGAACCGTGGCCACACCACCGCGGGTTGGGTCGCGCATCACGCGCAGAGCCGGTCCGGCGGACTCGATCAGCGCCTCGGCCAGCGGCCACACGCAAGCGGTGTCGGACTCGATGTCGGCATCGAGGTCGAGTTCGCCTCGGGCGAGCATGATCGCCGTTCCGTGATCGCCGATGAAACCCGAGCACAGAACGCGGTCACCGGCCCGAAGCGACGCACTCGAAAGGGAGGCCCGGCCGTCGCTGATACCGACGCCGGAGGTCGTTATGTACATGCCGTCGGCCTTGGTGCGCTCCACGACCTTGGTGTCACCGGCGACGATCGATACTCCCGCCTCCCTGGCGGCCGTCGCCATGGCGTCGACCTCCGCTCGAAGCACCCCGGCATCGAGGCCCTCCTCGAGCACGAACGCCACCGACAGAGCAATCGGGCGGGCTCCTCCCATCGCCAGGTCGTTGACGGTCCCGTTGATTGCGAGCTCACCGATGGAGCCCCCGGGAAAACGCAGAGGCTTGACCACGAAGGAGTCGGTGGTGATAGCGATGTGAGCGCCATCCACCTCGAGCGTGGCCGCGTCGGCGAGCGCCGACAGGTGCTCGTTGGAGAAGGCCGGTTCGAACAGACCCGCGACGAGAGTGTGGGTCGCTTTTCCCCCGGCGCCGTGCGCCATGGTTATGCGATCGTCGCGGAAACGAGGGCGCAGCTTACGCTGGCGCTCGATCCGTGCGAGCACCTCCTGCTCGAGATCCGCCATGGCTAGGCGCCCGCGCGCGCTGAGGACTTCGCGAAGCGACCGAAGTTGTAGTACGCCGCGCAGGCCCCCTCGGAGCTGACCATGCAGGTACCGATCGGCGTCTCCGGCGTACACGCCGTCCCGAAGACCTTGCACTCCCAGGGCTTGATAACGCCCTTGAGCACCTCACCACACTGGCACGCCTTGGGGTCGGCAACGCGTACACCAGGGACGTCGAAGCGAAGCTCGGCATCCCAGTCCTCGTAGGCCGGTGACAGCGCGAGTGCGCTCTGCGAGATGAACCCGAGGCCGCGCCACTCGAAGTAGGGGCGAAGCTCGAAGACCTCTGACAGAATCTCAAGCGCTCTCGGGTTCCCGTCGTACTCGACAACCCGCCCGTACTGGTTCTCGACCTCCGAACGGCCCTCGTCGAGCTGTTTCATGATCATGTAAACCGACTGCAGGAGATCGAGCGGCTCGAAACCGGCGACCACGATCGGCTGGCCGTAGTCGGCGGGGATGAACTCGTAGGGACGGCACCCGACGACGGTCGAGACGTGGCCCGGTCCGATGAACGCATCGAGCCTCAGGTCGGGAGAGTCAAGCAGCGCCTTGAGCGGCGGCACGATCGTCACGTGATTGCACATGACGGAGAAGTTCCTTATGTCCTCGGCCTTCGCGCGCATGAGTGTCAACGCAGTCGAGGGAGCAGTCGTTTCGAAGCCGATGGCGTAGAACACCACCTCGTTGTCCGGGTTCTCGCGCGCGATCTTCAGGGCGTCGAGCGGCGAGTAGACGAAGCGGATGTCTGCACCCTCGGCCTTTGCATCGAGGAGGCTCCCCGCGCCCCCCGGAACGCGCATCATGTCGCCAAAGCAGGTGAAGATCACGTTCGGCCTGCGCGCGATGGCGATCCCGTCGTCCACGCGGCCCATCGGGAGGACGCACACGGGGCAGCCCGGTCCATGCACGAGCTCGATGTTCTCGGGAAGGTGGGCCTCGATTCCGTGCTTGTAGATCGTGTGCGTGTGCCCCCCGCACACCTCCATGACCTTGTAGTGACGTCCCGGCTCTGCAATGGCCGCGATCTGTGTTCCCAGAGCACGCGCCAACTCGACATCCCGAAACTCATCTACATACTTCATTCTTTCTGCCCCAGGTTTCCCGCGGTCGCCGAGGCGACCGCTTCCTCTCGGCCAGATTGCTGCCACGCCGTCGCCGAGGCGACGGCTTCAGGGTCGGCATATTGCCGCCTTTCGACCTGCAGCCTCGAGATTGCTACTCCTCCGTGCACCAGGAGTCGTTCACCGGCCCGGACGGGCGCCACCAGTTCGATTCCTACAGAGCCCCGGGTTCCGTGATCGTCGGCGCAGATCGCGTCGGGGTCACCCTCCTCGACGACAGTTACCGGCACCGCGACGTCACCGCAGGTCAGACAGCCGTCGACGACAGCGCAGACGGCGCCGTAGGACTGGGGGTCGATGACCGGGAGCTCCCTGGCCTCCGTCACGAGATGTCGCTCGCTCGGAGCTGCTCGAGTTCGTCCTCGAATGCCTCGCCCATGCCGTTGAGCATCGAAAGCGTGGCGTTTGCCTCGGCTTCGTCCACCTTGGAGAGAGCGAAGCCGACGTGGATGAGCACCCAGTCGCCGATCTCTGCGCTTTCGCCGGCGCGTTCGAGCAACCCTACATTGACGTTGCGCCTCACTCCACCGATCTCAACCTTGGCGATCTGGGTAGAGGCATCGACTATCTCGATAACCTGACCCGGAATTGCAAGGCACATATGGCGTCCCCCCGCCACTAGTTTTTGACAGAGCCGATTGGCACCATCATCGCGCCACAACGCATTGGTGCAAGTGCGATCTCATCCGGTTATCGGTCCTCGACCCGCATACGAGCGTTCGCCACGACCGCTTGCCCCAGAGAGATACCTCCGTCGTTGGGAGGCACGCGCCTGTGCGCCAGAACCTCGAAACCAGCCGGCTCGAGCCCCGCCGCCACCCTCTCGAGCAACAGCACGTTCTGAAACGAGCCGCCCGAAAGAGCCGCGGTGCCGAGTCCGTATTGCCTACCGGCATCGACACAGGCTCGCACGAGTGCATCCGCGAGCCCGTTGTGGAATCGAGCCGCGACCTCACCCACGGTCGATCCGGACGCCAGGTCCCGAGCGACGGCCCCCACCAGCTCGACGCCGTCGATCAGCCCACGGGCGACGGTGCACGGATACGGTTCGAGTACCGAGCCGTCCGCGACCTGCTCCAGCTCGGCGGCGGCCTGGCCCTCGTACGACACCCTGTCCCGCAACCCGCACAGTGCCGCGACCGCATCGAACATCCGGCCGGCGCTCGAGGTCACCGGCGCGTTGAGGCCCGTCGCTGCCATCTGCAGGATCGGCCCCCAGCGCCGGCTCGTCCGGGATACGAAGTCGATGGGCAGCGACTCCGCGTCGTCTCCAAAGGCGGCGTCGAGGTACACCGCCGCCATGCGCCAGGGCTCCCTTATCGCCATAGCTCCCCCCGGCATAGGTACGTAGCGGAGGTGAGCAACTCGCTCGAAGGTCGCTAGACGACTGACAAGGACCTCACAACCCCAGATCGCGCCGTCTTCTCCGTATCCCGTGCCGTCGAGCGCAAGGCCGATCACCGGTTCGGTGCGCAGGTTGTCGGTCATGCACGAGACGATGTGCGCATGGTGGTGTTGAACTCCGACGAGCCCGACGTCCGGTTGCGCCAGGGCCCACTTGCTCGCCATGTACTCGGGGTGCAGGTCGTAGGCCACGACCTCAGGGCTGATGTCGAAGATCCTCGTGAAGTGCTCGACCCCCTCGATGAACGACGACATCGCGGCATAAGTCTCGAGGTTACCGATGTGGTGCGACAGAATCGCTCGCTCTCCCGAGCCCAAGCAGAACGTGTGCTTCAACTCGGGACCGGCGGCCAGCACCCGCCGTTCGAACGGTAGCGCTACGTGCAGGGGCTCGGGCGCGTATCCGCGCGCTCTGCGCAGGGGGAAGGTGAATCCCGATGCCGAGCGCACGACCGAGTCGTCGCAGCGAACGTGGATCGGCCGGTTGTGCGTCAACCACGCTTCAACCAGACCGGACAGCCGGTCGCGCGCATCGGAGTCTTGGTAGGCAATCGGCTCGTCCGACAGGTTTCCGGACGTCAAAACGATGGGCCCGGATACCTCGGCCATCAACAAGTGGTGGAGCGGCGTGTACGGAAGCATGATTCCGAGGTATGCGTTGCCGGGAGCCACCGATTCGGCGACGCCCTCGTTCGGCTTGCGACGAGCGAGCACGATCGGGCGACGCTGCGACGTCAGCACCTCTCGTTCCTCGTCCGAGAGGTCGACGAGCTCGAGTGCACCGGCGAGGTCCGCCACCATCACCGCTAGAGGCTTCTCCTCTCGGTTCTTTCTCCGGCGCAGCTCTGCCACCGCCGTCTCGTTGGTTGCATCGCACGCCAAGTGGAATCCCCCGAGGCCCTTTATTGCGAGGATCGAGCCGCGGGCAAGAAGACGGGCCGTCGTACGTATCGGATCTCCCGCCAACGGCCTCCCGTCTCCCTCGGACACACTGAGGTGCGGCCCGCAGCGCGCGCAGGCGATGGGCTGGGCGTGGAAACGGCGGTCGACAGGGTCCTCGAACTCGGTCCTGCACTCGGAGCACATGTCGAAGACAGCCATCGTCGTGTTCGGCCGGTCGTACGGAATGTCGGTCGTTACCGTGAAACGGGGGCCGCAGTTCGTGCAGTTCGTGAACCCGTAACCGAAGCGCCGTTGATGGGGATCGACGATCTCGGCGATGCAGTCGTCACATGGCGCAAAGTCCGGGGACACCGCGGCGAGGCGCCGACCCCCGCCGGCGCTCGCACGGATCTCGAACGAACCGTCTCCCCTGTTGGCCACGCGCTCCTCGGTCACCGATTCGACGACCGCAAGCGGAGGGGGGTCGCTGGCCAGGATGGCGCGGAAAGCCTCGACATCACGCGCCCGCCCCTCGACCTCGATCAGAACGCCGGCCGCGTCGTTCAAGACGAAGCCCGAGAGTCCGAGCCTCGCAGCCAGGCCGTAGACGAAGGGTCGAAACCCCACGCCCTGTACCGTGCCCGTGACCCGGAGGCGCGTCCTGATTCGCTGATCAACCATGCCGAGATGCTCGCGCCCCGAGGCCGCGTGTCAGGCCATCACGGCGCGCGTGTGGTCCACGTCCTTCGCGATCTGCTCGACGAGCGCGTCGACGGATTCGAACTTGAGCTCGTCCCGCAGACGCTCGTGCAGCTCGACCCGCAGGCGCTGGTCGT
>JBOGWS010000082.1:0-91059 GCA_050693895.1 Actinomycetota bacterium | reverse complement strand
CTCCGAGATCCACAGGAACGGCAATGAGGCGTTCTTCGGCTGTTGCAGTGCCGGGGTCAAGTCTGGAAAGTCTTACACCATCCGCGATTCCTACGTGCACCACAACATAGGGAACGGAATCTGGTGTGACGCCTCTTGTCCTCGCTTCGTCGTGTTGGACAACGTCGCCTCGGACAACGCTCGCAACGGGATTCGCTACGAGCACGGCACCCGCGCAAGTGCGGAAGAGGTAAGCAAGGGTTCTGCGTGGATTGCGAGAAACGAAGCAACCGGCAACAACACGGCACGGAGCACCCCCGGTGGCGGCATCGAGTCAAACAGTGCGTCCAACGTCATCATCGAGAACAACACATTGGGAGGCACCATCGCTGCGCCGGGTGTCGCCGCACGGGGTTCCAGGCACGCGATCAAGAACGTCGAGATCAGAGACAACGCCATGCGAGGCGACGCGATAAAAGGCTGCTCGCAATCGGGGGTCACCTGCGCGCGCAACTCCTAGATTCATCGGGCCCCCCGGCTAGCGATTGTCGATGCAAGTCACATCGACGCCGCACCCGTCTATCGTCTGACCCTGAATCTCGTTGTCCTCGATCCTGACTTTCTCCGAGTCACCGCGTGGCGTATCTCGAATCACGATCGCGTGACCGTTGTTGTCGCCAATCGTGTTGCGGGTTATCACCGCACCTTTGGAGGCGATGACGGCGATGCCCGCGTGTGCGCCCGGTTCTCCGGATAGGTCGTTGTTGTCGATGGTGTTACCGCTTACCGTCGCTCCTCCCTGAGAGACCTCATAGCGAATGCCGCTTCGGGTGTTATCGAAGATGCTGTTACCGATCGCTTCCAGACCACCCGGACATCCGGAGTCACACCAGATTCCGTTGCCTATGTTGGCGAACACCTTTGAATCCCTGATCGTGAACCCGATGCCACCTTTGATGCCCCCCGCGCAGCACCCGGTAAAGGGCCGAGACCCATTGTGATCGAGAATTGAATTCTCGACGACCAGCCCTTGTTCGGAACCGCCGATTCCGTGATTGACGTTGTCGTGCAGGCGTACGAACGTGACCGAGTTGTTGGGGCCGCCGCGGAAGCCGCTTCCACATGACGGTCTGCACGCGAGATTCCCTCGTGCACCGGAGATGTCCATGTGAGCAATGAGCACGTCGGCCGCCCCTTTGGCGTCGACGATTATCCGTGCGCCCGTCCCCTCGAGGTACGTTTTCTCGATTCCCGCACCAATGAGCTGCATGCCCTCCGAGGGCCGGAGAGCAGAGCTGACCCGATACGTGCCCTCCGCAAGACAGAAGATGGTTGAGGTCGCGTGTTGATCGATCATCTGCTGGAGGTCGGAACCGGAGGGAACATCGGTGCCATTACATTCGGTCGGCTGTGACTCTTCATGCTCCCGATCGAAGAGGAGCATCACCGCCAGGACCGTGATCGTCAGCGCACCGACGAGCATCACGAGGGTGACTCCCCGGCGGAAACGACCCAATCGCACCCTGGTTAGACAACGAAGGAAGTATCGAGATCGCTCACCTTCTCGGCGCCCACCAAGACGAAGGCCAGCTCGATCTCCGCCTTTAGCGTGTGGAGAACCTGCTCGATGCCCTCCTGTCCTCCGGCCGCCAAGCCGTAGATGTAAGGACGTCCAAGGAGCACCGCGTTCGCGCCGAGAGCCAAAGCCTTTACGACGTCGACTCCCCGTCGAATCCCACTATCAAAGAGCACCAGCGCTTCGTCGCCGACCGCGCTCCTGACCTCGGAGAGGGCGTCAAGGGAGGCGATCTCACCATCCAGCTGGCGGCCGCCGTGGTTCGACACGATGACGCCATTCATCCCTTCATCGAGAGCCCGGCGCGCGTCCTCTCCTCTCAGGATGCCCTTGACGAAGATCGGTAGCTTGGTCTTGCCTCTCAGCCATTCGAGGCGGTTCCAAGTAAGGGATACGTTCGTAAACATCTTCGTCATGGCGGCAGATGCGGCTACAGGGTCCTCTTCCGGCGCGCTCTCCAAACGACTGCGAAATATCGGATCGCTCGTGTACTGGCGGAGCCCCTCCTCTTGAATGAATGGCGTGTATCCATTGCGGAGATCTCTGTCGCGCCAGCCGACCATCGGACTGTCGACCGTCAACACGATCGCGCTGGCACCGCAGCTCTCGGCCCGATGGACGAAACTAGCGACTACCTCCTCGTCGTTGACCCAGTAGAGCTGGTGCCAAAACGGCGAATCTCCACACTCCGCCGCGATCTCCTCCATCGAGTACGACGCCGCAGTGCTAATCACCAGCGGAATGCCGGTTTTATGGGCCGCGCGGGCAGAAGCCTTCTCTCCTTGCCGATGAGCAACGGTCTGGGCCCCAATTGGTGCCAGCAAGAAAGGAGCCGCGGACCTCGTCCCCGAGATGTCAACCGAGATATCGAGAGAGGAGGTGTCGACAAGCACCCGGGGCAGAAGCCGCCGGCGTTCGAAGGCCGCCCGGTTGGCACGGATTGTCGATTCCTCTCCGGCTCCACCCGCGATCCAGTCAAACGCGCTGGGTGTGAGCGTGACGGAAGCTCTCTGCTCCCACTCCTCGATGCCGACCGGCCAGTCTCTGTGTGTCCGAGGGGACGCAAACTCGCCGGGAACATCGTCTTCGGGACGCTCCACGAAGTTTCTCCCCTCCCTCGCCTGGCTCGCACATGTCGGTGAGAAAAGCTATCTCAGAATCTCCCCTCGGGCCGCAGGCAGCGGAGCGTTACGAGTCGGCGGTGCGATCCTCTGGGTCTGAAAGGTATCCAAGTCTCTCGAGAGTGGTCCCGAACCGTGTCTCGATGGTCTCTCTCTGGGCGTCCGTCAACTGAGTGCGCCAACCCCCGACGCGGCCCTCGTTGACGAACCGTATGTCGCGCTTGGCGCTCGTCCGCCACCCCTGCCGGCTCGCCTCGTCCTCTTTCTTTCTCATCTGTTCGACCGCGTTGTTTTCGATCACCGTCCGAAGCTCGTCGTCGTTGCGTTGCTCGCCGAGAAATAGCAGCGCAGATCTGAGGGTTCCGAGTGTGTCGTGTCTCAGATCCTCGAATTTGACGAGGTGAAGATGATGGTTTCGAGCCGACTCACTTGCAAGCCAGAAGGACACGTGCTTGTCCCAAGCACCCCAGGGGTTGGATCTGCCGCGCACGAAATCTCCAATGAACTTGTCCAGAGACCCCGGGTCAAGGCCGAGCCGCCGCTGCCACTGATACTCCGAGAGTGCAACGCTCCTTGCATCCCTGACCGCATAGACGGTGCGATGGTCGCCACCGCTGTAGGTTTCGTGACTCTGAATGAGTCGTCCGTGCCGTCCGAGCACGATTGCCGCTTCATGATGCTTGTTGATGGACGCAACTGCCTCCTTGATGTGGCCGAAGGCGGGACTTCTTCCCGTCAGTGCCTCGAACATCAGAAATCGAAGCCATGTGGTCCCCGATCTCGGGTATGACACCAGAAAGGCATCTTCAGGATTGAGCTCGGCACGTTTGTAGCGCCACCAGACCGCGGCGCGCCTGACGGTCCTGTCCCTGAAACGTATGCGCCGTATCGAGGTTGGGATTTTGGACACGGGACCCCTTCGTGTGGTCACCTGTTTGTCCGACCGCCTCTGCCGGAACAGACAATAATAGGCGTCCTCGAGAGCACATCCGTGCTCTCTCGAAGCGAGACTAAAGTGCTTTGAGGACAGGTGTCACCGGCATGCACAACGAGTGGGGAGCGAATCAGACGAGTACCAAGACCAAGGTTCTATACATAGCGGGGTGGGGGCGCAGCGGCAGCACCATCATCGACAACATTCTCGGGGAGATCGACGGATTCTTTTCGGGTGGCGAGATCCACTACCTGTGGGAGCGCGGTCTAATCGAGGGCCGGAAATGTGGATGTGGATTGCGGTTGAGTGAATGCGAGGTGTGGTCCAAGGTCCTCGAACTTCTTGACCAAAAGGGGATCGATAAGAAGACGGCCTCTCAGGTGGTTCGGTGGCAAGAGCAAAGCGTCCGCGTCCGTCATACCTTCAAACTCGTACGTTCCAGGCCCCCATCCGACGGGGAGGCTCTCGACTCCTACGTGCGTGTTTTGGGGGAGGTGTACTCCGCCGTCGCTCAGGTGACCGGAGCGCGCGTAATCATCGACTCGTCAAAGCGACCGTCAGACGGGGCGTTGCTGCGCTTTGTGCCGGGTGTGACGCCCTACCTCGTCCATCTCGTTAGGGACCCTCGGGCAGTGTCCTATTCGTGGCGACGCCGAAAAGCTCACCTCGATCGTGGCGCTCCGACGGAGATGCGGCAACACAACCCCTTCGGCAGCACATCGAGTTGGACGGTATGGAACCTGGCCATCGAGGCGACGAGGCGTAGACTCGATTCGTCTCAGACCATGTTCCTGCGCTATGAGGACTTCGTTGCTCGCCCGCGCGCCTCGATAGAGGCAATTGTCGCCATGGTCGGAGAGGACGCCGCCGGACTACCCTTCGAGGACGACACCACGGTTCGGCTGTCGGGGAACCACACCATCTCGGGCAACCCCAGTCGCTTTTCGACGGGCGCGGTGACCCTCAGAGTTGACGACGAGTGGACGAGGAAACAGTCGCTCCCCGACCGTGCAATAGCAACCAGCCTTGCACTTCCGCTGCTTCATCGCTACGACTACCCGCTGCGCACGCGCTCTTCGGCCAGGGGTGCATCGGGCGCTGATCAGGGTCGCGAGGGATAAGCGGCGTGCGGATACTGATCGCGCACAGCTTCTACCGTATCCCCGGCGGAGAAGACGGCTACGTGCAGCAGCAAACGGAGCTCTTGAGTGACCGTCACACCGTCCGGTTACTCGCGCGGCATAATGCCGAGCTTCCCGGAGGGCTGTCGACGGTCAGAAACATGACCTTCTCACGCCACTCGAATGACGATGTGGACTCCACCGTCCGAGATTTTCAACCCGATCTCATTCACCTGCACAACGCCTATCCATCGTTTGGACCGTCGGTACACCTGGTTGCCAGCAAGAGATCCATACCTCTCGTCATGACGGTGCACAACTTCCGATTGCGCTGTCCCAACGGCTACATGTTTACCGAGGGTGAGTCTTGCAGACGATGCGAAAAGGGGCTCTATCACAACGCGGTCGTCCACCGATGCTTTCCGGACCGTGGCCAGGCGGCGGGGTACGCGACGGCTCTTTGGGCCCACCGCTTCCTTCTGCGTCTCGATCGCAAGGTGAGTCTCTACATCACGCCGAGCGAGTTCGTAAGAAATCGGATGCTGGAATGGGGATTCGAGCCTTCCAGGGTGGAGGTAGTCAGGAATTTCACCTCCGTCCACGAGGAACCGGTCGAGGCCGGTTCATATGGTCTTTATCTAGGGCGGATCTCGTCCGAGAAGGGGATCGACTTTCTCCTCCGAGCTCTGAAAGACGCCGGAGACCCACCTTTCAAGATCGTCGGCGACGGGCCCATTCTTGATGACCTGCAGGCGCTCGCCGGCCGGCTGGAGCTTCGGAATACGAAATTCCTCGGGCGCTTGGGTCGGCCGGAGGTGTTGACCACCTTGCGTGACGCGCGGTTTGCAGTACTTCCTTCCTCGTGGGACGAAAACGCTCCTTTGGCTGCACTGGAGGCAATGGCCGTCGGGAAACCGCTCCTCGTCACGGCCACGGGTGGCCTGGTGGAGTTGGTCCAAAACGGAGAGGGCCTCGTTTGTCCTGTGGGCGACGTCGCTGCGCTCGCCGCTTCCCTCCGCGAACTGTCGACCAACGACGATCGGTGCCGGGAACTGGGTCGAGAGGCATCAAGGAGAGCTCGAAAAGAATTCCGGCCCGAGGCCCACCTTGCGCGGCTCGAGGCAACCTACGAGAAAGTTTTAGTTCGCTCCGGTGCTTCCTGATGCTTCATTTGTCTTAAGCTTCTAGTACTTGAAGTTCCTGTGAACAAGTAATGGCACTGATTTCTCAATCTGCTTTGAGGGGGCGGGCTCAAAATTCAGGGAAACCTGTCGTTACGACGATCCGTGTACGGATCGGCCGGCAAAGCCACATTCGGGGCCTCGCTGTTGGTCTTGATCCTGCTCTTCATCCTGGGCCCGTCCTCCAGCGCGATGGGCGCCCAGGCAGCCTCTGCGGAAGCGGATGCCACGGTCAAGGCGGTCGACGCGCTGTTCGGCTGGCCGGTGGGCGGGGTCGTGGTGATCAGCTCCTCTCAGGGTGAGGAGCGCTACGACCTCGAAGACGGCCGGGCCAGCATCACCGTGGATTCATCCGATCAGCCTCAACGAGCGGAGTTCGATGGGCGGGGAATCAGCCGGGCACAGCCGTTGCATCCAGCCCCCGGGGACGGCGCCTTGCTGCGTGTCGTGACCTATCTCGATGTCGCCACTCTGATCCTCCTGCACATGGCTGCGGTGGTCGCCTTTCTGATCGCGCGCGGAGCGAGCATTCCGAACCTTCGCGCGACCTTCGGAGCGAGAGTCGCAGGCCCTGGGCTCCCGGGGCTCTTTCGGCTCAAGGAACGCTTTGAGCTGAAGGAGGGCGTTCGACTCAAGGAGCGCCTTCGACTCACGGACCGCGTTCGACTCAAGGAGCGATTCGGGAGGGTAGCCCGCAAGCCGGAGCAAGAGGTCCAGAGTTTGGTTCGCGTTCGACTCGCCTCGGGACGCGTTGTCGAGGGATGGATGGAGCCTTCTCCACCCGGGCCGGAGGAGGAAGAAGAGGTTCTCCGTCTCAGGCCCGTCGGGGCCTTCGACACCAAGGGACGATCCGACGCTCCCACCCCACTGGATTCGTTCATCCCCAGTGCGAGTGTCGCGTCCATCGAGACGCTTGACGAATCCCACGTCACCGCTGCGAATTATCCGCCCGAGGGGTCTCAAGAGCGCGTCATCGACGTCCGCGAGCACAAGCAGGCTAAGAGCTAGCCCTGTCCCGCACCGCTGAGGGAAACACACCGCTCGAGTTGCTCGAGCGCGGACGATTCGAGACGCAGCGTCGCGGCGTCGATCCACCCGTCGACCTGGTCGGGTCTGCGGGCCCCCACGATCGCAGCCGTCACGCCGGGCACGGTCAGGGCCCAGGCAACCGCCAGGTTTGGAAGCGTCGTTTCAAGGGCTTCTGCCACCGGCCTCATGCACTCGACGAGATTCAGAATTCGAGACAGCTCGGGCTCCTGGTATGCCGCAGAGTTGCGACGCCAGTCGTCCGACGCCAGGTTTGCGAAGCGCTCGTGGTCGTACTTACCCGTCAGGAGCCCCGAGGCCATCGAGGAGTAGGCAAGAACACCGGTTCCGTGTTCGGCCGCCCAAGGGATGACGTCGTTGCGCGCTTGCCTCTTGACGAGGCTCAACGGGGGTTGCAGAGAGGTGACGTGACTGACGTCCTCGCAGCGGTCGAGTAGCTCGATATCGAAGTTCGAGACTCCGATCCAACGCACCTTGCCCTGCTCAACGAGTCGATTCATCGTCGCCCAGGAATCCTCGATCTGAGTGCCGGTTGAATTGTCGGGCCAGTGGATCTGATAGAGGTCGATCGTCTCCAGCCCGAGCCTGGCCAGGCTCTGCTCGCACTCCTTCGAAATGGATTCCGGTCTCAGGTCGTAAACGACCTTGCTCAAGTCCTCTCTGAAGAAGCCGCCGCACTTGGTGAACACGAGGACGTCGTCGGCGGTCCGACGCTTCCTGAGGGCTCGGCCGACGACCTCCTCGGAGTGACCCAGGCCGTAGACGGCGGCGGTGTCGATCCAATTGATGCCCGCATCGAGGGCATGATGTATCGCCGCTATGGATTCCTCGTCGTCGGTCGGCCCCCAGCCGAACTTGTAGGGACCTCCCACAGCCCATGAGCCGAAACCAAGGATTGTGATTTCGGGACCATCGGAGCCAAGCTTTCTCTTCTCCATGAGCGGCAAACCTTATCCTTCACAGCGCCGGAACGCGATCGACCAAGGAGACGATTCAATGGCTGCCGAGATCTACTACGAAGATGACGCCTCCCTCGAACCGCTGGAAGGGCGACGGATCGCGATCCTCGGATACGGATCTCAGGGTCGAGCGCACGCCCTGAATCTCAATGACTCGGGCCTCGAGGTCGTTGTTGGTTTGCGCCCGGAGTCGGCGTCGCGCGAACGCGCCGAGCGGGAGGGCCTCGCAGTCGCCTCGGTTCGAGAGGCCTGCTCGGGCGCGGATCTCGTCGCTCTGATGCTTCCCGACCAGCACCAGGCCGACGTTTACAAGGAGTCGATCCTTCCGGTCCTCGAGCCCGGAGTTTGCCTGCTCTTCGCGCACGGCTTCAACATTCACTACGGCGCAATCGAACCGCCGGACGACAGCGACGTGGTGTTGGTCGGCCCCAAGGCCCCAGGCCCCATGCTCCGAGAGGCCTTCGAGGCCGGGCGGGGAGCACCGGCGGTCGTCGCCGTGCACCAGGACTCAACGGGAGGAGGCAGGGAGCGCGCCTTCGCCTATGCCAAAGGACTTGGGTGCATGCTTGCGGGGGTAATCGAGACCACCTTCGCAGAGGAGACTGAAACCGACCTCTTCGGCGAGCAGGCTGTGCTCGCCGGGGGAGTGTCCGCGTTGATCAAATCGGGCTTCGACGTCTTGGTTCGAGCCGGATATCAGGAGGAGACCGCCTACTTCGAGTGCCTGCACGAGATGAAGCTGATCGTCGACCTCATTCAGCGGTTCGGGATCAGCGGCATGCGCGACGCGATCTCCGACACGGCCAAGTACGGGAGCCTCACGCGCGGGAAGAGAGTGATCGGGCCGGAGGTACAGGGCGTGATGACGGAGATCCTCGAGGACATACGCTCCGGTTCCTTCGCGGAGGAATGGTCCGCGGAGAGCCGGGCCGGTGCGCCGGTGCTGGAGGCCGAGCGCCGCAACGATGCCGAGCATCGAATCGAGGAAGTCGGCCGGCGGCTCAGAGAAATGATGCCGAATTAGCGCCCAATCGAGGGCCGGCGGTTACTTCCAACGAAGGATTCGTCCCGAGACCCCCTCGTGACTCTCGGCCAGGTTTCGCAATTGTGCGACGTCGTTCACGACCAGCCCTCTCCGCCTAAGGGCGAGCGGTAGCTCGCAGCGTCCTGCTGGACTAAACCGATAACGAAGTCTCGAAAGGGTGTGCGCGGGACTCGCCAAACCCCTGGTCAGAGCCCAGCCCTCGAGTGCGAGCATGCGTGCACGCGGCCAGCGCCCCGCGCCCGCGGTGCGGGCCGCCGTCTCGACCAGCCCCCCCACGGACCCAAAGGCCCGCGCCCCGAGGTGAACGCCCTCGGGGTCTTGGTGGAGGAGCCGAAGGACTCGTGCGGCCTTTGGACCCGTCCATTTCAGGCCGCCCGTCCACGTCACTCCGTTGGGCACCAGTTTGATCAAGGCGCCCGCCCCCGGGCGGAGGCGTCTCCACCCCCGTGGATCCATCTCCATGGCCGGCACCAGATCCTCGGCCGAGTAAATGCGAGCCCCCCGGAAATGCCGGTAGCCAAGGACCTCCAGCTTGTACACGGGGGTGCTGGGGTCACCCACTGCGACGAGCAGCAGGACCCCCGGCCGGTGAGGACAGGAGATGACCGGCTCGAAGCCGTTGCCTTCCGCCCAGCGGCGAAACTCTTGCTCGACCGCGATCCAATCGGCCGGCCGAGCAACGAGATCGACGTCGCCCTCCCCGGCAAGGCCCTCATCCACGTTGCCGGATACCGCCCAAGCCGGCGATGCACGAGTGAACCTGATCAGGAGCGAGCTCCACAGATCGGACCTGTCGAGAGTCAATTGTCTAACCCTTCTCGAGAAGACGAAGTGCCGTCGATGGTGTCGCCAGTGCACTGACGAGGACTACGTTATTCGCCTCGGTTGTGATTCAGGACCCGGTTCGCTCCGCTCCTCGATCGGAAGTCGACCCCCGTTGTTTTCGCTCGAGGCGGTATATAGCCTTTACCAACTGCTGGGAGGCGACGAGAGAAATGAGTGAAGGACGAATTGAAGTCAACCAGAATGAGGCCTGACCGGAACGAAGCAGGGCCCCACAGGACCTCCTCCGGCCCCCCGGATTCCCTTGGAGGCGGCGGAGTGATCATCGTCGGAGGCCCCGACGGTGCCGGAAAGACGACGCTGTGCGCACGGCTGATCTCCGAGGTCCTGGATGGCGACCGGGTGCTTCATATCCGCTTTCCTCGGCTGCTTCCCCGCCGGAACCGAGAGAAGGCACGCGCCCGTCGTCTTGGTGCCGGGAATTCTCCGGATGCCTCGAGCCCTCGCGTCTACCCGCGGGCCTATGCCCGGGGCCTCACCGTCGTCAAGACCTCGTATCTCTACGCCGACTTCCTTCTCGGGTGGGCCGTCCGGGTGGCGCCGCACGTCCGAAGGGGTGGGTGGGTGGTATTCGAGCGGGGGTGGTGGGACCATGCCGTCGACCCGCGTCGTTACCGGCTCCGCTCGGGGCGCCCCTTCCAGATGCTCGGCAGGCTTATTCCACGAGCTGACGTGGTTCTCGTCCTCGAGGCCGACCCGGAGGTGATCCGGGCCCGCAAACCGCAGCTCTCGTCGGCGGAGCTCACCAGGCAGATGACCGCTTGGCACCGGGTCTTGCCGCCCGACCAGCGAGCGGTCTTCCTCGATGCCGCTTCGCCGATGGAGGCTTTGGTCGAACAGGTTCGTGAGCAACTCCGAGCGCTTGAATCCGTTTCTCCTCGGGCGACCCGATAGCAATAAGGATGACGAACAGTTCGACCGCCGTTCTCGTAACGGGCGATCAGGGGCGGATCGCGCTCACCACGGTCCGGGCGCTGGCGGCCGGAGGCTACGACCCGGTCCTCACCGTGGGCCAAGGCAGGTCCATCGCCGCTGCGTCGCGTCATTGTGTACGCGTCGTAGGGGTTCCACAGGTCTCGGCCCCTGGGTATGCGGAGGCGGTTCGGGCCGAGCTGAGCAGGCACCAATACCTGACTTGTTTGCCGGTCAACGACGAGGCGCTCCTGAAGCTTGGTCGGCCGGTAGGTCACCTGCTCGACAAGCAGGAGCTCGCGCAGAGGAGTGAGGCGGCCGGATTCCCCGCGCTTAGCACGAGGACCTTCGATTCGCCTTCACAGCTCATGGATGGGGCCGATGAGCTTGACTATCCGATAGTCATCAAACCGGTCATAAGAGACCGAAGAGCCTTTCGGGTGGAGTCGGCGCCTCAGGTCAGAAAAGCTGCGCTTGCCGAGGCCCCCCTGCTGGTGCAGCCCTTCATCGACGAGTCGATTCGCACGGTTGGGGGAGTCATGTGGAAGGGGGGCCTGGTTGCCGCCGTGCATCAGCGCTGGCTCAGGATCTGGCCGCCCGAGTGTGGGCAGGCCTCCGCGGTGGTTACGACGTCACCCGATACCGAGCTCGAGGATCGCATCGTTGCGTTGCTGGAGGGCTACGAGGGTGTATTTCACGTGCAGCTCCTCGGTCCTCATCTCATGGACGTCCATCCTCGTCCCTACGGCCTCCAAACTCTGGCTCTGGCCGCGGGGGTGAATCTGGCGGGTATCTGGTGCGATCTCCTCTCGGGCAAGCGGGTCACCCCGGTGCGCGCTCCGGCTGGTGTCTTCTATCGGTGGCTGGCGGGGGACCTACGGCACATGCGTTGGGCGCTGCGAGAGCGACGGCTGGGTCTTCCGGCGGTGGCCGGCGCACTGAGACCTCGCCGAAAGACCGCTCATGGCACCGAATCCTTGCGGGACCCTGGGCCCACCCTGGCCCGCATTCGATTCCATCTCGACCGCACCCGACTGGCTCGGTCCCCGAGGGCATGACCACGCCAGAAGAGCGACGGCCGGACGGGAGAAATCGGACACAAAGGCACGGCTCTTACACCTGATAGCCGAGCTTGCCGATTACTACTTCGAAGAATCCCCCGAAACCCGAAGGGATGGCTATGTCGTACTCACCAACATCCCCATGGGGGATGAAGCCAGGAAAATTGCGCTGGGCCCCGGTCGCAAGCAAGACGAATGATTCCGCGCCGCAGCGCGTTGCGGTTCGGTCGTGAGGAAGTAGGAGATGTCCGGCGGTCGTGACTTGGCGCCCGAAAGGGCGGGGGACGTTCGTGTCGTCGCGAAGGGCGGCGCGGTTCAGATGCTGGGCCAAATCACCCAGAAGCTCGTCACGTTCCTGCTCGTTGCGGTCATGGTGCGGATGCTTGGCACCGCCGACTACGGGCTCTACCGCCAGGTGTTCCAGATCCTCATGGTGGCGACCACGTTGTCCTCCGGAGGCTTTCCGGCTGCCGCCGTGCGCTTCATCGTGATGGCGCGCGTTGTCAAGGATCCGAATGCGTCTCGGGGGGCGGCTCGCACCACGATCGCGGGAGCCGCCGTGGCCTCGCTGGTCGTGTTCGCCGTCGGTTTCATAGCCGCCGACGACATCGCGGCCGCGTTTGCGGACTCTCCGTCCAGCCGCAGTTACCTTGCCTTCCTGCTCAGAGTGGGAGCAGCCTACGTCCCCCTCTATGGCTGCATGCAGGTCCTGAGATTCTGCACGCAGGCATACAGGACCATGGTCCCGTCGGTGATGGTCGGAAACGTCGTTCAGCCGTTGTCTCGTTTCGGTTTGACGGTCGCCGCCCTCTTGACGGGCTTTGCGGTGACCGGAGCTGTAGTGGCGCTCGTGGCAAGCGCCGGCATCGCCCTCGTGGCCGGGTTTTGGTACTACAGGAAACTCTTGTCGGACGAGGAGCGAGTGGCCGTCCCGCGCGCAAAGGTCGGACCCATCCTTCGTTTCGTCCTCCCTCAGGCAGGGGTCGCTCTCTTCAGTACCCAGTCGTTGGGGCTCGGCATTCTTCTGATTGGAGTCTTTGGTGTCGACAGAGAGGTTGGTCTGTACGGGATAGCGCAGTCGCTTCAGCTGGCGGGCGGGATGTTCCTGAACAGCATCGTCGGCATCTGGGCACCGGTGGTGGTCCAGATCTACGAGCGAGGAGAGATAGCGCGCCTGCAGTCTCTCTACCAAACGATCAACCGCTGGGTGGCCACCTTTTCGGTACCGATCTTCATGGCCCTGATGATTCAGCCGGAGTTGTTCGTCCTGCTCCTGAGCGGTCGAGCAGAAAGCGAGGCAGCGATCCTCGTCTCAATCTTGGCGGCGGGGAACCTCTTCTACGTCGCAACGGGGCCCTCCGGATACCTGCTTGCTATGACCGGCCGGCCCACCGTCAATCTCGTCAACTCTCTTGTGAGCGTGGGTCTTTACGTCGGTCTCGGAATTTGGTTGGTCCCCAAGTACGGCGCCGTCGGCATGGCGATCGTAGATGCGATCGTCACAGCTCTCTTAAACATCGCGCGGGTGATCGAGGGAAAGATCCTGGTGGGCGTGCAACCGTTCGGGCGCACCTTTGTAAAGCCGCTGGCCGCAACCGTCGCGGCCAGCGGAGTACTCCTCCTCGCGCGACTGGTATTGGGGCACTCGGTCCCCATGGCGATCGTCGGATTGGTAACCGCGGGGCTCGCGTATGTGGGCGTGCTGAAGGTGCTCGGCCTGGAAGCCGAGGAAGAGCACGTGATCGACGAGGTCAGGACGAAATTTCTAGGTGCCTTCAAACGCGGATAACGCTGTATCCCCCAAACGACGCGAAGTCGTCAACTGTCCCAGGGAGAGGTGAGCGACCACGCCCAAAAGAACTAGTCATGCAGGAGCAACCGGCACTAAATAATTCGGTGCAATTCGATGGGACATACCCCCTATCCATTGGACGGGCTGTTAGCTAGCGTTCCGATTGGGACGAAAACACTCCGTTAGTGAGCTTTGAGTGTCACATTGCCGGCTGCCTTGGCGAGGAATCATTTGGGGAGCAACATGAAATCATTCCTGACCGTAGCCGCGACGACGGCTTTGTTACTGGCGCCGGCGACGGCCGGCCGGACCGCGTCGATCTCCGCCGACGCGCCCACGGTGACCACGGTCAATCCGGAGGGTGCCTGTGGCAATAGCGCGGGGTCCAGCGACGCGACCTTCGATTCGAACAACCATCGGATGGTCGTGACTTCGGGTGGCCGCGTAATCGTCGCCTACGATCCCCACGGCTTTGGTGGCGTCGACCTCGCGTGGAAGGATCCGGGCGGGGGCTGGAAGGAAAAGTCCGTCTTCGACGACGGGCTTGATGAGGTCAGCAACGATCGACCGGCTTCGATCGCCCTCGACGGAACCGGGCAGGCATGGGTCGTGTGGTCCGGTCCCCCCAAGAGATTCGGTCCCGTGAAGATGCGACGCCTGACCAACCTCGATGCGGCCAGCGGACCAACAGTGGGACCGGCCCTGACCGTCCAGAACGGGGGCCCGCACCCGGACGACCCGGACGACCACTCCGGGGGCGCGGCGGTCGATCTTGCATTCCACGGCGGCCGGGGGCACATCGTCTGGCTGCAGAAGACCGACAGCGGGTACAGCCTGACGGCGGACTCGTTCACGGACCTGGACAATCCGACCCCCCCGTTGCTCGGCCGCACGATCCTCGCCCCGAACGCGAACGAACAGACGACGGCAACTCTCGTGTCCACGCCCGAAGGTATGCGAGCCGTGGCGCGCACGGGCGACCTGAGATTGTTTCGGTACGGCTCATCGGGATGGACCTCCGGCAGCGCGGAGACCGCGGCTCCGGCAACGGCGCGGCCCAGTGCCGTTGCCTTCGGGGGTGACGTCCTGGCCGCCTTTCAGAGCTCGTCCAACCCCGGTGCAGTGACGGTGGCGAGGTTCTCGGACGACGGCGATAGCGTCGGCACATCACCCGAAACCGGCGACGGCTACGTGGAGCCGGCCATCGCCGCGAGTGGGAGCAGGGCATGGCTGATCATGGTGCGCGCCTCCCGTAGATCGGTCGTGTCGCGCACCTTCAACGGCTCCTCCTGGGGCGGGGACGCCACGCTCATGACAGCATCAGGGGGCGACGGTGATTTCACGTGGCCGAACACCCTGCGAGAGGTGGGCGGAACACTCCGGTTCCTTGTCGGTCAGCGGTGCACGCAAAAAGGGCGTACGTCGCGGAGCGCGGTGCTGTCGTTCGAGCAGAAACTGAACACCACGCCTTTGACCACAACGATCACAGGGCCGAAGGGTCCCACCAACGACGACACGCCGACCTTCGAATTCAAGCCGAACAGGGCCGTCACCCTCGTCGAATGCGGAATCGACAAGGATGACCTTGGCGACTGCCCGGGTTCCCACAAGGAGGAGGGTCCGCTAGAGGACGGCCCCTACACCTTCTACGTCCGGGCCGTCGACGGCATCGACGTCGAGGACCCCCCCGCAGAGCGCAGCTTCAGAGTCGACACCAGAGCTCCCAAGACCAGTATCACCAACCATCCCCCGCGCCGGACGAAAGCCCACAATGCGAGATTCTCGTTCGGGGCGGATGAGACGAAGTCGACCTTCATCTGCAAGCGCGATCGGGGCCGGTTCAGGCCCTGTTCTTCGCCGAAGGTGTACCGGGGCCTCGAGCGCGGGCGTCACACCTTCAGGGTGCGCGCCGAGGACCGCGCCGGCAATGTCGATCCGACCGCTTCGGTTTGGCGGTGGAGGATAAAGCGCCGGTAATAGCCCAGTGGCGACAAAGCGGACGTCACTCGGAGCGAGCTGATTGCCCGGTCCCGCGTTAGGTGATCCTCGCTCGTGCATTCGATGGACCAACCCCCTATCCACGGAGGGGGTGGTTCGCTAGCGTTTCGGTTGGGATGAAGAGACTCTGTAAGTGAGCTCCGAGAGTCACCGGCTGGGTCCGCCTTGACGAGGAATCCATGGGGTGCGACATGAAAATCCTGTCCGTGGTAGCGACAACGGTTTTGTTCCTGGCGCCGGCGACGAGCGCCTGGACCGCCTCGGCGGCGGCCGACCCGCCGACGGTAACGGGGGTCACTCAGGGAGGCGCCTGCGGTGAGGGAGGGTCCAGCAACGCGACCTTCGACTCGAACAACCACCGGGTGGTCGTGACTCCGGGGGGTCGCACGCTCGCCGTCTACGACCCTCACGGCAGTGGCGTCGACCTTGCGTGGAAGGATCCGGGCGAAGGCTGGGAGGAAAAGTCGGTCTTCGACAACGGGCCGGACGAGGTCAGCAACGATCGACCGGCTTCGATCGCTCTCGACGGAGCCGGGCACGCCTGGGTCGTGTGGGCGGGTTACAACTTCAGCAAGATCGCTCCCGTGAAGATGCGACGGTTGACCAACCTGGATGCGGCCGACGGACCGGCCGTAGGACCGGCCCTGACCGTCCAGAGTGCGGGCACGGGAAACGCGGCAGTCGATATTGCATTTCACGACGGTCGGGGGCACATCGTTTGGCTGCAGCGCACCGGCAGCACCCAGTACAGCCTGACAACGGTCTCGTTCACGGACCTGCACAATCCGACACCCGCGTTGCTCGACCGCACGATCCTCCACGAGAGCTCGGTCAAACAGACGACGGCCACTCTCGTGCCGACGCCCGCCGGTATGCGAGCCGTGGGGCGCGTGGCCAGTCTGAGACTGTTTAGGTACGACTCATCGGGATGGATTCGTGGTAGCGCCAAGACAAGCGCCCCGGCCAAGTCGCGGCCCAGTGCCGTTGCCTTCGGCGGTGACGTCCTGGCCGCCTGGCAGAGTTCATCGAGTCCCGGTGCCGTGAAGGTTGCAAGGTTCTCGAGCACCGGAAATAGCGTAAGCACATCACTCAGCACGGGCGATGGCTACCGCCAGCCCTCGATCGCCGCGGATGGGACCAACGCATGGGTGACGATGGTGCTCACCTCAGGTACGTCGGTCGTGTCGCGCACATTCGACGGCTCTTCCTGGGGCCTGGACGCCACGCTGATGACAGCCGCCGCCGGCGACGGCGCGTTCACGTGGCCGAACAGCCTGCGAGAAGTGGACGGTACTCTTCGATTCGTGGTCGGGCAACGATGCACGCAGGCAAAGATGTTGCAACGGACAGGCGTGCTGTCGTTCGAGCAGAATCTCTGACCTAAGGAAGAGACTCTTTCGCCTCGCCGACGCTGGGTGCACTCCCGCCGCACCGGTGGCCCATCGTCGTTCAGGTGCGCGCGTAGCGCTGGGTGAACCATTCCACGGAGCGCGCAAGGCCTTCGTTGATATCCACCACCGGCTTGTAGCCGATCGAGCGCTCCGCAAGCGACACGTCTGCATGCGTCAGCCAAACGTCTCCGGGGCGGGGATCCGCGTAGATCGGATCGGGATGGGTGTCCGTGAGTTCGGCGATGATCGACAGCAGCCTGTTCACTGAGGTCGGCTGACGCCCGCCTCCGACGTTCAGGGCGAGCCCGAACGCCTCCTCGGGTGCTTGGGCGGCCAGCAGATTCGCATCGATCGCGTCGTCGATGTAGGTGAAGTCGCGCGCCTGCTCTCCGTTGCCGTGAATCGTGGGCCGCTCGTCCATGAGACACGCGAGCACGAACTTTGGCATGACCGTGGCGTACTCGCTCGATGGATCCTGAGCCGGGCCGTAGACGTTGAAGTAGCGAAGCGAGATCGTCGGGACCCCGAAAGCTTTCGTCCAGGTCTGGCAATAGACCTCGCCCGCAAGCTTGCTGGCGGCGTAGGGCGACTGCGGAGAGGGTGTTAGTGCTTCGTGCAGGGGGTACTCCGCCTGCTCGCCGTAAACCGAGGAAGAGGAGGCGGAGACGACGCGCGCGGAGTTCTGGTGAGCGGCCAGCAACACGTTGAGCGTCCCGCGCACATTCACGTCACTTGTGAGAGCCGGCATGGTCATGGAGCGCGGCACGGATCGCATTGCAGCCTGATGAAAGATAACCTCGCAACCCGCAGCAGCCCGCGACACGGCGTCTTCGTCCCTGAGGTCGCTCTGATGGAACTCGACATCGTCCGTGTCCTCGAGATTGGCCATGGAGCCATCGGACAGATTGTCCAAGGCGACGACCTGGTGCCCCTCTTCGACAAGGCGAGCGCAGAGCCGCGAGCCTATAAAGCCCGCGGCCCCCGTTACCAGACACTTCATGCAGCAGTCACTTCCCTTCGATGAGATTGATTAGCGGTAGCGCCCTACTCGGCCGGCCGATTACTGATGCGACCACGACTCCCGAGCCCATCCGATCGTATGTTGCAGTCCCTCTTCGAGCGAGACCCGTGGCTCCCAACCGAGAGTCTTGCTGGCCATCGATATGTCGGGACAGCGAACCTCGGGGTCGTCGACCGGGCGGTCGACGAAAGAGATCTCCGAGGTGCTGTCGGCCGCCTCGATGATCATGCGGGCGAGATCGAGGATCTTAATCTCCTGCGGGTTTCCGATATTCATCGGCCCGGTCGCACCGGAGTTCAACAAGCGCCATATGCCCTCGATCAAATCGTCTACGTAGCAGAGAGAGCGAGTCTGGGCACCCTCTCCGTGCACGGTGAGAGGCTGCCCCGCCAAGGCCTGTTTGATGAAGGTCGGGACCGCCCGCCCGTCGGCCCGGCGCATCCTTTGACCAAAGGTGTTGAAGATCCGGATGATCCTCACGGGTATGCCGTGAGTTCGGTGGTAGGCCATCGTCATCGCCTCGGCATAGCGCTTGGCCTCGTCATAAACGCCACGTGGACCGATCGGATTGACGTTGCCCCAATAGGCCTCGGGCTGTGGATGCACGAGGGGATCTCCGTACACCTCGGAGGTCGAAGCCAGAAAGAAGCCGGCGTTCTTGGCTTTTGCCAGGCCAAGCGCGTTCAGCGTCCCGATAGCACCAACCTTGAGCGTGTGGATGGGATGGTCCAGATAGTCGATCGGCGATGCGGGCGAGGCGAAGTGCAGGATCCAGTCGACGTCACCGTCGACCGAGAGGTAATTGGTGACGTCGTAGTGCTCGAGTTGAAACCGGGGATGACCATCAACTCCGTCGAGGTTGGACTCTTTCCCGGTAAGAAAGGAGTCGAGACATAACACGTCCCATCCCTCGGACAGAAGACGTTCGCAAAGATGGGAGCCGAGAAACCCCGCGCCCCCAGTGACAACAGCTCTGGGCATTGATTCTCCGGTCTAGACGATGGGTGAACGGCCGGTCGGATAGTAGGAGAAACCGCGCTTCTCCATCTCCTCGGGCTCGAACATGTTACGCCCGTCGACGACCAGGGGGTAAGCCATCGCTTGCTTGAGACGATCGAGATCCAGCGTCTTGAACTCGGCCCATTCCGTGCACAGGACCAGGCAGTGCGAACCCGTTGCGGCGGTGTAAGGGTCGGACGCCACCTCGAGCTCCGGCACCTCAGACTTGGCATTCGCCATTGCCTGGGGATCGTATCCAACGACCGTGGCGCCCTCAGCCTGTAGCTTTCGACCAAGCGCGAGGGCGGGTGCAAACCTGACGTCATCCGTATCTGGCTTGAACGACAATCCCAGGAGCGTGACCCTTTTCCCGTCGAGGTTCCAAAGCACGTCGCTGATCTTGTCTGCAGCGGAGTCGACCGCCTCGTCGTTGATGCGCTCGACCTCCTTCAGCAGGCCGAAGTCATAACCCAGCCGCGAGGCGAGCCGCTCGAATGCCTGGAGGTCCTTGGGGAAGCAGTAGCCCCCGTAACCAAGTCCCGCATTGAGGAAGGCGCGCCCAATCCTCTCATCCGAGCCCATGACCTCGGCCACGGAGTCGACATCGCCGCCGGAGCGTTCGCACAGACGTGCGAGAGCGTTCATGTAGGAGATCTTGAGGGCGAGGAATGCGTTGCAGGCGTGCTTCGAGAGCTCTGCAGTCTCTATGTTCGTTTCGACGAGCTTGGCGCCCTTCTCGACGAGGGGAGCGTAGATCTCACGCATCACCTCGAAAGCCTCGGGCGACTCGGCTCCTACGAGGATCCGGTCCGGTTCCAGGGAATCGCGAATTCCACTTCCTTCTCGGAGGAACTCAGGGTTGGACACCACGCTGAACTTGTCGATGAAATCAGGACGCTCTCTCTCGAGTGTTCGCCTCACGCGTGCGGAGGTGCCTGCCGGGACGGTCGATTTTTCAACCACCACAACACTGCCGCGCGCGTACCGAGCCACATCCTTGGCGGCCGACTCGACGGCAATCAAGTTCGCTTCGCCGGATGCTTTGGGTGGAGTTCCCACGCAAATGAAGACCACATCTGCATCCCGGATGGCCTCTTGTGAGTCGAACGAGAACTTGAGCTTGCCCGAGCCAAGTGTTTCCTCGAGGAGCTCGGTGAGTCCCGGTTCGAAGAAAGGTGCCTGACCTCGTTGGAGCATCAGGATCTTCTCTTCGTCGAGGTCGTTCCCGATCACATCATGGCCCAGATAGGCCATCGTGGCACTCGTGATGAGTCCAACGTGACCGGTGCCGATTACCGCCACTTTCATATTCGTGCCCTTTTCTTTCGTTGCCGACCTTGCCTCAACTTGCGCGCCGCGCATGTGCTTCGTCGTTGACGAGCTGCTCGTAGATCCAGGAGTACGTAGGCTTCATTCCGTCGGCGAGAAGCTTCGACGGTCCCCAGCCGAGAACCTCGGTTAGCAACGTGTTGTCGCTGTTGCGCCCCCTCACGCCTTGGGGCTTGGAGAGGTCGTGGCGCTTCCTGATCGTTTTTCCGGCGACGTTCGCCACAAGGTCTACGAGTCCGTTGACGGTGATGAGTTCCTCGGTACCGAGGTTGAGCGGGGCCGAGTAGTCCGACTGCATGATCCGGTAGATGCCCTCGACGCAGTCGTCGACGTACATGAATGACCTCGTCTGAAGCCCGTCGCCCCAGACCTCGATCTCTCCGCCGTCGTCGGCGAGCGCAACCTTTCTGGAGATCGCAGCGGGTGCCTTTTCGCGGCCTCCGTCATAGGTTCCAAGAGGGCCGTAGACGTTGTGGAAACGAGCTACGCGTGTCGGAATTCGCCCCTCTTCGTCGTAGTACTCACACATCTTCTCTGCGTAGAGCTTTTCCCATCCGTATCCCTCTTCGGGCTGAGCGGGGTAGGCGTCGTCCTCTTTGAGCCCTCCTACGTCTGGCGTGTCCTGCATATAGAGGGGATAGATGCAGGCAGACGACGAATAGAAGTAGCGCGCGACGCCGTTCAGCTCCGAAGCCTCGAGCATGTGTGCATTGATCAAGATGTTGTTGCTCGCGACATCGGCATGGTTGCCCGATATGAAGCCGATCCCGCCCATGTCAGCGGCGAGCTGATAGACCTCGTCCATGTCGCGCGTGGCCTCGATGCACTCCTCGCGCCGTCTCAGATCGAGGACGCGAAAGTCATCGGCAGCCGTAGGTTCGTACTCGGGCTCCTTGATGTCCACGCCTCGAACGTCGTAATCGCGAGCCTTCAAGAAGTTGACCATGTGATGCCCGATGAAGCCTCCGGCTCCGGCAACAAGAGCGGTACGTTTCACTCAAACCTCCTTGGTTGGTACGTGCATTGGGGTGCCTCGAGTGTTGCTTGATAAACGGAATTGCCACCTGTCGGTTCTCTATGCTTCGCTACGGCCTGCGACTTTCACGCGCACATACTGGAGTCCGAAGAGGTACAGGAACCTTGGATTGCGGACCAGGTAACGTCGCCACAGGCGGCGAGGCTCGGAGAGCAGACGGAAGAGCCACTCGAGGCCCAGGCGCTGGAGAATGGAAGGAGCCTGCTTCTTTACGCCGGCTATGAAATCGAAGGCTGCCCCTACCCCCAACATCACGGCGCCGAGCTGATTCTTGTTGGAGTCCATCCACCGGTCCTGCTTTGGGCTTCCGATTCCGACGAACAGCAGCCGCGCTCCGGAGGCGTTGATCTCCGCCACCTCGCGTTGACGCTCTTCAGGCGTCAGTGCCCTGAACGGCGGGCTGTGGGCGTATGTCACGTCGAGGTCCGGCCACCGCCTCGATGCGACCTCGAGCAGGTCGTCGAGCACCTGAGGCGATCCACCGTAGAAGCCGACGGGTACGCCGGCGACCTCGGCCCGGTCGAGAAGAATCTGGGTCAAGGTCGGCCCATAGGTACGGGTCGGCCCCTTGACTCCGAGCAACTTCAAGCCCCAGACGAGCGGCATTCCATCGGGGGTGATGAGGTCGGCTCGGTTCATGACGTCCAGAAAGTCGTCACTCTCTCTGGTTTCCATCACGTTGTTGACGGAGGCCGCGCACACCATTCTGGATTCGCCGTTCTTGGCCCAGCTCATGATCCGATCAGATGCTTCCCTGTAGCTGGTTGCGTCGACCCGCATTCCAACGATGAAGCGCGACTCCACAGGCTGTTCAAGCGCTAGCGCGGCGAAGTAGTCCTCGAGCTCTTCCCGTTCCTGCGCCATCAATAAGCACCTCGTCTGCGGAGTAGGACGCCAACTGTCTTGAGGATGATGAACAGATCGAGTGACAGTGCCCAGTTCTCGATATAGAAGAGATCCAGCCGAACGGCTTCTTCGGCGGAGAGATCACTTCGCCCGTTGACCTGCCACCATCCGGTCACGCCCGTCAGTACTTCATGGCGTGGGGTAAGCAACTCGGGATTGGCATTGACCTGCTCGACCGGCAGCGGACGCGGGCCGACGAGGCTCATGTCACCCTTGACGACATTCAGCAACTGCGGCAACTCGTCGATGCTGAGCTTCCGGAGAAACCCCCCCACCTTGGTCAGGCGGGGGTCGTTCTCGACCTTAAAGAAGGCTGCGCTCTTATCGGGGGCGTCTTCGGATAGCAGGGAGTCGCCGTTGTGCGTCATGGTCCGAAACTTGTAGACGGTGAACTCCCGTCCACCCTTCGTAACGCGCTGCTGGCGGAACAGGACGGGTCCACGGGACGTGAGCCTTATCGCCACCGCGGCCACCAGCATCACCGGGCTGCTCAGAATTAGACCCAGCGAGGCAAGGGCAACGTCGAAGCTCCGTTTCAAGGTCTCCTGAATGCGTGTCAGACGAACGGGCCTAAGAGTGATCGCCATCAGATCGTTCGCGACCGGTTGGACGGACAGCCTCGTGGTCAGGATCTCAGGCAGGTTGGCCGAGACGCGAACCTCTGCGCCCGTCTGCCGAGCCGCCTGGACGACCTTGAGCATGTCCTCCGACGCCACCGCCGTCGAGGCGACGAACAAACACTCGGCCTCGTGCTCTCGAATGAGGTCGGCGAGTGAATTGACGTCTCCGATGATCGGAAGACCGTTGGGGGAGGGATGAATCCCAGGAGATCCTACATATCCAATCGGCCCGAAGCCGAGGCCGCGGCGCTTCAGAACCTCGGCCAACCGATGGGCTTCGCCGTTGGTTCCAACGACGAGCGTACGCAGCGTGAGCCGGCCGCTATTGCGCAGTCTTCCGACGGCCAGCCTCCAAATACGGCGACCCCCCAGCTCGAAGGCGAGGGCCAGGCTCAACGACGAGGCCACGAACGCATTGGGGAGGTCGGCCTTGAACCAGTAGCTCAGGAGGACGACCACGAGAATGCCGAAGCTGCAGGCGCCGATGATGCGACGAAACTCCTCGGACGCCGACAGGTGCTGGATCGAGTAGAGACCAAAACCATAGAAAATCGGGGTCCACAACAGCGCCGCAAGAAAGGGACCCGTTAGATATTCGGCAGTGGGGCTCGAAAGGCCATAGCTGACGAAGTGTGCGACCAGAAGGGCGGCCATGACGCAGAAAAGGTCGGTCGCCGCCAGCCCGATTCCGATGTGCGAGTACCTCTTGAGGGCTCGATCAGATGAGAGACCGGCCGTCGCAGAAGCATCGGGTTGGACCTCTGAAGCCTCTCCGGCGGGAGGATCGAGCAAGATCTCCTGGACGCTCGCCTCGTCCTCTATGGAGCGAACGAGGCTGAGATCACCGCTGCCGACGACTACGCGTGGGAGCTGCGCTTCATCCACGCTCTCCGCTGACAGGATGGTCTTCTGCACCGTCCCACTACCGTCCAACGAAATGACGACACCTCTATCCGCTCGCGTCGCCGGGCACCGACATCGGCTGTCACTTTGCACCGAATGTCCAGCTTCCGGCCGACTTTCCTCCGCCTTTTTACAACTGCAAGTTCCTCTAAAATCCCCCCTAAGGTCACTCACGGTACACAAAGGCTTACTAATTCGGAACCAACCTGCGACCGTAGGATTTCTCCCACCGGCGGATGATCCCCCGCCTGGAGGCTCACTCTGGGTGACCAAAACCCCGCAGGAATCTCACTCTCTGTTGCCGAATGAAGGAGGACGGATCGATGGATTTAGGTGGAAAGTTTCCCCAAGAACTGGGGCAAGGGCAAGCAAGGGAAGGAAAGTAGTCGCGGGGGCGAGCCGACCCCCGAAGGGGTCTTCCTGCTCGGTGGGCTCCGGAAGAGCTCGAGGTAGGCCCGCGCCAACTCGGTGTCTCCCGACGTGATTCTGGGGACGGATCGGTGGCGTGACGCAATCGACCCGGAAGTCAGGCATCCGCCCTAACGGACGGGTGGGCGTCTACCGATCCGAGTCAGGATTCTCGGGGTGCTACCGAAGGTCGATATCGGCGTCGTGATGTCTGCCAGAAAGTTCTCGCTCGAACGCCCGGTCCCAGTCGCGCTCGAAGCGTCTGAACCCAGCGACCGTGGCACTCACGATTGCAACCAACGTCCACATGCCCGCGAAGCCGAAGAGGTACATCAGGACCGTTCGACTCATGTGCATTTCCTTTCCGTCCGACCAGCGGCTCGCTCTACCTTCCCCGGCCCCCGAGGGGCCGAAACGGATACCTTCTCCACAAGTCTGGCCCGCCGAGACTGAACCTAGACTGAATCGTCGGCTTTGGGGCGTCTTTCCAGACGCCCCCGCGCCTGCGTCGCTCAGGCTCGAGCCGAGCGGTTCGGCAGTCGGTGAGAATCGGGTGACCGGCCTGAAGAGGCAAGGGAGCGTCTACGCCGTCGCGGGAGCGGCCTTCCGCCGGGAACGACCGAAGCGCAGGTACAGAGCCGGGACGACGAACAGGTTCAGCAGCGTCGCGGTCACGAGGCCACCGAGGATCACGACGGCCATAGGATGCTCGATCTCTTGTCCGGGGATCTCGCCGGCAACGATCAGCGGAATGAGGACCAGCCCCGTCGTGAGGACGGTCATCATGATCGGGACGACCCGCTCCTTGGCCCCGCGCAGGACGAGTTCGGGGCCAAAGGTCACACCTTCATGTCTCTCCAGATGCTGGTAGTGACTGATGAGCATGATCCCGTTGCGGGCGACGATTCCCAGAACCGTAAGGAATCCGACGAGGGAGCCGAGCGAGATCACCCCGCCACCGAGGTAGGCGGCAATCACTCCACCCACAAGGGCCATCGGCAACGTGACGAAGGCAAGGGTGGCTAGGCGCCAACTCCCGAACGAGGTCTGAAGGATGAAGAAGATCCCGATCGCGGCGGCGATTGCGAAGAGGAACAGGCGGTCCTGGGCCTCCTGCCGTTCGGTGAACTCTCCGAGCATCTCCGAGCGAAACTCGGTTGGCCATTTCACCTCTTCGAGGCGATCTTCGAGCTCACCGACCACCGCGCCAAGGTCGCTCCCGGCGCTCACGTTGGCACCGACGTCAATGTTCCTGAAGAGACCCTCGTGATGGATCACGTTGGGTTGGGAGACGATTGTCACGTCGGCGACTTCCTCCAGCCTCACGTGCCCACCGGCCGGCGTGTCGAGCAACAGGTTCCGGAGATCGGTCAGGTTCTGGCGCGTCTCCGGCGTGCTCCACACCTGCACGTCGTATGCCCTGCCCTCCCGGAAGAGATCGCCGGCTTCCTCTCCGGCGACCAACCAGGCCGCCGCCCGACGAACGTCGCCCGGTTTGAGTCCGTGACGCTGGGATGCTTCGAGATCGACCTCGACCTGCACCTGTGGCACGTTTTCCTGAAGGTCCACGTGGTTCTCCACGACGCCCGGGATACTGCCGAGGATGCCGTTGACTTCCTCTGCCTTCTCACGCAGAAGCTCGAGGTCCTGTCCGTAGATGCGCACGGTGATGGCTTCACTCGATCCCGTCAAGACCTCCCTGATTCGTTCCTTCAGGTAGGTCAGCACATCGCGGAAGAGACCTGGGTATCCCTCGACAACGTTTTGGATGCGATCCAGAGTCTTGTCGTAATCGACCGACGGGTCGACGCTGATCCAGTTTTCGCCGAAGTCGATGCCGACAACCTCGTCCGCAAGCAGCGCCTGCCCGATATGAGCTCCGAAGTTGCGGACTCCGGGGATGGACCGCAGCTCCTCGCTGGCGGCCGTCGTAATTCGAACCATCTCCGGGTGCGAGGTCCCGGGCTTGGTGAGCCAGTGCATGAGGAAGTCCCGCTCCTTGAACGACGGTAGAAGGGACTGGCCGAGGAACGGGAGCGCCAAGAGGCCGACCATGGCGACGGCTGCCACCGAGGCATAGGCCCGGCGGGGTCGATGGATGATCTTGCGCAGGACGAAGTCGTATCCGCGCTGGAGAGGAGGAACGAGCGGGGACTCACGGTGGTTCAGGGACGAGGCCTTCCGGAAGAAGATAAGGCTCAGCGCAGGCGTGACCGTCAGGGCGACCACCATGGATGCCAGCAGCGCCAGCGAATAGGAAAGAGCCAGCGGCCGGAAGAACGAGCCCGACAATCCCTCGAGCAGGAATATCGGCAATACGGCGACGACTTCGATCAAGGTCGCGAAGACGATGGCGCTGCGCACCTCGAGAGACGCGGTGAGTATGACCCTCGCGGTCGAGACCTTGCCCCCTTGAGCGCGGTGCTCGCGGAGGCGCCGCACGACGTTTTCGATGTCGATGATGGCGTCATCCACGATGTCGCCCAGGGCGATAACCAACCCGGCCAGAATCATCGTGTTGATGGTCGCTCCGCGCCAGTGCAGGACCAGTCCCGCGGCAATTAGTGACAGCGGGATCGCCGTGATGCTGATCAGCGCGGTGCGCCATTCGAAGAGGAAGGCACCGAGCATGAAGATCATCAGCAACGCGCCGATGATCATCGCGACGGTGAGGTTTTCGATCGACATCTCGATAAAGGTCGCCGGACGGAAGATCTCTGAATCGACCTCGATCCCCGTAAGACTGGGTCGCAAATCCTCGAGGGCCTCCTCGACTCCTCGCGTGACCTCCAAAGTGTTGCCCCAGGGGAGTTTCTCGACGATGAGCATGAGGCCCGGACCGTCGTTGATGACGGCGTCACCGATGAGTGGTTGATGGTCCCTGACCAGGTTGGCCACGTCACCGAGGCGCAGCACCTCGCCGTTCCGCTCCGCCACCGGCACCTCAGCCAGATCGTCCGGTGTCACGATCGCCTGTGTGTGACGCACGCCGAGCCGGTTGGTGGGTGACTCGATCCACCCACCTCGGCCGATGAATCTCCCCTCCGAGAACTGAAGCAGCCCGGCGTCGATGGCGTCCGCCGTCACGTTCATGACCTGCTGGAGCGTCACGTCCTGCCGGCGAAGCCGCTCCGGATCGGTCCGAACCTGCAGCATGTCCAGGCGCTCACCCCAGATGGCCACGTTCGCCACCCCTGGAACTCGCAACAAGCGAGCTCTGATGTTCCAGTAGGCGGTCATCGACATGTCCATCAGATCCACCTCGGGATCGTCCGAGGAGAGACCGATCTTCATGACGCGACTTGTCGCCGACAGGGGCTGGATGATGAAGGGGGGGCTTGACCAGGAAGGCAAGGTCGGGGTGATCGTCGCGATGCGCTCCGCCACCAACTGTCGCGAGGTAAGGAGGTCCGTCCCGGATTCAAAGATCAGTTCGATCGACGACAGCTGCTCGAGAGACTTGGACCGGATCTCGTCGAGTCCCGGGATCCCGTTGAGCGCATGCTCAAGCGGGACGGTGACCAAGGATTCAACCTCTGATGCCGACAATCCCAAGGAGGGTGTCTGGACCTCCACTCGCGGTGGAGCGAACTCGGGGAAGACATCCACCGGGGTCTCGCGCAGCGCCTGGGCCCCGAAGAAGATCAGGCCTCCGGCCACCGCAGCCACTATGAAGCGGAACTTCAGGCTCGATCCAACGACCCAGCGCAACATCCCCGGCCCCCCCTCTCGATCATGTCAGTGTCCGATCCCGGACTCGACCCCGTAGAGTTCGGCTACCCCCACCGTCACGACAAGGGTTCCGATTGGTGGTCCGGCCGAAAGGAACGCCCGATGTCCCACTTCGTTGTCGATCCTGATCTTGTGCCGGACGAAGACGAGAGGATCGGGATTCGTGTACACCCAGAAGTCGCCTTCGGGGTCGACGAGCAATGAGTCGGAAGGAACGACCGTCCGCCTCCCGGCCTTGCTTTCGACGGTGGCCGTCTGGATGTCGAGCCGCTCGGCTGCTTTATCGGTTAATGAGATGCGGGCCACGTCGCTCCCTTTGACGTGTTCGACGGTTGCCGGATCGTGGATGACCTGCTCATCCGACAACTGGCCCCCGCACGCCGAGAGCAACAGAGTGACGATGAGCCAGGTCGCCGCCGTCCGTCGAGGGCTCCGCTTCATCAAGCTCCTCCTACCCTGCAACCGTGTCGACCTCGGAAGGGGTGACCAGCAGCTCCTCTTCCGACCTGTCGGGCATAGAGACGAACCCGTACCGCAGATAGAACGCGGGGACGACCACGAGGTTGAGCAGAGTCGAAGAGAGAAGCCCCCCCAGGATGACGACCGCCATCGGCCGCACAATCTCCAAGCCCGCGGCGTCGCCTGCGATGACAAACGGAGCGAAGATGGTTGACGTTGCCAGCGCGGTCATGAGGATCGGGACAAGCTGTTCCCGTGTTCCACGGACGACGAGATCTGGGCCGAAGCTCTCGCCCTCATGGCGTTCGAGACGCTGGTAATGCCTGATCAGTACGACTCCGCCCCGCGCGGCGACCCCGAGCACGGCGACGAATCCGACGATCGAACCGAGTGTGATCGTGCCCCCGTCGAGCAACGTCGCAAGCACGCCGCCAACGAGTGCCAAGGGCAAGGTCAGGAACGCGAGCGTCGCCAGTCGCCAGCTGTTGAAGGCGGCCTGCAGCAAAAGGAAGATACCGACCGCAGCGGCCAGGGCAACGGCCAGGACGCGGGAACGATCGGCCTGCTGCTCGGTGAACCCTTCGAGCAGTTCGGCGCGGTGCTCGAACGGGAAGTCGACTCGTTGGATGGCACGCTCGACATCACCTGCGACTGCGCCGACGTCACGCCCCGACACGCGGGCGCTCACGTCGACGTAGGACGCGACGGACTCGTGCCGGATCACGGTGGGATTGGGTGCGACGCGGGTGGTTGCGACATCACCGAGGCGGACGTGCCCGCCGTTGGGAGTATCGATCAGTAGCTGGCGAACATCGCTCACGCTCTGTCGGATCTCGGGCGCGCCCCAAACCACCACGTCGAACACCTTCTGTTGCTCGAACAGGTTGCCGACCGTGATGCCCGACAGAAGGGTGGCCGCTGCACGACGGACATCGCCCGGCTTGACCCCTAGTGCCTGCGCGCGGGCGAGATCGACCTCGACCTCCAGGGTGGGCTCTTGCTCGGGAATCTCAGCGCGTGCCTCTTCGACGCCGTCGATCCCTGACACGAGCCCGCGCACCTCTTGGGCCTTGTCTTGTATGACGTCAGAGTTCTCTCCGTAGACCCGCACGACGATCTCGTCATCCGTTTGCTCGAGAACGTCGGTGATCCGCTCCTCCGAATAGGTCAGCACATTGCTGGAGACCTCGGGGTAGCCGTCGACCACGTCTTCGATCGTCGCCACGGTGGCGTGATAGTCCGACGAGGGATCGAGTTTGACCCAAATCTCGGAGGTGTTGACGTTGACGACCTGGTCCGACATGATCGCTCGCCCGACATCTGCTCCAACGTTGTCGACTCCCGGCAGCGACCCGAGCTCCTGGACGGCTCGCCCGGTGAGCTCGTTCATCTTCGCCAGGGATGTGCCGGGTGCGGTCTCCATCTGGATCAGAAGGTCTCGCTCCTTGAGGGAGGGACTAAGCGAGTCGTCAAGGAACGGGAGTGCCACGAGGCCGAGCACCACGACGGCGATTACGGCAACCATCGCCGAGCCCAACCGGGGCACGATCCGCCCGGACACCTTGTCGTAACCGCGCTGCAGCCAAGTCACCACCGGAGACGGCCGACGCTGCGGGGCGCCCGACAGGAGCATGAAGCTCAGCGCCGGCGTGATGGTCAGTGCGACAACCATCGAGGCGACGACTGCAAGCATGTAGGAGAGGGCGATCGGTGGTAGGAACGCACCCGCTCTGCCATCCATGAAGAAGACGGGCAACAGCGCGGCGAAGATGATCAGAGCGCCAAAGAGGAACGCGCTCCGCATCTCGAGAGACGCCTCAAGAATGGTCCGCCCCGGCGGAACATCGCTGCCGTCCGCGCGGCGCTCACGCAACCGCCGCGAGAACCTCTCCACGTCGAAGATGGCGTCGTCGACGAGGGCCACGAGGGCCATGACGAGGCCTGCGATGAGCATCGTGTTCAGGGTGACGCCTCGGTAATAGAGCACGAGCCCGGCCGCCACCAGGGACAGCGGGATGGCCACTGCGCAGATTAGCCCGGTGCGCCAGTCCCAGAAGAAGGCGCCGATGAGGAGTAGCAGGAGGACCATTCCGATAAGCAACGTCCACCCGAGATTGGTGAAGGACGTCTCGATGAAGGTCGCCGGGCGGTAGATCGAGGTATCGATCTCCACGCCGGGGAGACCGGGCCTCATCGCTTCAAGCGCGGCCTCCACTCCCTCCGTCACTTCCAAAGTGTTGGCCCCGGGGAACTTCTCGACGACGAGCAGGAGACACTCACCATCACTGCAGAGGGCGTCGCCGATCAGCGGTTGGTGGTCCTCCACCACTTCGGTCACCTCTCCGAGGGTGACCGGCTCACCGCGTGCGAACACTGCGTTGCCCTCGGTGTCCTCGAGGGGCACTTGTGCAAGCTCGCCCGGCGTCGTAATTGTCTGCTCGTGAAAGATCTGGAGCCTTTGATTCGCAGTGTCGATGAATCCCCCGGTACCGGGGGATGAGGCCTCGAGGAAACTCAGCGGAGACACCTCGAGGGCGTTTCCTGCGGTACGGATGACCTGTTGGAGTGAAACGTCCTGGTCCCGCAGCCTCTCCGGATCGGCCAATACCTGAAGCTGGCGTTCCCGCTGCCCCCAGATGGCAACGTTGGCGACGCCGTTGACGCCCTGCAGGCGGGGGCTGATCACCCACCGGGCCAGCACCGACATCTCGATGGGTGACACGCTTTCGGACGACAGCTTGATCATCGACACCCGGCTCGTCGAGGAAAGGGGCTGGAGCATCTGAGGCGGCTTGGACACCTCGGGAAGCCCCGCCACTCCAACGGCCTGTGCGAGGCGCTCACCGACCACCTGCCGAGCATCGAGGAGATCCGTCCCCGGTTCGAATGTCATTACCACCGACGACAGACCCGGGAGTGACGCCGAATGAATCTCATCGAGGAACGCCACCCCATTCAAGAGGTCCTGTTCCAACGGAACCGTGATGAACTGCTCGACTTCCTCGGCCGAGAGCCCGAGTGCTTCCGCTTGGACCTCGACGGTCGGGGGCGTGAACTCCGGAAGGATGTCCACGGACGTATCGCCGAGTTGCATGATGCCGAAGAACATCGTTCCCGCAGCCACGGCAATCATCAACAACCGGAACTTCAAGCTCGATCCAACGATCCAGCGCATCATCCTCGGAGTCCTCCCTGCGCGGTCAAAGTGCATTGGTAACGAGTCAGGGCACGGAGTCTGTCGAAGAGAAGGGTGTGTCGGCGCTGATCGGGAGGTTCGAATCGGGCACGCCCGGAGCCTCTAGCTGGCTTCGCCTCGAGCATGTTGATCGCCGATCCCCTCACCTGATTCCGACCCCCAATTCGGTATAAGAAACGTCTTATGGCCGACGTTTCAAGACAATGGTCAGTCCTGACCAAATCGGCTTGCCAGAGGGGCCAGCTTTCGCAACCTCTTTGGCTCAGCCCGTTTGCCTATGCAGGCTGCGCGGAGAGTTGAAACGCTACGTCGATCGCGTGAGCGTCCGCTGGGATCGCCGCGCGCGCGGGTCGCCAAAGAATGAAGCTGGGGCGCGATCTAGGGACGCGGCGGAACGCGGGCTGGGTTTAGTTTGGGGCCGGCGCGAGAGAGAGGTGTGGGTCCGGCGTGACGGTTGGCTAAAGCCTGCGGACGGAACTCGCAAGACGGCTGGGTGGTCCCAAGCGCCGCGAAGAGGCCTGCGTCAGAGGAGAGGACCGTTGTGGATCACCGACGAGATCGGCGTATCGCTCTTCGCACGACCGGTACCAGCGTCGGACGAGGACAACCAGAGCGATCGCGGCAATCGTAAGTATTAAGAGTGCTATCGACACCATTGTCATGAGTGTCGTCTGTTTCCCCAACGCGAGGAATCCCCCGAATGAGGGTATTTTGAAACCCTTAAGGGGGGTCGAGCGTGTCAGTCGGCCGAGAATGTCCCGATGCCGGGGATTTGCTCGGGCCCACGACCCTGGAAGTCCTGACGCCACTCGTCCCAGACCTCCTGGCTGGGCAGCTCGCAGCTCATTTGCACGCCCTCGTCGCTCTCGCCGTCCCAGGCGGTAAGGACGAAGTTGTAGGGATCTTCGATGTCGTCCCACGGGGCGGCTAGGTTGACCGAACCCTGTTCGGTCATGGCCTCGATCTGGCCGAGGATCTCCTCCGAGGCGCCGGGGTTGTACCAGATAACGATCTGACCGTGCTCCTGGTTGTGCACGAGTCGCTCCGACTCGATCGGGTTTTCGCTGAAGCCGGCCTCGGCGATTGCCTCGGGCGGCCAGTGGTTGCCGGTGGTCGGCGGGTTGGCTTCGTATTGCACCGGCGTCCCAAGATCGACGTGTTGGTTGCCCTCGGATTCGAACGTCTCACGGTCGGTGCAATTGGCCTCCGATGCAGCAACGCCGACGTTATCTGCGGGATCCTCGGGCTGGAACACGATGAGCAACACGACGGCGACCGCGACGGCGGCCGCGATGCCGACCGTGATCAGGTTCGCCCGGCGATGCTCTTTCTTCCGACGCGCTTTCTTCGCCTCTTCGGCGAGCCGGCGCTGTTGCTTTTCATGAAGTTTCTTGCTCACGGCAGGGGAGGCTACCAGCAGGCAAGTAAATACCGAGTAAATCGGGCGGATCGGCCGGTCCGGTCTAGCGGAAGAGGTCCTCGTTCGGGGATCGTGCTATCTCGGTGGCGGCGCCGCGACCGAGGACCACAGGGGCTCCGCGCACGATCGCAGAGCAGATGCCCGTGGTCTTGCCCATCACCATCTCCGCGGCTCCGGCAAGCTCGTCCGCTATGCAGATCCTCGTTGCCGAGAGATCGCGCCCCTCAGCGTCCGTGGTTCCCCGATAGTCGATGAAGGGCTCGAGCCCGGCCACGCCGATCGCAACGTTCGTCTGACCCATCCGCCAGGCGCGTCCGAAGGTGTCGCTGACGATCACCGCGACCTCGACCCCCAGGAGGTTTCCGAGCTGGGCGCGCAACCGGCGGGCGGAGAGATCCGGATCCAGAGGTAGTAGCACGACGTTGTCGCCCTCGACGTTGCTGGCATCGACCCCCGCGTTGGCGCAGACGAATCCATGCCTTGTTTGGGAGATGACCATCTCTCCCTGGCGGCGCAGCACCCGTACGGATTCCGCCAGTGCCGCCTGCCTCCGGTTCGTGCCGGGGACGACGCGCCCCTCAGCCTTCGAGACGACTTTTTGCGCCACGACCAAGACGTCTCCGTCCGCGAGCGTTTGTGAGCCGGCGGCGTCGGCTATGAGAGCACCGAGATCGTCGCCCGGTCGAACCTCGGGGACCCCTTGCACGGGAGTGATGGTTATGCCGGTCATATCAGCTCGAGTAACTCCGCAGCGAGATGCTCGGCAGCGTCGTGGTCACCCATGATCGTGTCGAGACTGGTCGCTCTCAAGCCTGTGGATTCGATGCGCGTCACCTGGTCTCCGTCCGACGCATCAACCACGAAGACATCTGCGAAGTCTTTGTAAAGGCGAGCTACGCCGGTCGCGCTCGCCTCGCCTCCCATCGAACGAAGCATCCTGTCGGCGGGTCCTTTCAGCGCGGCTCCCTTGATGATGGGCGAGGTCGCGATGACGCGCGGGTGCTCTCGCAGCGCGTCTCGTAAACCCTCGAGACCGAGAATGGGGTCTATAGAGACGATCGGATTCGAGGGGCAGAGCACCACCAGGTCGGCGATCGCGATCGAGTCGAGCACGCCCGGAGCAGGGACGGCCCCCGACATACCGGCGAAGACCACCTCGGCGACCTCCGGGGCCGTCCGCTCCTTGACGAAGTACTCCTGGAAATCCAACCTGCGACCGTCGGTCGTCACGATCTTGGTTCGCACCTCATCATCCGACATAGGCAGGATCCTCGCCCGAACGCCCAATCTTTCGGTGAGCTCGATCGTGACCTCGGTCAGAGTCGCCCCCGACGCGAGCCGTGCGGTGCGGTGAAGACAGGTCGCGAAATCCCGGTCGCCGAGATTGAACCAGGCGTCCAGGTTGAGCGCCCGCATGCCCTCGACGACTGAGAAGGTGTCACCCTCGATGCCCCACCCCTTGCGTGTGTCGGCGATGCCCGCGAGCCAGTAGGTGCAGATGTCGAGGTCGGGACTCACGTGCACGCCGTAGATGACCGCGTCGTCCCCGGTGTTGACGACCGCCGTCAAGTCCGAGCCGAGCCGTCGCTGTAGACCGACGAGCAGCTTGGCTCCCCCGACCCCTCCCGCAAGTGCAGTGACTCTCATCGATGCAGCATAGGAGAGGGGCGGCCCCCGGGCATCACGCCAAATCGGGCTCGCGGCTCCCGCTGATAGCCTGCCCTGCCATGAGCGAACTCCAGACTCTGGCGAGCTCCGCCGCGCGCGGGCGGCGGCTCGACGACACTCAGGCGCGCAGGCTCGCCGCCCTCGCGGCCACCGACCCTCGGGTGGTGGTCCGGGCTGCCGGTGAGTTACGCGACGCGACCACCGGTCCGAGAATCACCTACTCGCGCAAGGTCTTCATTCCGCTCACGAAGCTGTGCAGGGACGCCTGCGGCTACTGCACTTTCGCCCATCCCCCTATTGAAGGCCGACGAGCGTTTCTAACCATCGACGAGATGCTCGCCATCGCCAAGCGGGGAGAGGCGGCGGGCTGTCGCGAGGCTCTGTTCACGCTGGGGGAGAAGCCCGAGCGCAAGTGGCGGCAGGCGCGCGACGAGCTCGATTCGATGGGCTTCGCCTCGACCGTCGAGTACCTCGTGGAGGCGTGCCGGGCCGTGCTCGAGCACACGTCGCTGCTTCCGCACACCAATCCCGGAACGCTGACACTGGACGAGGCGAACACCCTGAAGGAGGTCAGCGTCAGCCAGGGAATGATGCTCGAGACGGTGTCAGAGCGCTTGCTCAAGCGGGGGATGGCCCATTTCGGTGCGCCGGATAAGAAACCGGCGGTACGCCTGGCGACGCTCGAGAACGCAGGCCGGGCCGGCGTGCCCTTCACAACGGGAATACTGATCGGCATCGGCGAGACTGCGGCCGAGCGAATCGAATCTTTGATCGCGATTCGAGATTCGCATGAGCGACACGGCCACATCCAGGAAGTCATCGTGCAGAACTTCAGAGCCAAGCCGGACACGCTGATGGCCCATGCTCCCGAGCCGCGGGTCGACGAGATCACTCAGACCATTGCGCTCGCCCGGCTCATCCTGCCCCCCGACGTCTCGCTCCAGGCCCCCCCGAACCTCACGCCGGGCGAGTTCGGCGGCTACATCGACGCCGGGACCAACGACTGGGGCGGCGTTTCGCCCGTCACGATCGACCACGTCAACCCCGAGGCACCGTGGCCGAAGCTGCGGGAACTCGGTGAGGTTACCGAGGCGCGCGGCTACTCCCTGACACAGCGCCTCGCGATCTACCCCTCGTATTGCGACTCGCCGGGTGCCTTGGACCGCTGGATACACCGCGATCTCCGAGCGAAGGTTCTCGACGCGATCGACGGCGAGGGGTATCCGCGGACCGACGAGTGGTACTCGGGGGCCGATCACGTACCGCCGGACGAAGCCGCGCTCGCGGTTGAGCAGGGTCTTGCGGGGGCCTACCGAGTGCCGGGCCGCGCCGTGCGAGGACAGTTGAGCGAGACACTAGGCAAGGCGGAGTCGGGTACGCGGCTGAGCGAGGACGAAATCGCGTTGCTGTTCTCCTCGCACGGAGCAGAGACCGAACACCTTTACGCGACCGCCGACCGGTTGCGTAGAGAAACGGTGGGGAACGAGGTCACCTTCGTCGTCAACCGCAACATCAACTACACGAACATGTGCTACTTCAAGTGCGGGTTCTGCGCTTTCTCCAAGGGACCGAAGTCTCTGAATCTCAGGGGCGAGCCCTACCTGTTGACGCCCGAGGAGGTTGCGAGGCGCGCGGTGGAGGCGTGGGAACTCGGCGCGACCGAGGTCTGCATGCAGGGCGGGATCCACCACAGCTTTACTGCAGACAACTATCTGGAGTACCTGCGTGCGGTGAAGGACGCGTTACCCGCGATGCACGTCCACGCATTCACGGCCCTAGAGGTTGCGCAGGGTGCGCGGGCCTCGGGATTGACCATCGAAGGCTTCTTGATCCGGCTGCGCGACGCGGGACTCAAGACTCTGCCCGGTACGGCGGCGGAGATACTCGACGACGATATCCGAGCCATCATCTGTCCCGACAAGATCTCTACTGAAGAGTGGTGCGAGGTGCATCGCATCGCCCACCGGCTCGGTCTCCGCAGCAACGCGACGATTATGTTCGGCACCGTCGAAGGACCGCGCAACTGGGCACGACATCTCGTAGTGGTGCGCTCGCTTCATGACGCCATTGCGGCCGACGGTCACGCAGGTTTGTTCGAGTTCGTCCCACTGCCTTTCGTGCACATGGCCGCTCCTATCTACCTGAGGGGAAAGGCGCGCCGGGGGCCGACCTTCACCGAGGCGTTGAAGATGCATGCGATCGCGCGCATCGCACTTCACGGAGCGATCGACAACATCCAGGTCTCCTGGGTGAAGATGGGCGTAGACGGTTCCAGGCTCGCTCTCCAGGCGGGGGCCAACGATCTCGGCGGTACGTTGATGAACGAGAACATCTCGCGCGCCGCCGGTGCCAGTCACGGTCAGGAACTCACTCCGGAGGCGATGGTCGGGCTCATCGAGTCCATCGGGCGAGTTCCGCGCCGTAGGACTACGCTGTACGAGACCGTTACGGCTTGAGCCGAACATCCATTTATGAATACTGAAACGACTTCGGTGTCGCGCGGGTCCTCGGACCTGGAAGCGGCGGCAGCACCTCCCGAACAGCCGAGCGTTCTGGCCATCGTTGTGACGCACGATGGGCGTCGCTGGCTCCGGGATTCACTTGTCGCGCTCGCGAACCAGAGCTACGAGCACATCGACATTTTGGTTGTTGATGACGCATCGACTCGCCCGCGCGAGGAACCGCGCCTCAAGCGAATAGTCAAGCGCCATCTTCGGCGACGCCGATGGGGGTACCTCCGCACTCCTCGCCCTCTGGGGTATGGAGCGGCGATCAACTGGGCTCTGTCCCGCGTGAGAACCGACGCCGACTACCTGCTGTTCGTTCACGACGATGCTGCGCTGACGCTGAACTCCGTAGCAAAGATGGTCGAGCGACTCCGAAACGACGATCGAGCGGCGATTGTGGGCCCTAAGATCGTTTCGTGGGATGACCCAAGTGTGCTCGAAGAGGTCGGCATGGCGATCGACCGGTTCGGCTATCCCTACAAGGGGCTCGAGCAGGGAGAGATCGATCTCGGTCAGCACGATAGGGCGACCGAGGTCTTCTACGTAACCAGCACGGTCATGCTGGTGCGTCACGACGTCTTCAAACGGATGCGTGGCTTCGACGCTCATCTGGGGGCTTACAGCGAGGACCTGGATCTCTGCTGGCGCGCCCGCTTGCTGGGGTTCAACGTGCGACTGGAACCGGGGGCGGTTGCGCGGCATGTGATTGCGATGGCGACCGCGCAACGATCGACCCGCTTTGGTCCGCCGCGTTACTTCATCCGGCGCAACCGGTTGCACACCATTACTAAGAACGCGTCCGGGCTTCGTCTCTTGACGCTGGTACCACTCTTCGTATTGCTGACCCTCGGCGAGATGCTTGGTTTTCTCGTCCTTAGAGAGCCGCGCGAGGTCGGCAATCTCGGGCGCGCGCTCATGTGGAATCTGGTCCGCTTTCCCCAAACTCTGGGTGAACGACGCCGGGTGCAGAGCAGCCGCAAAGTCAGCGACATGGATCTGTCGCGACTGATGGTGCGGCTCCCGTCGCGGCTTCGCGTCTACGCGCTCGATCAGGCCGAACGACTCGAGGAGGCCTGGGGTCGCCGAGCCGACATCGTCTCGCGTAGGACCACTCAGGCGCGCGCCGCAACTGCCCGAGTCCGGGGCTGGCAGGTCGCGGGAGCCATCGCGGTGTTCGTGCTCGTCGTGTTGGGTTTCAGACATTTCTTCTGGGCACCCGTTGCGACCTTCGGCGAGATCTTGCCTTTTCCCGAGGGCGCCACCTCGATGTGGCGGCAGTGGGCGGCCCCCTGGCAGGACGCCGGCCTCGGCAGCCCCGGCCCCGCCCCCACTTCGTTCCTTGTATTGGGAGTGGTGCAGTTTCTCAGTTTCGGAGCGGTGAGCTTCGCTCAGAAGTTGCTGATCCTTCTCCTCGGAGTGACCGCGTTTCTTGGTGCAACGCGACTCGTATCGGAGCTCGTCGATCGTTTCGCTCGCTTGGTAACGGGGGTCGTCTACGTCCTTGGTGCAATCGGTTACGCCGGGCTGCGCGACGGCGCGCTCGGTGCCCTCGTCTTCGGCGCGGCGGCTCCCTTCGTGCTGCTTTCGATACTGAGACTGGTTGGGTGGATTCGTCCCGCGATGTGGTCCGCAGGACGCGAGGTCGCAACCCTGGGCCTCTTTGCCGCATTGTCGGCTGCGTTCGTGCCGGGTTCTCTGTTTCTCTATCTCGCGGCGGCGCTCTTGCTGGCCGCCCTGCGGACCTTCGTGGGGCGGGGCGGCACCGAATTGAAGGCGGTGGGTGGCTCCGTGATCGGCCTCGCGCTGGGATGGGCTCTTCTCCTTCCGTGGAGTCTCGGCTGGATGGCCGAGGGGGGAGCACTGTCGGTCCTCGGCGCCGGGCCCCCGTTTGCCGATTTCGCCTCGCACTTCAGCGGACACGGAATGATGAGCGTGTTACTCGGTCAGACGCCCGAGGGTCCCGTGCTCTTCGGACTGGCGCTTCCGATTCTGGGAATCGTGGCGGTCGCCACGGGTGCGGGTCAGCGACGTCGCATGGCGATCGCCCTCTGGGCCTTGATCGTGGGGATGGGCTTTCTGGTCACGGCTACCGCATCCGGGATCCTGCCGCCCATCGTGGCGTCTCCCACGGAGATGGGAGTTCTGATCTCACTCGCATTCTCCGGTCTGGCCGGCATCGCGGTTGCGGCGTTTCGTTTGGACCTTCCGCGGCGGGGGTTCGGAATCGTCCAGGGACTCACCGTCGCCGGTCTGGCGGCCGCGTTGTTCCTGGTGGCGGCCGGCCTCGCTCCCACTTTCGTGCGTGGGGATTGGGCCCCCGGCCGCGCCGTCGGCGAGTCGCCGGAGACCTCCGAGATCGATCAGATAACCGCTCTGTTGGGAGCGGATGCCGCCACGGAGGGCGAGTTCCGTACGTTGTGGATCGGGCGTGACTGGACCGGAGACGCCGCGACGTCGGCTCGGCCGGCCACGACCGCCTTCCTCACCGACTCTCACGGTCCCGAGCTGGACGATCTCTTCGCCGGCAACTCGGGTGAGGGAACGCGGCGCCTGAACGAGATCGTCGACTCGATCGAAGCGGGAGAGACCGATCGAGCCGGAAACCTCTTGGGGAGCTTCAACATACGCTTCGTGATCGTGGACCTTGACTCCCGAACGGGACCTTGGGAGACGCAGCGGGACCTTGCTCTCGTTCGACGGGAAGATGATTTCTTCGTGTTCCAGGACGACGCTGCACTCGCCCGCGCCGCCGTCTACGAGGAGCTGCCTCACTACGTCGCCGCGATCGAGGAGGAGGATCCAGCTCTGGCGTCCGGCGAGCCTGCTGTGGAGCGCGCCGTCTTCGCCCGCGAGAGTTCGTGGAGATACAGGGCAGCGCCAGTGCCGGGGCCCGGGGTCGTCTTCTTGACCGACACCAACGACGAGAACTGGACCGCCACCATCGGCGCAGACGAGTTGGAACGCACCCAATCGGGATGGGGCAACGCGTTCGAGCTTCCGGCAAGAGACGAAGCAGCACTCGAGCTCGAGTTTCCTCGCTCGCTGATTGACTACGGTTGGCTCGTTGGTCTCCCTCTGCTGTGGCTCTTCATGATCGGGGCCGCCTTTCCGAGCCGTCGCGGCGAAAAGAGGAGGGCGCCGGCGTGATCGATCAGAAACGCGATCTGACGCTGCTTCTAGTGGTGGGTGCGCTCATGCTCGCGGGCATCGGTTTCGACCTCGTGACGAACGACGCCCAGCCGGCAGGAGAACAACGGACTGGGTCCGCGTTTTTCGAACGAGCTCAGTTCTGCCCCTCTCGCATCCTCGACGAGGGAGCGGGAGCCGAGGTTTCGATCGCGACGGCAGCGCCAGAGCCCGTGCAGGTGGAGCTCGAGCCACTGGAGGACGAACCTCTCGAGCTCGCCGCTGGATCGAGCACAACGCGCCCGATCGAAACCGTCGAGCCCGTTGCCGTAGAGGGTTTCGGATCGCCCATCGCGGCCGCCACATCTCATTTTGTGGACGCGCGCGTCGGCCGCGCCGGCACCGTTGAGGGGACCGGGGCGGGGAACTGTGCGACGGAGGCGTCGCGGAACTGGTACTTCCCGAATGGAGACAGCTCGGTCGCGACCGACTACCGAATGGTGATTGCCAATCCGTTCCCCGATGAAGCGGTGGTCCGGATCGACTTCCTGACCTCGGAGGGGGAGGAGACCTCGGCCCAGCTATCGGAGGTTGCCGTGGCCTCCGGTCAGGTGGAGGTCGTGTCGATCAGCGACGCTTCCATTCCCCAAGACCTGCTGTCGGTTCGGTTGCACTCGGCGCGCGGCAGGGTCATCGCGTGGAAGGCGTTGTGGACCAAACCGGAGGGCCGGCCACCCGGCCTCGAGTTCACGCTCGGAGCACCGGCACCCGCAACGGAGTGGTACTTCCCCGCGGGCGAGGTGAGTGATCGAGCTCAACAAACCATCACGGTTATGAATCCCAACGAGGAGGAGTCGAGCGTTTCGGTGGCTCTGACCACCGACGAGGGGCCCGTGCAATCATCCAAGCTCATCGAGGTGGCCGTTGCGCCCCAATCGTCGAGGCGGTTAGTCATCCCCGACCGGCTCGACGCGAAGACGGGCAACGTCGGCGGCCTCAGCGCGGTCGTTTCGGTCGACAACGAGGTCCCGGTGGTGGCCGAGAGCACGACGACCTTCGACGACGACGAGATGACCGGACGCATCACGGAAGTTGGATCCGCCGAGGCATCGGACCGCTGGCTGGTCGCTCCACCCTCGATCGAGCCCACCACCGATTCGCTCGTCCTGCAGAACCCGACTGCGGAAGAGGTGACGGTAAACGTGGTGATCTACGACGAAGGGTTGGGAGAAGAAGCCGGTGGGACGAGCCCAGAGAACCTGCAGGGCATCACGGTGCGACCGGGGCTGCGGGTGTCGATCTCGCTGGAGGACATCGGGGGGAGCGGGGGCTCTTGGCTCGAGGTCGTGGCCGACAGCGGGGAGGTGGTGGCCGAGCGAATCACGTTCAATGAGTCTCGCTCGGATGCGTCCTCGGTCATGGGTCAGCCAGACTTCGGCAGGCCGGCCGGGTCCTAGCTGGCGATTTCGTCGAGCCGCGCTTCGAACGCTTCGGTCGCGTCCACGAAGGCCTCGAACAGCCGCAGTTGAGGAGCCGAGCCGGGCATCGCCTCGGGATGCCACTGCACGGCAACGACCCACGAGTGATCGCGTGCCTCGAGACCCTCGAGCACGCCATCGGGCGCCCACGCCACTGCCTCGAGCCCCTCGGCGAGGTCGTCGACGCCCTGGTGGTGGTGCGAGTTGACCTCTGTTTTGGTTGTGCCCATGACCTCGGCGAGCACGCTGTCGGGATCGAGGCTCAATGAATGGGCGGGCTTTGGGCTAGGCATGCCGACGTCGTGAGTAATGCGGTTGGGATCGTCGGCGAGGTGCTGATCCAGGGTGCCGCCGAAGTGCAGGTTGAGAAGCTGCATGCCGTGGCAGATGCCCAGAATCGGCATGTCGCGCTCGAGCGCCGCCCGGATGAGATTGAGCTCGAAGCGATCCCTGCGATGACTGATCCGGCTGGTCTGGGGGTGGGTCTCGCGGCCGTACCAGGCGGGGTCGATGTCGCCGCCACCCGGCAGGAGAAGGCCGACGGCCCCGTCGAGGACCGACGTGTCGTTCTCGTCGACGCCGGTGACGGCCTCCAGGCCGCCGGGCACCGTCTCGTCGGCCAGCAACTGAAAGGTCGAGATTACCCGCGCGCGACCCCCGGCCCTATGGACCGCCTCTACGTAAGAGAGCGGCAGACGGCCGTGGTCCTTTCGCAGCTGTCCGATGACTGCAATGAAGCCGTCCGGCTGCGTGTTAGAGAAAGCGTCGATCTTCAGTCCCTCCGCCTTATGAACTGGAGCGAACAAGTGTCCGAGGATATTCGTTTTGAAACCGCTGCCATACATACGGGCCAGGACCCCGACCCCACCACCGGATCGGCCGTGGTCCCCATCTATCAAACATCGACTTACGTCCAACAAGCTGTAGGAACGCACAAAGGCTTTGAATATTCTCGGACCGACAATCCGACACGCCGCGCGCTCGAGACCTGTTTAGCCGCTCTGGAGGGAACCGAACATTGCGTTTCATTCGCCTCGGGCATGGCCGCCATCACCACGCTGGCGATGACGTTGAGCTCGGGGGCCAAGGTGCTGATCCCCGACGACGTCTACGGCGGCACCCACAGGCTCTTCGCCAAGGTCTTCAACCAGCTCGGCCTCTCCTTCGAGGCCGTGGACATGACCGACCTCGCCGCGGTCGCCACCGCGTGCGAGGGCGGGGTCGACCTGTTGATCGCCGAGACGCCCACGAACCCCCTGCTGAAGATCCTCGATTTGGCCGAGCTTGCGCGCCTGGGACACGATGCAGGTGCGCTGGTCGTGGTGGACAACACCTTTGCGACTCCCTATGTCCAGCGCCCGCTGGATTTTGGCGCCGACGCGATCGTGTACTCGGCGACCAAGTATCTCGGCGGTCACTCCGACCTCGTCATGGGAGCGGTTACCACCGGCAACGACGACCTGGCCGAGCGATTGCGCTTCCTGCAGAACGCGGTGGGCGCGGTGCCCGGCCCCATGGACGCGTGGCTTCTGTTGCGAGGACTGAAAACCCTCGCCGTCCGGATGCGCGCTCACTGCGAGGGCGCCGAGCGAGTGGCGGTGCATCTCGAGTCCCATCCCGCGGTCACCCGGGTCCACTATCCGGGAAGTCCGGCCTTTCCCGGCCATGAGGTCGCGACCCGTCAGATGGCGGGGTCCGGGACACCGCTGTTCGGGGGCATGGTCGGTTTCGAGGTCGCCGGCGAAGACGTCGCGCTCGCCGTCTGCGCTCGGACGAAGCTGTTCTGGTTGGGCGAGAGCCTGGGCGGGGTGGAGAGCCTCATCGAACACCCCGGCAAGATGACCCACGCCAGCCTGATCGGGTCGGGTTTCGAGGTCTCGGACTCGCTCGTGAGGCTGTCGGTCGGTATCGAGCACCCCGACGACCTCATTGCCGATCTCGACCAGGCGCTGAGCTCGAGGGGCGGTTGAGCCCTCCATAAGAGCGATCTCATCTGGTTCTCACAAAGGCCTAATGGCCCGGAGGGAAGCTATATATCCCACGACGAGATCCTAAGGAGCCCAATGACACGCAAACTGATGATGGTGCTGACCGCCTCGATCATGACGATCGCCCTCTTACCGCAGGTGGCGGCAGCCGAGGAGAAAGTCTGCAGGGGCACCATCGGAGCTCGCACCCTCGACAACGTGAAGGTTCCTCAGGGCGCGTCGTGCACGCTCAAGGGCACGAAGGTCAAGGGCACCATCAAGATCAACAAGGGCGCCCGACTGGAGGCCATCGACGTCAACGTGATCGGCAACGTCCAAGGTGAAGGCGCTCGCAACGTCATCGTTCGCAAGACGTCGCGTGTGGGTGGGAGCGTCCAAGTCGTTCAGGGCAGGAAGGCCAGAGTTGCCAACTCGAGGATCAACGGCGACATCCTCTACGACGACCAAAAGCGTCGGCTGTCCGTTCTGAACAACAAGGTCGGCGGCAACGTGCAGGCCTTCCAGAACGCCGGTGGTACGAGGATCGCCAGAAACGACATCGACGGGAACCTCCAATGTAAGGAGAACCGACCGGCACCAACGGGCGGCAACAACCGGGTGGAGGGGAACAAAGAAGATCAGTGCAAGAGGTTGTAACGGGAACCTCGCGACGTCCTTAGCCGTCCAAGGGCCGTGAGACTTCGTCTGCTCCTGACGCTGCTGCTCGTCGCCGGGGGCCCGGTGTTCGTGGTTGGCGGCCTGGCCCAGGCCTGCACCTGCGGTGCGCCGCTACCGTTCGCCAAGGCGGTGAAGGAGGCGGACGCCGTCTTCGCGGGCGTCGTGACGTCCCTCGAACAGACCAGCGGTGAACGCGCATTCCTGGGCTCGACCCCGTACGGCAACTTCGCCTACACCTTCACGGTTGATGAGGTTGTGGCCGGCGAGGTAGGACCCACCATCGAGGTCAACGCGCATTCCTCGGGCGCATCCTGCGGACTCAAGTTCCAGAAGGCCGCCCGCTACATCGTGTTCGCCTACGAGGGCCGGGGGAGACTCGAGACCAATATGTGCAGTCGGACCGAGAGGGTGAACCAAACGGTCGCGTTCGGCGGGAAGGCACCGTTGGGAGAGACGCGAGCCGAGACGTCGGCCGACGCCGAAACGGACGCGGGCCCACAGTTGGTGCTGGTGGGAGTTGCGGCCATCATCGGAGCGGGGGCGCTGTTGGTTCTGTTAGGGCTCCGCCGGCGTTAGCTCGGCTGGTGGGCCAGGAACTCCAGGAGGTCGGCACGCGAGAGCACCCCGACCGGCTTGGAGCCGTCGACGACCACAACCGCCTCGGCGCCCTGGGTGAGGTCCATCACGACGTCGTCGATTCCGTGCCGCAACTCGACCACGGGGAGCGCCTCGTCCATGACCTCGGCGACCGACCGGGTGACCGCGTCGCGGTCACGGAAGACCCGATCGAGCAGTCCGCGCTCGTGGACCGAACCGACGATGTCATCTACGGTTTCGGGCTTGTCGGACGTGGCGACCGGAATCTGACTGATTCCGTAGCTCTGGAGCAGGTCGATGGCGCGCCCGACCTTCTCGTCCCGGGCGACCGCAACGAGGTCGGGCATGTCCGGTTCGAGCCTTCTCTTCGTGGCGACGATCTCGCCGATGCGCGCCGATGTCCCGGGCCGGTCGAGGAAGCCGTGCTCCAGCATCCAGGAGTCGTTGTAAAGCTTCGACAAATAGCCGCGGCCCGAGTCGGGCAGCAGCACCACCATGAGGGCCTCGTCGGAAAGCTCCGCGGCAACCTCGAGAGCGGCGTGCACGGCCAGGCCCCCGGACCCCCCGAGCAGGAGACCTTCCTCGCGCGTCACTTTCCGGGCCGCAAGAAACGAGTCCTTGTCCGTCACCGTTACGTAGCGGTCGACCACGCTCGGGTCGAAGGTCTCGGGCCAGAAGTCTTCGCCGACGCCTTCGACGAGATAGGGCCTCGCGTCGGAGGTCGAATACACCGAGCCGTCGGGATCGGCGCCGACAACCTGGATGTCCGGATTCTGCTCCTTCAGGTAGCGGCCACTTCCCGTGATGGTTCCGCCGGTGCCGACTCCGGCGACGAAATGAGTGATCCGGCCCTCGGTCTGCCGCCAGAGCTCGGGGCCCGTCGTCTCGTAGTGAGTCCGGGGGTTCGCCTGGTTGAAGTACTGGTTCGGCTGAAACGCTCCGGGGATCTCTTCGGTCAGGCGGTCGGCGACCCGGTAGTACGAGTCGGGGTCCTCGGGGGCCACGGCGGTCGGCGCGATAACGACCTCGGCTCCGTAGGCCCGGAGCAGAGAGATCTTTTCCTGGCTCATCTTGTCGGGCATCGTGAAGACACAGTTGTAGCCCTTCGCGGCTGCGGCCATCGCGATGCCCACGCCGGTGTTGCCGGAGGTCGGCTCGACGATGGTTCCACCCGGCTTGAGGAGGCCGTCACGCTCGGCCGCCTGGATCATGCGGATGCCGATGCGGTCCTTGACGCTCCCCCCGGGGTTCAGCATCTCGAGCTTGGCCACTACGTCACACGCGAGGTTCCTCGTGATGGAGCGGAAGCGATAGAGGGGGGTGTCGCCGATGAGGTCGAGGAGGGAGTCGTGGATTTCCATGGGGCCATCGTGTCACCGCCATCGGCCCCGGGCAACCGGCCCCTCCGGCTTCATTTAGGGGTGAAATGGGCCGATTGAGATTGGGACTTCCGGAAATCACAAGCTCGCAGGTAGGATTGGCAACCCGCAGAGGACCCTAGAGGTTAATGAGGCATGGGCTCAGAAGAGAAAGCACAGAGCAAAGTAAGTCCAGAAGGCTCCAAGGCCCGCCGCTGGATGGGCAAGCGAGCCGTCATCATCGCCGCCCTGGTCCTCGGAGTCCTGGGGCTCGGCGCCGCCGGGGTTGCTTACGCGACCTACGACTACTCGAGCCAGTACGAGGGAAAGTTCCTCCCCGGCATCTCGGTGGCGGGGATCGACGTTGCAGGAATGACCTCCGCGGAGGCGCTTCGAGCCGTCAAGACCGAGATCGGCCCCCAGCTCGATCGCGAGATCACGGTCAGGTTCAAGCGTCGTGAGTGGACCACGACGCCCCGACAGCTCGGTGCGCATGGCAATGCGAAGTCAACGGTGGCCGCCGCGATGGCGGCGAGCAAGCGGACCTCCTTCATGGACAAGGTCGGAATTCGCTTCCTCGATGAACGGGTGGACTTCGAGCGAAACGTCGCCATCACATATCCGACCAAGGGCGCGCGCGACCTGGTCAAGAAGATCGCAGGCAAGGTCGACGCCGAGCCTGTCGACGCCGCTCTCGACTACTCGACCGGATGGGTCGAGATCACCGAGGCCAGCACCGGCATAGAGGTCAACCGGGCCAAGTCCTCGTGGCAACTCCGCCAGGCGCTGCGCGGCAAGGGCGACCGGGTGGACATTGCCTACAAGACCCTCCAGCCCGAGGTCACCGGGGACGATTTCGACCAGGTCCTGCTCGTGCGTCACGGCGAACGCAAGCTATATCTCTACGAGAACGGCGAGATCGCTCACTCGTGGACCGTTGCCGTCGGCGAGCCCAATTACCCGACGCCGACGGGCGTCTACTCCGTGACAGAGCTCCGGTACATGCCGACGTGGATCAACCCGGCCCCCGATGGGTGGGGCTCGGACATGCCCGCCGAGATCGCGCCGGGTGTGAACAACCCCCTCGGGATACGCGCCATCAACTGGTCCGCGCCGGCGATCCGCTTTCACGGAACCGAGAACCTTTCGTCGCTCGGCACCGCCGCCTCGCACGGGTGCGTTCGGATGTCGAACGACGACGTCGTCGAGCTGTACGACACCATCGAGGTTGGCGCCTCGATCGTCTCCACGACGCTCGGCTAGACATCTCGGCGGCGCCGCGTCGCCAGACGTCGTGTGGTAACCAACAAACATGACCGAGTCCCAGCCGCGCCCGCCTCGTTTCGGTGAGCAGGACCGCGAACTGTCCTACGGGAGCTACCTGAAGATTCCGGATCTACTGTCTTTGCAGAACCTTCTCAGTGACCCCCCGGCCCACGACGAGCTGCTCTTCATCGTCGTTCATCAGACCTACGAGCTGTGGTTCAAGCAACTTCTTTTCGAGCTCGACAGTGCCAGGGACCTGATGCTGGAGGGTGACGCCCACTATGCGAAGCACCTACTCGAGCGGGCTCACTCCATCGAGCGGGTCATGATCGCCCAGGTCCCAGTAATCGAATCGATGTCACCGCAGGACTTTCTCGAGTTTCGTCAGCACCTCGCTCCGGCGAGCGGCTTCCAGTCGGTTCAGTTCCGGGAGGTCGAGTTCCTCTCGGGAATCAAGGACGAGCGCTATATGGAGCGACTCGTGTTGACCGAAGCGGAAGAGGAGCGCCTCAGCGCGCGCCTCGACGATCCGACGATATGGGAGGGCTTCTGTGCCCTGCTCGAGAGCAGGGGGCTGCTCATGCCGGCCGGCGACGAGGACGCGCGCCGGGAGAGCCTGCTCGAGATCGCACGCGATCGACGCAGGTTCGCCGAGGAGTTCTATCTCTCGGAGGCCCTTCTGACCCACGACGAGCTGTTCGCTCTGTGGCGTCAGCACCATGTGCTGATGGTCGAACGCCAAATCGGTTCGAAAACGGGAACGGGCGGATCGACGGGGGCCGGCTACCTCCGAACGACGCTCGAAAAGCGATTCTTCCCGGAGCTCTGGAACCTAAGGAGCTACCTCTAGAACCCTGGTGCCATAACCCCCTGATTCCCTAAACCCCTGCAACCCGCAGACAGCGTTCGGCCGAAACCTACTTACCCTGCGGGTTGCCCGGCGAGCATAGTCAATCCGACGCCATGGGTCTCTCGCCAGAAGTGCCAGATCCCGGGGTTCAACAGGTGCCACTGGTGCCGCCGGCACCGCAGGCACCGCAGGCACCGCATGCACCGCAGGCACCGCATGCACCGCAGGATCTTGGCGTTCTCCGCGCGAGGGCATGCCGCCGGGACGTGCTTAGTGGCGGCTCAGGCCACCTGCTTGGCGAGCCAGGTCTGCACCGCCGCGTTGTAGGCCGGCGTCTCCTCGATCATGCAGCCGTGCCCCGTCTCGAGCGTCACGAGCTCTGCCCCCGGAATGGCGGCGGCGATCTCTTCGGAGCCCAGGTAGGGGACCATCATGTCGTTGCGAGCACCGATGACGAGCGTCGGGACCTCGATCGACGGGAGCCGGTCGAGCACATCGTGCTTGTCCACGGCATCAATCTGGGCCAGGAGCACCTCCGTACTCGGGACGTCGGGCCCGGTCTCAGCCATGAACGCCTTCACCATCTGATCGAGGACCTCGGCCCCCATTTCGAAGAAGGCGGGAGTGAACATACGAACGAGGGTCGACTCGACGAGTAACTCGGGACCGGTGCCTTGAATGAGGGCCCGGGCGAGGAGGTGCTGGCGGCGCATGAACTCGATCGGGCGGGCCCACGTCACCGCGAGGACCAGACCCGAAACCCGCTCGGGGTGCTCGAGGGCGAGGTGCTGGGCGATGGCGCCGCCCATCGAGGTTCCGTAGAGGATGCAGTCGTCGACCGCCAGATGGTCGAGAAGCGCCACGGTGTCGTCGACCATGTCATCGATCGAGGTGATCGGGGGCGCGCCGGGCCGGCGCGACCGGCCGATGCCCCGGTTGTCGAACGTGATGAACTCGTGTGTCTCGGTGACCACTGGAATCTGGCTGGCCCAGAACCGCTGGTCGAGCCCGAAACCCATGATCCCGACCACGGGAGGCCCCTTGCCCCGGCGCTGATAGTGCAGGGTGATGTCGTCGAAGTCTGCTGTAGGCATGGTCCGAGGGTAAAACGACGGCGCGCCTTCTTAATCAAGCCCGGAATCCGCAAAAGCGCGGGCACCCGTTCATAGACTGCGACCGTGCGACTCTGTTCGAAGCCCGGGTGTCATCAAGCCGCGTCCTCGGTGTTGGGATACGACTACGCCGGTCGTCTGGCGATCCTCGAGGATGCGCTGGAAGGGGATTTGTCCCCCCACCTCTACGCGCTCTGCTGGTCCTGTGCCGACAGGCTCGTGACCCCACGGGGCTGGCTCCTTGACGATCGCCGGAGCGAACCCCCGCTGTTCATGGGGGCCCAGAGCTCCCTCGTCTGACCGGCGTCCGGTCGCGTCGATTACGTATATGCCCTGTCGCCACTCCTGCCGATGATCAAGCAAGCGACTCCACTGGGGCGGAGTTCGATAGGGAGGAAAACGAAGCGATGAACTGTCCAGAGTGCAACGGTCACGACTGCATCCACATCGAGATTCGCCTGACCCATGAAATGATCCAGTTCTACTCGTGCCGCAAGTGCGAGGCGAAGTGGTGGGAGAACGAGGGTGGTCCCGTTGCTCTCGAGCAGGTGCTCGGCCTCGCGGGCCGGCGCTAGAGCCCGAACCTACCGATCCACACAGAAAGCATCAGAACCAGACCGCCCCAGAGGCGGCCTTCGTCGTGTTGCTGCGGGCGCTCGGCGTACGTGATGCCGTTTCGACCGGCAACAGGTGCCAGTTGAGGGGGTCGTGCCGGTTTCTGCCCTGTGGCGAGCGTTTGCTCTGCGGCAGAGCAGACCGATTCGGTATCAGACCTCCGAGCGCCCGCAAACCTTGGTCCGTTTCCACGGTGGCGGAATGACTGAGTATTGCTCGCCTCGCTTCTTCGCGCCACCGCCGGTTTGCTATCGGGGCCCTTAGCCCGTAGGGCTGACGCACAGCATCTCGATTCCCTCCCGTGGGCACCGGCCACCGCTGACCTCGAGACGCCCCACGCTGCGGCGAAACGAGATGGTCAACTGAGGCTCGAATCCCGCTTTGCCGACCGCCCTGAGAGACGCTGCGTTGCCGGCCTCGACTCCGACCCAGACGCGCTGCAGTCCCTGTGTCGCCGCCCACACGCAGATCCCCTTGAGGCCGAAGGGATAGACCCCCTGACCTCGCGCGTCCGCCCTCGTGAACGATTCGTAGACGTAGCAATCACCCTCCGGGACCACCAAATAGCCGCCCAGCTCCCTCGTCCAGGCCGAGCGGGTGGTGGCCCAGGTTGCATGCAGCACCTTTCCGTTGCCGGTCACGAGAAAGCACCGCGTGGTGTCGGACAGGCGAGCCGCGAACGTCGAGGGGGAATCCGTGCCGATGTCTCGTGCGTATCGAGCTCCGTCCTCTCGGGTCGCCTCTACGAACTGGAGGTCGCCCCGTTCGGGTTTCTCCCCGCCCGCGAGACGGGCGAGGATGACAAGCTGGTCGCACGACGAGATGAATTCCCCGAGCCGGGCCAGCCCGGCCGCGAGAACCTCACGCAGCCCCCGGGTCCTCGCTCTCGTCAGCACTTTGAGGGCGACGTGTGTGGGTGTTGGTCTCGAATCGGACACGAGCAGAAGATACCCGCACGAACGAGGCCTCAGGGTAGGAGTGTCAGCGAGAGCGGTTGGCGAAGCGGCGGCGCTCGACGTCGGTCATCCCGCCCCAGATCCCGTGCGACTCACGGGCTGACAGGGCGTAGTTGAGGCAATCCTGGCGAACCGGGCACTCGAAGCAGACGGTCTTGGCCTGATCCTCCCGCAGTCTCTTCTCGGCAGGGGCCTCGGTGTCGTCAAAGCCGAAGAACAGGATCGCCGAGAAATGAAGACATGACGCGTGTTCACGCCACTCCTGATCCTCAAGCAGGACCTGCTCTTTAATCATTGTTCGCGAAGCCTTGCAGCCCCAGGCGCCGTCGTCAATGCCCTTTTTCAGGCCCTCGTTGGGCGCTCGTTGGGCCCCAGGCCGGCGTCCCGCCGAGTGACGATGTCCGACGGTCGGTCTCTGGGCTTCGGCGGAGCTCCGCTGCGCCTCGCCGAGCGAAAGGCTCGGAATCCCGCCCCTGGGGGCGGGCAAGTTTCTCTTAGACTGCCAGCGTGACCAGCGATCTGAAGTCCATCTTCAAGGCCTACGACGTCAGGGGGATTTACCCCGAGGAGTTGAACGAGGACGTCGCCCGTCGTGTGGGGGCGGCGTTCGCGCGCTTCGTGCAGTCCGACCGGGTCGTTATCGGGCGAGACATGCGCATCTCCTCGCCGGCGCTTGCGAATGCATTTGCCGAGGGAGTCACGGCCGAGGGCGGCTCCGTCGTCGATGTCGGCGACGTGAGCACGGATGCCCTCTACTTCGCTTCAGGCAAGCTCGACCTGCCGGGGGTCATGTTCACTGCGTCTCACAACCCGGCCCGTTACAACGGCATGAAGATGTGCAAGGCGAAGGCGGTGCCGATCGGATCCGACTCGGGCATGAACGAGATCCGAGCCCTGGCCCAAACCCTTGATCCTCAGAAGAGCACCCCCAGCGTGGAGGAGGCCGACATCCTCAGCGACTACGCAGAGCATTGTCGCTCGTTCGTGGACGCCGGCACGCTCAGGCCTCTGAAGGTGGCGATCGACGCGGGCAACGGGATGGCGGGCAAGACGGTCCCCATCGTGTTCGAAGAGCTTCCGTTCGAGGTTTCGTCGCTGTATTTCGACCTCGACGGAAACTTCCCGAACCATCCCGCCAACCCGATCGAGGAAGCCAATCTTGTCGATCTTCAAAAGCGCGTGCTCGATCAGCGATGCGACGTAGGGATCGCCTTCGACGGCGACGCCGACAGGATGTTCCTGGTGGACGAGAGGGCCGAGCTCGTCGCGGGGTCGTTGACCACGGCGATGGTGGCTCAGACTCTGTTGAAGAAGTACCCCGGCGAAAAGATCATCTACAACCTGATCTGTTCTTGGACCGTCCCCGAGGTGATCGATGAGAACGGCGGGACGCCCATTCGGACGCGCGTCGGTCACTCGTTCATCAAGCGGGTGATGGCCGAGACAGGCGCGATCTTCGGCGGCGAGCACTCGGGGCACTACTACTTCCGCGACAACTTCCGCGCGGACTCGGGAATGATCGCCGCCCTGCTAGTGCTGGAGGCGATTTCCGTTTCCGACGCCACGCTGTCCGAGATCCTCGAGCCGTTCAGGAGGTACTGGGCCTCCGGCGAGATCAACACCGAGGTGACGGACCAGGAGGGGGCAATCAAGAGACTCGCGGATAACTACTCGGACGGCAATCAGGACTGGACCGACGGACTGACGGTCGAATACGAGGACTGGTGGTTCAACAGCCGGGCTTCGAACACGGAGCCGCTTCTGCGGCTGAATCTCGAGGCTCGGACGAAGGAGCTCATGGAGACCAAGCGTGACGAGGTGCTACGCGTGATCAGGGGAGAGAGCTAATGCCGCTCGATCAGAAACTGCTCGACATACTCATTTGTCCGAACTGCCGCGGCGAGGTGGAGTACATGGAGGGCGAGAACGTCATCGTCTGCAGGGGCGAGTGCAAATACCGTTACCCGGTGCGCGACGACATTCCCGTGATGCTAATAGACGAGGCCGAAAAGCCCGCGCCCGAAGCCGGCGGGGGCAGCTGAGCGTGGATCTCGATGATGTTCAGGGCATGACGAAGCTCGACTCGGAGGACGTTCTGGGTGCGACCGAGCGTTTTGCAGACCAGTGCCGGGAGGCCTGGGCGTTAGGCCGAGCGGCGCGCGACCTGCCGGATGCAGACGGCGTCGAGAACGTCGTAGTCCTTGGTATGGGCGGATCCGGCATCTCGGGAGACGTCGTGCAAGCTCTCGTCGAACCGCGCTTGGGCGTTCCCTGGCGCACGATCAAAGGTTACGGGCCCCTGCCCGAATGGATTGGCCGCAACACGCTCGTCTTCGTCGTGTCGTACTCGGGCGACACGGAGGAGACGCTGGCGGCGTTCGATGAGATACATAGCCGCGGAGCGCGGCCGGTTGCGGTGTCCTCGGGGGGCCGTCTCGCTGAGCTCGCGGGGAGCTATGGGGTAGCTCAAGTGAAGGTTCCGGGAGGTCTGCAACCGCGTGCCTCGCTTGGTTTTCTGGCGCTTCCCCTGCTGGCGGTACTGGCAGAGATCGGCATGGTCCCCGATTGCTCCGATGTTGTCGATGAGGCAGTGGCGACTCTTGCCGACGTCGCGAAGACTTGCAGTCGCGACATCCCTGTTGAACAGAACATTGCCAAGCAGCTCGCGACCTCGGTCTCCGGTCGGTTGCCCGTCATCTACGGCGGCAGCGGACTCGGTGAGGTTGCTGCCTATCGATTCAAGTGCGACCTCAACGAGTACGCGAAAATTCCCGCCTTCGCGAACTCGCTTCCCGAAATGAACCACAACGAGCTCGAAGCATTGGCCTCGGCGGACAGAGAGGATTTCGTAGCCGTTCTGCTGCGGGACGCCGAGGACCACGAGCGCGTCGCACTGAGATTCGACGTCGCAAAGAAGCTCCTCGAGCGGGCGGGGACCGAGGTAATCGAGGTGCGCTCGCAGGGAATCAGTTCGCTCTCTCGCCTGCTCACGCTCGTGCTGATCACCCAGCTGGCCGCCATCTATGGGGGGCTGCTCAACGATGTCAATCCCGGGCCCGTTCCCGTCATCCAGGACTTCAAGAAGCATCTCGCAGATCAGCAATAGATAGAGGCGACTACCAACTCGAAAGATCAAGATCAAAGGAGTCGGAGACATGACGGTGGATGGTGACGTAAGAGATCTGGGCTTGGCCGAGGAAGGGCGCCTGCGCGTCGAGTGGGCCGATCGCCAAATGTCGGTCCTGCAGCGCATTCGGGAGAGGTTCGAGAAGGAGAAGCCCCTCGCGGGCATCACGATTGCTGCCTGCCTGCACGTAACGACGGAGACGGCGAACCTGATGCGCACTCTGAAAGCGGGTGGAGCCGACGTTGCGCTGTGTGCGTCGAATCCCCTGTCTACTCAGGACCCGACGGCCGCTGCACTGGTCGCCACCTACGAGATCCCCACTTACGCGATCCGAGGGGTGGACGACGACCTCTACTACAAGCACATCAACGCCGTTCTGGACCGCCGCCCGATGATCTCGATGGATGACGGCGGAGACCTCGTGTTCACGCTGCACTCGAAGCGCACCGAGCAGCTCGCAGACATCATCGGCGGAACCGAGGAAACGACGACGGGCGTTATCCGTCTGAAGGCGATGGAGGCGAAAGGCGTTCTCGGCTACCCCGTTGTCTCGATCAACGACGCCGACACCAAGCACCTGTTCGACAACCGCTACGGCACAGGTCAGAGCGCGTTGGATGGGATCGTTCGTTCGACCAACGTCCTGATCGCCGGCAAGACGGTTGTCGTCTGTGGGTACGGGCAGTGCGGTCGAGGAGTTGCAAACCGATTCCGTGGGCTGGGCGCAAGCGTCATCGTGACCGAGGTCGACCCCACCAGAGCTCTTGAGGCCGCGATGGACGGATTCCGCGTGATGAGCGGGCACGAGGCGGCTCGTCACGGTGACATCTTCATCACCGTCACGGGCAACAAGCACGTTCTGCGCGACGTGCACTTCGAGGTGATGAAGGACGGCGCCATACTGGCCAACGCCGGCCACTTCGATATTGAGATCGACCTCAGTTCACTCCGAGCCATTTCCTCGTCCCAGCGAGAGGTCCGTCACGAAGTGATGGAGTTCGCCCTCGAAGGTGACCGCAAGATCTACGTGCTCAGCGAGGGACGGTTGGTCAACCTCGCTGCGGCGGAGGGCCATCCCGCGTCCGTCATGGACATGTCTTTTGCCAACCAGTCATTGTCGTGTGAGTGGCTCGCCAAGAACCACGCCTCTCTCGAGAAGAGGGTCTATCCGGTGCCCGAGGACATCGACAAAGAGGTAGCGAGGCTCAAGCTCGATACGATGGGTGTGCGCATCGACGAGTTGACCAAGGAGCAGACCGCTTACCTCGAGGAATGGCAGGAGGGCACCTAGTTGGCCCAGGACACTCGGGTCGAACCCCCACCGAGCGCGTCCGAGAAAGAGACACTCGAGGCATTTCTTGACTACCACCGGCAGACGGTGGTGATGAAGTGCGTCGGGCTGACCGAGCAGGAGTTGCGGCGGCCGATGGTCGTATCCGGCACGAGCATGTTGGGGATCGTCAAGCACCTTGGGTTTGTCGAGCGATGGTGGTTCCAGGAGGTCTTTGCCGCAAGGGATGTGGAGTTTCCTTGGAAGGAGGACGACCCTGATGCCGAGTTTCGAATCGACGAGCACGAGACCGCAGAGTCAGTCTTCGACTTCTACATGCTGGAGTGCGATAAGAGCCGAGCAATCGCTGCTGAAGCTACGCTCGATGATGCGGCGGGAAACTCCAAGTCGGTTCGCTCGCTGCGATGGATCCTCGTGCACATGCTCGAGGAAACAGCTCGCCACAACGGCCACCTGGACATCCTGCGAGAGATGATCGACGGCACGACCGGCGAGTAGGTCCGCCCCGGTTAGACCGTGGTTTTCGCCCCGTTGTCCTCGGCGCTGATCGTCACCTGATGGGGGAAGGGAATCTCGATACCGTCCTCGTCGAAGGCCGCCTTGATCCGTTCGCGCAGCGCGCGCCCGACCTCCCACTGCTTCCCCGGTTTCGTGTCGACGACCACGCGCCACGTGACCTCCGAATCGGCCAAAACCTCGATCCCGAGAATCTCCGGAGCCGCGTACATCGCCCGGCCCAGTTGGTTGTCCTCCTTGGTCGTTAGCGAGACTTTCTCGAGCGTTCGGCGCACCTTCTCCGAGTTCTCCTTGTAGGCAACGCCCACGTCGACGACAGCTCGCGCCCAGTCCTTGGAACGGTTCGCTATGTGAGTGATCTCACCATTGGCAACGAAGTGCATGGTGCCGTCGAGAGCGCGCATGCCCGTGACGCGCAGCGTCAGAGTCTCGACCTTCCCCGAAGCGACCTCGTTGATCTCGATGATGTCGCCGACCCCATACTGATCCTCAAGCAGGATGAAGAATCCGCTGACCACGTCGCGCACGAGATTCTGTGCACCGAAACCGACCGCAAGACCGATGATTCCCACGGATGCCAGCAAGGGAGCGAGGTTGGCACCGATCGCTCCGAGGATGTAGAACGTGGCCATCACCCAGATGACGACGATGCCGGCCGAAGAGAGCACCCGTGTCAGAGTCTCGGTCCGCTGCAGAGCTCGTATCGGAGTCGTGTCCTGCGAGACCTTGTTGCCGACCTTCGTGGTGAGGCGTCGCAGTAGTCGCGTGAGGATGAAGGCGACGATGAGCACGAGCGCGACTTGGATCGCGGTCTGAATGATCCAGACGTCCCACAGGTCTTGAACTGTCTGCCACCACTCCATGAGTAATCTCGCCTCCACGTTTCGAAGATGTTCGCTGTGACAAGGTCGGGCGTCGGCCTCGCGACCTGTTCCTGACGGGTCTGCCTAGCACAGTCCGTTCCGGTGAGCTTGTGTAACGCCATTCTCGCGAGCATGCAAGCCGCCGCAACGTATTTCGTCACAGATGGTCCATATTGTCGGCCCATGTCATTGCTCGAGCTGGTCGCTCTCGGGGCACCGTCCCGCTGCGCGAGTTGCAAACGACCCGGTTCGCCTCTCTGCCGTGCGTGCGGCCAAGGCCTGGGGAGTGCCCACGTTCCTGTGGTGCCCGGCGTCGATCACGTCGTGGTCGGATGGCCCTACGAGTCAGGAGCGAGGTCGCTCGTGCTCGACTTGAAGCTCAGGGGCGACCGAGGCGCCGCAGCGCCGCTTGCAGCCGCCCTCGTCCATGAGGTAGCGGCCTCGGGTCTCACGGCCGATGCGGTCACCTGGGTTCCCGGCCGGCCGGCCGACAACCGCCGGCGGGGGCTCGACCATGCGGGAGTCATCGCCGCAGAGGTCGGTCGCGGGCTGGGACTCCCCGTCCAACCGCTGCTGAGTCGAACGGGCGAACGGCCGGACCAGGCTTCGCTCGGAGCCGCCGAGCGCTGGGCCAACCTGCAGGGGGCCTTCGTGGCCACGGATTGTCCCGAGCGAGTGGCGCTGGTGGACGATCTCGTAACCACAGGGGCGACGGCCTCGGCCTGCGCCCGGGCCCTGAGAGCGGCCGGCGCATCCCGAGTCGAGGTGCTGGCCGCCTGCTCGGCCTGATAGTCGCAAGGCAAAGGCAAAATCGGCCCCTCGATGCCGGTTTTGGGTGTTTCACCAACATTCTCGGTGGTCTGCCGGGTCTAGTACTTATTGCTTAGGGTTTTTCGCCGGGCTAGGCCCTACAATCTGGTCAGGAAGGACCACATCGGGCTGGTTGTGCCGACAGGAACTGGAAAAGCACAACCAAACAAGCTAAGCAAAAAGGGGTTCTGGTGGCACAGCAGCCGCAAGCGGAGAGCAACGAGGCCGTCAAGGTCCTCATCGTCGACGACCACGCGCTGTTCAGGCGGGGGCTGCAGATGGTCCTCGAGGGCGAGCCCGACATCGACGTCGTGGGCGAGGCCTCCGATGGTCACGAGGCGCTCACCAAAGCCGAGGAGACTACGCCGGATGTAGTTCTGATGGACGTGCGGATGCCGAAGCGCTCCGGGATCGAGGCGACCCGCCTGATCAAGGACACGCTCCCATCGACCCGGATCCTGATGCTGACGATCTCCGACGAGGAGGCCGACCTCTACGACGCCATCAAGGCGGGGGCCTCCGGTTACCTGCTGAAGGAGATCTCGATCGAAGAGGTCGCCAACGCGGTCCGCTCGGTACATGCAGGTCAGAGCCTCATTTCCCCCTCGATGGCGTCCAAGCTGCTCACCGAGTTCGCCGCCATGGTCAAGCGCCGGGACGAGCGGAACCAGGTTCCCGGCCCCCGGCTCACCGATCGCGAACTCGAAGTCCTCAAGCTCGTGGCCAAGGGCATGAACAACAGGGACATCGGCTCCGAGCTCTTCATCAGCGAGAACACGGTCAAGAACCACGTCCGCAACATCCTCGAGAAGCTGCACCTTCACTCTCGTATGGAGGCCGTGGTGTACGCCGTCCGAGAGAAGCTGCTCGACATCAAATAGCCCGCGGCCCAACTTCGGACCGGGGGGATAATGATTTCATGAGCATCTTTCAAAAGCTCCTCACCGCGGGCGAGGGCAAGAAGTTGAAGGCACTCGAAGCCGTCGTTCCAGTCGTCAACTCCCATGAAGAGGCCATCAAGGCCCTGACGGACGACGAGCTTCGCGGCAAGACGGCCGAGTTCCGGGCGCGCCTCGACCAGGGCGAGGAACTCGACGACCTAATGGGTGAGGCCTTCGCGGTGACGCGCGAGGCCGCATGGCGAGCCCTCGGGCAACGCCACTTCGACGTCCAGCTCATGGGCGGGGCCGCGCTCCACTACGGCTGGATCGCGGAGATGAAGACCGGTGAAGGGAAGACGCTAACGGCAACACTGGCCGTCTACCTGAACGCGTTGGGCGGCGAGGGCGTGCATCTCGTCACAGTCAACGACTACCTGGTGAAGCGCGACTCGGAGTGGATGGGCCAGATCTATCGCTACCTCGGGCTCCGTACGGGTTTTATCCAAAACTCGATGCCTTCGGAGCAGCGACGCGAGGCGTACGCCGCCGACGTGACCTACGGAACCAACAACGAGTTTGGATTCGACTATCTGCGCGACAACATGGTCACGACCAAGGACCGTCTCGTCCAGCGTGGCCACCGTTTCGCGGTCGTGGACGAGGTGGACTCGATCCTCGTCGATGAGGCCCGTACGCCGCTGATCATCTCGGGCGCGGTTCAGGAGTCCCAGAAGCTCTACACGCAGTTCGCCAAGATCTCTCCGCGGCTATCGCGCGATGTCCACTACGAGATCGACGAGAAGAAGCGCACCATCGCGATAAGCGAGGAGGGGATCGCTAAGGTCGAGGAGATCCTCGGCGTCGAGAATCTCTACGACCACGTCAACGTGGACATGGTCCACCACCTCGAGCAGTCGATTCGATCCAAAGAGCTTTACAAGCGAGATGTCGAATACGTCGTCGAGCACGGCGAGGTCAAGATCGTCGACGAATTCACGGGCCGCATCCTTGCCGGACGTCGTTACTCGGAGGGGCTGCACCAGGCCATCGAGGCAAAAGAGGGCGTGCGCATCAAAGAAGAGAACCAGACGCTCGCCACGATCACGCTGCAGAACTACTTCCGCATGTACGACAAGCTCGCAGGAATGACCGGTACCGCGCTCACCGAGGCGGCCGAGTTCAATCACATCTACGGGCTCCAGGTCGCGACCATCCCGACCAACCGCCCCATGATCAGGGATGACGAGCAGGACCTCATCTACAAAACGGCGGATTCAAAGTGGAGCGCGGTTGCGGATGACCTAAAGGAACGACACGAAAAGGGCCAGCCGGTCCTCATCGGCACCGTTTCGGTCGAGAAATCCGAGATCCTCAGCCGCATTCTGTCGAAGCGCGGCGTTCCTCACTCGGTTCTGAACGCGAAGAACCACGAGAAGGAAGCGGCGATCGTCGCGCAGGCGGGACGGCTCGGCGCCGTGACGGTGGCAACGAACATGGCCGGTCGTGGCGTCGACATCGTTCTCGGAGGTAATGCCGAGGGCATGGCCCAGCAAGAGATGGTTGCGCGCGGCTGGGACGTGGACGCTTACATGCTCGACGAGTACTCGGACGAGGACCGCGCCGCTTACGAGACCGAGTTCAACCCACTCTTCGATAAGTTCCGCAAGCAGACCGCGGCCGAGCGCGAGGAAGTGCTCAAAGCCGATGGACTGTACGTCCTGGGCACAGAGCGTCACGACTCTCGCCGCATCGACAACCAGTTGCGAGGTCGGTCGGGACGTCAGGGCGATCCCGGCGAGAGCCGTTTCTATCTAAGCCTCGAAGATGACCTCATGAGGCTGTTCGCGTCCGATCGGATCGCGGGGGTGATGGAGCGCCTCAAGATTCCCGACGACATTCCCATCGAGGCAAAGATGGTCAGCAAGGCCATCGAGCGGGCTCAGACGCAGGTCGAGTCCCAGAACTTCGAGATTCGTAAGAACGTCCTCAAGTACGACGAGGTCATGGACAAGCAGCGCAAGGTCATCTATAGCGAGCGACGCAGCATTCTCGAGGGCGAAGACTTCCGAGACACCGCCCTCGAGCTCGTGACCGATGTGGTCGAGGGGATCGTCGATCAGAACACGAATCCCGACGTCCTGGCCGACGAATGGGATTGGGAGCAGCTCTTTGCCGGCGCGCGCGAGGTGTGGCCCACGACGCTCACCCCCGAGGATTTCGACACGACCAACGCCGACCAGGACGAAGTGCGAGAGCGATTCCTCGCCGACGCGCTCGAGTTCTATGCCAAGCGCGAGGAGGAGATCGGGCCAGAGCAGATGCGCAACATCGAGCGTCTCGTTCTACTCAACGTTATCGACAATCGCTGGCGCGAGCACCTCTACGAGATGGACTATCTCCAGGAGGGCATCGGGCTGCGGGCCATGGCGCAGAAGGACCCCCTCGTCGAGTACCAGCGTGAGGGGTACGACATGTTCGGCGGGATGCAGGAGGCCATCAAGGCCGACTTCGCTCGTTACATGTTTCACGTCGAGACGGTCCAGAGAACCGAGCGCCAGCCCGCCCGTACGCGCCAGGAGCGTCGCCGGGTCCCCATCACGACCGGTGCCGCGGCGCCTGCGACGGGAGGCGATGACGAGCAGGAGTCCGGTCCGGGGGCGGAGGAATCGGCCTTCACCCAAGCTCGCTCCGAGAAGATCCCGCGAAACGCACCCTGTCCCTGCGGTTCGGGCAAGAAGTACAAGCAGTGCCACGGCCGCCCGGGGGCCGACCCGCTCTAGCCGCGTTCGGCAAGAGCCTTTCCTTTCAAGTGACGTGCTAGTAGGCTCCCCTCGTTTGACGGTGGCAGCGAATGACGACATCTGGGGGAAGCCATGAGAGGTCGATCGACGCGCGCAATCGCCGCGTTCGTCATTGGTTTGAGCACGCTCGCAGTCCCCGCGACTGCCGTAGCTCGACAACAGTCTCCGACGATCGTCGTGGAGGACGGTGTCACGCAGCCCGTCTTCGGTTACGGGGACGCCATCAGAGAACGTGTGTGGGTCGAGTCGAACTTCGACTCCGACTCCGACGGCGTTAACGATCGCATCGCTCTCGACATCATGCGGCCCCAAGCGACGGAGCAGGGTTTGAAGGTGCCCGTCGTCATGGATGCGAGCCCGTATTACTCGACGCTCGGTCGCGGCAACGAGTCGGAGCGCAAACAGGACACCGACGGTGATGGGCTTCTCGACCGCTGGCCGCTGTTTTACGACAATTACTTCGTGCCGCGCGGCTACGCCGTGGTCCTCCTCGACATGGTGGGGACGGCCAACTCCACGGGATGCCCCGTGACGGGTGGCACAGAAGACAACCTGAGCGCGAAGGTGGCCGTCGACTGGCTAAACGGCCGTGCGTCCGCCTACAACGCGGCCGGGGACGTGGTGACCGCCACGTGGGACAACGGCAAAGCAGGAATGATCGGCAAGTCGTACGACGGGACACTGGCCAACGCCACCGCGGCAACAGGCGTCGAAGGTCTGACCACGATCGTTCCGATCTCTGCCATCTCGAGCTGGTACGACTACACGCGCAGCAGCGGAATCAGGACGCGCAACAACGACTACGCGGCAGGTCTCTCCCGCACTGTGACCGACGAGGATCGACGCGACCATTGCGAGCCGGTTCGCGACCAGATGAGCGCCAACGACGGAGACGATCACGGTGACTACACTGACTTCTGGGCGGAGCGCGACTACAACCCGCATGTCGGAAGCGTCGAGGCGAGCGTGTTCGTCGTCCATGGAATCAACGACAACAATGTCAAGCCCGATCACTTCAGCAAGTGGTGGGATGGCCTCGCAGCCAACGATGTGCCGCGCAAGCTTTGGCTCACTCAGACGGGGCACGTGGATCCCTTTGATTTCCGGCGCGAGGAATGGGTGGGCACCCTGCACCGCTGGTTCGACTACTGGCTGCAGGGTGTGCCCAACGGGATCATGGATGAGCCAATAGCGGACGTCGAGCGCGAGGCAGACGTGTGGGCGACATACGAATCGTGGCCGCTTCCCGCCGCCGATGACACCCACATATGGCTGCGTCCTGGTGATCCGAACGGCGCGGGAGGTGTCGGGCTGACTCCCGCTGGAGGCAAACCCACGACGCGTTCCTTCCAGGACAACCCCAACCAGAACGAAACGACAATGGTGAGCGACGAGAGCATCCTCAAGCCCCACCGGCTTGCCTTTCTCTCGGAGCCGCTCGATCAATCACTGCAATTCACCGGCACACCCGTGGTGAGGTTGCGAGGCTCCGCCGACCAAACTGACACCAACCTCGGCGCCATCCTGGTCGACTACGGCACCGACACGCGCGTTGCCCACAGGTTCAGCGGCGAAGGCATTAGGACCCTCGAGACGGAGGACTGCTGGGGCGAGTCGAGCGCAAGCGACGATCCCTGTTACCGGCAGACCGAGAAGCGCGTCGTCACCGATGAGCGCGAGGTAGTGACCAAGGGGATCCTCGATGGGCTCAACCGTTACTCGTATATGGACCCCGAGCCTCTGGTCCATTTCGAGGACTACAACTTCGACTTTCCGCTGTTGCCCGAGGACTACGTATTCAAGCCTGGTCACCGGCTTGGAGTGATCGTCGTGGCGAGCTATCCGAGCTACGGGAGTGTCGCCGACCAGACCGAGGCCAACATCGAGCTATCCACGAAGCTGAGCAGAGTGACGCTTCCTATAGTTGGGGGCCATGAAGCAGCGGAGCGCGCTGGACTCTAACCATCGCGGGCCTGGGGTCGGGACGACGACGTTTCGGCCCCATTGGCCGCACGCGAAGGAACTGGGGACCGGCTGGTGGAGGTACCCTCACGGGCAATATGGACGACGCAAGTGAACGCCTGATAGCCATTACCAAGAAGCTCGAACAAATCAAGGAGTACCTTTGACGTCGACGCGAAACGAGCGCGCGCTGAGGACCTGAGAAGAAGCAGCGAAGCTCCCGAATTCTGGGACGACACCAGCTCCGCAAAGAAAGCGATGTCCGAGATTGCGCGGCTGTCCGACGACGTCAACTCGTACGAGCAACTGGTTCAGCGGACATCCGACGCGCTCGTTCTTCTGGAGCTGGCAGAAGGGGAATCGGACGAGGAGTCGATCGGCGAGGTCGAGCGCGACGTCGAGGAGATGGAGTCGGACATCGCAGTTCTCGAAGTCGTTGCGTTGTTGGGCGACGAGTTCGCCGATTACCCGGCGATTTTCGAGGTGCATGCCGGTGAGGGCGGTACCGACTCCCAGGACTGGGCCGAGATGTTGTTGCGCATGTATCAACGCTGGTTCGACAAACGCGGTTTCAAGCACAAACTGGTCGAGCTGACCGAGGGCGAAGAAGCCGGCGTCAAGAGTGCGACCGTCACGGTGGAGGGACGCCACGCCTATGGTCTGGCCTCGACCGAGCGAGGCGTTCACAGACTCGTGCGCATCTCACCATTCGATTCGGCCAAGAGGCGACACACGTCCTTCGCCTCGGTGGACGTGACGCCGGAAATAGAAGAGGACTTCGACGTCGAGATCAATCCCGATGAACTGCGCATCGACACCTATCGCTCGTCCGGGGCCGGGGGCCAGCACGTGAACGTCACGGATTCCGCCGTGCGCATCACGCACATACCGACGAACACCGTGGTTGCGGTTCAGAACGAGCGATCCCAAATGCAGAATCGCGCCGTCGCGATGCGTATTCTCAAATCGCGCCTTGTTGCCCTCGAACGCCAGAAGCGGGAGGCGGAGGTGAACGCCATTCGGGGAGAGAAACGCGACATCGGTTTCGGTTCGCAGATTCGCTCTTACGTGATGCACCCGTACCAGATGGTGAAGGACCATCGCACCTCTGTGGAGATGGGCAACGTCCAGGCCGTGCTCGACGGAGATCTCGACAGATTCGTGGAAGCCGAGCTAAGGCGCAAGGCGGGAGCTGCCGAAGACTAAGTGGTGTAACGGGAGGCCTCATGAGCGAAGCAAGACAATTCCCCTGGAAGCTGCCACAATTTTCTCTATGACCGATTCCATGCGAACGACTGCAGAGCGAGTCGAGCGGGCAACTCTCGGTGAGTTGCGGGACGTCCATATCGACGACGTTTACGTCCAGATGGACTACCTTTTGCAGTCGAGACCGACGCCGCTCGATCTCTACAACCGCTGGGAGAACCAGAACTGGTCGACGCAGGTCCTCGACTTCTCCGAAGACCGCGCTCACTGGGAGGGCCTGGCTCTGGGACTCGATGGCGTTCGAACGGAGCTCCAACAGACGTTCACTCTCTTCTTCATCGGCGAGCAGGCCGTGACCGACACGCTGTCACCGCTCGTGCACGCGGCCCCCGATGAACCCTCCCGCATCTTTCTGTCGACGCAGTTGGTCGACGAAGCACGACACTCGGTCTTCTTCTCTCGTTTCTTCAAGGAGGTCGTCGGTATCGAAGGCGGCCTGCCCGAGGCTCTGGCGAGCCTGAGGGACCGAACCGTCGACGCCTTCCGTGTGATCTTCGACGCCGATCTGGTGGAGGCCACGGAGCGAGTACGCAAGAACCCGCGCGATTACGGAGCATGGGTCGAGGGCATCACCATCTACCACCTGGTCGTCGAGGGCATGCTCGCCCTGACGGGCCAGAAGTACCTTCTCGGGCTGATACGCGAGATGGGAATCCTGCCCGGCTTCTACACCGGCTTCACGGCCGTGGCCCGCGACGAGTCACGTCATGTCAACTTCGGGGTTCGGGCCTTGATGGAGGCGGGCGTGCGCGACCGCAGCAACCTCGAGCGCGTGGAGTCCACGATCTTCCGCCTGCTCGAGTCGGCCTGCCGGATCGTGGCCGCGCCCGACCGAAGGTACGCGATCGCGCCCGATGAAACGCCCCCCAACCTCCTGATCAATCCCTATGAAGTGCGGACGTTCTCGCTCATTTCGCTCACGAAGAGGCTGCGTACCCTAGGTTTAACAAGCCAAGCGTGTGACGAAATCTCCAAACGTGGGAACCTGTACTACGAGAACGCCTGGAATGAGTACGAGGACATCCACGGCGAAGACCACCCCCGACGCTATTTCGATCGACTCGCGCCGGCCGCGACCCCATTAGCTAACCTGAGGAAACCATGATCAAGACAGTCGACGTCACAAAGGTGTACAAGGGCGGAACGCCCGCCGTTAACGGCATCTCGATGGATATTGAAAAGGGCGAGTTCGTATTCGTCGTGGGCCCGTCGGGTTCCGGCAAGTCAACCATGATCAAGATGCTGAACAAGGAAGAGGAGCCGACCGCGGGCAGCATCTACGTGGCCGGCAAGAACCTGGCGAGCCTTCCGCGCTGGCGCGTTCCCTATCTCAGACGAAACGTCGGCTGTGTATTCCAAGACTTCAAGCTGCTTCCGAACAAGACGGTGTACGAAAACGTCGGCTTCGCCCTCGAGGTCATCGGACGTCCCCGCACCGTCGTGCGCCGGCAGGTTCCACAGATCCTCGAGCTAGTCGGTCTCGGCGAGAAGCTCGACCGATTCCCCGACGAGCTCTCGGGTGGTGAGCAGCAGCGAGTTTCAATCGCTCGGGCGTTCGTAAACCGGCCGCTCATTCTGCTCGCCGACGAGCCGACGGGAAACCTCGACCCGGCGACATCGGTTGGCATCATGCGTCTGCTCGATCGGATCAACCGGACTGGGACGACCGTCGTCATGGCGACCCACGACCACGCCATCGTCGACTCGATGCGCCGTCGAGTCATCGAGCTCGAGGGTGGAAACGTCGTGCGTGACCAGTCGCGCGGGATTTACGGAGTGGGCACATGAAAGTCGGTTACTTCCTCTCGGAGACCATTACCAACCTCAAGCGCAATCTGCTGATGACCGTCGCAGCCATCTCCACCGTTGCGATTTCGCTGCTTCTCCTGGGCGGCGTACAGATCCTCGGCATGGTCGTGAACAACGTCACGTTGTCGTGGGAAGCAAAGGTCGAGGTTTCGGCCTACTTCAGGGACGACGCGCAACCGAGTGAAATTGAAGACATCACTCGAGACGTCGAGGCGATGCCCGAGGTCGAACAGGTGTTCTTCGTCTCCAAGGAACAGGCCTTCGAGGAGTACAAGAAGATCTACGAAGACCAGCCGCAGTTTTACGAGAACCTGCCCGAGGACTCACTTCCCGCATCGCTGCGCATCAAGCTCACAGACGCCGCGTACGCCGATCAGGTGAAGGGGGCGATCGACGGGGCGCCAGGTGTCGACGATGTACGCGACGGCGGTCTCGTTCTGAGGCGCTTGCTTCAGGTCAACTCGCTTCTGCGCACGATCACGTTTGCGATGTCCATCATTCTGTTGGTGGCGGCCGCGGCCCTCATCGCGAACACGATTCGCCTCGCAATCTACGCTCGTCGTGACGAGATCGGGATCATGAAGCTGGTGGGAGCGACCAACTGGTTCATCCGGATCCCGTTCTTGTTCGAGGGGGTTTTCGCGGCCTTCGTGGGCGCAATCATCGCCAGTCTGATCGTGGTCGGGGCGCAGTGGGCGGTGTTCAAGAACCTGGGCGAGCAGATCACCTTCTTGGGACCCGTCTTCAGCTTCTCGACCGGCGAGATCGTCTCGGTTCTGGGGATACTTTTCGCAGTGGGCTGCGGAATCGGCCTTATCGGCTCCGGTTTGGCCCTGCGCCGCTTCCTCGAGGCCTGATTAGGCGCCTCCAGGGCTCAAGAAGCCCCCTCTGGGGGCCGATTCCAAGAGAGTGAATTTCCCCCTTTTTGTGATTCCTGTGGTTACTGTTGAAGCTGTAAACTCGTCAGCTGGCCGGAACGCGGCCCTTTACATATGAGAACCAGACATAGGCAGTTGCACCACCAGGGCTTTCGACTCGCGGGCGTCGTGGCGACACTCGTACTTTGTCTCGCGGCCATTACCGTCCCCGCGGCGGCCGATCCTCAGGACCGACTGAACGAGATCGATAGCCGGCGCGAGCGAATCCAGAATCGGATCGAGAGCACCGACAAGAAGGCCGACACGCTCGAGGGCTCGATCTCGGTCCTCGACGCCGAGGCGGAGTCGTTGCAGGGAGTGCTCAACGAGCTCAACGCGAAGATCGCGTTGCTCGACGGGCGCATCTCCGATGTGCGGGCCAAGCTCGAACTTGCGCAGCAACGCTTCTCCACACTGACCGAGCAGCTGCTCGACATCCAAGCGGACCTGGTCGCGAGCACGGACTCGCTGACCGAGCGAGCCGTCGAAACCTACAAGGCGGGGCCCGGGGCGTACGTCGAGGGCATCCTCTCTTCGGACACCTTCTCGGAGCTCTCCGACCGCTACGAGTACTACGAGACCACGGTGCAGCTCGATAGCGATCTCGTCAGCGAGATCGAGCGCCTCAACTCCGAAACCGATGCTCGGCGTGAGCAGGTCGCCGAAGAGAAGGAGCGGATCGCCGAAGCCAAGCTCCAGCTCGAGAAAGATCGGTCGGACCTCGCCGCAGTTCAGATCGAGAAGCAGCAGATGCTCGACGTGCAGAACGCGGTCATCGCCGAGAAGGAAGACGTCCTGCGCGGGCAGCTTGCCAAGAAGTCCGAGCTCGAAGAGCTCGATGACCAGCTCCAGCAGGACTCCCAGGACATCCAGGCCCTGCTCGCCCGAGCCTCCAGCCCCAGTCCCAGCACCGGGGGCGGCGGAGGCAGTCCGACATACACGGGCGGTCAGTTCGTCTGGCCGGCGAACGGGCCCATGACCTCTCCCTACGGCTACCGGACGCACCCGATCTTCGGCGATTCCAGGCTCCATAGCGGCATCGACATCGGGGCCGCCTACGGCTCGGGGGTCTTCGCTGCGAGCGGTGGCCAGGTGGTTTTCGCCGGCACCATGAGCGGGTACGGGAACGCCATCGTCGTCGACCACGGCGGCGGGGTGGGCACGACCTATAATCACCTTTCGGGCTTCAGCGTGAGTGTGGGGTCGACCGTCAGCAGGGGGCAGACCATCGGAAGCGTGGGCTGCACCGGATACTGCACGGGGCCACACCTCCACTTCGAGGTCAGGATCGGCGGGTCGCCCGTGGATCCGATGCCCTACCTCCAGTAGCGTCGAGACGCACTACCCTTAACGATCATGGAACGCTGGCAGAAGGTCCTTATCGCGGTGCTCTCCGCGGCCGTTGTCGCGCTCGGCGCGTTCTCCTTCGGCTATTCGGTTGCGGGTGGAGACAGACAGATCTTCGTCGGCGAGGACAGCGAGGCCGGCGACCTCTCATTGATCGAAGACGTCTACTCGAAGATCAGGAGCGAGGCGGTCGATCCTCCGAGCGATGAAGAGCTCGTGCGGGGTGCGATCGAAGGCATGGCCAAGTCGGTCAAGGACGCGGGCGACGACTTCGCACTCTTCTACTCACCCAAGGAATACCGCTCGTTCCAGGAGGTCACGACCGGGCAGTTCTCCGGCATCGGCGTCTGGCTCAAGGATCGCGGTGGTCGCCTCGAGATCGTCTCGGTCATTCCATCGACCCCGGCGCAACAAGTCGGTCTGAGCGAGGGCGACGTCATCGAGTCGATCGACGGCGAGCCGGTTGGGTCGCTCAACAGCGATCAGGCCGTAAACCGCATAAAGGGCAAAGAGGGCACAGAGGTCAGTCTCGGCATCGACCGGGGAGGCGAGCAGGTGAGCTTCGACATCACCCGTGAGACGATCGAGCTTCCGAACCTGATCGCCAATCGCACTGCCGAAGGTCTGGGCTACGTGCGGCTCTTCGGGTTCTCGAGAGGGGCGGGGGAGCAACTTCGCAGCGAGGTCGCCGAGCTGACTCAATCGGGGGCCGAGGGGATCATCCTAGACCTGAGGGACAACGGCGGGGGCCTGTTCAGCGAGGGCGTCAGCGTCGCCAGCGTTTTCATCGAAGAGGGAGAGGTCGTTTCCTACAGGGAGCGGTCGGAACCCGAGGTTAGCTACGACGCCGAGGGCGAGGCGTTCGAGGATGTACCGCTCGTCGTACTCGTCAACGAGGGGACCGCGAGCGCCTCCGAGATCGTCACGGGGGCCCTTCAGGACACCAATCGAGCCGTGGTCGTTGGAACGAGTACCTATGGAAAGGGCTCGGTTCAGGAAGTGCTGCCGCTGTCCGATGCCTCCGCTCTGAAGCTGACCATCGGGGCCTACTTCACCCCCGAGGGCAGAAGGATCAACGGGTCCGGGATCGAGCCCGACATCGAGGTCGACTCCGACCCCGCCACTCAGAAGGAGCGCGCCAAGGAGATCCTGCAGGGGATCATCATCTCGGCCGACGGCGCCCACGGTTAGAGGTTGGCGGTGGCCAAGTCCAAAGCGCCGGCAAGGTCCGGCACCAAGCTCATTGCGCAGAACCGCAAGGCGCGCCACAACTACGAGATTGAAGACATCGTCGAGGCCGGCATCGTCCTTGTCGGAACCGAGGTGAAATCGTGCCGCGAAGGCCGCGTGAACATGTCCGAGGCCTACGCGACGATCGACGGCAACGGAGAGGCTTGGCTCCTTCAGTGCCACATCAGCCCCTACAGCCATGGGAACGTCAACAACCACGAGCCCGTGCGGCCGCGCAAACTCCTCCTCAGGGCGGACGAGATCGAACGCCTTGCAATCAAGGTGAATCGGGAAGGCCGCACGCTCATCCCGCTGCGCATGTACTTCAAGCATGGACTCGTAAAGGTCGAGCTCGCGGTGGGGCGCGGCAAGAGACTCTACGACAAGCGCCAGGACCAGGCGAGGCGCGACGCGGACCGCTCCATGCAACGGCAGCTCGGCCGCCGCCGCTAGCGCTTAGCCCGGCGAAAGTCGGACAATGGACGTGCGACATCAAACAGGAGGTCAACCATGTCCGAGCAGATAACCAAGACCGAGCAGGAGTGGCGCGAGGAGCTGTCGCCCGACCAATACGAGGTGCTTCGCAACAAGGCGACGGAGCGTCCCTTCACCGGCAAGTACGTCAACGTGAAGGACGACGGTGTCTATCGTTGCGCCGGTTGCGGCGCCGAGCTGTTCGACTCGGACACCAAGTTCGACTCGGGCACCGGATGGCCGAGCTTCACCGACCCCAAGGTTGCCAACAACGTCAGGCTCGAGACCGATTCGAGCCACGGGATGGTCCGCACCGAGGTTCTCTGCGCCCGCTGCGGTGGCCACCTGGGCCACGTCTTCGACGACGGCCCCGGCCCGGATGGGAAGCGCTACTGCATCAACTCCTGCGCCCTGGACCTAGACCCCAAGTAGGCTCTTGGCGGGACTCTCACCAAACGGGCTCTCTCGCACAAAGAAACCGGAAGCCCAAGCCCGGTGGGGACGTTGCTACTTATGAGGGTGACGCACCGCTGTGCGAGAATCTCACTCAGGACGTTGACAACGGGCGGACTTCGGCCGCCTTCGTCCATCGAGGGGCTGAACTGGATTCGACCTTGACTGGACCGAGATAGGAGAAGCGAGCCGAGAATTCCGGGTGGTCTCGAGAATCTCTCCCGGAAACTTATAACTGCCGCTGCGTAAAGCACGGTTGCCATCCCTTAATTGATGGCCGTCGGCCCGAAGATCGTCTGCGTCTTCGGGATCCGGCGTCGTCTAGCAGACTCGCCGCTCCGGGCCCGTTCGGCGCCTCTGGAGCGGGACTCCTAAGCTGAACTAGGTGCCGGCCGCCGCCGTTTGCGGGCCGGCCGGTATCCGAAATCAGACCGCAAACTACGCTCGTAGAAGACCTATCACGGGGTCGAGGGACCCGGGTTCGATTCCCGGCAGCTCCACTACGCTGCGCTCCGCGGAGCAGCCCCGCCCGAGGCCCGAGCCTTATCTCACCCGGGTCGCCGCTCCGCTGCTTCCACCCGGGTTCGATTCCCGGCAGCTCCACTACGCTGCGCTCCGCGGAGCAGCCCCGCCGTGCCCGCTGCCAATCGAACTGGGGAAGAAAATCCGTCGTTCAGCGAGGTCAAATCTCCTGAGAGTGACCGCCACATCGGTTCGGCCCTTACAAGGCCTCGGACGTTCCACCGTCCGGCCCCCGACTTCGAGCTGGATCAGGCAAGCTCGGCCACGACGCCGGCGGTCTCGAGCAAGTCGACCGTGTTGAACGATTGATTCGATCCGTAGGTCGGCGTCCAGTCGGGGTCCTGTCGCAGGTAGGAGTGCGGATCGCCCCGGAGCAGGCCGATGATCACCTCGGCGACGATTCGCCCGCCAACCGGCCCGAGGCGTTCGCCGTTCTCCATGACGTCTGCCTCACGCAGAACGTAGAACCACAACGGAGTGCGGGCTTGGAGGTTGAAGGACTCGAGGTCGTCGAGGTCCGCCGCCGCCAGAACGGGAAGCTGCATGGCCTTCGCTACGCGCTGCCCCGAAGGGACCTTCATCGTGAGGCTGCGAATCAGATTCCGAGTTGCCAGTGATCTCGGCTCGTCCTGTGGCTGACCCATCAGACCGAATAAGACGGTCGACAGTGTTGTGTCAATCTTCTTGTTGCGTCGCGACCTGCCGTCGCCGAAATCGAAGAACGTCTGCCAGTCGATGAACCGGCGGGGCGCTCGTTTTCCTCCCCTTAGGTCGGCCGGATCGTTCGGATCGGTTGCTCCGGGGTCGAAAATCAAAGCAAAGAACTGCTCGGCCGCGTTGGTGGCGCTGGTTCCGAAGTTGGCCCGGTAACTCGGCCGCACCTGCGAGTGACCGAACCGATAGGCGGCTACCGAGAACTCGACTGGCATGTAGGGGTCGTTCCGCCACTTGAAGTGCTCGAGTCCGTTGTCCAGCACGTCATCGACCAGATCTTGACCGACGGTCTTGACCAGGAACTCGTGGGTAACGAGCCACTGGTAGTGCCAGCGAACCACGCGCTGCGCTTCGAAGAAGATCTCACCGAGAGTGTGACCCGAACCCAGCTCTGACTTCACGTCTTCGACCACCTTGTTGTGAAAGCGGAGCAAGGCCAGGTGTAGCTGGGACACGATGAGGTTCTCGTCGTTTCGGGGATCGCCGATGAGCGCGGTCTTTTGACTGTTGCGTGGGAGATCGAAGCGAAACTTGCCGTCGATCGACATGGCCTTCGATCCCTGGATCCTTTCGACCAAGAGAGTGGTCCGCCCTTCGTCGGTGGTGGCGTCGTACAGGTGAGGCGAGGCGCCGGGCCCACCTCCGTAGACGTTGTCGAGGTCGAGGGAGGGAATACGAAAGTTCCGGATTGACTCCGGATCCTGCTGGCGAGCCAGACTCGACGTTGGATCGAATGTCATGTCGTGATCGAGAAACTGACCCAGGAAGGTGAAGCCAGCCGTCATCGTGGGGTTGTCCGGGTTGTGGACGCTCTTGCTGGGGTCGGCGATGAGGGCGATCGGGTCGGACAGGTCGTCGCGCGCATCCATCGGACCTCCCTTGGCGCCGAGCTCTTCGAGCGCGTCCCGCATCAGTTTCGTATCGGCCGCGAACGGCGGCAGCGTCGGGAACAGCCGGCCGAACCGACCCTGCTCGTAGAAGATCGACTGAGGTGTGGATTCGCCGAGCGCGGCATGGCCGTGAGACATGAAGGTGTACCTCCAGGGTCGGGGATATGTCACCCAAGAACTTGATCTGATGCCCGCACCAAGATTGATCTGTGGCCATCACCCAACCGTCACGACCTCGTCACCGAGAGATCGAATGCCTATCAGATCCGCAAGCGGTAGCCCTGCCCGCGGACCGTTTCGATCAGCTCGTCGCCCAACTTCTTTCGCAGCGAACCGACATAGACGTCGATCAGGTTCGAGCCCGGATCGTGGAAGTATCCCCACACCGCATTCAGGATCTGCTCGCGACTGAGGACCTCGCCCGGGTGCCGGAAGAATGTCTCGGTCACGGCGAACTCGCGAGGGGTCAGATCGACGATTTCGTCGTCCAGATAAGCCCGGCGCGTGCGAAGGTCGAGGGCTGCGTTGCGAACCTTGATCAAATGGCTGTCGCGCGACGCGTCTTCGCGGAGTCGAGCTCGCATACGCGCGAGTAGGACCTCGAGGCGGAAGGGTTTGGTGATGTAGTCATCGGCCCCCGCGTCCAGTCCCTCAACGGTCTCCGCCGCGCCATCGCGCGCGGTCAGGATGATCACGGGGGTCGTCCGGTCCATCTCGCGCAGTGAACGCAAGACAGTGAGGCCGTCAAAGTCCGGCAGGCCCAGATCGAGTATCACCAGATCAAAGGCTTCTGCCCGAGCTGCTTCGAGAGCGGCTCGGCCCCCGCGCGCGATCAACGGTTCGAACCCGGCCGTCCTCAGCCCCTTCTCGATGAATGCAGCGATCTGCGACTCGTCCTCGACGACGAGCACGCTTGTCATCGTTGCGCCTTCGTCTTGAGCTGGTCGGCCGGTTGATCCAGGGGCATCTCGATGGTGAACTTGGACCCCTTCCCCGGCTCGGTGTCGAGCGTCACGTGCCCGTGGTGAGCCTCCGCGATCACCTTCACGATGGCGAGGCCGAGCCCCGCACCCTCGGAGCGCCCCGACGATCCCTGGCCCCTTGCGAATCGTTCGAAGATGCGCGCACGATCCTCCGGAACCACCCCGGCTCCTTCATCACGAACCCAGAATCGAACCCGCTCTTCGTCGATCGACGAACCGAGCGCGATCTCGTCGCTCTCCTCGGTATGGTCCGCGGCGTTCTGGATGAGCTGCATGATCGCCTGGGTCAACCGCTGACGATCGCCGACGATCCATCCCCGCCCACTCTCATCCATCGTCCAGCGTCTCTTGGCAAGCGCCCGCATCTTCCTGCTGAGTTCCTCCGTCAAGGCCGCAACATCAACCGTCTGAAGGGAGAGAAAATCGGGTCGGTCGGCCACGGTCAGGACGAGAAGGTCGTCGACCATGCGGGCCATGCGTTCGAGTTCGTCCATGAGGAGAGCCACGGTCCTTGCGCGCTCTTCGGGATCATCGTCGAGCACGTCAAGGTGACCGGTGACTATCGTGATCGGGGTCCGGAGTTCGTGCCCGGCGTCGTTGATGAACTCTCGCTGCGCATTGAAGGCGTGCTCCAATCGGTCCAGCATCGCGTTGAACGTGTGCGCAAGTCGTGCGATCTCGTCGTTACCCACGACCTCGATTCTCTGGGACAAGTCGGTATCAGAGATCGAACGAGCGGTGTGCGTGACCGCTTCGACTGGAACCAGAGCGCGGCGAGCGATCCTGGCGGCGAGCACAGCGCCGATGACCAGGACGATCAACCCAACTCCCAGTGCGGCCAGCGTCACCTGATCGACTTCCTGATCTTCGATCGCCCTGAAGATGGCAACCACGAAGGTCGCATCGAGATTGGGGTCGGTCAGCACGGGAACCCCAACGAAGTCGACGGGACCGGCCGGCGTCTCGACCGTCCCGCGAGTCGATTCGGTGAGTCCACCCCACAATTCCACGAGCTCGGGATCCAGGTCGAGGCGATATGAACTCGCCAACTCGCGGGAGCGGGACGCCGGTACTCCGTCGATGAAGGTAAGTGAAACCTCACCTCGTTCGGGAATGTCGCTTTGCAGGAAGTCGTCGAAGATGCGGTGCGCTCGTTCCTCGGGTGACTCGCCGGGCAGCGGCCGGTCTCTCTCGATGAAGACCTTCAGCTCCTGGACCTCCTGGTTGAGGCTTCCCTGGATGCGTTCCTGGACGCGTTCGAAGACGATCGCCCGTACGAGGATGACCGAGGCGACGGTGGCCACCGCCAAAAGCGCAACGTAGCGCAACAGGAGACGCCCTCGCAGACCCGAGAGGGGCAGTCCTGCGCGAAGCCGCCGCCGCCATTTCATGATCCCAAGTGTGGCTCGAAAGTCCTACCGGGGCCTCTATCCGAGTGGAGCCCCCTGCCCGAGGGCCACGCCCGCGTTCGCCGGGCCATCGAGCAGCACCATCATCACGGCGCCGACCACGAGGCCGGTGACGAGCGCAATGATGAGCTGCTTGTGAAGGGGCATGGGCACAGCATGAGGTCTTTGTCTGAGGGGCCGATGAGGAATTGATTAAAAAAACCTTCATTTCCAGGCCCTCGTGACTATCGTGCCAACGGCACCAGGCATGGAGGCGCATTCCTCGAGAATGGTTACTCTGTGGCCATGTGCCGAAGCATCAAGACGCTCCGCGACGGAGCCACCCCCGCAAGCGACGAAGAGATTCGAGCGGCCGCGCTGCAGTTCGTACGAAAGGTGAGCGGTTTCACCAAGCCGGCGAGCCACAACGAGGCTGTGTTCAACGAGGCGGTCGACGAGATCGCCGAGTCGGCCACGAAGCTGCTCGACTCTCTCGTCATTCGCGGTCAGCGCAAAGCAAGCTAGATACTCGGGCCCGCGTCCTTACGCGCCCTTTACCCGGGTCACGGGTAGCCTTGTCCCGGAATGGGACAAAAACCGTACTGGATGGAGGAGCCTCGGTCCTCGGGTCCACCTCCGCCTCCTCCCCCTCCTTCTGAGCCCCCCAAGCGTTTTGGCGGCTCCGGAGTCAAGGTGGCGGTGGGGCTTCTCGCGATTGCGCTCATAGCCGTGAGCGTCTTTGCCTTCGTGGGCTACCAGCGCACCAACGACCTTCAGGATCGCCTCGACGAACAAGAGCGAGCTCAAGCGAATGAGCAGGATGACCCTGCGAACCCCCTCGACGACATCCTCGGCGACCTCGGTGGCGGCGAAGGCGACCTCGACGACCTTCTGGGCGACCTCGGTGGCGGGGGCGACCTCCTGGGGGGCTCGAATTCTGACCTCCTCGAGTGCCTCGCCTCGGGGAGCGGGGGAGGGCTCGGCGACTTTTTTGGGGGAGGCGGGAGCGATGATCTCGAGGACCTGTTCGGCGGAGGTTCGCCCGCCCGCCAAAAGAGCCCGCGCAAACTCGTTGGGTCCATCTCGAAGCAGGTCGAGAAAATCCGAGAGCTTCGATACGACAAGCCGCTGGACGCGTACTTCCTCACCAAGGCGCAGCTCGAGAAGCGGGTTGGCGAGCTCTTCCTGGAGGGCTACTCGAAGCGGGATGCGGATCTCGAGGGCAGGGTCCTCGAAGCGCTTGGCGCGATTCCCCGTGAGACCGACCTGTTCAGCACCCGCAAGAAGGTTCTCGAGAGCCAAGTGGCCGGGTTCTACGTTCCGGAGACCGAGGAGCTCGTGGTCCTCGCCGAGGAGCAGGTGGGGCCGCTCGAGAGGGTGACGCTCGCCCACGAGCTCGAGCACGCCCTTGCCGATCAGGCACTCGACCTTCCGCTCCCGGAGCGATCCAATCCCGCCACCGCCGACTCCGACCTCGCGGCCCTCGCCGTGGTCGAGGGGGACGCGACGCTGACGATGCAACGCTGGTCGTTGGCGCATCTCAGTCTCACCGACCAGTTGTCGATGCTGTCGGGCTCTCCCCAGCTGCAGAAGTTGCAGGAGGACCTCGAGGCGATGCCGCACTTCATTCAGCAGCAGCTTCAGTTCCCGTACCTGGACGGCCTCGGTTTCGTCTGCGCGCTTCAGCGCGACGGCGGGTGGCCGGCCGTCGACAAGGCCTACGACGAACCTCCCGCATCGAGCGACCAGGTGCTCTTCCCCGAGCGCTACGACCCCGACGCCGAGCCGATCGACCCCGCTGGTACGAATGAGCCGGGGGCCGGATGGACGAGCTCGCTGTCGGGCTCATTCGGCGCAGCGGAGCTCAAGTGGTTGTTCGAGGCCCCCGGGGGCGACCCGACGGTGGCGCTCGCCGATCCGCTTCAGGCCGCCGGCGCCTGGGGCGGCGGCGAGCTAGAGCTGTGGACGGACGGGGGCCGGAGCGCACTCGGGGCCGCCCTCGCTCAGCGACGGGGGTCGGACGGGCTCTGCGAGTCGATCACCGAGTGGTACTCGGCATCGTTCAAGGACGACAGCGAGAGCACCGAGGGTGGAGCCGTCCTCGTTGCAGAGGGCGGGGAGCAGGACGCGGTCATAACCTGCTCGGGTGACGAGGTGAGAATCGGTATCGGCCCGAGCGTGGATGTCGCACGCTCGCTGGCCGACTAGCGGCTGAGACTCCGGTAGCGATGTCCGGCCAGCAGAAGTGTGACAGACGGCCAACTCGAGCAGAAGTGAGAAAGGACGGACCCTGAGGCCCGCCCTCTCTCACGCAGGGGTGGTGGGTCTGCGCACCACTGGTTCGGATCGCACGCCCCGGCGGGATTGGCGCAATCTCGGCGAAAACCGGCATCGAAGGGCCGGAATGGGTGGGTGCGCGTACCTGATCGGGATCCGCAGAGGCCACGAGCTCGGTTCTCTTGCCCATGTTGGTCGCTATCCGGTCATGGTGCGCGAAAGAACCGAGTTCGATCACCAAAGCAGGCCAAGTTCCAGTTCACCTAGTCGATGCTGCATTTCGTACGGATTTCTTGCATAGTTGCCCGCAATGCGTCCGATTCGACTGATTCTCCATACGCATTGGGACCGTGAGTGGTATCTGCCCTTCGAGGCCTTCGTTGAGCGTCTGGTGCCGACGGTCGACCTCGTGCTCGACACCATGCGGTCCGATCCGAGGCTCATCCACTTCCACCTCGACGGTCAGGTTGCGCTCGTAGACGACTACCTCGCGCGCCGGCCGGAACGAGCCGAGGAGCTGCGCTCCCTGATCGCCGAGGGCCGCTTGTCGTGCGGTCCGTGGATCACGCTTGTCGACGAGTTCCTGGTCTCGGGTGAGTCGATCGTGCGCTCGCTCGAGGACGGTCTGCGCCGAGGGGACGACCTCGGAGGCGCGTTGCGAATCGGTTACGTACCCGATCAGTTCGGGCACGTCGGTCAGCTTCCTCAGATCTTGTCGAACGCAGGCATCAACACGGCGGTTACGTGGCGAGGTGTTCCCGCCCCCGTGGAGACCGGGGAGTTTCTTTGGAGGTCACCCGACTCCTCAGAGGTGTTGGTGACCTACATGCCCTTCGGCTACGCGCAGGGCGCGCGCCTGGAACCAACGGACGAGGATTTCGTCGAGCGCCTGCACCGCGAGGTCGTCCGAAGCGATCCGTGGTTGCGCGACGACCAAGCCCTGATGCTCATGACCGGAGACGACCACGAGGAATTGAACCCGCGGATTCCGGACCTCGTCGAACATGCGTGGGGGAAGGGCGTCGACGTGGCGATCTCGTCGCTTAGGGATTCGGTCGGCCGCAGTCCCGTTGCCGGTGCCCCCGCCGTCGTCGGCGAGCTTCGTTCGGCGGCGCGCGCCAACTTGTTGCCGAACACCTATTCCGTCCGGCCACATCAGAAGGTCGAGCGCGCGGGGGCCGAGTTGATCCTCGAGCGATACGCGGAACCCCTGGCTGCGTTGGTCCCGGGGTTCGATTGGCCGGCGGAGGAGCTTGCCGAGGCCTGGTGTCTGCTGCACCTGAACGGGGCGCACGACTCCGTTTGTGGTTGCTCGACCGACGAGGTCGCCCAAGCGGTAGACGAACGGACGCGCGCGGCCCGGGCGATTGCGAACCGAGTCGCCCACGCGGCCTTCGATGTGCTGCGCGGCGAGGTCGACGCCGACGGTGACCTCGTGTTCAACCTGTCACCCTTCGAGCGTGAGGGCGTGCCGCCTCTCGGATGGGCGGTCGACACATCTCCGGCCGTCTCCGCGACCGAGGTTCATCCGGTTGTCGAGGACGAATGGCTGACGTTCGGTCACGAGGATCTCACAGCGTCACTCCGACTCGTCGACCAAACGGACCTCGGCGACCTCTACACCTACGAACCCTCCGGCCCCCCGAGCTACGCGACGGCTATCACGACCGAGGGGGCGATCGCCACGTTGTCGTTCGACGGTTTCACCGCGGAGGTACGAGCGACGAGGCATCCGGCAGAGGACTTCCTTCGACTTCATTTCGCCATCGACAACCGGGGCCCCGATCACAGGGTTCAGGTCGAGTTCGCAACGCAGGAGTCACCTCTCGAAACTCGAGCCGGTTCCCCCTTCGAGATAGTCCGGCGTCCCGCGATAGGCGAGGGCGGCGACAGCGAACCGCCCCCGCGACAGTGGCCCGCGCGTGGTTTCGTCGTTGCGGGAGGAACCTGTGTCCTCGGCGACGGTGTCTTCGAGTACGAGGTGGTTCCCAGCCGGATTGCGGTCACGCTCATTAGGTGCGTCGGCACGATAAGCCGGGAGACCCTGGCCGCGCGCAGGGTGACGGCCGGACCCGATGTCCCGACACCAGAGGCACAGCTGATCGGACGTACCGTCCGCAGTTTCGGAGTGACTTCAGCCGGGCCCACAGATCTCGTCCGCCTTAGCGAGACCTTCTCGACCCCCTCGATGCGGTTGCCGGTGCGAGCCGGGGGATCGCTGCCGGCGCGCGGACGCCTGCTCGAGCTGGACGTCCCCGCGCTCTCCGCCGTGTACCTAGGGGACGGCGAACTTCTCGTGCGCGTCTGGAACCCCGAAAACGAGAAACGTTTCGCGACGGTCGGCGCCCGAGAGCTGGAGCTCGGCGCCCACAGGATCGAGACAGTCCGATTGGCGGACCATTCGATGCCGGGGCAAGGCGACTAGCTCTCGTACTCCTTGTCCCGGCGAAAGTCGGGATGCTCGTCCTTGAGGTGTTGCTCCAACTCGTTCTCGAGCCGGAAGATGAGCTTGCAGACCGGACACTGGTACGGCATGCCCCCAGCCTACATATGCTGGCTGCGGGACGGGACGAGACAGGAGAGACGTGGCACCGACGCTCGAGTGGTGGGAGATGGGACTGCGGCTACTCGCGGCCGCCGCTCTCGGCGGGCTGATCGGGTTCGAGCGGGAGTTCAACGAGCAACCCGCAGGATTTCGCACGCACATCCTGGTGACGCTGGGAGCGGCGCTCTTCACGATGGCCGGTGCCTATGGAACGGCGGCTTTCGTCGACGCGGATGTTGTGCGGTTCGATCCGACCAGGGTCGCGGCACAGGTCGTGACCGGCATCGGTTTTCTCGGCGCGGGAGCGATTCTTCGACAGGGGATCAACATCCGAGGCCTCACCACCGCCGCGAGCATCTGGGTGACAGCGTCGATCGGAGTCGCCGTTGCGCTCGGTTTCTGGACGCCGGCCCTGGTGACGACCGCCCTGGCGCTTATCTCGCTGCTGTTTCTCCGGCCGATTCAGCGTGTCGTCCTGAGGTCGCTGCGACGGACTCTCTTCAAGGTCGTAGTCGACCTAGAGTCGAGTGGCCGGCTCACTCGAGTAAACGAGGCTCTCGAAGGCGGTGGAGTCAACCTCCGCCGCATGAGGACCGTGGGTCTGCCCAATCAGCAACGTCAGCTCATCCTGGACGTCGAGGTATCGGAGGACATGGACATCGAGGATGTCGCGGAGCAGCTTAGGGCAATCGACGGCGTCTCAGCCGTCGATTGGACCCGCTAGGCGAGGACGAGTCCCGCCAGGAACGTCGCTGTCACAGTCAGTGTGATCCATCGCAACATCGCTCCCATCGATGACCGGGGATGGTTCAGCAGAAACGCGTTGCGCGCTGGAGCGATGTGCCACAGTTAGGTCGTCATCTTGGGGCGCTTCGTGTGCCAGTCGGTGAGGGACTGATAGAGCTCCGCAACGGCAAACAGGCTCGTTTCGTCCCGGCCGACGAGGTGCAGCCCCATTGGGAGGCCCCCGCTATCGAAGCCGCACGGAATGCTCATCGCAGCAAGCCGGCAGACGTTCACCGGGCCGCAGAGCCGCGTGAGAGCTCGGACCACGGGAGTGCGGTGACCATCGTCGCGGGCGGAGGACTCGTCCACGGTCGGAGCCGTGGTTTGGGTGGTCGGAAGCACGAGAACGTCGGCCTCCTCGAAGACCGCCTTCAGGTTCTCGACGAGAGGGGCCAGAGGAGCACGTATCGCCTCAGCCTTCTCGGGCGTGAGCCGCTCTGCGTAGCGCAGTGAGCCTAGCGTCTCCTCGGTGTAGCGGTCGACGCGCCCCGGATACCAGCCCCTCGACCTGTGGACCTCGAGCGCCTCGAGCATGAGCGGCATCGATCGCGGCCGGTCCCAGTCGGCGAACGGTTCCAGGTCGACTTCGGAGCGGCTCAGGCCCGCGTCCACCAGCATCGACACCGCGGCGTCGACCGCGCTCTGAACCTCGGCGTCAGCTCCGGCAACTTCGGGACTCCGCGGCACCGCGAGGCGAACCTCGCTCGCCTCGGGTGCCGAGCCCAGCCCTCCATCCAACGCCTCGAACAGGCTGCGGAGGTCCGCGACCGTGCGCGCCATCGGGCCGCACGCATCGAGGCTCGGTGCGAGCGGAACGATGCCGTCGACCGGGATCACGTCGGGCCGCGGCTTGAGCCCACTGATGCCGCAAAGTGAGGACGGGATTCGTATCGACCCGGCGGTGTCGGTCCCGACGCCGGCCAGCGTCATTCCGGCGGAGATGGCAGCGGCGGTGCCGCCGCTCGATCCTCCCGGGATGCGGTTTGTGTCCCATGGGTTGCGGGTCGGCGCGCTCACCACGCCGTAGGCGAACTCCTGCGTGTTCGTCTTTCCCACGATGACCGCGCCCGCCGAGCGCAATGCGGCGACAACCGGGGCGTCGGATGATGCGACGTTGCCCTCGAGCACCCGGGAAGATGCAGTCGTAGGCAGTCCTTCGACGTCCACGAGGTCCTTGATGCCGACGGGGACTCCGTGCAGCGCCGAACGGGGGCCGGACCGGGCCAGCTCTTCCGTCAACCGGCGGGCCTGATCCAGGGCCCCCTCACCGTCGATTGTCACGAATGCCTTGATTGTGGGCTCGAGCTCCTCGATGCGTCTGAGGCAGGCGTTGGTCAGTTCGGCCGGCGACAGTTCACCGCTCGCGATTGTCCGAGCGGTCTGTGCGATGTCGAGGTCGGCGGGATCGGTCACGAGATAGGAGACTATCTTCATGCACGCGCTGAGCACGGGAGCCGACACCATCGTCTCGATCCTCTCGCGCCGAGCGTCCGAGCACCCCTCGGCTCCGTTTCTCGTGTTCGACGATCTCGATGGTGGCGTGCAGCACCGTTCCTACGAGGCCATGTCCACGCGAGCGGCCTTGACCGCCGGTGCGCTGGCCCGTCACGGGATAGGTCCCGGCGACAGAGTGCACGTGCATCTGTGGAATTGTCCCGAGTTCTTCGACCTCTGGTTCGGAGCGGCCTGGCTCGGGGCCGCGATCGTGCCGACCAACCCGCTTCTGACGGTGGCCGAGCTGGGATACGTGCTGGGCCACGCCGCTACGAAGTTGTCGGTCACCCAGCCCGACCTGCTGAGCCGGGTGAGCTCGGCAGCCGGTGGCCGGCCGGTCCTCGTAACCGGCCAATCGATGAACGGCGTCGGGTTGTTCGAAGAAGAGCTGACCCGGGCCCCGGTAATGAACCCCCGACACCCCGCCCCCACCGACGTCGCGGCGGTCCTCTACACATCGGGAACGACCAGCCGCCCCAAGGGCGTCCTGGTTACGCACGCGAATTACCTTCACGTCGGAGAGGTGGTGGCTCAGCACCTACGCGTGACCCCCGAGGACCGGATGCTGATCACGTTGCCGCTGTTCCATGCGAACGCGCAGTACTACTCGACCATGTCCGCGCTCGTCACGGGATCGAGCGTGATCTTAGCGGCACGATTCAGCGCTTCGCGCTGGGCAGGAGTGGCCGAGCATCATCACGCGACCCTTGCTAGCTTGTTCGCGGCGCCCATTCGAATGCTGCTTGCACAGCCTCGGAACGAGGTCCATGCTCGCAACGAGCTGCGCGCGGTGCTCTTCTCCCAGAACGTCACGGAGATTCAGCTCAAGGAGTTCGAGGAGCGCTTCGACTGTCCGCTGCTACAGCTGTACGGAATGACGGAGACGATCGCTCCGCCCACACTCAATCCGCTCTACGGTGCGCGGCGCAACATGACTATTGGACGTCCGACCCTGGGGGCGCGGCTCCGCGTGGTTGGTGAGGACGGAGCCGATGTGAACCACGGCGAGGTGGGGGAGTTGCTGGTGGGAGGGGAACCGGGCGTGACTCTCATGGCAGGCTATCTCGGTGACGAGGAGGCGACCCGCTCGGCAGTTGTGGACGGCTGGTTGCATACCGGAGACAACGTGAGCGTCGACGAGAGCGGATATTTCCACTTCGTCGACCGAGCGAAGGACATGATCAAACGTGCGGGCGAGAACATCGCCGCAAGCGAGATCGAGAGCGCGATCAACGCGCACGACGCGGTATTCGAATCGGCGGCAATCGGCGTTCCCGACGCAATGCGTGACGAGTCGATCAAGGTCTACGTCGTGCTCGCCAACGGGTCGAACGTGACGGAAGATGAGCTCATCGAATGGTGCGCGAGCCGGTTGGCAGCATTCAAGGTTCCGGGGAACATCGAGTTCGTCGACGGCCTGCCGCGCACCTCGGTCGGAAAGATTCAAAAGGAGGAGCTCAGGCAGGGGCGAGCTTCCGGATTGGGGGAAGGTTGAAGATTCAGGGACGCTACGAGTTTAAGGCGGACCGCCAGAGTGTATGGAAGGCGCTCCAAGATCCGGAGTTGCTCGCCGCGACCCTCCCCGGAACCAAGAGTCTCGAGGTCGTCGGGCCGGACCGTTACAAGATCACGGCCGACGTAGGTGTCGGAAGCGTCAAGGGGACCTACGACGGCGTGTTCAGCATGACCGAAAAGAAGGACTTCGAGTCCTGTGTGCTGTCCGGGTCGGCGCGGGGAGGAGCGGGATCGATCGAGGTCGAGGCTCTCAGCCGGTTGTCCGACTCCAACGGGGGAGGGACTCTGCTCACCTACGAGGCCGAGGCCCAGGTCGCAGGCCCCATCGCGGGCGTCGGTCAGCGAATGATCGGCGCCGCGTCCAAGCGGATGTCGAACGACTTCTTCAAGGCGATCGACGGAGCTCTTACCGGAGCCTCGGTGGCTGCAACGGCTTCCTCGGTTGCCGAGTCCGGTGGGGAGATCGGCCGGATCTACGCCAAACCCGCCGCCGCGGCATCCGACAACAAGACGTTTCTCATGGGAGTTGCGGTCGGTTTCGCCCTCGCCGTCATCGGCGTCATAGTCGGCCGGAAGACCGCCCGTTAGTGAAACCCGCTCCGTTCATCTATCACCGGCCCGAGACGCGCTCCGAGGTCGACGCATTGCTGGCCGAGTTCGGATCTGAGGCAAAGATCTTGGCGGGTGGGCAGAGCCTCATTCCGATTCTGAACATGCGTCTGTCAAGCCCCGCCCATCTGATCGACTTGAATCACCTCCACGATGAGATCGTCGAGCCCGCGCTCCAAGATGGGCACCTGAGCGTGGGACCGCTCGTCAGGCAGTCGTCGGTGGAACGCTCCGAGGTCGCTGCCGAGCAGGTTCCGCTGCTCGCCGAGACCATGGACTTCGTCGCCCACCCGGCCATCCGCAACAGAGGCACGGTCGTCGGCAGCATCGCGCATGCGGATCCCGCGGCCGAGCTCCCCGCGGTGCTCGCCGTCCTTCGGGGCGAGGTCGTGGCTCGATCGTCGGCCGGGCGCCGCACCATTGTTGCCGGCGACTGCTTCAGGGGACCTCTGGAGAATTCGCTTGAGGTCACCGAGTGGTTGGAGGAGGTGCGCTGGCCCGCCGCGCGACCCAACCAGGGGTTCGCCTTCGAAGAGTTCGCTCGACGTAGCGGCGACTACGCGCTGTGCGGCGTCGCCGCCCGGGCGGAGCGTGCAGAGGATACGACGACCGTTGCCCTCGGCTACCTCGGCATGGGGGACGTGCCCGTGTTCATCGAGCTATCGCCGCTGGGCGAAAGGGCGTTCGAAACCAATGAGGTCGAGGAGGCCGTCGCCGAGGTAGTCGAGACTCAACTCGATCCCGTCGACGACATACACGCGACCGTGGCCTTTAGAACTCATCTGGCGCGCAGACTCGGAGTGACGGCCGCTCGCCGCGCAGCCGCCCAAACAATCACCGCGAGCCAGGGCTCGTAGTGGCGCTGAATCCGGGGGAGAGCGTCCGCATCGAACTTACGGTCAACGGAGTGGCGCACCAGGTCGACGTCGAAGCTCGATGGCTTCTCTCCGACGTGCTGCGTCATGCGATCGGGCTTACCGGAACGCACGTCGGTTGCGAACATGGGGTTTGCGGGTGTTGCACGGTCCTGATCGACGGCGAACCCGCCCGCTCGTGTCTTACGTTCGCGGTGCAGACTGACGGAGCGGCCATTACCACCGTCGAGGGACTCGCGGCTTCCGACGACGAACTCCATCCCCTCCAGGAGTCGTTCAGGACGCATCACGGCCTTCAGTGTGGCTACTGCACCCCAGGGTTCCTGATGACCGCTCTGCCCATCTACGAGCGGGCCCCCGAGATGAGCGACGAAGAGCTTCGCAAGGCGATCGGCGGGCAGCTGTGCCGGTGCACCGGCTACGCGGGAATCCTGAAAGCGATTCGAGGCGCGGCCGAGATCGAACGCGCACGGATGAGAGGCGAAGCATGACGACGCGCATGTTCGGGCAGAACGTCAAGCGCAACGAGGACCCACGATTGTTGACGGGGAAGGGCCGATACGTGGACGACTTCGAGCACTCGGCCGCGCAGGTTGCATTCGTCCGGTCCGAGCCGGCTCACGCGCGTATCGTCGACATCGATGTCTCGGGAACTCTCGACATCGACGGCGTGCTCGGCATCTACACGTACGAGGATCTCGAGGGCGACTTCGCCAAGCCTCTACCCCTGTTGATTCCGAACGATGGACTGTTTGCGCCGAGGACCCAGTACGCGCTCGCTCACGAAGAGGTCTGCTACGCGGGCGAGGTCATCGCAATGGTCGTGGCGAGGGACCGCTACATCGCGGAGGATGCCGTCGCCGCCATTCGGGTGGAGTACGAGCCGCTGCCGGTGGTCGCCGATCTCGAGGGGGCAGTGGGTCCGGGCGCTCCTGTCGCCCACTCGGACATGGCCGACAACGTCAATGGACGGGTGTCCGAGGACAAAGGGGATGTCGACGCCGCGATGACGGCCGCCTCGCACGTCTTCGAGTGGCGCTTCAGCATGGAGCGAGCCGCCGCGATGCCAATGGAGGGCCGCGGCATCGTCGCCCACTTCGACGAGGACGATCAGTCGCTGCTGTTGTACGACTCGACCCAGGCCCCCACCGGAGTGCGCGGTGGGCTGGCACTTCTCTTCGGGCTCGATCCCGACCGCGTGCACGTCGTCGCGCCCGACATCGGCGGCGGCTTCGGAATGAAGGTGATCCAGTTCTACGCCGAGGAGGTGCTGGTTCCGTGGGCCTCGAGGCACCTCGGCGTCCCCGTCAAATGGACCGAGGACCGGCGCGAGGACTTCATCGGCTCGAATCACGAACGTGGCCAACTACACGACGTGCGCGTCGGCACGGACGACGACGGACGAATTCTCGGCATGGAGACGAACTTCCTCAACGATGCAGGGGCCTATTGCTCCTACGGTTTGATCATTCCGATCATCACAGCCGCGCAGATGCAGGGTCCCTACCGCATCGAGAACTTCCGCTACGAGTTTCGCAACGTGTTCACCAACAAGGTCCCGACCTCGCCCTACAGGGGGGCCGGGCGTCCACACGCCGTTTACGTGATGGAGCGCGTCATCGACAAGATCGCGCTCGAGCTGGAGCTTGACGTCGCCGAGGTTCGGAGGCGCAACTTCATCGGGCCCAACGAGTTCCCCTACGACGTCGGCGTGACCTTCCAGGACGGCGGTCCGACGATCTACGACTCGGGCGAGTACGAACGGGGACTTGACGTCCTGCTCGATGCGCTCGACTACCAGAGGGCAAGAGCCGAGCAGCGCAAGGCGGCCGAGGGGGGCCGTCTTGTGGGGATCGGCATCGGTTACTACGTCGAGGGGACCGGAATCGGCCCCTACGAGGGCGCCGCCATAAAGGTCCTTGCGGACGGCTCGGTAACGGTCGCCCTTGGCTTCTCGTCGCAGGGCCAGGGGCACGAGACCGTGTTCGCTCAGATCGTGTCGGACGAGCTAGGTGTTCCAGTGAGCAAAGTGAAGGTGACCGCAGGCGACACACGCCGCATCGGGTACGGGGTCGGCACGTTCGCAAGTCGCTCCGCAGTGGTCGGAGGCAATGCGGTGTTCAAAGCTGCGATGGAGATTCGCAAGCAGGCGGCCGAGGTCGCGGCGCGTTCCCTCGAGGTTGCCGCCGAAGATCTTGTCTTCGAGAACGGACAGATACGAGTGGCGGGCGCTCCCGATCTCAGCGTCGACCTCGGTCAGGTCGCGCTGATCTCAAATCCATTGCGCTACGCGTTCGGCGAGGAATCGCAGGAAGCGGTGCTGCTCGCGCAAAAGGCCTACGCGCAGAGCGACAGACCACTTCCCGAAGGCATGCGCCCCGGCCTGGAAGCGGCCGAATTCTATAGTCCGACCTCCGGAGTTTTCGCTTTCGGCGCGCACGCCGCCGTGATCGAAATCGATCCGGATACCTGCAATCTCAAGATCCTGCGTTATGTCGTCATGCACGACTGTGGTGCGGTCATCAACCCGATGATCGTCGAAGGCCAGATTCTCGGCGGAGTCGCGCAGGGGATCGGGGGAGCGTTCTACGAGCGCCTCGCATACGACGATCAGGGTCAGATCCAGAACGCAAGCTTCATGGACTTTCTCATCCCATACGCGACCGAGATTCCGGAGGTCGAGCTGCACCACACCGAGACCAAGTCGCCGCTGAATCCGCTGGGCATAAAGGGCGTCGGCGAGGCGGGCACGATTCCGGGGGCGGCCGTTATCGCCAACGCCGTCACGGACGCGCTCGGCCACCCCATCGATTCCATGCCGATTTCCCCGCTCGACATCTACGAGATCCTGCACAAAGGGTAAAGCATGAGTCGAGGGATTCGTGTCGGGATCGACACCGGGGGGACCTTCACCGACATCGTTGCGATCGACGAGTCCTCGGGTGCCATCGTTTCGACCAAGACCCCATCGACGCCGGCCGATCCCTCCGAGGGCTTCATGAACGGCGTGACCAAGGTCCTCGATCAGATGAAGGCCACCGGGAGAGACCTCACGACCGTGTCGCACGGGACGACGGTGGCAACGAACGCGCTGCTGCAGGAGGAGTTCGGGCGTCTCGGCTTCATCACCACTCAGGGGTTCCGGCATCTTCTCGAGATCGCACGACAGAGCGTCCCCGAGGGCTACGGCAATTCCTACTTCTGGGTCAAGCCGGAACGCATCGTTCCACTTCACCTAGTGAGAGAGGTGCCGGAGCGACTCGCTGCCGACGGAGAGGTGGTGCGGGCTTTCGACGAGGCCGCCGCAGTCGATGTCGCGCGCTGGTTTAACGCACGCGGCATCAACTCGGTTGGTGTTTGTTTCGTCAACGCTTACGTCAACCCCGAGCACGAGCGCCGGATGCGAGAGATCCTTCGCTCGGAACATCCCGAGTGCGCAGTGTCGATCAGCTCCGACGTTCTGCGCGAGTACCGCGAGTACGAACGTTCGGTTACGACTCTGGTCGACGCGTTCGTTAAGCCCAAGGTGTCGCACTACATCTCGGGGATCAAGGCCCGACTCAATGCCTTCACGTCAACCAACGGAGACGGCGGAGTGCCGTTCTATGTGATGAAGAGCAACGGCGGAGTCATGTCGGCGGAGGAGATCGACGAGCAGCCGATCACGACGATCCTCTCGGGCCCGGCCGCCGGAGTATTGGGAGCGGCGTTGGTTGCGACCATGGCCGAGTTCGACAGCGTCCTGACGCTCGATGCGGGAGGGACGTCCACGGACGTCAGCGTCGTCCGTTCGAGCGAACCGACCATGACGACCGAAGGAGCGGTGGGGCGTTTTCCCGTCAAGGTGCCGATGGTCGACGTCGTGACCGTTGGTACCGGCGGCGGCTCGATCGCGTGGGTGGCTCCGGATGGGGGCTTGAAGGTCGGCCCCCGCTCCGCCGGCGCCGACCCCGGCCCCCTCTGCTACCGCAGAGGCGGCACTGAACCCACCACGACTGATGCCCACCTCGCTCTCGGGCGCATTCCCCCGGCTTTGCTCGGTGGCGAATTGGCGCTGGACCCCGAGGCGGCTCGATCCGGGCTCGAGGCCCTCGCGGCCGATCTCGGCCTCGGCCTCGAGGCCTGCGCCGCCGGCGTTCTCGAGATCGCTGCCTGGAACCAGGCCAACGCGATCCGGCAGGTAACGGTGCGGCGCGGCCTGGACGTCAGAGACTTCGCGATGATCGCGTTCGGGGGCTCGGGGCCGTTGCAGGCCTGCAGGCTCGTCGACGTGCTCGACCTCGATGCGGCCGTCGTACCACCGAATCCGGGAAATCTCAGCGCCCTCGGACTGCTGACGGTGGACGTGCGCAACGACTATGTGCAGACCTTCGTGCGACGCCACAACGAGGCGAGCGCCGAAGAGCTCGCGGCGGTCTTTGACAAGTTGGAGACGAGCGCGACTTCCGCGCTGAGCAACGAAGGCTTCGAAGAGGACGATCATGTCCTTGCACGATCGGCCGATCTTCGCTACTTCGGACAGGCGTTCGAGGTGCATGTGGTCGCTCCATCGGGTCCGATCGACGAGAGTTTCTCGGCCGATGCGCTTGCGCGCTTCCACGACGAGCACGAGCGACTCTACGGATATTGCTACCGAGACGACCCGACACAAGCGGTGGAGTGGGTAAATCTGCGGGCGACGGGCATCGGTCCCATAACCCGCCCCGACATTCGCGAGTCGTCGCCCGGTGACGGGGATCCCGGGCGCGCCCGATCGGGCCACCGTGACGTCTTCTTCGAGGGCCAGTGGCACCCCGCCACACTGTACGACCGGGCGCTTCTGCGAGCCGGCGACGAGGTGCGCGGGCCCGCGGTGGTCGAGGAGTACGGCTCGACCCTTCCAATCGCGCCGGGTTTCCTCGGCAGCGTGGACGGTCGCTCCAACATCATCGTGCGAAGGGCGCGCACGTGACCGATCCCATCGTGCTCGAGATCGTGCAGGGAACGCTCGCCTCGATCGAAGCCGAGGTCGAGGACGCGATCGGTCGGACCGCACGCTCGCCCATGATTCGGGACCAGCACGACTATCGAGCCGGCATTCACGACCGGAAGCTGAGGAAGCTTACGGGCCGTTCGTACTCGGCGCTCGTTCATCCGGTCGTGCGGGACTATCCGATCGACGAGATGCACGAGGGCGACGTCTTCTTCCACAACGACGTCTATCTGTCCGAGGGAGGCGTCGGTCATCTGCCCGATCTGACGGTCACCGTCCCGGTGTTCAGCGACGGTGAGGTCGTTGCGTTCGTTCAGGCGTTCGGTCATCACGACGACATAGGTGGGATGGTGCCCGGCTCGATGCCCTCGAACGCGACCTCGGCATTTCAGGAGGGGCTCATGGTTCCCCCCATCAAGCTCTACGACAGAGGGGTTCCCAACGAATCAGCTATCAAGATAATCACGCGCAATTCGCGACTTCCCGATCACATCGGTGGCGACCTCGATGCCGAGTGCGCTGCGTGCTCGATGGGGGCTCGCCGCATGACCGAGTTGTTCGACCGGTACGGACGA
>JBOGWS010000081.1:0-2371 GCA_050693895.1 Actinomycetota bacterium | reverse complement strand
CGGGTTGAAATCCAGCAGTCGCATCGCCTTGGAGATGTCGACGCGACTCTTGTAGACCTCTCCGGCCCGGCGCGGCTCGAAGTGGATGGCGACATCGGTCCCCACCGCATCCCTGATTATCTCGGCTATGTCCAGGATCGAGGTCTCGACGCTGGTCCCCAGTTGGAACACCTCTCCGGCGACGTTATCCGCGGTCACGCTGTGGAAGATGCCCTCGCAGAGGTCGTCGACGTAGATGAAGTCGCGCGTTTGCGTGCCGTCGCCGTAGATGTGCAGGTCCTCGCCCCTGAGTGCCAAAGAGATGAAGGACGGCACGGCGTTCTTAGACTTGTGGGCCGACAGAGGTCCGTAGACGTTCGAGAACCGCAGCGCGACCGTGTCGAGGCCGAACGAGCCGGCGTACGCTTGGCAGTAGGCCTCCCCCACCAGCTTGCCTGCGCCGTAAGGCGAGAGCGGGCGAGCCACGATGTTCTCGTGGATCGGGGGGGTCACATCCCCGACCGCCGCCCCCGACGAGGCAAAGACGAAGCGCCCCACGCCCTTTCGCCGACAGCCCTCGAGAACCCTGAAAGTGGTCATCGCGTTGCCCTCGAAATCGCGCACCGGATTCTCGACCGAGGGGCCCACCCCCGTCTCGCTTGCCAGGTGCACTACGGCGTCGACCCCCTCGAGCACCTGGGCCAGGACGTCCGGGTCCCCCACATCGCCCTCGTGGACGTCGGCGAACCCCTCGACCGTCTCGGGCCTGCCCGTCCGCATATCGTCGACAACCCGCAGGGACCAGTCGGTCCGATCTCGCAGTAGCCTTACCAGGTTGGCGCCTATGAAGCCGCAGCCTCCGGTAATCAACACCTTCTGGACGTCACTCATATAGATTCGCTCCTAGCATCCATCTCGAAAAGACACAGATCCGCCCACTCTTGATCCCGTGGAGGACGCATGATCGTTCTACGTTTTCTCGGCTTCGCCGTCGCCGCGACGTTGGTCATCTTAGCGGCGCGCGGTTTCAGCCGGCGCTCCCTGCGCCTGCCGGACGCCCTGATCATGGTGGGCATCGGCCTGGCCCTGGGGTTCGTCTCGATCGCCCCGAGTGCGGTCGACCCGCTTCTGAGAGAGCTGGGGTTCCCGCCCGGAGACGCTCGCCGGGTCATCGGTGTGCTCGTCCTATCCAACATTCTGGTGTTCGTCCTGCTGCTCAGGGCATTTGCAAATACCGACAGACTCGAGCGACGCTTCGGTGACTTCACCGACCGGATAGCCGCGCGGAAGTTCGGCGAGGAGTTCGGTCCGGATGTCAACCCCAAAGGCACGGGCAAGCTTGCCGTCGTGATCCCGGCCCTCAATGAGGCCACGAGCCTGCCCGATGTGCTCGCTCTCGTTCCCCATCAGGTTCATGGTCTGGAGGTCGAGTGCATCGTGGTGTCGGACGGCTCGACCGACCAGACCGAAGACGTGGCCCACAAGCACGGAGCCTTCATCGTGCGACGCGATCTCCGGCGCGGACAGGGCGCCGCCGTTGCGCTCGGCTACCGCATCGCCCTGCTGCGGGGAGCCTCCGTTGTGGCCACTCTGGACGCCGATGGGCAGTACGACCCACTCGAGCTACCTCAGCTCGTCAAACCGATCCTCGACGGTGAAGCGGACGTAGTACATGGATCCCGCATCCTCGGTGACTACGAAAGCCCCATCAAAGGGCGCCAGCAGGGCGTCAAGTTGTTCGCCTGGATCACCTCGGCGCTCGCGCGCAGCAAGATCACGGACCCCGCTAGTGGGTTCCGCGCCTTCTCGCCCGACGCACTGAACGAGCTCCGTTTCCGTGAGAACCAGTTCCATGCCAGTGAGGTCACCGTCGCGGCCTCAAAGGCCGGGATGAGAGTTCGAGAGGTCCCCTGCACCTTCAGCGAGAGATCCGCGGGCACCACCAAGAAACCGCCGTTCCTCAAGTACGGATTCGGCTACACGCGCTCGTTGCTGCGCACCTGGTTGGGGTAAGAGACCCCTCTCGCCGAGCCAAACCGCCGTCTCAGAACCGTGAATCCAAGGGCGCCCGCGACCCCCGCCAGCGGAATCGCGGTAAGGACGTAGCGGAAGTGGTACACCGCCAACATCGTAGGTCCGAGCAGAAACAAAACGGCGACGAGCGAGAAGAGCAGGCACTCAGGCCCGAGCGAACGCTCATCATCCTCCGTGCGCCGCGCCAGAAATCCGCCCACCAATCCGACGATCAACAGCAAAGCCAGTAGCGGCCCGTACGTGTAGACGACGTTCTGGTACGCCCTGAGAAACTCCGCCGGGCCGCGTCGGATGGTGAACTCCGATGTAATGCCACTGTCGGGAGGTGGCGCGCCCTCGTTCGTCAGGACGATCTGAC
>JBOGWS010000080.1:0-143264 GCA_050693895.1 Actinomycetota bacterium | reverse complement strand
CGTGGTCCCTCACCGGACCACGTCCCCACGGTTCCCTCGGTCTCTCTCAAGGATCTGGACGATGTCTCGACCGAAGCTGCAGAGCTTGACGATGGCGACAGTGCGTTGCCTCCTCGGGCTGTGCGTCTTCGGTCTTCTGTTTGGTTACGAGATCGCTGCGATGCGAGCGACGAAGCGAAGCTCCAAAACGCCGGCCACCATGCAGACTGCAGCCAAAGGCCTTCAATCCTTCGCCATCGAGGGCGAGATCGAGGGTCTCTATCCGGGGGCCCGAGTTCCCCTCAACATCCGCGTAACGAACCCGCTCGACAACCCTCTCCGGGTGCGCTCGGTCGAGGTAGAGGTGCAGGACAGCGACCTCAGCGGCTGCGGACGTGAGTGGGTCGAGTCCGGACGCAACGTTACGATCTCAACGCTCGTCCCTCCCCAGAGCACCGCGTTCCTGGCCTATCCCGTGTGGATGGCCGATGGCGCGCCGGCGGCCTGCCAGGGAGCAACATGGGCGCTGGGCTTCACGGGCGTCGGAGCGGTGCCCGGAGAACAGGGCCCCTCGGACGCCGGCACCGGAGAATCTCCGGGCGCCAACGCCCCCGGCGACGAGAACGGCGGCGCCGCGGTGCTCCCCTTCACCGGATCGGGCCTGGTCATGATCCTGGGGGTGGCACTTACAGCGATCCTCAGCGGACTGGCATTCGTGGTGTTCCACAGATCGGGGAACGAGACGTGAGGCGCTGGCTGCGATCCTTCCTCGTACTGACCCTGGTGGCTGCTCTGGTCGGCGTCGGGCCCGCCGCCCTCGCTGCGTGGAACAAGACGAGCGGTGGTAACGGGCGGAGCAGGGCCGTCACGATGCCCGCGGGCAACACCCCGTGGACGTCGGTCGCCAATCGCAACGTCACCGTTTCCTGGACGGCGGTCACGATGCCCGGCGGAACCCCGGTCGATGGCTACAAGGTGTTCCGCTACGACGCAGGTGGCGCCGCCTTCCCCGTGGGCGGCAGTTGCGCGGGTGTGGTCCCAGGGCTCACCTGCAACGAAACGGCCATGGCGCCGGGTAGCTGGAGCTACGCAGTTGCTCCGGTTTACGAGCTGTGGCAGGGGGCCGAGGGCCCCCGAAGCGCGGCCGCGATGGTGGCGGCACCCGCTCTCAGCCTCACGGGGTCCACCGACATAACGTCCGTACCGGGGACGCTCAACGGAACCGTCTCAAACTACGTCCCCGGCCAGACGCTGACCATGAGGTTGGACGACCCCGCGAGCGGTCAGATTCTGCCGGCAACGGTCACACCCAACTCGATCCCCGTCAATGGAAACGCGGCCCTTCAGGTGACCGTTCCGAGCTCCGTGGTGGACGGCGCGCACACGCTCTATGCAGCCGGCGGTGGCGGCGACATCGCGAGCGCGGCCTTCACCGTTGCCGCTCCGACCCCGAGCCCCACCTCACTTACAACCGCCAACGGTGGAGGAAATGGCGGCGCCAGAAAGATCGGGACAGGCGACACCGTCGCCGTTGCTTTCTCCAGCCCCCTCAAGGTCTCCACCATGTGTTCGACTTGGAGCGGCGACGGGAGCAACCAGAATGCGGCAGGCACGGTGCACGTCGACGACAACGCCGCATCTGGTAACGACCGGCTCAGGCTGACCACCACAGCACCGGTTTGTGGGGGCGCTTTCAAGTTCGGTCAGATCGATCTGGGCAACAACGGCTTCGTGACCGCCGGCACGACCTTCACGGCGTCTCTCGCCTGGAACGCGTCTCAGAGCACTCTGACGATCACCGTACTCAACGATTCCACGGACTCGAAGAAGGTGAACTCACCTGCGACCGCGGTCTACACCCCAGATGCAGCAATGACGGGAACAAGTGGTCGAGCGGTAGTAGGCACGGTAAGCGCCACCGCCTTTCACTTCTAGGGGTTACGACCGAGGCACGAGAACTCAGCGGGCGTCGCGCTTCATCGGCGGCGGCACCTCCGGATGAGCCTTGCGGAACCAGGTCTGGTCACTCCTGCCGATCTTTGTCTTAGACGCGTCGCCGAACCAGAACTCACGGCCGATCGCCTGCCAGTTGTTCTCGGCCTCGAGGCGACCAAGCAGTGAGGCGACGCCGAACGACATCCGGTTGAAAGTCACCATCACGGCGGGGAAGCCGACCTTGCGGAGTTCGTTGAAGGCCTTGGAGCGCGGATCGAAGCCCGCGCGGCCCAGCTCGGCCACGAGCTCGGCGCTGAGCTTCACTCTCCGGTCCTCGAGGATGGGCCGGTTCATCTCGCGGAGATGCTCCCAGATCGCGTCGATCTCGGGAGTCTTGCGGGTGAGGATTCCGATACCCTCGAGCGCCACGCGCCCGCGCTCCCTGTCGTTCTCGATGAGCGCGAGGGAGGTCTCGATCAGTAGCTCGTGCGTGCCCGGATCGATCGCTCGCACCAGGCCGTAATCGAGAAAAGCGACCCGGCCATCATCCAGCAGCAGATAGTTGCCCGGATGAGGGTCTGCCGAGAAGAGCATGAACCGATTGAGGCTGCCGTAGAAGAAACGGAAGACGATCTCGGCGATCCGGTTGCGCTCGGCGAAGGGTTTGTCGAACGCCTCCATGAACGGTTCGCCCTCGATGAACTCCTGGGTGATCACACGTGTGCGGCAGTAGTCCATGTAGACGTCGGGGACCACGATGTAGGGATGGCCCTCGTAGAGCAAGGCGAACCTCTCTTGGTTCTTCGCCTCGCGGCGGTAGTCGAGCTCCTCGAGCACTCGCTCCTTGACCTCGTTGGCGACCTCCTTTGGGTCGAGATTCGGTGCGATGGCAACGGCCAGCTTGCTCATCGCGCTGATGTTCTTAATGTCGGACCGCACCGCGTCGTCCACGCCGGGGTACTGCACCTTCACGGCGACGGGCTGCCCACCGGGCAGCGTCGCCCTGTGCACCTGCCCTATCGAGGCCGACGCGACTGCCTCGTCGTTGAACGTCTCGAAAACATCCTCGACTGGTTTTTCGAACTCCTCCTCTATCACCCGGCGCGAGGCCGCCGGGTCCATCGGGGGGGCCGAGTTCTGAAGCATCGTCAGTGCATCCCGGTAAGTGGACATGTACTCGGCCGGGGCGCCGAATTCGTAGAAGGAGGCGATCTGGCCAAGCTTCATGGCCGCACCCTTCATCTCGCCGAGCATCTCGACCAACTGCTTGGCGGTTTTCTCGTGAAAGCCGTCCAGGAACTCCTCCGAGCGTTCGGGCGATGCAAACGATTTGAAACGAGTTCCCACGAAGCGGGCAGCACCCTTGCTGGTCGCCCCCGCCAACCGGGCGCCGCGCTCGAGCCAGCCGGTAGGTATGGGGTCCTTGCGCCTCTTGTCGTCTGCCATGTGCGAGCTACTCTAAATGGGTGCGGAAACCAAGGGTGAAGTGGTGCGCGATGGTCGTCACACTGCTTCTCGCGACTATGAGCGCCGATGGAGCGATCACTTCAGCCACAGAGCGTGAGACCGACCGCATCCTTAGGGCATCCGTGGGGGCCGGGACGGATCTAGGTGAAGAGCTCCGTCCCTACTCAAACAAACGAGCCATGACGCACGTCAGGGTCCTTGCGCGAAAAATCGGCACCCGGGTCCGAGCGAAACCGGCGGAGTGGAGGGCGTCGAGATACATCGCCCGGAAGTTCAGAAGCTACGGGTACGAGACGAAGGTCCAGAAGTTCTCGGTGGACGGCGGTACGTCTCGAAACGTCGTCGCCTGGTGGCCGGGAGCCAACAGATACGGGATGGTCGTCGGCGGGCACATGGACACCGCCAGGAGATCGCCGGGCGCCAACGACAACGCCTCGGGCGTTGCAGTGCTTCTGGAAATGGCGCGCATTTCAGCCAACAGGCAGCCCGTTCGCCGGGTGCGCTTCGTTGCATTCGGTGCCGAGGAGTACGGCACCAACGGGCAACACCACAACGGGTCCCAGGTGTACGTGAACAGGCTGGGCGTAGAGGGAAGGAAACGATTGGGTGGCATGGTGTCCATCGACATGGTTGGGAACGGACGACCTTTGATAGCTGCGACCACCGGCATGGCCCCCCAGGTAGTAGCCCGCACGGTGCACAACAAGATGCGAGACAAGGTCGCCATGAGCTACAGGATCACCTGCGACTGCTCGGATAACGGACCCTTCGAGCGGGCGGGAATCCCGGCCGTCTTTCTCTGGAGCGGCTTCGAGCACAACCACCATGAACCGACGGACACCGTGGCCAATCTCGAGCCGATGGACGTTCGAAGAACGGGGCTCGGGTTCCGCTACTTCCTCAAGCGGGTTGACCGCGACATGATCCTCCGCTTCCGGAGAGCTCGCTAGCCTCGCCTAATCCCCCAGTGCCCGGAAGGCATCGTCGCCCTTGCGCTCGTATTCCGCTGCGATCTCGGCCGGAAGGCCCTCGCACGACCGCTGTTCGAGAATCAACTTCCTGTCTCTGGGCGCCGTGGCGGGCTGATCGAAATCGAAGACCTGAGCCAGATTGCTGGCGTTGCAGTCGCGGTGTGTCAAACACTCGAGACCGTGTATCTCCTCGATGAGCGCGAGAACCGACGACGGCTCGGTGACGGTGTCGTCTACGACCCCCTCCTTGGCCCACGGCGAAATGACGAGGAAGGGCGAGCGGGGGCCCAAGCCCATGTGGTCCGTCTGCGGTGGCGGAACATGATCGTAAAAACCGCCAAAGTCGTCCCAGGTGATGAAAATCACCGTGTTCTTCCAGTACTTGCTTCTCATGATTGCGTTCACATGGTCGACCGTCCAGTTCTCGCCCATGCAAACGCTCGGCCCACCCGGATGCTCGTTCACTCCGGGACCCGGCACGACCCAGGTGACCTCATCGAGGTTTCCGGAGGTGATGTCCTCCATGAACTGCTCCTCCTCGGTGATGTCCTTGCCCCAATGCTTCGAAAAGCGCATGTGCTTGATCGCCAGCAGCGCATTCATCCATGAACCCTCGTCCGCGTAGTAGTGCCAGGAGATGCGGTGCTCGTCTAGCTGATCCTGGATCACCTCGAAGTCGAAACAGGCTCTAACCTCCTCCCAGAAGTCCCCGACCCTGTCGAGGTCCACGCGCCTCTCGGCTCGCATCACCTCCCGCTGTTCCTTCTTCGTCATCTTGATGAATCTGTAGACGGTCTCCCCCGGATCGTCGCAGTAGCCGCCCGGGGCGTTGGTCTGCAGTTTGTTGCCGACGACGTCCCCGGCTTGGCCACCGACGGTGTAGAGGTGCTCGGGGAAGGTCGGTCCGTACATCGAACTGAAGTGGTGGTCACCGAGGACGAAGTTGTCGGCGTAGCTCCAGTAGTTCGGCATTCCCGACCGCTTGAACGAGTTGTATCCGCCGAGATCCGCTCCGTTCGAGATGCGGTCGAAACCGTTCATCTCGCCTCCGTTTACCGAAACGATCCCATCGAAGAAGCTATGCCCGAGGTCCGGCTCCTGCACGTCGGGGGCGACCGACAACTTCACGCTGCGCCCATCCGAAGTTTGGCCCGTACGCGTTCCCTCCCCACCTGGATATCGAGCGAAGTAGTTGTCGTAGGTCCGGTTCTCCTTGACGATGAAGACGACGTGCTTGATCGGATGGTCCTCGGGAAGGCTCGCCTCGCCGAGGTCGATCGAGGGATCGCCCGGCGTGCCCGATGGGGATTGTGCCGGCCCGGGGCTCGGGCGACCGCGCTCGTGCGGCGCGACGGTACTTTCATCCTCCTGGTCGAACATCTGACAGGCCCCGGCCAGGCCGAACAAGGCCAGGACAAAGGCCACACCTGTGCGCCCGGTGCGCCTCCGTAAAGCCCCTGGGCTGCCTCCCACTAATGTTTTCCTTCCAATCGGGTAAGAGCCGGGAGCATACCCACACCGAATGGCCCCTGAATCGAGGGTAGATTCGGGCTACGCTTGAATCGACGCAATCGGCCCACGAGGAACAGACAAAATGAGTGATCACATGAGCGACCCGCCGCCGTACGAACCTCCTCCTCCCGAGGAGGACTTTTACGAGTGGGAGAACGAAGAGGAGGGGCCTCGGCACAGCCTTCTCTGGACGCGCATCGTGGCGCTCGTCGCGGGGTTGCTCCTGGTCTTCTTCCTTGGTCGCATCACCGCGGGCGGTGATGAGGGCGGTGCCGACGACGCCGAGCTGACCGCTCTGCAGCAAGAGAACTCACAGCTCGAGGGTCAGGTGACCGACCTCCAGGCCGAGCTCGACGCTCAGGCCGAGCCCGAGCCGGAGCCCACGGAGACATCTTCTCCCGACGAGGACCAAGGTTCGAATCCCTTCGAGGGCGAAACGTACACGGTTCAGGCCGGCCAGGGATTCCAGCAGATCGCGGAGGACGCGCTGGGGGACATCGGATTGGCCGAATGCATCGCCGAGTTCAACGGGCTGACCCTCGACAGCACGATCACGCCTGGCGAAGAGCTCGACATCCCGGCGCCGGAGGACTGCTGACCTAGTTGGTCGCGCGGCTCGAGGTGATCACCCACCGCTCGCCCCGTCTCTCGAGAGTCCACTCGGAGCTCGACCTCGTTCGGTCCAGCCGCACGTCGACCTTGACGTGCGTGGCATCGTCCAGGTAGAGCGGTGTCACCGCGGCTCGTTCCCTCAGCACCACCCGCGCGGGCTCGATCGCGAGAACGGTCACCCCCAGAGTGCTGGTGCGAGTCCGATCTAGGAGGTTGTTCCCCTCCAGTAGCCGCAGGTCTCTTTTGCTCTGAGCCAGCTGAGCCGAACCGCGGCCCACGGCCTCGCGCAGAGTCTCCATACTCCTCCGGCGGTACGCGTCCTCGAGCTTGCGTCTCAGGCGGACGAAGAGCGCTTTCGCCTCGTCCTCGGTGAGCGTCCCCTCGGCCTCGCTGGGTGTCGGTGCGAAGGAGGCCGTGGGCGGGCTTGGGGAAGTTGGACGGGGACTCTCGCCCTCGACCGGTGACCGGGAGTCCTGTGGGCCGGGAGAATTCGGGGCGGCCACCGCAAGGACCGCGGCTCCCGCAGCGACGCCCAGGATCGTAAGCGCGACGAATGCCCGGATCGGACTCAGCGCCTGCCCATTGGACTCCGCCTCATTGACGCCGTCTCGCCTGATGACTTCATCCTCCGTTGGTCTGACCGATACCTACCACGTACGACCAAAGACACTCGCGCAACTCACTAGAACCTTCGGTGGCATCGCGGGTAGTCTCGAAATTCGAAGCGGCGAAAGGGGGCCTGACCGTGGGTTCCGGGAACGGGCGAACGGGAACGCAGAAGCTCAATCGATTCGACCTCGAGGATTTCAGTCCTCATAGGTCCGAGGACGCGCCAAGCGACTCGGATTCATTCGCGTCGAGTGATGCCGTCGCTCGGGAGCGCGTCGATGAAGACGGTCGGGAGCCCGCTGGGGCTGACCAAGTGGTGCTTCAGGAAACAACCGAGTCCGACCAGGCGCCCAGGCGATCACCCGCCGATGCATATAGGCCACTGACCGATTTTCTCGAGAACTTCGGTTCGGACATCGTGATGATCTCGTTCGCCGCACTCGAGAACATGATCAAGCGCAAGCTTCCCCCCTCCGCGCGCGAGCGGGAGACGTGGTGGACCAACAAACCCCGGGGCCGAGGACATGCGAAGGCATGGCGTGACCTCGGGTGGGAGGTCGAGCACGTGGATCTCCGCAAGGGCCGTGTGACCTTTACTCGCTTGGGTTAGAAGCGAGTAAGACCCACGAGACCGGTTAGGCCTCCAGCCGGTAGCCCATTCCACGCACGGTCTTGATGTTCTTGCCACCGAGCTTCTTGCGAAGATAGCCAACGTAGACGTCGACCACGTTGGAACCTGGGTCGTAATCGTAGCCCCAGACATGACTGAGCAACTGCTCGCGCGACAACACCTGTCCGGCGTGCCGGAAGAAGGTCTCGGCCAGTGTGAACTCGCGGGCCGAGAGCTCGACCGTCTTGTCGGCCACCCTCGCCGTTCTAGTACGCAGGTCCAGCGCCAAGCCGCCCGCCCGGAGCACTGTTTCCTCCGGAGCGCGCTCCCCTCGCAGTCGCACCCGAACGCGCGCAAGCAACTCATCGAAGCTGAACGGTTTGGTGACGTAGTCGTCGGCTCCGCCCTCGAGGCCGGTGACCGTGTCCTGAACTCCGTCTCTGGCGGTGAGGATGATGAACGGAAGGCTTGTGTCCTTGGCCCTGAGATCGCTGAGTACGTCCAGCCCATCCTTGCCCGGCAGGCCGAGATCGAGGACGACGAGGTCGAACTCACCCGATCGCGACATAAACAGCGCGTCGTGCCCGTCCGTCGCCACCGACGTCGTGAATCCGTTCGCCTTCAGTCCTTTCTCGAGGAACGAGGCGATCCGTGGTTCATCTTCGGCAATGAGTATCCGCTTCATAGAGTGGGCTCCTCCGGGACTGTGTAGGGCTGGTCGACGGGAATGATGATCGTGAATGTGGAGCCTTGGCCCTCGGCGCTCAAGAGCCTCACTCGGCCGTTGTGGCCCTCGGCGATTGCCTTGACTATCGCGAGGCCAAGACCCATTCCGTCCGAAGCTCGCGACTGCGACTTGGCGCGCGCGAATCGGTTGAAGATGCGTTCCTGCTCTCCTTTCGAGATGCCGGGACCCGTGTCTCTTACCCAAAAGCGGGCCTCGCCGTTGGTGACCCTGGATCCGATCCAGATTCGGTCTCCATCGTTCGTGTGCTGCACGGCGTTTTGAGCGAGCTGCATCACGGCCTGGGTAAGCCGCTGTCGATCCGACTCGATGATGCCTACGCCAGAGCCATCGAGGCCCCATTCACGGTTGGCAAGACCGTGAACCTTGGTGTTGAGCTCGTCGGTCAGCTCCTTCACGTCGACCGCCGTCAGGTTCAAGAAATCGGGCCGCTGGGCCTTCGTTAGCATCAGGAGGTCCTCGACCATACGCGTCATACGGTCCAGTTCGTCGGTAACGAGTGCAACTGTCTCCCGACGCTCGTCCGGGTCATCTCCCATCAGCTCGAGGTGGCCACGAATGATTGTGATCGGGGTACGGAGCTCGTGGCCGGCATCGTCGATGAAGCTTCGCTGTGTCGAGAACGCTTCCCCTAGTCGGTCGAGCAGGTCGTTGAACGTGGATGCGAGTTGGGAGATCTCGTCGTTTCCTTCGACGGGCAGCCGGCGAGTCATGTCGCTGTCGGTTATCCGCTGAGCCGTCCACCTCACCGACTCGACGCGATTCAAGATCCGGCCCGACAGTGCGTAGAAGAGAACGAGGCCGATGATGAGCGTTATGACGCTGATTTGAGCGGCGGACCCCACTGCGGAATCGACCTCCTGTTTCTCGAGGTCTCTGAAGTCCGCCACGATGAATACCCCCTGGGCTTCCCCGGCTTGGTTCCTCAACGGCACGGCAAGGAAGCGGAGCTCTCCCGCGGGCGTCATGGCCGAGCCATAGTCGGAGTCGTCCTCCACGGCGGCCCAGCGCGCGACGAGTTGGGGGTCCTCCTCGATCAGATACGGGACCGGCTCCGGCTGGATGCTCGAAAGAAATGGTTGACCGTCGACCAGGGTGAGCATCGTTTCGTTCGCCGAGGGAATGTTGCGGCTCAGGAAGGTCCTGAAAATCCGCTTTACGTCTCCTTCAAACGGCTCGCCCGTTCGAGGGTCGTCGCCCTGTATGGCCAGTCTCTGGAGCTCGGCCACCTCCTGTTCGAGCTCGGAGTTGATCCGCTCGTCCAGGCGGTTGAGCAGGACCGTCCTCAGGACGAACAGCGATGCAACCGTTGCTACGACAAGTACGAGAACGTAACCACCGAGGATGCGCGCTCGGAGGCCGGTCAGGGATGTGAAGGTCCCCCGCCGCTCGGGCGGCTCGTCGAGCCGCGTCTCGCGTGTCTGAGCCTGTTCGCTCAAGTTCTCAGTCATCTCCATCGTCGCCGTCGTCGGAACCGTCGTCGTCATCGTCGTCGTCGTCGTCTGGCACGGGGGCCGGGGCAGGTTGGGGCACCGGTCCCGAGGAAGGCGGCTCGGCCGGCACCGGTTCGGGGGCGGGCCGGGCCCCTCCCCCGTTTCCTCCGGATCGGTTGCCCGGCCGCTTCTTCTTCGGCTTCTTTTCCGGCTTTTTCTTCTTCTCCTGATCCTCTTGCTCGCCGTCGCCCTCCAACTCGATGACGGGCACGTCAGGAGGCGCGGGGACTTGGAGCGCGCCCGTGAGGCCCGCCCCCACGGCTGCCCCCACGAGCAGCGCTAAGAGAACCACCAGGATCCTGGGGAAGGTCATTCCTCTATGTCGCCACCTGGGAATGGGTGGCAGATGAGAGTTTCATGAGAACTCTCTCATGAAAGCCTCACCTTCATGCGACCAACTGCGACTACCGTTTGTCCATCGCACGACGAGAGAGAGGCCATTTGCAGCAGATGAGCGAGCGGGACCAGAACGCCAAACAGGAGTGGAACTTCGAGCCCAGCGACGAGATCGTGCCGGGAAGGCACGCGCTCAAGAAGCTGGGGGGCGGTTATCGCTACGAGGCCTACCTCGTGTGGGACGTGGCGCTGTACTCGATCGTCGTGGCCAAGGTCGTCCGGCCAAACCTCATCGTTGATGAACGAGCATTAAAAGGCCTCAGGGGCGAGTTCGAGATGCTGTGGAGACTTAACCACCCGGTGATCCTGCGCGCCTTCGATGCACTGTTTGACGGGCCCAGGCCTCATCTCGTGCTCGAGCATCTCGAGGGGCCGCGCTTGTCGACCCTCATCCGCAAGTACGGCTGGCTCCCGCCCGAACAGCTCCTTCCGCTGGCCATGCAGCTGTGCTCCGCGATTCACTACCTCTCCCACGAGCGGGTGTGCCACCTCGACATCAAGCCCGCAAACATCATCATGAGCGGCCCCCCGCGCCTGATCGACCTCAGCATCGCGCGGAGCGTCGAGCACGCAGCCCGCAGCGGCAAGGGTGTCGGAACCGACAATTACATGTCTCCTGAACAGTGCGACCCGGATCGATTCGGCCCGGTGGGGCCTGCCTCGGACATCTGGGGTCTCGGCGTATCGCTGTACCAGGCCGCAACAGGGGAACTGCCCTTCGCCAAGAGCTCATCTGATGAGCGCTGGCCGGTCCTGCACGAGGACGTCAGGCCGTTCGCACGTGAGGTTCCCGAGGCGATCGCCACACCGCTTCTGGCCTGCCTCGAGAAGAACTCTCCGAACCGGCCGACCGCGGCCGAGCTTCACGATGAGCTCGAGCCGCTCCTGACCCACCTTCCCAAGCCCAGGCTCGGAAAGCTGAAGCCCAGGTTGCGTCCGAATCGCACGCGCGGCTGAGTCGAGTCGAAGCGAAACCGGCATCGTTCGTTCTTAGTCGAAACTTCAATGCTTGACCGGTCGGGGTCGTCGGGTCGGTGTCAGCGGCGCTGGCACTTGGGGCAGTAGGTCGTGCCCCGGCCCCCCAGGGTGATCTTCCTCAACGGGGTGCGACACCGGGGGCAGGGCGCGCCCGCTCGTCCGTAAGCGATCAGAAAATCGGCGTTGCGACCGCTCTCGCCGTTGAGCATGGCGTAGTCGCTGAATGTCGTGCCCTCGCGTTCGATCGCAGCAGCCAGCACCTCATTGATGGCGGCGTGAAGAGCGTAGGCGCGCGCCTTGCCGACCGTGCGTGAAATCGGGTTGATCCGGGCCAGCCACAGCGCCTCGTCCGCATAGATGTTTCCCACCCCCGCCACCGGGCGCTGCGACAACAAATAGGGCTTGATCGGAGCACTCGTTCGCTTGAGCGTCGCGGCGAAGCGCTCCGGATCGAAATCATCCGTCAACGGCTCGGGACCGAGCATCTTGAGAGTCGGTATCCCGTCGTACTCCCCCGACTCGACAACGGCCATCCGCCCGAATCGTCGGGCATCCTGGAAACTCAGGGTTCGGCCATCGTCGAGCACAAGCTTGGCGCGCACGTGTGGATCTTCAAGATCGAAGCGGAATGATCCCGTCATGCCGAGGTGAAGGATGAGCTCGAGGTCCTCGTCCAGGGGGGCGATCATGAACTTGCCCCGGCGCCCCACTCCGAGGACTCGCCGCCCGGTCAACAGCTCGAGCCCCATGAACTGACGAGGGAGGGCGGGGTGGGGATCCCACCACGCGTCCTCGACGCTGCGATCTGTCAACTCCGGTTCGAGCTGACGACGCACGGACTCGACCTCAGGAAGCTCTGGCATGGCCTTAGGTTATTGGCCATGACAACCGACCACGAGAACACGCCCTACGCCCCGGAATCTCTCGACCGCAAACCGGACGTCGGGGCGGACGATTATTTCGCGCTTGACATTCGCACCGGCCGCATCATCGAGGTTCAGGACTTTCCCGAGGCCCGAAAGCCCGCGTGGAAGATCAGCGTGGACTTCGGCCCGGTGATCGGCGAGCTTCAGAGCAGCGCACAGATAACCAATTACTCGAGAGACGAGCTGATGGGGCGTCTCGTCGTCGGCGCGGTGAACCTCGGCAAGAAGAGGATCGCCGGCTTCACGAGCGAGTTCCTGATACTCGGCGCCCTGGATCCAGATGGGACGGTGCGGCTGCTGCAACTCGAGAACGGAGTCGAGCCGGGAGCGCCGGTCGCGTAGACCTAGTTCCATACCTCCGTTACCGCCCGCAGCCCTTGGTGCTCGCCTTCGTGAACGAGAATGTGGTCCAGCACTTCGATCCCCCGGGCGCCCGCAGCGTCGATCAAGGCCCTCGTGAACGCGATGTCGCTGTCGGCGATGCTCTCGAGTGAGCTTGCCGCACGAGAGGTAACCAGCACCCTGTCGACTCCCCGGCCCTCGGGGAACGTGAAGATGATCTCCAACGGGAGCGAGCTCTTGGGCTGATCCGACGAAGCGTAGACCTCCGTATCCTCCACGTTTCCGTCCTGGTCGATGCAGGTAAGCGCCACGACCTCGCTTTCTGAGCTCGACACGATGGTCACCAGCGAGTCGATGATCTCCTCGGGGCGAGGACCAACGGTGGTGTTCGTGGGTGCCATGACTCCTCCTTATCCGGACGGCGATCGGGTTCCAATGACACCGCCGTAGCCGGAACGCGTCTGTGACGTGCGTCACAGACGGCGAGAAAAGGCAGGAAAGTGCTAGGAGTAGCGCGAGATGAAGCCTCGGGCCCTGAAGATTCTCAGCATCTTCACCAGGAACATCATCGCCCCCGCCGTGAGGACGACCGTGCTCGCCGTTGCGATTCCGATCGCGCCCCAGTCGAGGCCGTCGCCATCGAGGAGAGTTCGCATCGCCTCGAAGGCGTAGGTCGTCGGCAATACGAGAGCCAGCGGCCGAACCACGTCGGGGAGCGCGTCCACCGGATAGAAGACCCCGGAAAGCGGCATGACGACGAACATGATGCCCCAGGCAAGAGCCTCGGCTCCGCTTCCGAAGCGCAGGACGAAACCGATTACGAAGAGCGCGATCAACCACCCGACCGTCAGCAGGATGGCTCCGATTGGAATGAGGCCAAGGCCCAGGTCGGTGACGTCGAAGCTGAACAGCAACAGCGCGGTTACCGCCACCAGCCCCGTTCCAAGAACCAGCTTTACCATTCCGAAGAGCGCAGTGCCGGCGACATACTCCCACTCCTTGACCGGCGTGATCATGATGTTGAGCAGGTTGCGCGACCACGTTTCCTCGAGAAAGCCGGTCGAGACCGCGATCTGCGCCTGGTAGATGATGTGCCACAGGACGACGCCGCCGAGCAGATAGCCGAAGGCCTGAGCACCAGCGCTCTCGTTTTCCGCGATGAACGCTCCTATCGAACCGAACAGAACAACGTCGACCAGCGGCCAGATGGTCACATCGAACAAGCGATGCGGGCTTCGAAGCATTACGTAGTAGTGACGGCGTGCTATCGAACGTATGCGCATCCACGACAGCTTCCTGGAGTTCGTTTCCTGCACCGCGTTCACGGTGAGTGGTCCGTTTCCTGAGCTCTACGCTCGGCCCGCTCCGGTTGGTCCGATCCAATCTGAGCGAGGTGGAGGAATACACCCTCGAGGTCATCGCTTTCGAACTGCGACGCAATCGTCCGCGGGGCATCGTTGGCGATGACCCGCCCCCGACTGAGGAAGATGACGCGCTCGCACAGCCGTTCGATCTCGACCATGTTGTGACTCGTTATTAGCAGGGCCGTTCCCTCCGACTGACACAGGTCGCGCAACCCCGTTCGCACGCGGAGCGCAACGTCGGGATCAAGCGACGCTGTGGGCTCGTCCAACACGAGCAGACGCGGACGATGCAGCGTCGCCTTCACGATCCCGACCAGGGTTCGCTGGCCCGAGGAGAGTTGAGTTCCCATCGCCTCGGCCAGTTGGGGGATGCGAAAACGCTCGAGCCCCGCCTTGATGCGCGCGTCGACGCCTACCACGCCGTAGAGCTCGCCGTACATTCGCAGGAACTCACTTACCCTGAGTCGCTCGGCGAGAGGCATATAGCCGGCCGAGAACCCGACTAGCCGCATCGCTTGGCTCCGGCCCCCGGGAAGCCGGTGCCCGCAGATCTCGATCGATCCCGCCTCGGGCGAGATCGCTCCAAGCAGCATCATCAAGGTCGTCGTCTTGCCGGCCCCATTGGGTCCGAGAAGGCCGACTCGTTCGCCCTTCAGAACATCGATGTCGATGCCGTCGACGGCCCGGGTTCGCTTGTAGTCCTTCACCAGGCCGCTCGCCCTCAATACGTACTCCATCACGTCACTATCCCAGACAAGGGGTGCGGCACGCGCGTAAAGCCGGCCAGGGGAACGTCAGTCGGCGCCGAGCAGGAACTCGGTCCACAGCGGAAAGTGATCCGAGATCCTCCACGACAGCTCCATGTCGCTCAGCGCGGGCAGTACGAGCCCCCGAAAGTCGAAGCCTCCGGCACTCTGCGCATAGCGGAGAGAGAGCACCGGCACGTTGGGGTTTCCGTCGCGCGTGAACCATGCGATCTGGTCGTAAAACGCGTTCTTCCCGCTCTTGAAGATCGTGCGGGGAACGGAATCGAGTTCCGCCGGTGACCGAAGTCCCGTCGACGTGAACGCCTGGTACGCGTCGTCGTCCTTACGATCGATGTTGAAATCGCCCAGCGCAATCAAGTTGTGACCCCAGGACTGCTCCCGCTTCGCCCACTCCTCGAGCCAGCGTGCGATCCCGTGCAGTTCGCCGAGACGATCGGCCGCGGAATCACCGTAGAGCACGTGCAATGTGACCAGGATGAAGGTCTCGCCTCCCGAGGAAAAACTGACCGCGTAAGGGGTACGGGCAAACTGGCGTCGCAGTGAGTCCGGCGAGATGTGCTCTTCTTGCAGCCACTCGGGCGGCACAACCAGCTCGCCTGCAAGACCCGACGTCTTGACCCGACGGGAATCGAATACGAAGGCCATGCGCTCGTAGTTGCCCGCGTCGCCCGCGGTGACGTCAGTCATGATGAGGCCCCAGTCGGGACCGAGATACTTCAGCATGTGGCGCAGGGCCTTGATGTTGTCTCTCGTCTCCTGGATAGCGATGACGTCGAAGCGGGACACGATCTCAGCTATGCACCTGAGCGCATAGAGATTGCGCTTGGGACTATCGTTAGGTGAGGGGATCCACGATTCGCAAAGGTCCCCGAAGGCCCGGATGTTCCACGTGGCAACGATCAAGTTATGGTCGAGCCTCTTGGGCGGGATGTCGCTCGAAAGCCTCGTTCGCAGTGCCCGGAGTTCTGGGAGAAGGTCGGCTGGAACGGCCGTCAGATCGATCGGGCTCATCGCGTCGCCTTGCTCCTTCGGTCTCTTGTCCTCTCTCGAGTCCAGTAGACGAGCGTAGCGTCACCGTTCCGTCACCGAGCCCCAACCGGGCGTGACGGAGCGATGACGGTGACGTGACGCATTGGATTAATACTTCGGGCGGCCGCCTTCTTCGAAGATCCATCAATGAACGACGACATCACGCTCAGAGCCCTGGTCGTATTACGCTCTCGTCGCGCCCCGATCCCTCGCAGCGTCGGCGGGGTTACCCGAGACAAACACGTCCCGGACAGAAAGACGCTGGAGGCCGCGATCGAGTTCTTCAAACGAAAGGGATTCGCCGTAGGAGACGTGGTGGGCACGAGCTTTTGGATCGAGAGTCGCACCAACCGGTTCGAGAGTCTCTTCGGCCAGACTCTCGAGATTCGGAGGCGACGGAATCTGGTTGAGTCCGTGCGACTCCAGGACGGATCCACCGAGTTCGACCTAACTCTCCTGCCGGATGAGATCGCACGTCACGTGTTGGCCGTGACTTTTCCGGAACCCCTGATCTCGCGTTGGTCGGACGGTGAGTCGAGAGACCACTGACGCCGAGCTAGCCCAAACGCGGATAGTTGCCTTCCAGCGCGGAGGGCCCGGGGAAAGCGCGATCGGGGCCGATGGCGCACACGCGCTGAATCGCGGCGGGAGACGGCTCTTCGACAACGAGATCCTCGTAGGCGACCACCCTCAGATGCCCGGGGATGGCGTCGAGTAACTCGCCCGGCCGCAGCAGGAAGAGAGGATTCTTCGGCCGGCCGAAACGCTCGTTGCCGACGGCGAAGGTCTCGTAGATAAAGACGCCGTCGGCGTCCACCGCCGCAGTCAAGGCAGGCATCAGCGGTCGGTGGAGGAAGTTCGTCACCACCACTGCAGCGAAGCGCCGGCCGGCGAGAGCAAAGGGCCTTTCGTCCTCGAGATCCGTCTGCACCATCTCGAGTCGGACATGCTCGGCGAGATCGGCGACACCAGAGAGATCGCGGTCGACCGCCACCACACGGTGGCCTCGATCGAGAAACAGACGCGTGTGGCGCCCTGCACCACACGCGATATCAAGAACGTCGCCGCTGCTTGAAACGAGGCTCGCAAACCGAATGACCCAGGGTGATGGATCCACGTTCAGGATTCTCACCTAAGACGCCCCCCTCGGCGAGGCGCGCTCTTCGAGGTGCCGGTGTCCGATCACTCAATCGAGTCTGCATCGAGGCCCGACCGAGTCGTGGCCCGCACTCGATCGGGCATTTCCCTAGTTAGATTCGGTCATTTGGAAAACGCTCCCACTGCACCATGTAATGGAAGCGTCCGATGGGATAAACCGACAACGTGAACACGGTTGTGGAACACCGGGATATCCGCCTCGATCTTCTGGGCGGTTTCAAGCTAATTTGCGACGATCGCGCAATCGATCTGCCTACCAGCGCGCAGCGTTTGCTCGCCTTTCTTGCATTGCGGGATCGGCCCCTCCTCCGTACGAACGTCGCCGGAGTTCTGTGGAACGAGACCACCGACGAGAAATCGTGCGCGAGCCTCCGATCCAGTCTCTGGCGCCTGCGCCGCTCCGGATTTGATCTTGTCGAAGCAAGACGCGCCGACCTTAGACTCTCGCCGCGTGTCCGTGTCGACGTGCGGCAGGTGATCGACATGACGCACGAACTTCTGAGCCAGCGCAGCGGCGCTCGTTTCCTGGACCTCGACGAAGACGAGTTGGGCGGCGATCTGCTTCCCGATTGGTACGACGACTGGGTGCTGGTCGAGCGTGAGCGGCTCCGTCAGTTGAGACTGCACGCGCTCGAGGCTCTGGCGATGAGGCGCTTGGAGGCAGGACGTCATGGTGAGGCGGCCGGCGCGGCGTTGTCTGCCGTGTCCATCGAGCCGCTCAGGGAGAGCGCACAACGCGTGCTCATTCGCGTTCATCTTGCCGAGGGCAATGTGGGCGAGGCCGTGCGCCAGTACCGCTCCTACAAGGAATTGCTCCTCGAGGACTTGGGACTTGCTCCATCCGAACAACTCGAGTCGCTGATGCGACCGATCATGGAGCGGATCGGCTCTGCTCGTATTCGACCTCATCAGTTGATCCTCGACTCGAAGGATGCTCCCGCGCGACTCTGAAAGTCCGGCCGCACGATGACCAGCGCGGAGGGGCCGTGTAACGACATGCTCGCGGATAGGCTGCAGGCATGTCCAAACCGACGGTCTTCGGAATTGTTCTCGCCGGGGGCGAGGGGAAACGGCTGATGCCGCTGACGGCTCAACGCGCCAAGCCCGCGGTCCCGTTCGCCGGAAGCTACCGTTTGATCGACTTCGCGCTGTCCAATCTCGTCAACGCGAACTTTTTGAAGATAGCCGTATTGACCCAGTACAAAAGTCACAGCCTCGACAGGCACATCTCACAGACCTGGAGGTTGTCTCCGTTGCTGGACAACTATGTCACCCCGGTTCCCGCGCAGATGCGCCGAGGGCGGCGGTGGTTCGCTGGATCCGCGGACGCCATCTACCAGAACTTCAATCTTCTCTACGACGAAGAGCCGGACTACGTGATCGTGTTCGGTGCCGACCATATCTACCGCATGGATCCCCGCCAGATGGTCGATGCTCATATCGAGTCAGGCGCGGGCGTCTCTGTCGCAGGCATTCGCGTCCCCCGCAACGAGGCATCGGACTTCGGCATCATCGAGGCCGAGAACGACGGTGTCACTATCAAGTCCTTCCTGGAGAAGCCAAAGGACCCCCCGGGTCTTCCAGACTCCCCCGACGAGAGCTACGCGTCGATGGGTAACTACGTCTTCACCGCCGACGCTCTGATCGACGCGCTCACCAGAGACGCCGACGACGACGATTCAAATCACGACATTGGCGGAGACATCATTCCGATGATGGTCGCCAAGGGTGATGGCGCGGTTTACGACTTCAAGCGAAACATCGTTCCAGGCTCGACCGAGCGCGACAGGGACTACTGGCGCGACGTCGGAACCCTGCAGAGCTACCACGAGGCGCACATGGACCTCATCTCGTACGAGCCGGAGTTCAACCTCTACAACTTCGAGTGGCCGATCCTGACCTGGACGCAGGCGCTTCCACCTGCAAAGTTCGTGCATGAGAGCGAGGGCCGCATCGGCCGAGCCGTGGACTCGATGGTATGCGCCGGTGCAATCATCTCGGGTGGCGATGTTCGTCGGAGCGTCATCTCGCCGGGAGTTCGGATCAACTCCTACTCGCACGTGGAGGGTTCGATCCTCCTGCCCGGGGTCAAGGTCGGGCGCCACGCGGTGATCCGCAACGCGATCGTCGACAAGAACGTTTGGATCCCCGAGGGGTTCGAGATAGGCGTTAACTTGGAAGCCGACGCCGAGCGCTTCACGGTGTCCGAAACCGGGATCGTCGTTGTGGCGAAGAACCAGAAAATCGAGAAGTAGCCCTACACGCGGCGGCGACGAGGCGGGCTCATGAACGAACCCCTGCGCCCGGACGTGAACACCGCACGCGGTTTTGCGACCTTGAGTCCCTCTGACTCGAACTCGACCTTCAGGTTCAGCTCCGAGGCCACGATGCTCATTTCCGCTTGCTGCTTCGAGGTCACGAGCGTTACTCCGGTTCCAGAGCGACCCGCGCGAGCCGTCCGGCCGACGCGGTGAACGTAGTCCTTGTGATCTTGGGGTGGGTCGTAGTTGATGACGTGGGTAATGTTGTCGAGGTCGAGTCCACGGGCAGCAACATCCGTCGCGACGAGGACGTCGACTGCGCCGGTGTCGAAACGGTGCAGGGCCCTCTTCCGCTGACCTTGGCTGAGGTCGCCGTGCATCGCTAGGGCCGTCACGCCTCGCTGCTTGAGTCTCTGCGTCAGGCGGTCCGCCCCTCGCTTGGTCCTGACGAAAACGAGCGTCAGCCCGCGCTCCTCGTTCAGGATCTCGATGAGCTTGTCCACCTTGCCGTGCTCGTCCACGGGGATGAAGCGGTGGTCCGCCTCGTCGACCGTCTGCCGCCGGTCGACGATCTCGTGCATGACGGGGTCGTTCGTGTACGCCTTGGCCATGTAGCCCACCCGCCCGTCGAGAGTCGCCGAGAAGAACATGGTCTGTCGCTTCTTCGGGATCCGGCGGACGATGCGGTCGACCTGCGGCTGGAAACCCATGTCGAGCATGCGGTCGGCCTCGTCGAGCACGAGGATCTCGATCGAGTCGAGCCGGATCAGCTTTCGCTCGGCGATGTCCTCGAGACGTCCAGGTGTTGCGACGACGATGTGGGCCTTCTCGGCCTTGGCCGACTGCTCGCGCAGCTTGGTGCCGCCGTATACGGAGGCGACCCTCAGGTCTTTAGCGCGACCGATGTCCCGGAACTCATCCGTCACTTGAACGCACAGCTCGCGAGTTGGAACAAGGACCAGGACCTTGGGGCGTCCACCGCCCGGCTTGACTCGTTCGACGATCGGGACGGCGAAGGCCAGGGTCTTGCCCGAACCGGTGCGGGATTTGGCAAGGACGTCTTTGCCCGCGAGGGCGTCTGGCATCACCATGCTCTGGATCTGGAAGGGGGCGTGCAAGTCCCGGCGGGCAAGCGCCTCGTAAACGGGCGCGGACACGCCGAGTTCGGCAAAGGTTGACACTCTTCTACTCCTTTTAGCGGCCTACAGCCGCTGGTCTGCGGGAGAGATTCACTACCCGCTCGCCCGAAAGGAGGAAGAACCGGAAGGCAAATCTCACGGGTGACGGTGTCACCCTCGTTGTCACAGGTTATCAAACATCCAGGGTGTCGGGAGCATTCCCGCCGTCCCTCTCCCTTGTATCGGCATGTGAGCATGAATACATGACCCTTTCAGGCCCCCGGGCTGCCCAGGTGCGACTCGACCGCTCCTTCTGGAAGGCGGCAACTCTCGCCGTCCTGATCACGGCGTGCTGCTCTCTGCCTGTGTTTTTCGTCGGGGGGCTCGCGGTCCAGATCAGAGGCGAGCTCGACCTTCCGATCAGCCGCATCGGATTCGGGACGGCCGTCTTCTTCACCTCGTCGGCCGCCTTCTCAGCCTACGCCGGTCGCATCGCCGAGCGCATCGGTGCCCGCCGCTCGATGCGCATCAGTGGGGCGCTCGGTGCAACGGCTCTGGTCGGATTGGCGCTGGCACCCGAATACGCTGCGCTCCTGCTCTTCCTCGTTCTGGCGGGCGCGGCAAGCGCCCTCGCCCAGGTTGGCGCCAACCTGCATCTGGCTACACGCGTTGACAGGACCCGCCAGGCCTTCGCGTTCGGAATAAAGCAATCCGGTATCCCCGCCGCGACCCTGCTCGGAGGCCTCGCGGTTCCACTGATCGCCCTGACCATTGGCTGGCGGTGGGCCTTTGCCATCGGCGCGGTCCTGACGATCGCCGTGGTCCTTGCGGTGCCGCCCGCCCAGTCGCGCCGACGAGCCAAGGACGAGAAGCGCGTCCGGCCCAACAACGTCATGGCCCTGGTGGTCCTTTCGGTAGCCGGCGCCTTCGGATCCGGCGCTGCCAACTCGATGGGTGCTTACCTCGTCGATTCCAGTGTCAGTGCGGGACTCGGAGAGGCCAGCGCGGGACTCCTGTTTGCTGCCGGCAGCATCGCGGGGTTGTCGATGCGAGTCGGGGCCGGATGGCTTGCAGATCGCCGAACCGGAGGGCGATTGCTGTGGGTGGCGGGACTGTACCTTCTCGGCTCGGCCGGCTTCATGCTGCAAGCGACGCGCGACACCGAATTGCTCTGGCTCGCCACCTTGTTGTGCTTCGCCGGCGGCTGGGGCTGGCCAGGACTCTTCAACTTCGCCGTCGTTCACCGGAACCCCGAAGCACCCGCGGCCGCGACCGGGCTCACTCAGACCGGCGTCTACCTGGGAGGGACGGGCGGGCCCCTTCTCTTCGGTGTCGTCGCCGAGAGCTCCGGCTACCAGACCGCATGGTGGGGGGCCGCTGCGTTCGGACTAATCGCATGCGCGGCAGTGCTTCTGGCACGACGAATGTTGCTGAGCGCGGGCGAGCCGGAGGTCGAACCGGGTTAGCTCGTCTAGCCGTACTGGAAGCAGTTCGGCCAGGCCCCCGGTCCCTGCCCGTCCAGTACCCTCTCCGCGATCGCGATCTGCTGCTCGCGCGTCGCCTGCCACGCGTAGCGGGCGTAGGCGCCTCCGCCGTAGCCGAGCCAGGTGTCCGGGTGGAACTGCAGACCGCCGTCGTAGGTGGAGTCGAGGTCCCAGCGTCCGCCGGACTCGCACTGTGCGATGGCGTCCCAATCGACGCCGCCGTTGGAGGGCGGAGGGGCCGGTGGTTGCACGACCTGCTCGAGTTGTTGCTGTAAGCGCTCGGCTTGCCGCTCAGCCGCCCGCGCCTCTGCCAGGCGCTGGGCTTCGATGTCGTCCTCCAGGGCACCGACCTCGCGCTGCTGATCGCCGAGTTCGGCCTGAAGGCCGACCTCGATGTTCGCGACCGTCTCGACCATCTCCGCGACCTCGGCTCGAGCGGAATCCAGGTCGTCGAGCTTCTCGAGCATCAACATGCGGTCGATTGCGAGGTCCTCGAGTTGCTTCATGTGAACCTCTCCGGAGGACTGCAGGTAGGTGGCTCTCTCCTCGAGGTCGGCGAGATCTTCGGCCGACATCAGAATTTCGAGTCCCGCCGCGGCGCCGTTCATGTACATCTCCCGGGCTATGCGCTTGAGTTCGTCCTTGCGCTTCAGAATGCTTTTGCCGATGGTCTCGACCTCGTCCTCGGTCGACGAGATCGATGAGCGCAGCTCGTTCAATCGAGCGCTCGCCGCTCTGAGCTGCTCCTGGACAGATCCCAGATCGCCCTGGATCTGACCAAGCTCGGCCTCGGCCTCGCCGAGATCCTGTTCGGAGGACTGTGACGCGGGCGCTGTTGGACCCGTCACCTGAACGAACAGCCCGAGGGCCGTCACCAGCGCAAATGCATATCTAAGCGACCTGAGGCGCATTTAGGTACCCGCGTCGTCCTATCGGTGTGTGCCCCGGCAGGCGAATCCCGCGATTCTCCGCAGAGCCATCCGCAGCTTGGCTCTTGCCGGGGACGAGAGCTTCTCGTCGATTGCTGGCCACCCTACCCCGAGGCCTCGGTGGTGAATCATGCGAGCGAGAGCGAACCGGGCCGCGGGTCGTAAAAGTTCGCGACCTCGCTCGCCTACAGGAGAGAGAACCAGGCCCCCGCGCTCGCCCGGTAGAGAGCCCGCTCGAGGTAGCCGCCTTCGGGCCGCAGGCGCCCGGCTCCCCCGGTTCGGAACAGGCGCTCGAGAAGTGGCAGCAACTGCTCCTCGTACCGGTGCATACAGGCCCTGGGATGAATGCCGGGCCACGAATAGCACGAGACGGTCGTGCGGCGCTTCAGTGAGGGCACTCCGTGCGGGATCCTCAATCTCCAGTTGGGGTCTTCCGGATAGAAGACATATTGCTCGAGGCTCCCCTGCGGGATCCCCTCGATGCCCCGCACGGTAGGGGGCGAGGCGTCGGGAAGGTAGGGATCCACGGAGAGGTCGCAGATGACCGCGTGCTCGGGAAGGTCGTCGATCCAGTCGTTTTGAACGAGCGGCATCGAAGCGTCCGATCGGTAGGCGGCATCGACGAGCAGATCGGTGACTCGCAGCCGTTCGCGCAGGTAGCGCTCGTTCGCGGTCAGGTTCCGGCCGAGCACGGTCACCTCTACTCCCGGGTAGTCGCTCAGCGCCCGTGCGCGATCTAAAGATCCATACTTGGTCGCCGCCTCGACTGCGTGTTTGCCGACCATCCCGGCCCCCATGATGGTTGCGCGAATCGGGTCGCGGTCGTGCGTCTTGAATCCGGGATAGGTGTGGGCGAGAACCTCGAACGCCGCCTCGAGGCCGTTCCACGCAACGGCCTCCATGTTCTCGACGAGGCGACGGTTGTTGTCGTCCACGATGAGGTCGATAGACACGGCCTCGATCCCCAACTCCTTCAGTCTGCGATAGCGCTGCACGCGCGTTGGAAAATGCAGCATCGAGACGAGCGTTGCTCCCGGGCGCATCAACTCGAAGTGTTCATCGGGACTTCGCAGGATCAGCACAACATCCTGAGCGAACGCCTCATCTCGACCGACGACTCGAACTCTCTCCGATGTGTTGAGGTAATCCCGATCGGCGTAGCCCATGCGCGCTCCAAGCCCCGACTCAAACAAGACACGGATGCCGAGATTCGCGACGTGACGTGCCAGGGATGGCAGGAAATCGCGCCGCTCCTCCGGCTCTTGGCCCATGAGCGGCAGCCCCAAGGTCAGCGAGTTCTCTTCGTCGCGGTGAGTCGAGCTCACGCGGTACTCGATTCCAACCAACGACTGAGCTCGGCGCGCGCGAGGGCCCGCTCGTACAGCGACTTGCTGGCCACGTCCCATTCGTCCGCGGGTTTGTTGAGCAGCGCGTTCAAGAACGGCTCGAGCTGGGCGCAGTAGACCTCCATGCATTCGCGCGGATGGCGCCCCGGCCACGAGTAACACGACAGCGACACACGGCGGTTCTCGGTTGAGACGCTCGCGTCCAATTCCTCGTAGGCCGAGTCGTCGGGATAGAACACGAACTGATCCAGGCTCCCCTGAGGCATCCCCTCGATGCCCTTCACGATCGGAGGGGTGACCGAGAAATTGTAGGGATCCACGGAGAGATCGAGGAGCACCGCGTGGGCCGGCATGTCGGCCAGCCACCGATTCGGGATGACGTGGCTCGCCGAGTCATGCCGTTGGGTCGCGTCCACCAACAGGTCGGTCGTTGCAAGCAACGACCGCATGTACGACTCGTGGCCCGTGAGGTCGTAGTCGACGACGCGAACCTCGACTCCCTTCACTCCCTTCGTCACCAAAGCATCCCTGAGGTCGGGGTCGCCGTAGCGCGACGCAGCCCGCACGACGTGCGATCCCACCGCTCCGGAGCCGAGCACCGTCACGCGTACTTCAGGGCGCCGGGAATCGTGGAAGTCCGGGTACAGCCCGGCGAGCTCCTTGAACGCGGATTCGACCCCGTTTCCTGCGACCGCAGTCAGATTCTCGACGAGCCGCCTCCCGGTTTCGTCGATCAATCCGTCCATGCCGATCGCCCTGATGCCGAGTTCCGCCAACCTGTGCACGCGCCCGGGCCGAGTTGTGTAATGCATCATCGACAACAGGATCGTTCCCGCCCGGAGCTCCTCGAAATGGGACTCGTGCAAACAGCGAATCTGCATGACGGCCTCCTGGGTGAGGCAGTCATCAAGATCGCCGACGACGAGTCTCGACGACGCGGCCGAGTAAGCGGACTCATCGATGCCCATTCCGGAGCCATAGCCTCTCTCGACAACGATCTCCTCCGCGCCCGCCGCGTCGAGAGCCGCAACGAAGGAGGGCAGGAAGTCGCGCCGCTCCCCCGCTTCCCTGTGCATGCGCGGCAAGCCGACCCTCACCGACACAAGATAGCTGACGATTCATCGTCAAATGGGTAAACAGAGCTCGATCACGACCTGGGAGGCTGCATGGACATCTTCGTAGTGGGTGGACACGGCAAGATCGCACTTCGTTTCGAGCGCCTCGCGTCGGAGGCCGGCCACGATGTGCGCGCCATGGCCCGCAACCCCGATCACGGCGGCGACATCGAGGCGGCCGGAGCCGAGCCCGTCGTCGGGGACATCGAGAGCGACGACATCACCGGGTTGGTGAAGGGTGCGGACGTCGTCGTCTTTGCCGCGGGGGCCGGACCCGGGAGCGGGCCGGCACGGAAGAAGACCGTCGACCTCGGAGGCGCGATCAAACTCATCGATGCTGCGGCGGCGAACGGTATCTCTCGCTACCTGATGGTCAGTGCGATCGGGGCCGTCAAGCCCGCAAGGTGGTCGGAGCAGATGCGCCCCTACTACGAGGCCAAGGCGGGAGCCGATGAAGCTCTAATCGCGAGCGGACTCGACTACACCATCGTCCGACCCGGCTCGCTCACGGACGGCCCCGGTACGGGCCTTGTGGACGTCGCGCCCGAGCTCGGTCGCAGCGGCAAGGTTCCGCGCGACGACGTGGCTGGGGTGCTGCTCGCATCGATCGATGAGATGAACACCGTCCGCAAGGCCTTCGACCTGTTGAGCGGCGAGACGCCGATTACCGAAGCGCTGCGCGCTCTCTAGAGCGCGAGAGGGCCGCCGATTCGATCCGGCGGCCCTGGATGATGAACTGTTACTGAACCTCGAGCGTTCCCTTCATGTCTGCTTCGTGCGGAACGCAGATGAACTCGTAGCTTCCGGCAGCCGCATCGAAGGTGATGCGAGCGGTCGATCCGCCTGGCACCTGGAGGTCGACATCGAGCTCTTTGACGGTGAAGGTGTGCAGCGCCGAGTCCTTGTTGTCGACGAAGACCGAGATCTCGCCGCCTTCGGATTCGATCGTGCTCGTCGAGAACTCGAAGTTCTGGGCGGCGATCTCGATGTCGCCGGTCTGAGCGGGCGGCGAGTCGTAGGTCACCCTGCCGACGATCGCGACCGCAACCACAACAAGCAGCAGCGCGGCGGTCGTCCGGCCCATGAGACCGGCCCGGGCGCCGGTGCTCGAGCTGCGAAGAGCGGCGATCGCCGACACGAGGTTGCTCAGGGCCAGAACCACGAGCAGACCCGTCATCACGAAATCGAGGGTCGAAGCCGGCACCGAGAGCGACGGCACGATGAACGGAGCATTCAAACCGAGGAACAGGACCGACAGGACGGCCGACATGATCGTTCCGGCCCTGCCGCCCCTCCTTATGAGCCACACGGCGACCCCGTAGAGCACCGCGAAAGCGATCAGCGGGGGGATGATCTCGCCGATGAGCGCAGTGAAAACGAGTAGTGCGACGGCGGTGGCCATTCCGGTCCAAACCGTCAGGATTCGCCAGTCGATTCCGGCCCTGGGTCCGGGCGTGCCGATCGCCCGCTGATTCTCCTGTGTCTTCATTGACGCCTCCTCACGACGGGGCTCAGATTGATCCTTACGGCCCAATTCAAGGCGAGTAGCGTCCAAAAATCGTTACGGGAATCACTTTCTCAGCCACTCCTGCGGTGACAAAACGACGAGCTTGGGTAGGTCACGACCCATGGCCCAGGACAAGTACCTCCACATCTACCTTGCCGACCACCATGCCGGCTCCGTTGCGGGCATCGAGCTCGCTCGGCGCTGCGCCGGCAGCAACAAGGACAACGACGTCGGCCACTTCGTGTCCACAACGCTCGTCCCCGCCATCGAGGAGGACAGCGAGACCCTCAGCCGGATCATGAAGCTCGTTGGAGCCTCCGAGAATCGGCTGAAGAACCTCATATTCTGGACGGGAGAGAAGCTCGGGCGCCTGAAGCCGAACGGAGAGCTGACGACCTACTCCCCGCTTTCACGTCTCATCGAGCTCGAGGGCCTCACCTCGGGCGTGGCCGGCAAGCTCTCGCTGTGGCAATGCCTGCGTGAGACGGACGACCCACGCCTGAAGCCCATCGACCTCACCCAGCTCATCGCTCGCGCGGAGGAGCAGCTGAAGGGCCTCGAGCTCCAGAGACGCAGGGCCGCGGTGATGGCGCTTCGCCAGGAGGCGTAGCGCGCGCCTCAGAGCTCGCGGCGAAAAAGTGCGCTTGCTCTCTCCCGAACGATCGACAGACCGGAGCGTGCCCTCCACTTTTCGAGCGTCAGCTCGCGAGCGTCCTCCAGATCGAGCTTGAATTGCCCCTCCAGAGTTCGCGCAACGGGTTCATCCCAGACGGAGAGATTCAACTCGTCGTTCAGCGAAAAAGACCTGTTGTCGAAGTTGATCGACCCGACCGTCGACCAGCTTCCGTCCACGACGAGGGTCTTCGCGTGCAACATCGTGCGCTGATACTCGAAGATCTTCACCCCGCCCTCGAGCAGGTCGTCGTAAGAGCTTCTCCCCGCTTGCCGAACAGCTTCCTTGTCGATGTGCGGACCGTTGACCAGCACTCGAACATCGACACCTCGCTTGACGGCATCGATCAAAGCGAGAATGAAGGCACGGCGCGGAGCGAAGTAGGCGGTCGTGACCCACAGAGTCCGGCGAGCGCAGAGGATTGCGGAGTAGAACAATTCCTCGGCATTCGTGCTGCCCTTCCCCGCGGAGCTGCGTAGGATCTGGGCTCGGGAGCCGTTGGGAATGCTGGTCGTGTCCCCAAGGTGCCCATCGAGCAGGATGCAGCGCGTCGCCTCCGCCCAGTTCTCCTGGAAGCCGCCCACGAGGTCGCGCACGGACGGGCCCTCCAAGCGGAGGTGCGTGTCGCGCCAGTGATCCGGCGACTCGCAGTTGCCGGTCCACTCTTCTGCGATTCCCACGCCACCGGTGAACCCGACGCGGCCGTCAACCGCGAGGATCTTGCGATGCGTTCTGTTGTTCACCTTGTGAATCGAGTACCAATGGGGGGGCCTGAACCACTCGACCTGCGCGCCCGCGTCGCGGAGTTTGTTGACGAGCGTTCGCTCCATCTTGGCCGCGCCCATCGCGTCGAGCAGCACGTTCACCTCGACACCGGCGGACGCCCGTTCTGAGAGCGCGTCGGCGAACTCCGGCGCGATGTCTCCCCGCCAGTAGACGAAGGTTGCGAAGTCGATCGTCCGTTCCGCCGACCTGATCGCGTCGAGCATCGCCGGGAAGATCTCGTGCCCGTTGCGGAGGACGTCGATCTTGTTGCCGTCCCGCACCGGTGCTCCGGCCAGCGACTCGAGTAGGTGACGGAAGCCGGGCTCGTCGACCGGGGGGGCCTTCTGCAACTCGAACCCCACGGCCGCGGTTCTCTTGTACTGAAGCGCTTCGAAGACGTAGGCCGAGGCGATGGCTCCACCCACACCCAGCATTCCGTATCGAACTCTCCGCGATGGCATCCTGTCCCTGCCCCCTTGAACCTCTTCCCGCATGACGGCCGAAACGTTTAGTTGCCCACCGCAAGCTCCAGGGCGGCGGTCGCAAGGAGATTCGCACCCGCGACGCAATCGGCCTGCGAAGACCCTTCCCTCGGCGAATGAGAGATTCCCGCTTCTGAGCGAACGAAAACCATCCCGCACTCGACACCCGTCTTGGTAAGGGTCATAGCGTCGTGCCCTGCCATGCTCGGCATCTCAGGTGAGTCGAGGTCGAGGTTCCGCGCCGCCGTCCGCATTGCGTCGAGCACAGCGGGCGCCATCGGCGCCGACCGAAGCCTCTTGATCTCCCGTGCGCGCAGCTCACATCCGTTTTGTTCGGCTGCGAAACGGGCGACACCTATGATCCGCGCGTTCGCTCGGTCGATTAGGTCATCGTCCAGGCTCCGGACGTCGAGGGAAGCTCGAGCGTGTCCCGGAACGATGTTGGTGGCGCCGTTGACGACCTCGGCTTCGCCTACCGTCGCCACCAGTCCGTCCGAGTCACGCATTGTCCTCTGCGCTTCCCGAATGGCCGACGCGAGGGGGATCAGCGCGTCCCTGCGGTCCTCCGACATGGTGGTTCCGGCGTGATTGGCCTCACCGGTCACGTCGATGCGCCAATGGCTCAACCCCACGATGCCCGTCACGATGCCCACCGCCTTGTTGGCGCGCTCGAGCCTGCGGCCCTGCTCGACGTGAACCTCGAGGTACGCCCTCACATGAGTCCTGCGGGACGCCACGCGGCCGATGAGTCCTGCTTCGAAGCCCGCAGCGGCCAGCTCGTCGGACAACCTGACGCCGTCCGAGCTCGACGCGGCGTGCACCTCGTCGGACTCGATGTCACCGGCCAGGGCCCGGCTTCCGGTCATGCCGAGGCCGAAGCGCACGCCCTCTTCGTCGGTAAAGCACAGCAGTCCCAGGTGATCCCATCCCGGAGCCTCCGCTTCGCGGGCCGACAGCAACGTCTCGAGCGCCGAAACGATGCCGAGCGCCCCATCGAACCGCCCCGCGTTGGGGACGGTATCCAGATGCGATCCCAAGATCACGGCGGGCCGCCGTCCTGCGAAAGCCCAAACGTTGCCGGCCTCGTCGAAATCGACCTCCAGGCCCTCGGCCCTACAACGCTCCGCCAGCCAGCCCCGGGCTGCGATCTCCGGCTCGGTCCAGGCGAGCCTCTCCACGCCGCCCGATTCGAGTGCGCCGAACTCGTTCACCTCGGCGAGCAGATTCCACAGCCGGTCCCCGTTGATCTCCATCTCTGTTCCCTCACACTCGGGTAATGCCCCGCGATCGTCGAGCCGATCGTCCTTCCACGCAACTATGTACTCTGAGCGAACGGCGGCGCGCTGCGTCATAGTGGGTGGATGACACATCCACGCGACGATCTCGCCAACCTCAACGAAGTACTGGATCTCGCGCGCTCGGAGGCCGAGCGCTATCTGTCGGCGCTCGCCGACTCACACGTGCGGACTCCGGAGGCCGAAACGGCCGCCAAGTCTCTCCGCGGCCCCCTTCCTCGAAAGGGTGATGGCGCACTGACCGCTCTGACCGAGCTCGCCGCAGCGGGACACGCGGGAGCCATAAGGTCCGCCGGTCCCCGCTTCTTTCATTTCGTTGTCGGCGGAGCGACTCCGGCGGGTCTCGGCGCGGAGTGGCTCACAACGACACTGGACCAGAACGTCGGAATGTGGGCCGCGTCTCCGTTCGGCGCCGATCTCGAACTGATCGCCATCGACTGGTTGAAGGAGCTATTCGAGCTCCCGGAGGACTGGGGTGGCGTCCTCGTCACGGGCGCGACCATGGCGAACTTCGTCGGACTGGCATGCGGACGCAGGTGGTGGGGACTCCAGCACGGAGTCGACGTGGACGACGATGGCATCGCTTCTCTCGAAGCGATGCCGGTCTTCTCGAGCGGGCACATTCACGCGTCTGCCTCCAAGGCCCTCGGGATGCTCGGTGTCGGGCGTAACCAGGTGCGACTCTTCGAGCGCGACGAGCGTGGTCGTTTGGACCTCGAGGCCTTCGAGGCTGCACTCGAGGGACTCGGCGGAGCCCCTTCGGTCGTGATTGCCAACGCGGGTGAGGTCAACGCGGGTGACTTCGACCCGATCCCGAAGATGATCGAAATCGGCAACCGACACAACGCATGGATACACGTCGACGGTGCATTCGGCCTCTTCTCGCGCATCGCACCGGAGACTCGCTCACTTACAGAGGGCATCGAGAACGCTCACTCGGTCATCTCCGACGGACATAAGTGGCTGAACGTCCCTCACGACTCGGGGTTCGCCTTCGTGCGTGACGGGTCACTGCTCGGAGGCGTCTTCGGCGCGACGGCGTCCTACTACGTCGGCGGTGGCGAACAGCAACCCAACTTTGCGATGATCGGCCCCGAGAGCTCTCGCAAGGCCCGAGCGCTGGCGGTGTGGGCAACCCTTCGCGCCTACGGACGAGACGGATATCGCGAAATGGTCGAGCGGCATCTCGCGTTGACCCGGCGCGTCGCAGAGCAGGTCGAGAAAGCCGACGATCTCGAGCTTCTGGCCGACGTTATCTTGAACATCGTCTGCTTCCGCTACCGGCCGGCGGGCGTGCCCGAGAGCGAGCTAGACGACATCAACCTGCGACTCGGCGACGCGGTGCTCGCAGACGGGCGCGTCTATTTCGGAACCACGAGATTCGAGGGCAAAGTCGCCTTTCGACCCGCCATCGTCAACTACCGGACGTCCGAGGTGGACGTCGATCTGCTGATCGAGGTCGTGCGCGAGCTGGGGGCCGAGATCACAGACGACCGCTGAGGGTTTGGGTACTTCAGTAACCGGCGAGCTCTGCCACCTCCTGCGCGCCTCGTCGTCGAGCCTCGAGGTGTCCTTCGGTCTCCAGGAGGTTGTGCACCTGCTCGATATCGACCAAGCCCCCGTAGTGCCGCAGCTGCGAATGGAACAGCTCGCAAGGCACAGGTGGTCACACGGACTTGGGTTGACAGTAGGTTCGAACGGTGAATCCCGACCCGCGCGCCTGGGGCATCGATCCCGGCTATCACGACTATCGCGGGCAGTGGCGCGCGACCTCCGAGCAGGTGACGGGCTCGTTGCTCGATGCCATGGACGCGACGGAGGAGCGACCGCCCGAGCCGACCGCGTGGGTCGTGAGGCGCGACCATCCGGTTCGACTGGGCGACGACGTGACTATTCGTCTCGAGGACGGCGGAGAGATCCACGCTCGCGGCAACATGCCGCCCGACACGCCGCTCGGATATCACACGCTCGTACACGCCGACGGTTACGAGCATTGTCTGATCGTTAGTCCCGGCGCGTGCTTTCTGCCGAAGAAGCTCAAGACCTGGGGTTGGGGCGCGCAGCTCTACTCCGCTCGCTCGGTCCGCAGCTGGGGTATCGGCGACCTCTCCGATCTCCGTCGCCTCGGTGACTGGGCTCGTTCCGAAGGGGCCGGCATGCTGCTGGTAAACCCTCTTCACGCCGCGCTCCCCACCGCAGAGCAGCAGAAGAGCCCTTACACACCGTCGAGCAGGCGATTCCGCAACCCGCTCTACCTGAGCATCGAGGACCTGCCTGGAGCTTCGGAGGCAGGGGTCGACCTGAGCGAGTTGATCGACGAGGGCAGGGCCCTCAATCACGGCGAACTCATCGATCGCGATGCCGCATACCGCTTGAAGATGGACGCGCTCGAACGCATCCATGAACGTGCCCCCAGCTCCGAAGAGTTCCAGCGTTACCTGCGGTCGGGTGGTGAGTTGCTTCGCAACTATGCGACCTTCGTCTCGTTGGCCGAGCACTACGGGGGCGGGGTGTCGCGCTGGCCCAACGGCTTCGAGCGACCGGATTCCCCGGCGGTCGCTCGGTGGCAGAGGGACAACGCAGGACGAATCCGCTTCCACGCATGGGTGCAGTGGCTGCTGGAGAGCCAGCTCGACGATGCGAAAGACGCAATCGACATCGTTCACGATCTCGCAATCGGAGTCGATCCCGAGGGCGCCGACGCGTGGATCTGGCAGGACGTCCTGGTGCCCGGCGTCAGCGTGGGAGCTCCACCGGACGAGTTCAACTCGCTCGGGCAGGACTGGAGTCTTCCTCCCTTCGACCCCTGGAAGCTCCGGGCGTCCGGATACCGCGGCTTCATCGAGACCATCCGGTCGGGCCTGGCCGGCGCGGGTCTGCGCTTCGACCACGTGATGGGCTTGTTCCGGCTCTTTTGGATCCCCAATGGGCTCTCGGCGGCGGAGGGCACCTATGTTCGCTATCCCTACGAGGATCTGCTCAACATCCTCGGTCTCGAGAGCCACAGAGCGAACGCCTATGTCGTGGGAGAGGACCTCGGCACGGTCGAACCGTTCGTGCGCGAGGAGATGCAGCGCCGCAACATCATGGGATACCGGGTCCTGTGGTTCGAGGACGACCCGGAGAGTTACCCGGAGTCGACCATGGCCGCCGTGACGAACCACGATCTCCCCACCATCGCAGGGCTGTGGACCGGCTCGGACCTCCGGATGCAGCAGGATCTCGAGCTCCAGCCGAACGTCGAGGGCACGGTCGCGACGAGAGATCGCCTGCGCGACCGGCTTGGGCTCGCCGATGACGCCCCGGTCGAAGAGGTCATCGTTCGAATCCATGAACTGCTGTCACGGGCGCCGAGCCGTCTTCTGGTGCCGACGCTCGAGGACTCGCTTGGGGTGGAGGGACGCCCGAATCAGCCGGGCACGACCGACGAAAGACCCAACTGGTCGGTGCCGCTCCCGCTCCCACTCGAGGAGTTGTTCGAGCATCCGCTGCCCCGGCGTGTGGCCCGGGCGCTCGGGCGTGGAGGCTAGATCACCCGGACCGGAACAGTGCGCCCGGGCCCGTCGTTGAACACGACGCAGGGCCGATAGCCACGGCGATTTCGTAGGCTGGCCGCAGCGGGACGATATTCAACGACCTTCCACCACCGACCTTCTACCAAAGGAGTCGCTCACATGGAGCAAACGAACTACGAGACCGCGACTTTCGGAGCCGGCTGTTTCTGGGGCATCGAAGCCGCCTACCGCCAGATCCAGGGCGTCAAGTCCACTCGCGTGGGGTACGCAGGTGGACACACCACCCAACCGACCTACCGCGAGGTGTGCGCGGGCAACACGAACCACGCCGAGGTCGTCGAGGTGACCTTCGATCCGGCGAGAGTGTCCTACGAGGAGTTGCTGGACGTCTTCTGGGCCAACCACGACCCCACACAGGTCAACCGCCAGGGCCCCGACGTCGGAACGCAATACCGCACCGTCGTGTTCTTCCACTCGGCGGAGCAGGAGAAGTCGGCGCTGGCCTCGCGCGACGCGATTCAGGAGCGGACCTCTCGCCCGATAGCGACGCAGATCGTGGCGGCGGAGCCCTTCTGGGAGGCCGAGGATTACCACCAGCAGTACCTCGAGAAGCGCGGCCTCTCGACATGCAAGTTCTAACTCGATGCGATTCTGAGCGCGGGAGCAAAGGGAAACCCAAAGAGGGCTAGCGGCGGGTTCGCTTCGAGATCGCGGGGTCGATGCGAACATCGTGCTCGGCGTCCATATGGGGGCCGAGCACCGCCTCCGCGAAGCCCCTGACCGTTTCGTTCGCGAGCACGAGCTCCTTCGCCTCGACGTCGTAGTGGGCAAGACACTTGCCGTCGGGGTCGTGAACGTAAAAGCGATGCTCACCGGTTCGCACCCAGGTCTCGAATAGGGCCCAATCATGGACGGCGACTCGCCGGGGTTCGGGGTCGGGCGAGCCCGCGGCCGGGGCCGAGCGACTGCCGAAAAGGCTCGTTCGGCGCACCGATGACTTGGTTTTCCAGGTATCCGCGTCGGCCACGGCGTGGGATAGAGCGCGCTGCTCCACCTCATCGAGGGCTTGGGGGAGCGATCTCAGCCATAGGGGCAGTGCATCGTCGGTCAAGATCGTCACGCCCTCGGGCTGTGCCTGGAGAGTCAGTTGGGCGCCGATCATGACCACGACGGCCTCGGGGGCGCAGGCGAGCCCCGAGACAGACTTGAGGCGCGCGCCCACGGCCGCGGCCTGTCTTCGGGCCTTGGACGCGATGTCGAGACGCCGGCCCTCTGCGATGCAGTCCTCGTGGGTGACCGTTACGCGTCCGCGCTGGAGGCGCCCGGTCAGGCAGAGAACGCCGAACGGACCCACGACGATGTGGTCGACCCGGGCACCCCTGCGGCCAATAGGCTGGTCGTGGACGACAACGCAGTCGTCGGCGAGACCCTCCAGGATTTTGGCCACCGTGTGGACCGGCGTGCCGGGAATGCGGGAAATGCTCATTAGGTATGAGTCGTCTTTGCCACCACGGTTCTTGAGGAAGCCGAGCTTCAGTTACGGCGGCGAGCCGAAACGGGCAGTGCGGGCTCGACCGGTGCGACCCTCACCCGTGCATCCACGATGGACGACCCCGCAGGCGTCACTTTCACGGGGTTACAGTCCATCTCGAGTATCTCGGGATGTGCTTCGACCATCGTCGAGACCCTCAGCAGAAGCTCCTCCAGGCTCGCGATATCGACCGGCTCGGAACCCCTGTAGCCCTCGAGGAGCGGGTAAGTGGCGAGGCCACGGATCATCCCGCGGACATCCTCATCGGTCAGAGGAGTGATGCGCACGCTGATGTCCTTCAACAGCTCGACCGCCGTGCCGCCCGCACCGCAGGCGATCACGGGGCCGAAGCTGGGATCGAGCGCAACTCCCACGATCATCTCGACCCCATCGGGAACCACCGGCTGGATCAAGAACTCCTCGACCTCGTGACCGGCGGCCCGAACCGATTCCTCCATCTCGACGGCGGCGGCTTGCACCTCATCCACACCCTGGAGGCCGAGCCGCACTCCCCCCGCCTCCGTCTTGTGCACTAGCCCGGGAGCCACGGCCTTCAGAACCACTGGACCCTCGAATTCCGAGGCAGCCTTGGCAACGTCGTCTGGGGTCCCGGCCAGCCGTTGCTCGACGAGCGGCAGGCCGTAGCAGGCGAAGAGACGGGCGGTCTGTGCGGGCGTGAGCCACTCGGGTTTGTCCCCCAGAGCTTCCGCGATCGCTCCGGCGGCCTCGTCGCGCCGGACCTCAACGAAAGTGGGGATCGTTCCGGCGAGCTTGTTACGCCACACTCCGTAGTCGGTGGCGCGAGCCAGTGCGCGCGCGGCGTCCTCGGGGAATGCGTAGCTGGGAATGCGAACGCCATGGCTGGACAGCTCGTCGGGAATTCCGCGCGACGACATGAACACCGTCAATAGCGGAATCTCGCGCGGGAGATGGGCGGTGGCCTCACTGATTGCATCGGCGACGTCCTCCGGGCGGGTAACGAGAGGGGGAATGAAGATGACGATGATCGCGTCGATTTCCTCACTCGCAGCGACGACCTGAATCGCCCGTTTGTAATCGTCCGCCGACGCGCTCGCGATCATGTCGACCGGATTCGTCGTGGAGGCCTCCGCGGGCAAAAACTCTTCCAGCCTGGTTCGGACATGCTCTGGGATCGGGCCCACGACGAGCCCACTCGCTTCACACGCATCGGCGCAGAGAATTCCCGGTCCTCCCGCGTTCGTGACGATCGCCACCCGCCGTCCCTCCGGTGGCGGCTGATTCGCGAGCAACGCCGCGACATCGAACAGTTCGTTCAGCGTATCGGTTCGAATCACTCCCGCCTGGGTGAAGAGGGCATCCACCGTGACATCCGAGGCTGCAATGAGCGCACCCGTATGCGAGGTCGTGGCGCGCGCTCCTGCCGACGAGCGCCCGCTCTTGACGGCGACGATCGGCTTCTTCTTACCAACGCGCCGGCAAATGCGCGAGAACTTACGAGGGTTACCGAAGCTCTCGAGATAGAGCAGGATGAGGTCCGTGTCCGGGTCGGTCTCCCAGTAGTTGATTAGATCGTTTCCCGAGATGTCCGCCTTGTTGCCGACACTAACGAAGGTCGACATTCCCAGGCCGAGCTGATGCGCGTAGTCGATGACGGCGAGGCCGAGAGCGCCGCTCTGTGAAGAGAACCCAACCCGTCCGCGCGGTGGGAACAACGGAGCGAAGCTTGCGTCGAGTTTGACATCGGGATCCGTGTTCATGATGCCCATACAGTTCGGTCCGACTACTCGCATGCCCGTTGCCCTGCACACGTCCATCAAGCGACGCTGACGCACGACACCCTCCTCGCCCGTCTCGGAAAACCCCGCCGAGATGATCACTAAAGCCTTGACGCCCTTTTCCCCGCAGTCGCGGGCGACGTCGACTACCAGCCGAGCGGGAACGACGATCACGGCTAGATCGACGGGTCCGGGAACGTCGAGCACATTCGGGTACGCCGCCACGCTGTGGACCACGTCCGCCTTGGGATTGATGGGGTAAACGGGACCGTTGAACCCCTCGACGATGAGATTGCGGAAGATCGCGGATCCGATGCTGCCCGGAGTGCGGCTCGCTCCGATCACCGCGACCGATCGTGGATTGAAGAAGCTGCGCATGGCAGCCGTGGCGGCGGTTTGCTCGCGTCGCTCGAAGCGCTCCAGGGCGGCGGCAGAGAACGAAGTCGGAAACTCGACCGTGATGACCCCGGGCTCGAGTTGCATGTTGACCTGAAAGCCCGACTGCCTGAACACCTCAATCATCCTGTGGTTCTCAGGCAGAACCTCCGCCTCGAAGACGAGCACGCCCAGATCCTCAGCCGTCTCCGCGAGATGAGCGAGGAGAATCGTACCGAGGCCACGGCCCTGGAAGTCGTCGGCGTTGACGAACGCGACTTCCGCGCGCGTCGGATCCTCGTCGCTTCGCTGCCAGGCCGCGTGAGCGACGATGCGCTCGTCGGGAACGGTCGTCGCAACGAGACCGAAGCGATTGACGTAATCGACCTTGGTCGCCCAGTCCGCTGCAGGTTCGAAGTTACTTGCGCCCGAAAAGAATCGAAAGTACTGCGACTCCGGCTTGAGGCGCTGGAAGAACGCCAGCATCGCATCCCGATCGCTCTCGAGAACCGGCCGCACGCGTACGGTCGACCCGTCCCGGAGCGCGACATCAGCCTCTCGGTGCGCCGGGTAGGTTGCCACGCGCCGACTGTACCCTGTTGCCTTATGCGCATCTGTTTGATGGTCGAAGGTCAGGAGGGTGTGGGCTGGGACCAGTGGGTTGAGCTCGCTCGCGTGTGCGAGGAAGCGGGACTCGAGGGCCTGTTCCGTTCCGATCACTACGTTTCGACGATCGACGAATCAAAGCTGGGGTCACTGGACGCATGGGCGGTGCTGTGCGGGCTGGCCGGCGTCACCGACCGCATCCGGCTGGGCACGATGGTCTCTCCGGCCACCTTCAGACATCCATCGCAGCTCGCAAAAGTGGTCGCGACCGCGGACCATATCTCGGGCGGTCGCGTGGAGCTGGGGATGGGCGCGGGTTGGTTCAACAGAGAGCACTCGGCCTATGGCTTCGACTTTCCACCCACCGGCGAGCGGATGGCGATGCTGGCGGAGCAGCTCGAGATCGTTCACGGTGAATGGAGTGAGGCCGAGTTCAGCTTCGACGGTGCCTATTACTCGCTCGAAGGACTACACGCACTTCCCAGGCCCGTGCAGCGGCCGCATCCCCCGCTCATCATCGGCGGCTCGGGCGGCCCAAAGAGTCTTGCGCTCGCAGCGCGCTGGGCCGACGAGTACAACACGGTCTCTCCATCCATCGAAGAGGTCCGGATCAGGCGTTCGGCGTTGGACGAAGCTCTCAGATCGGCCGAACGGTCACCCGACGACTACACCTTCTCGTTGATGACGACGTGCATCGTGGGCGACGACGAGCCCGAGCTACGGCAGCGCGTTCAGAACGTCCTCGCGCGCACCCAGGACAACACGACCGTTGACGACTACATCGCAGAGGCTTCCGATCGGAGCATCGTCGGCACGACCGAACAGGTCATCGAAAGACTGAACCTGTACGCGGAGGCCGGGGCCCGGCGCGTGATGCTCCAGCACCTCGATCATCCGGACCTGGACATGGTCCGGCTCATCGGATCGGAACTGGTGCCCGCTCTAGCTTGATGGGCTCCCTCGCGCCCTATGCTGATGCCCTGCCCGGGTGATGGAACTAGGAGAGACATGGACCCCTTAAAAGGGTCTGGCCGAAAGGCCGTGTGGGTTCGAATCCCACCCCGGGCACCGCGAGGAATGTTAAGCGGAAGCGGAACCGGTCTCTGCAGAAACCACGTCACGCACTTCTGCGAAGTGGCATGCGCTCGGATGATCGTGGCCACGGAGGTCGAGGGCCGGCTCCTCCTGGGCGCACTTGTCCTCGGCCTTCCAGCAGCGGGTCCTGAATCTGCAGCCCGAAGGCGGGTCCGCCGGACTGGGCACGTCTCCTTCGAGCACGATCCGGGCTCGCTTCCCTCTCACGGTGGGATCGGGCACGGGAACGGCCGAGAGCAGGGCCTGCGTGTAGGGATGCGTCGGGCGCTCGTACACCTGCTCGGGAGTCCCGATCTCGACGACCTTTCCCAGGTACATCACCGCGACGCGATCCGAGATATGTCGAACCACCGACAAATCGTGGGCGATGAACAAGAACGACAGACCGAACTCGTCCTGGAGACTCTCCATGAGGTTCACGACCTGCGCTTGAACAGACACGTCGAGGGCAGACACGGGCTCGTCGAGGATGATGATTTCGGGATTGAGCGCCAGAGCGCGCGCAACGCCGATTCGTTGACGCTGGCCGCCCGAGAACTGGTGCGGGTAACGATTCTGATGACCGGGGTCCAGTCCTACGATCTCGAGCAACTCCTGCACACGTCCGGGCCGCTGGTTCTTGGGGACGACGCTGGAGTGGATCTCCCATGGCTCCCCGATGATCTTCCCCACCGTCATCCTCGGGTTGAGGGACGCGTAGGGATCCTGAAACACGATTTGAATGTTGCGCCGAATGGCCCGCATCTCCTTGTTGTCTAGCTTGAAGATGTCCTGACCCTTGTACATTGCCGCCCCGGCCGTCGCCTCTTCGAGCCTGAGGATGAGCCTCGCCGTCGTCGACTTGCCACAGCCGGACTCGCCCACGAGGCCGAGCGTCTCCCCCGGGTAGAGGTCGAAGTTGACGCCGTCGACGGCCTGCACTGCGCCGATCCGCTTCTTGAAGACGATCCCTCGCGTCAGCGGAAAATGCTTGACGAGGTTCTCGACCTTGAGGATCGGCTCCTTCGAGTAATCAACCGCCACGCAATTTCCCCTTGGTGGACGCGATGACCTCTTTCCAGTAGTGGCAGGCGCTGCGTCGCTTGTCGTTTACCTGATAGAGCTCGGGCACGTCGGACAGGCAGTTCTCGCGCACGTAGGGACAGCGTGGATGGAAAGAGCATCCGGAGGGGATGTGCATCAGGTTGGGGGGAGCCCCCTTGATGGGATTCAGTCGCGTTCCCTTCTGGTCGAGCCGGGGAATCGAGTTCATCAGGCCCTCGGTGTAGGGATGCGAAGGCCCTTTGTAGATGTCGTACACACTTCCCGTTTCGACGATCTTGCCCGCGTACATCACGGCCAGTCGATCTGAGACGTCTGCGACCACACCGAGATCATGCGTGATCAGGATCAAGCCCATCCCGGTCTGGCTTTGAAGCTCGGCCAGCAGATCCATGATCTGAGCCTGAACCGTGACGTCGAGGGCGGTCGTGGGCTCGTCCGCTATCAGTATGTCGGGGTCGAGCGAGAGCGCCATCGCAATCATCACGCGCTGGCGCATGCCGCCCGAGAACTGGTGGGGATAGTCGTTTAACCGCTCTTTAGCAGACGGGATCTTGACACGATCCATGAGCTCGACGGTTTTCTTCCCGGCGTCCTCCTTCGACATTCCGCGGTGGACGCGAAACATCTCGCCGATCTGCCACCCGACGGTGTAAACGGGATTCAGGGCGGTGAGCGCGTCCTGGAAGATCATTGCGATGTTGTCGCCGCGCGACTTACGCCTCTCGCTCTCCGGCATCTTGAGCAGGTCCACGCCGCGGTAGCGAATGGATCCGCTGGTGATGAATCCGGGCGGCGTGTCGATGAGGCCCATGATTGCCTGAGCGCTTACGCTCTTGCCCGATCCCGACTCGCCGAGTATCGCGAGGGTCTCTCGAGCATTCAGCGTGTAGCTGATCCCGTTGACGGCGTTGACGACTCCGTACGGCGTGCGGAACTCGACCGACAGGTCCTCGACCTGAAGGAGTGGTCCCTCGTAGTCCTTCCCCACCTGACCAAAAGTCGTCTCGACCTGGGCCACGTCAGCGCGACCTCGGATCCATGGCGTCCCTGAGGGCATCACCAAGCAGGATGAAGCTGAACACCATCACGATCAGGAAGGCCGCAGGAAAGAACAGCAGATGTGGATACTCGAGTATTCGGTACTGAGCGCCGCTGATCATGAGGCCCCAGGAGATCGCCGGCAATTGAAGGCCGACGCCGAGGAACGTCAGAGTCGCCTCGGTGGCGATGGTGATCCCAACCGTGATGGTCGCGTACACGATGACCGGCGCGAGGCCGTTGGGCAGGATGTGCTTGCGCATGATGCGAAAGTCACTCGCTCCCATGGCGCGGGCGGCCTGAACGTAATCCATCTCCTTGTTGCTGAGAACCGACGACCTCATCAATCGCATCGTGGTGGGCCAACTAAAGAGCACCAGCACGAGACTCACGGTCCACAGCGTTCGAGTGCCGATCGAATTCAGCACGAGGATCGCACCGAGAACAAAGGGTAGGGCGAAGACGATGTCGGCGAAACGTGTTATGAGACCATCGGTCCAGCGGCCGTAGAAGCCCGACAGCGATCCCAGGATCACCGCTATCAGCGACGAGAAGAACACCGTCAGGAGCCCGATCGAGAGGGACACGCGGGTTCCGTAGATCACCCGGGCGTAGTAGTCGCACCCCTGGACGTCGAAGCCGAAGGGATGGCCGGCGCCGGGGCCGCGGATGAGGAGTTCCCCGTCGACGATGTTGTTGCGGACATTGCATGCCTTCGGGTCGGCGCTTGTGAACAGACCGGGCGCGATCGCCATGACTGTGAAGATGGCCAGAAAGATCATCGGAATGATGAAGAGTGGGCTCTTGCGCAATTGCCGCCATGCGTCGCCCCAGAGGCTCGCCTGGGTCGCCGGAGCTTCCCCCACCGCTCCTGCGATCTGCACACCGGTCGCTCCCTCTGGTACAGCTACACCCGGGCCGAGATCGCCGGGATGGCCTTCCTGTTCCTCCCCCTCCTCGGCGGCCAGGCGCTCCTCGAGGCTTAGATCTCCGGACCTCTCCTGATCAGTCATAGCGAATCCGCGGGTCGAGCAGCGCGTACAAGAGATCGACGAACAGATTCGCGAAAATGAAGACCAAGACACCGGCCGTCACGATGCCGACGACGAGCGCCCCCTCCTGACCAATGACCCCGAGATAGACCTCGCGGCCAATCCCGGGAATGTTGAAGATCGTCTCGGTCACGATCGCGCCCCCCATCAGCAGTCCGAGATCCACGCCCAGAAACGTGACGATCGGGATAAGCGAATTCCTGAGCGTGTGGCGTCCTACGACGCGCCCCCTGGAAAGCCCCTTGGCCGTGGCGGTTCGCACATAGTCCGCGCGTAAGTTCTCGCCGAGGCTTGCTCGTAACAACCGGGCGATGTAGCAAAGGGACAGTGACCCCAAAACCATCGCCGGCAGGAGATAACTCTGGAATCCGTCTCGGATGCCCGCAACGGGGAACCAGCCGAGTTCGGCTCCGAACACGAGCTGGCCTAAGAAGCCCAGGACGAACACCGGAATGGACACCACCACGATCGTCGAAACCAACACCAGATTGTCGACGAAGGATCCTTTCCTCAAGCCGGCCAGGATGCCCGCGAGGATTCCCAGAAAAGCTTCGAATCCGAAGGCGAGCAGCGCCAGCCTGGCTGTGACGGGGAACTTCTCAACCAGGATCTCGCTTACGGGCCTCCCCTGGAATGTTTGTCCAAAGTCGCCTTGCACGATACCGGCCACGTACTTCCCGTATTGCACGAGAAGGGGGTCGTCGAGGTTGTACTCCTCCTGAAGCTCGCGCTGGACGGCCGGGGGCAGCGGCTTCTCCCCGGAGAGGCGCCGCAGGGGATCCCCTGGGAGTCCGAACACCATTGCGAAAATCAGAAAGGTCACTCCGAAGAATACTGGAATGATCTCCAATAGTCGTCTGGTGACATACCGGCCCACTGTTCTTTCCCCCTAGAGACTGAGAGAGAGCGGCCGGTCAGGAGACCGACCGCTCTCTCGTCATGCTACAACTCGTTTCGTTTCTTTACGTTTAGGCGTCCGGGTTGAGGACCTCGACCTCGGCCACTCGCACGAAGCTGAACACGTCGAAGATGACGTTGCCGACCGTCTCGGGGTCGTACCCAGACTGGGTCTGGCCGAACCACAGAGGAGTCGACGGCAGGTCCGCCAGAACCTGGTCCTCAGCCTGCTGGTAGAGCTCGATGGCTGCTTCGAGATCAGGCTCCGCGTTGGCCTGTTTGATCAGGTCGTCCACTACCGCGGATCCTTCCAGCTCCTCGTAGCCGAACTCCTGCGACGAGCCGGTGCTCGCGTAGATGTTGGCGATGTAGTTCTGTGGGTGCGGGTAGTCCATGACCCACGCGCCGCGGTACGGGCCGGTGATCTTGTGATCGTCCTGAAGCGTCAGGAACTCCTCGAACGCGAGCGACTCGAACTTGGCCTCGACGCCCAGGACCTCACGAAGCTGGTTGGAGACCGCTTCCATCCACTCCTCGTGCCCACCGTCGTTGTTGAACCAAAGCTCGATCTCGTCGGGACCGTTGTTGGCGTCCCACAGCTCCTTGGCCTGGTCGGGCTGGTAGGTGCACATCTCTCCACACGCTTCCTCGCGGAACCCGGGGACCACCGGAGAGATAATCGAGTTCGCGGGCGTGTACGCACCCTGGTAGATCGCGGTGGTGATGGCCTCGCGGTCGATCGCCATCGATATCGCCTGCCTCAGCTCGAGCTGATCCCACGGCTCCTCGTAGAGCGGGAAGCCCAGGTAGCCGTAATACGACGAGGGGGCCTGGACGAAGCCTTCGCCCAGCTCCTGCGGAGCCTGCGCCAGCACCTCGGTCGGGACCGAGTCGATGATGTCGAGGTTGCCCGCCGTCAGGTCGGTGTAAGCGGTGTTGACGTCGGCGTAGATGCGGAACTCGACCGCGTCGGCGTTACCAGGGGTCTCGGAGTAGTCGTCGTAGCGCACCACGTCGATGCCCTGGTCGTGATTCCATTCGCCGTCCATCATGTAGGGCCCGTTACCGATCGGAGCTTCGTTATACGCGTCTGGGTCGTCGAAGAACGACTCGGGAAGTGGGTAGAACGCGGTGTAGCCGACTGTGAGCGGGAACCCGCTGAAGGGCTCGGTCAGTGCAACCTCGAAGGTCAGGTCGTCGACGACCGTCAGTCCGCTCATCTCTTCGGTTTCGGGCTTGCCCTTCTCGGGGTTGAGGTCTGCGTACCCCTCGATGTTGCCGAAGAAGTAGTTGTTGAGAGCACCGTTTGGTGCGTAGGCCGACCAGTTCCAAGCGTCCACGTAAGACTGCGCCGTCAAATCGGTGCCGTCGTGGAAAGTCCATCCCTCGTTTAGCGTGATCGTCCAGTTCTGCTGGTCATCGCTCTCGATCGACTCGGCCACTACGTTGTACGGCTCGGCCGTGTCGGGGTCGAACTCGACGAGGGGGGTGAAGAGCGACTGCAGCACCTGGGCACCACAGGTCTCCTGGGTGTTACCGGGCTGGAGGAATTGCGGCTCACAGATGGACACGGCGAACTCACCACCGGTCGGACCCTCGGACTGAGCGTCGCTGCCGGTGTCAGTCCCTTCGTCGTCGTCACCACCACAAGAGGCGGCGATGAGACCGATTACCAACAGCAAGCAGAGCCACAGAGCGGCTCTGTTCTTCACCTTCATGCGTTCCCCCTATCTAAGCCATAACCACAGGCAACTCGGGCCCGAACGGCCCCAAGCCACTGCCGATTATTACCTATTACAGCTGTAGTTGGTCACACTTTGGCCTTCCAGGTCAAGATGCGCAGGGGATTATTTCGGACTAAATGCCTCTCCCCAGGCGTTGCAAGGTGCCCGCAAACGGAAAAACCGCCCGGGATGGCCCCGGGCGGTTGCCGTGGTCGTCTGAATCGGATTCCTACTGCTTCGGTACTCCCAATGCGTCCAGGGTGGCGGCCGTATCGAGGAGCCCGGCCCCCTTGTCAAACGACGTCGTGCCGCCCGAGTTCTGCGGATCAGCTTCGTAGGGTCCCCCGGCCGTGAACTTGTGCGCCGAGTCCTGGACGACATCCTCCACCTGCGCCGGGGTGAGGTTGGGTCGCGCCTGGAGAATCAGTGCGATCGCGCCCGTCACGTGAGGCGAGGCCATAGAGGTGCCCGAGATGGTCGAGTAGAAGGGTGCACCGGTAGTGTCGAGCCCGGTGGCGCACACCGGCTGGAAGGTGAAACAGGCCGCCGTGATCGTGTCACCGGGCGCCGAGATGTCCGGGTAGTTGACCGGGTCTCCCTGCTCGCCCCGGCTCGAGAAATCGCTGAGCTCGCCGTCGCGCGTTCCGGTCTCGTTGTCGTTGTAACTCGCCGCGGTGATGACACCGGGCTTCGGGTTCTTGGCCATGGACGAGAGCATGTCTTGCGAACCGTCGCCCCCGTCGTTCCCGGCCGCGAAGACGAGAGCTACGCCGCTGTCGACTAGCGCGTTCGGCAGCTTCACGAAGATGGAATCGGGGTCGTACGCCGAGCCACCCGCATCACCGAACGAGTTGTTGACGACGCGCACCGGCACGTCGAAGGAGTCGTTGTTCTCGAGAATGTGCTGCCATGCCTCCGCTGCGTACAGGACGCTGATCGCCTCTCCCGTCGAGTAGCCGTAGAGGGTCGATCCGGGTGCGACACCCGCGTATGCTCCGTCGGACGAGCTGCCGTCGCCCGACGCGATGCCGGAGACGTGCGTGCCGTGGCCCGAAGTCGTGTCGGTATCGGTTGTCTCTAGGAACAGTGTGGGGCCGAAGCATGTCTCGGTCTGGGTGTTGATGAGGCCGGGGGTCGAACAGACGATCTTGTAGTTCTTCGCGATTCGTCCCGCAAAGTCGGGATGACTTCCGATGATGCCCGAGTCGACGATCGCCACGCCCACCCCGGAGCCATCGAGAGGATTGCCCGCGGGGTCGAGGTATGTGCCGTTTGCGCCGCCCGAGCCGACGAGCGATCGAGTCGCCGTACGAGCGGTCTCCTGGGAGAACTGAAGCTTGCGGTTCGCCTCGACGTAGCTCACGGACGGCTTGTCGAACAGGCCCCGTATCGCCCGACTGGGACCCGCCGCATAGAGAGCGTCGACAGAGGGAAACTCCGCGACGACGGTGAGACCGAGATTGCGAACCAAGGAGCGCTGCTGGCTGGAGGAACCACCGTCGAAGTGAACGAACGCCCCAAGCTTGTCGCTGAGCGAGAGCTTCGAGAGCTGGCTCGTCAGCTTGGGATCGACGTGGGGCCCCGCCGCGGCGTCCGCCGGGGGGATCGTTGCAAGAACCAGAGACAGCAGCACCGCGGCCGCGAGCAGCGCGCTCGTGCGCAGGCCTCGAAACGTCGACGTCATAGCATCCTCCTGCTTATCGGTGGGGGTCGGGGATGACTCATTCCCCAGACCTAGACTTCGCTCTTGACGCCCGACCCTCCTGCCGGCGGATCGACACTGTGCGACCTCGCTTCGTGACAAAGATTTGCCCACAACCAGGACATTTCCAAACCTGACTGATAGACGTGACCTGCCGTCGCCCAGAAAGTCCGGCAACACCTGATTCCGCTCTTCGATGCCGGTTTTGTCTCTTAGCTCCAAGCGCCCTCAGACGAGGGGCCAGGGAAGGCGGTACTCGGACTCCGGCACCGGGAAACGGCCCGCGTTGATCAGCGACTCGGTTCGGTGCAGCGTGGCCGCTGCCTCCTCGTCGGAGAGCAGGCTCGCGAGCTCGCCACCGAGACCCTCGGGATCGAGCAACTTGTCGCGGAGCGCCGCCAATTGCTCGATGACCTCGGCCCCCAGTGGGTCCGCGGCGTACTCCCATATGACGGTTCGGAGCTTGTCCTCGACGTTGAAGCTGAGGCCGTGATCCACGGCCCAGAGTCGGCCGGTCGCATCCTCGATGACGTGGCCCGCCTTCCGATCGGCGTTGTTGATGACGATGTCGAAGGCCGCGAGCGACGGGAAGTCGTGCGGGCGCTCCTCCGCCAGCACGAAGTAGTGCCGGTTCGGGTCGTGGTTGATGAACTGCTGAACGGAGCCCACGCCCATCGGGGCGCTCGCGCGGAGGACCGTGGGTGGAACGACGCCCCACTCGCCCTCCTCGCTGATGAGATACGCGGCGTACTCCCGCGCAGCAAGAGTGCCCGGGGGGAAGTCCCACAGAGGTCGCTCTCCTCGGCGGGGTTTGTACACCGCTTTCACCTCGACCCCGTCGAGGCAGGCCGTGGCCAGAAAGGCGTGGTTCGACGAGTAGGGAAGCAGACCCACGGTCTCGAACGACCCGTGTTCCAGCACCTCGAGGACCTGTCGAGACGAAGGCATAACCTCAGTGTCCCCCGCGGGTTCGCTAAGCGACCGGGCTCGAGCGGTGCCCGTTGCTCGCCGGACACTGGTGTCCCTCGGGATCGATCGGGAGCCCGCAGAGCTGGCAGGTGCGCCGCCCCTCGGCCAGGATCGAAGCCGCGTGAAGGATGAAGGCTCGAACCTGATCGCGCCGTACGAGCAACCGATCCCCCGCTTCGGATTCGATGACGACCTCTTCCGGCTCCTCGGCATCGGCCGGTTGAAGGATGACGACCACGACGTCAGAGCTCTCGTCGTAAGCCAGCCCGATTGTGCCAACGCGATAGTCCGGCTCGACGGGTGACTCGAGCGCCAGCGCCGGATCGCGCGCGGGCTCCGTTGCAAGAACCGTGTCCGCTTGGTCCACCAGAACAAGCACCTCACGCAACTTCTCGACGAGGGCCTGGATCTGCTGCTTCTCGATCTCGTACGAGTGGGTTCCCGACGCATCGCGAGCCTGAACGTAAAACGACCGCTGACCGGGGGATCCGACGTAATCGGTGGTGAAGGTCTCGGCGGTGAACTCGCTCATCATCCTCCCAAAGGCGACCCGGGCGGAGCGTTCAGCGTAAGAACCGTGGGGCCGGAGTCGGTTACAGACAAGACGCTAATCGATGCTGGGGTCACCAGAATTCGCTGAAAGAGATCGAGGTGAATCCCCAGGTAGTGGGCCAACACCAGCCGGATGACATCCCCGTGACTCACGACACAGATGCGGTCCTTGGGGTGCCGAATGCGCAGGTCTTCGAGGACCGCAACGCCCCTGCTTTGGATCTCGACGAACGATTCACCCCCGGGAAAGCGTGTTCCCGACGGCCATTTCTGAACGCTCGACCAGAGCTTGGTACGGGCCACCGTCTTCAGCGATTTGTTCGTCCAGGTGCCGTACTCGACCTCCGTGAGGTCCTTTCGGGTTCGTACAACAAGATGGTGCTTGTGGGCGATGGTCCTCGCCGTCTCGATGCACCTGTCGATGGGGCTGGAATAGATCGACTTCAATCGCACCTTGGCGAGGCTGGTCGCAGCGACTTCGGCCTCGGCGATCCCGGCGTCACTCAGATGAATGTCGGGCATGCGTCCGCTTAGTCGGTGCCCGGTATGCGAGGTCACACCGTGACGCACGAGATAGAAAATCGTCACGGCAGAGACTTCTCGATCGCCTCGAGTGCGCTGGGATTCTCGAGAGAGCTCAGATCGCCCGGGTCCTCACCGACGACCTTCGCCTTGATCGCGCGCCGCAGTATCTTCGCCGAGCGCGTCTTCGGAAGTTCGGTCACAAAGCGAATCTGCGACGGACTGAACGCCTTTCCGAGTTCGTCCACGATGGCTTGCTTGACCTCCATCCGCAGTTCATCGGTAGCCTCGATCTCCGGGCGAAGAATGCAGAAGCACCACACCGCCGTGCCCTTGATCTCGTCGGGCACACCCACGGCCGCGCATTCGATGACGGCGGGATGATCTACCGCCGCGGATTCGAACTCGGCCGGCCCGATCCGCTTCCCTGCGATGTTCAGCGTGTCGTCGCTTCGACCGTGAAGGAACCAGTAACCGTCAGAGTCGATGGACGCCCAATCCCCGTGCACCCAAACGCCGTCGAAGCGCGACCAGTACGTCTCGAGATAGCGCTTGGAAGCGTTCCAAAAGCCCCGCGTCTGTGAGGGCCAAGGCTTGGTGCACACGAGCTCGCCCACCACCCCCCGCACAGAAGTGCCGTCCGGTCCGTAAACGTCGACGTTCATTCCCAACGACGGCGTTCCCAGCGAGCAGACCTTGGTCGGAATGACCGGCGATTGTCCGAGGAAGCAAGCGCCAACCTCGGTTCCACCCGAAAGATTGATGATGGGAAGGCGACCACCACCGACGATCTCGTGAAACCATCGGTAGGGCTCCGGGTTCCACGGCTCGCCCGTCGAGGCGAGAAGTCGCAGGCTCGAGAGATCGTGCTTCTTCACCATGTCATCACCACCAGGCATCAGAGCGCGCACAAGCGTCGGCGAAACGCCCAGCGCGTTGATTCGGTGACGCTCGACCATCGCCCACAGCCGATCCACGTCCGGATAGTTCGGGGCCCCCTCATACATGAAGACCGTGGCCCCCGCGGCGTGACCACCCACTATTTCGAGCGGCCCCATGATCCAGCCCATGTCGGTCACCCAGTAGAGAACGTGCCCCGGCCGAACGTCGAGCTGATAGGCGACCTCCTCCGCGATCTTCACGAGAAAGCCTCCGTGAACGTGAACGCTGCCCTTTGGCCGCCCCGTCGTTCCGGACGTGTAGGCGATCATGAAAGGTGTCTCCGGGTCGAGATGCGGAGCCGCCAACTCGGCCGAGGCCGAACCGAAGGCCTCGTCCCAAAGCCGGTCCTTTGGTCCTAGCGTCACCTCGCCGAAGCGCACAAACACGAAGACGTGATCGACCGAGGGCGACTCCTTGACCGCCAGATCCGCCACCGACTTCATGTCGACCTTCGAGCCCCGCCGGTAGAAGCCGTCTGCCGTGATGAGCGCCTTCGCCTGCGCGTCGTTTAACCGAGTCGCAACCGCAGGCGCGCCGAATCCCGAAAAGATCGGCATGTAGATGGCCCCGATCTTCGCTACTGCGTAGAGAGCGATCACGGCCTCGAGAACCATGGGCATGTAAACGCCGACGGCGTCCCCTTGTCCGATGCCGGCAGCCACAAGGCCGTTTGCAACCTTGTTGACCTCGTTCGTCAACTCCGCGTAGGTCAGGTTGCGGACCTCTCCGTCCTCGCCCTCCCAGACGAGTGCGTTGTTGCCTGCAAGCTCGGATGCACCGTGGCGGTCGACGCAGTTGTAGGTGAGATTCACCGTTCCTCCGGTGAACCACTTGGGCCATTGGAGGCCGGCCGAGACGTCGAGGAGCTGGTCGAACGGTTTGAAGAAGTCGATCCCCAGGTCCTCGACCGCAGCGCTCCAGAACCACTCGATGTCCTCCTGGGATCGCTTTACGAGATCGTGGAAGTCATCGATTCCATGTTTCTGCATCAGACGCGTGACGTTTGCATTCTCGATGTACTCAGGTGTGGGTTCCCAGATGAAATCGCTCATCCAGGGAGGCTATCGCGCCGCGGGGCGACCGGAAGTGGCCCTCGAGCTACCGAAGAAGCTCGATGACAAGTCCATCGAGGATGTCCTTCTCGGACACGAGCACCTCGGCGCTGTCGAAGGTCTCCATCACCGCGACGAGTAGTTCTCCACCCGCCACGATGACATCCGCGCGTCCCGGCTCGAGGCCCTTCACTCGCCGCCGCTGGCTTAGAGAGAGCGATTCGAGTCGCCGGACCAACCGTCGGACGTCGCCGTGGGACAACACCATGTGGTGGGTGATGTCCGGGTCGTAAACAGCAAGTCCGGTCTTCAGCTGTGCGAGTTGTGTGACCGTTCCCGCAACGCCTATAAGTCGCGCCCCGGGGGGTGGATCGAGTTGCTTCCTTGCGCCGCCGAGCGCGCCGCGAATCTCGGCTCGCAGGGCCTCCAACTCCTGTGACGAAGGAGGGTCGGAGTGAAGGTGCTTCTCGAAAAGGCGAACGCAACCTATGTCGAGAGACGCGAGTCGCTCCGGTTCATCGGTTCCGCAGACGAGTTCCGTCGAGCCTCCGCCGATATCAACGACCAGGGCCGGTAAGCCACGGTCGAGATCGCTCAGGGCTCCCAGAAAGGTCGTGCGCGCCTCTGTCTCTCCGGAAAGCATCTCGGGGGCCCGGCCGGTGAGCTTCTCGATGCCGTCGAAGAACTCGTCGCGGTTCCTCGCGTCGCGCACCGCGGAGGTTCCGGTGACTCGCATTCTCTCGACACCGTACTCACCGCACGTCGCGGCGTATTCGGCCACGGTGAGAAGCGTGCGCTCGAGAGCATCGTGGGCCAGCGCCCGGTTCCGGTCGACCCCCTCCCCCAGACGGGTGACGATCATGCGTCGGTCGAGAGGACGGAAATCGCCTCCCCAACCCTCGGCGACCAAAAGCCTGGTGGAATTCGTCCCGACATCGATGGCGGCGACGCGCACTAGCGGGACACCTAGAGGTGACCCACGCAGGGAAGCCTGCAGTCGGGCCACCCCGTCTGGGCGAGTGTCGCCGCACCCACGGGATTCGGAGCGTCGGCGAGCTCGTGCGCGACGTGAGCGTGCAGGCATTTGACTCGGTCTGCGCCTCCACCCGGCTGGGGGCCCTCGGTCGGCGCGAGCTCGTTTCGGCGACTTACGTAGCGGTCGACGGCCGACTGCTGCCTCGCAGCGAACGCGCTATCGGTCGTGAGTCTCTGAGTGAGGACGCTCATGAATCCCTCGGCCTCGAGGTGGCTGGCCCTCTTGACCAAGAGAGGGCACGTGAGCCAGAAGAGCGTCGGAAACGGAGTTCCGTCCTCGAGACGAGGGTGGGTCTCCACGACCATGGGGACACCGAGATGGCAGCGGCGCGCCACGCGCCAAGTGCCTCGCAACGGTCGGCCGAGTTGTTCCTCGATCAGCGCCCGGTCGGTGGCGGACGCGTCCTCGCTCCAAACGACGCTCATGTACCAAGCTTAGTGGTCCGCCTGGAGGGCGCTCTATCCGAGCCCCACGAAGTTCATGAAACGCTCCATGAAGCTCGGCTCTGGCTCGGGGGCCGGTTCGCTCTGAGATGCCTTGCGTTTGGCTTGCTCTTTCATCTCCTTGCGAGAGGGGGGCACCACGTTGTAAACGGTTTCTCCCGGACGCGCGAAGCCACTGTCGCGTGCGATCTGCTCGAGGTAGTCCGGGTCGTTCAATCTGTCAACGCGGTCGTTCAACTCCCTGTTGGACTCGGTGATGGAGTTGAGGTCCCCCGACATATCGGAGATGCGGTCGCGCTGCGCGAAGAGCTGGCGCGTGGGCTGTATGGCCATGGCCCCCGCAAGGCCGAGCACGAGGACAAGCGCAATGACCTGCGGCAGAACCCCCAGTCGACGCGGCTGCCTGGTGCGAGCGGGGGGCGGCGGTCTCCTGCGGCTTGCGCTGGGCCTCCTTCGCGGTGCCTGCTGCTTGCGACGGGTCGCGCTCGGCTTTCCGGCGCGGCCGGGCGACGGCCTCTTCTTTCGGGCCGCGGCGGTCTTTCTGTGGCCGCTCACGAATCGAACCTCGGAAAGGCGCTCGCTCCTGGATAGCGGGCGCTATCTCCCAGCGCCTCCTCGATACGAAGCAACTGGTTGTACTTGGCGGTACGCTCTCCTCGTGCGGGCGCCCCGGCCTTGATCTGACCCGCATTCGTCGCCACCGCGACATCGGCAACCGTCGCATCCTCGGTCTCGCCGCTGCGGTGGCTGATCATGGTGGTGTAGGCGGCCCGGTGGGCCGTTCGCACGCACTCGAGTGTCTCGCTGAGCGTTCCGATCTGGTTGAGCTTGATCAGAATCGAGTTGGCAACCCCGGAATCGATGCCGCGCTGCAAGACATCCCTGTTGGTCACGAAGAGGTCGTCACCTGTCAGTTGCACACGGTCTGCGAGGGCCTCGGTGAGCGCCTTCCAGCCGCCCCAGTCGTCCTCGGCCAAGCCGTCCTCGATGGAGACGATGGGGTATCTGTCGACCCACTCGGCCCAGAACTCCACCATCTCGCCACTCGACAACGTCCGCTGCTCGGACGCGAGCGAGTAGGAGCCGTTGGAGTAGATCTCACTCGTCGCGGGATCGATAGCAAGGGCGACGTCGCGCCCGGGTTCGAGGTTCGCTAGTTCGATCGCTTCGAGCAGAAGCTCGACGGCCTCGACATTGGAGCTCAGGTTTGGGGCGAAGCCGCCTTCGTCACCGACACCGGTTGCGAGCTCTCGTTCTTCGAGCACCTTCTTAAGGCTGTGGTAGCAGCGCGCTCCCCACTCGAGAGCCTCGGCAAAGCTCGCCGCGCCGATGGGCGCGAACATAAACTCCTGAAAATCGACTGAGTTGTCCGCGTGAGCGCCTCCGTTAAGAACGTTCAACATCGGCACCGGTAGAACGTGCGAGTCGGGTCCACCGAGGTAGCGCCACAGAGGCATCTCCAGCTCGGCCGCCGCGGCCTGAGCTGCGGCAAGAGAGACGCCGAGCATTGCGTTGGCGCCCAACTTGGACTTGTTGTCGGTGCCGTCGAGATCGATCATCGTCTGATCGAGCCCGCGCTGGTCGAGAGCATCGGCGCCGAGGATGACCGGCGCGATGACGTTGTGGATGTTGTCGATGGCGTCCCGAACGCCCTTGCCCGAGTACCGATCGCCGCCGTCGCGCAGCTCGAGGGCCTCGCCCGCACCGGTCGATGCTCCCGAGGGCACCGCCGCTCGTCCCCGCGCCCCCGAGTCGAGCTGGATCTCGGCCTCGACCGTCGGATTGCCCCGTGAGTCGAGGATCTCTCTTCCGGCGACGTGAATGATCTCGCTCAAAAATGACGCTCCAGACCTGAACCTCTTGTTTAACGTTAAGCAACACTTATAACAGGAGTCACAGCGGAAGTCCGCATCTTCACTCTTCCATGTCCCCCCGAGCCCGCTCTGCGGGAGCTCCCGCGCTCAGAAACCTGCTTCGCTTCTCTTCTCGCTTGATGCGTTCCCAGTTGGCGAGGACCTCGCCGGAGGTGTCCACCACAGCATCGCCGAAGACGTGCGGGTGGCGCCGCACTAGCTTGGCAACCAGGCCGTCCGCCACCGACGAGATGTCGAAGCGACCGTCCTGGTCGGCGAGCCTGGCGTGGAACAGAACCTGGAGGAGCAGGTCGCCCAGTTCCTCCTCGAGCTCCGCCCCCGTCTTCCCGGTGTCGATCGCCTCGATGACCTCGTGCGCCTCCTCGAGGAGGTGAACCTTGAGTGACTCGTGCGTCTGTTCCCGGTCCCAGGGGCAACCGTCGTCGCTCCGCAGCCGGGACATGACGAGCACCGTGTTGCTCAGCGAGGCCGCGGCCTTTCGCAGAACGTGCGCGCCGTGCGCCGCCGTGAGCGAGTCCGGTGGAGTCGCGACCTGCGATGTCACTTCGGCCCCCGAGCGCGCGAGGTCGATCACGCGGACCGAGCGAGGATCGGCAACCAGCGCCCAGCCATGCCGGTTCGCGTCGGGTTCGTCGTCGAAGGCTCCGGCCTCCACTCCGAGATCCCTCAGCCGCGCGAGCAGGGGGTGGGTCGGATTCTCGAACAGCACTCTCTCGCACGAGGTGAGACGGTCCAGCTCGTCCAGGGTCAGCGCGCCGACTTGCTCGGCGGCCAGTGGAACAACGAGAAGCGGCATCCGGGGGTCTGCTACTGGTCGGCGGGCGGCGTGGCCGGCGGTTGTTCGCCCTCCTCGGCCGGTGGTGTCTCGGAGGGTTCCTCGGCCCCCGGAACGTCCTCCGCGGTGGCGTCGGCGATCCGCTGGGTCTCGGGATCCAACTCGCCGTAACGAGAGTTCACGCGCACGTCCGCGTCCTCATAAGCCTGCACGATCAACTCCTGAAACGCCTCCTCGGCCTCCGCCCCGCTTAGCTCCTGAGCGATCTGGTCGCGCACCTCCTCGAAGGGCTGCAGCCGCCGGTCGGTCAGACGGATGATGTGGAAGCCGAACTCCGACTGCACGGGATCCGAGACCTCTCCAATCTCGAGCTCTCCCGCCGCTTGCTCGAACTCGGGCACCAACTGGCCGGCGCCGAAATAGCCAAGGTCGCCGCCCTTCTTACCCGACCCGGGATCCTCCGAGAGCTTTCTTGCCTGCTCGGCGAACAACTCGTCGATCTGGCTCGCCTTTGCGCCTTGAAGCTGTGATGCAACGCCCTCGGCCTGAGCGCGCTTCTTGAGAAGGATGTGGCTCGCCTTGGTCTGGTTGTAGCGGTCGATGTTCTCGTCATAGAAGCTCTGGAGGTCGTCTTCGCTCGGCTCGATCTCGGCCTGGATGTCCTTGCGGAGCGCCTCCTCGGTGAGCTGATCGCGCACGAGCTCAGGAAGCTGGCCCGGGCTCAGCCCTTGCTGGTCGAGCGCGGCCTCGAACTCCTCCTCGCTGGGGAAGTCGGCCTTGATGGCCTCCAAGGCCTCGTCGACCTCGGACTGGCCGACCTCGAGGCCACGCTCCTCGGCCAGAGGGCGCATGACGTTGCGTCGGATGATCTGCGAGAGGTAGCCCTGCTGGAACTGGCGACGCACCTTGTCCGCTTCCTCTTCGGCCGTCAATGCCTCGAACTGTGCGGTGTCCTCGAACTTCGCAAGCTCCCGCTCGACCTCGTCCACGGTGATCTTCTGGCCGTCGACGGTGGCGGCTGCGGGCGCCGTGATTTCGGCGTCACCACATGCCGCTAAGGCAACCGCGGCCGCGCCGAGTAAGGCAAGGAGTTTGGTTTTCATGCTCACGAGGCTAGCTGATCTATCAGTTTTGTTACCCACGCAACTACTCCAGTCTGTGGAAGATCGCGTTCGGGGATCAGCAGAGTCGCGCCTTCCGGGCGCCACTGTGCATCGGGCAAGAGTCTCTGAAGACGCACTACACGCGAGTCCTCGAGCTCTATTGGTTTGATTCGAAGCATCCTAGCGACGGTTGCCGCCTCCGTGATGCCGTGGTTGATCATCAGACGGCGCAGGGCCGCGACCTCGAAGAGAGCTTCTACCGGCTGAGGCAGTGGACCTCCGTAGCGGTCTGTGAACTCCTCACGTACCTCGGCGATGTCCTCGGGGTCCTTCGCCGAGGCCACGCGCCGGTACGCCTCGAGGCGAAGATTCTCATCGGCGATGTACTTCCGGGGGATGTAGGCCTCGAGCGGGAGGTCGATGCGAACCTCGAGATCCTCCTGCCAGGGCAGTCCCTTCGCCTCGTCCACCGCGGATGCAACCAGCTTCACGTAGAGGTCGAAGCCCACCTCCGAGATGTGACCGTGCTGCTCCCCACCCAGGAGGTTGCCTGCGCCGCGAATCTCGAGGTCACGCATGGCGATTCGAAAGCCCGAGCCCAGGCCCGTGTGCTCCGAGATCGTCTTGAGGCGCTCGTGAGCCTGCTCGGTGAGAGCGCGTTCGGGGGGCCAGAACAGATACGCGTAGGCGCGCTCGTGGGCGCGCCCAACGCGACCACGCAACTGATACATCTGCGATAGTCCGAGTAGGTCTGCGCGCTCGACGATCATCGTGTTCACGGTTGGTATGTCCAGGCCCGACTCGATGATCGTCGTGCAGACGAGCACGTTTGTCTTGGCGTCACCGAACTCGAGCATCGCTCGCTCGAGCTCGTGCTCGTTCATCTGACCGTGAGCAACGCCGATGCGCGCTTCGGGGATCAAGCTCGAGATTCGGCGAGCGATGTGATTGATCGTCTGCACCCGGTGGTGGACGTAGAAGACCTGGCCGTCGCGCAGCAACTCTCGGCGGATGGCAGAGACAACGACCTCCTCGTCGTAGTCCCCCACGTAAGTCATCACCGGATGGCGGTTCTCCGGAGGAGTATCCACGATCGACATGTCGCGTATCCCAGACATCGCCATCTCGAGCGTTCGTGGTATCGGGGTCGCCGTTAGTGTCAGAACATCGACGCTCGCCCGCAGAGCCTTGAGCTTCTCCTTCTGCTCGACCCCGAAGCGTTGCTCCTCGTCGACGATCACGAGCCCTAGATCACCGAACTTTAGGTCCGGTTGCAACAGCCTGTGGGTCCCCACGACGACATCGACCTTGCCCGAGGCGAGGTCGTCGACCACCTTGCGCGCTTCGGCGGGCGACAGAAAGCGCGACAGCATCTCGACGCGCATCGGAAAGTTACGGAATCGCTCAGATATCGTCGCGTGGTGCTGCTGGGCGAGGATAGTCGTCGGGACGAGAACGGCGACCTGTTTGCCACCAGCCACGACTTTGAACGCCGCGCGCACTGCTATCTCGGTCTTGCCGTAGCCGACGTCACCGCACACGAGCCGGTCCATCGGCGTCTCGGTCTCCATGTCGTCCTTGACCTCGTCGATGGCCCGAAGTTGGTCCGGTGTCTCCTCGTATGGGAACGAGTCCTCGAGCTCGCGCTGCCAGGGGGTGTCGGGGCCGAAGGCGTGGCCTTTCGCCGCCTGACGTTTCGCATAAAGAACCACCAGCTCCTGGGCGATCTCACGCGCCTTGCGGCGCACGCGCGACTTGGTCTTGCCCCAGTCCGACGAGCCCAGCCGGTTGATCTTGGGGGCCTCGCCTCCGATGTACTTGCTGATGAGGTCGACCTGGTCGCTCGGGACGTATAGGCGGTCACCGTTCGAGTACTCGAGGACCAGATACTCGCGGTGCACCCCTAGAAGGTCGCGGTCGACCATGCCGACATAGCGACCGATTCCGTGGACCTCGTGAACGACGAGGTCGCCATCGGCCAGCTCGAGCGGTCCCGATATCTGGCGGCGCTTCGCCTGAATCCGGCGGCGCGCGGCCCCCGACCGGCGACCCGTCAGGTCCGACTCTGCCACCAACGCAAGGCGCGCCCACGGCAGCACGAACCCGCGGTTGAGCTCCGCGACCACGACGCTTCCACCAGGGCTTGAGTCGGCGGCGGGCGCCTTGTCGGTGGCTGTGAACTCGAGTCCGGCCTGTTTGAAGTTGTCGTGCAGGCGCGCGGCCGTGTCTGGAAGCGACGCAGCAACCACGGCTCGATACCCGTCTTTGATCAGCGCCGTCAATCGTTCGACGACCATCTCCGGACGGCCCGCGGCCTGCGTCCATGTGTCGATGTCGAGCGACTGCGTTCCCAAGGCCTCATCTTGCTCGGGGGATCGCTCTCCGAGTTTCGCTACTCCCCCCGTCCCCCTAAAGGCCGTCATCATCAATACCGACTCGACGAGCCCGAGAGTCTCATCCAGCGGCGCATAGTGACGGTCTGCGATCTGTTGCGTTCGGCTCCACTCCTCGACCTGCTCGATGACCTCGTCGGCGCGATCCCTCACGCGCTTGGGTTCGAGGATGACGGCCGGCGAACCGTCGGGAAAGAGAGAGCCGAGGGGCTTCAAGTCGCCCACCAGCCGCGGAAGAAGACGCTCGGCGCCCTGCTCGATCACTCCCTCGGCGAGTTGCGACAGCACAGTCTGGTCCGCGGAGCTGGCGCCCATCATCAGTTCCCGTGCTCTCCGCTTGGTGGCCTCGTCCGTTACGAGCTCGCGCGCCGCGCCGACCTCGAAGCCTTCCAGTTCCTCGAGCGAGCGCTGCGACGCGAGAGCAAACTGCCTGAGGGACGTGATCTCGTCACCCCAGAACTCGGCACGGATCGGTCGTTCGGCCGCGGGCGAGAAGATGTCGAGGATTCCGCCGCGCACGGCGAACTCACCACGTCGTTCCACGATGTAATTCCGCTCGTAGCCCATTTCGACGAGCCTTTGGGTCACCTCATCGAGCGCCACCTCCCTGCCCGTTGCCAGGGTGATGGGCTCGAGGTCATCTCGTATCGGAGCGACGAGTTGTGTGGCCCCCTGCGCCGAGGCGACCACGACGAAGGCGCGCCCCGCTCGGAGTTTGTGCAAGACCTGGAGCCGCCGGCCCATGGTCTCGACCGAGGGGGAAACGGGCTCTCCCGGGAGCACCTCCCAGCCCGGAAAGACATCGGCGCCGTCCCGTCCGAGGAACGCCTGGACATCTCGCGCCACACTTTCGGCCTCCTCGGCTCTGGCCGTGATCGCCAGGACCGGCTTGTTCAGGTGCCGCGCCAGCGCCGCGAGCAGGTAGGGCCTGGCGGCATCGGGAACGGTTACGGGCGCGCCGGAGCCGACGAGTGCGCGCACGCGCTCGTCGGGAAGAAGGTCGAGCAGGGGGGCCAGAGATGCCACGAACCCTCGATTCTAAGGGCCACCGGACGTAACCGGGCAAGCCCCGACCGTCTCTAGAGGCCGGGGCCGGTCAGGCGTTTGTCGCCGCGGGTCGTGACGACGAAGACCTGCCAGTTGTGGAGCGTGAAGTAGTGCCGGGTACGGCTCCTCATGTAGCGCGTGTAACCGAGCACGGATCTTACGTAATGGTCGCTGTGGTTGTAGGCCCACAACGCTCTTCGCAGACCGGCCGGTCCACCGGCCGCTCCCGACGACCGCAGGTAGTTGGCCGCGCCCATGATGGCGTCGCGGTCGTTGCGGATGTTCCCGCCCTTTCCGTACGCCCGCCAGGTCGGGGGCATGAACTGCATCGGTCCCTTGGCCCCCGCGGAACTAGTCGCCTTGACCTTGCCGAACTTCGTTTCGATGTAGTTGACGGCCGCGAGCACGCGCCAGTCGACTCTGAAGCGCCGCTGAGCCGCCTTGTAGTAGCGCAGCAACTCCGCGGCCGGCTTGGCTCGTCCCGTCGGGAAGGTGAACTTGGCCGGCAACGGCTCGACCAGCCCGCGAAGCTCTCTGTGTGCGCCGACGATCCGCTGCGCCGAGCGGGACAGCAGACCATCGAGTCGCCTCATGGCCCCGTTTCCGAGCTTCGTATTGCGCGCCATCAACCGGTAGATGCGCTGCTGGTAGAGCGCCTGCAGCACCACGACCTTCGGGGGCCTGGCTTGGCCCGATCGTCTCCAGGAGTCAACGGATCTCTTGAGCGCCTTGGTGACCTTGGACAGATCATCCGCGAGAACCCCGGGAGTGGGCGACAACCTCCTGTCGGGGGCCGGGGTGAAGGGCTTCGGCTCGGGCGTTGGAAAGGGCGACGGCGACGGCCTCTCGCCCACTTGGGCCCCAGGAGATTGCCCGATCGTCTCCCCGGCGCTGCACGCCGACGCGAAGAGCAGGGCAAAGAGCAGGGCAAAGAGTAGTAATCGCGTCCGCATGCTCGCGAACCTATCGTCAATGGGCCGCGTTAGGACCGCAGCACAAACGCTGACTCGTCGCGGTTCGGCTCAGGCATGAAGATGCAGCCGCTCGCCCTGAGGTCCCACGATAAGGATGAGCTCCACGGGCCCGTCGAGCGCACCGAACCAGTGCGGCGTCCACGTGGTGAACTCGACGGCTTCGCCTGGCTCGATGACGAGGTCCTGCTCGCCGAGTAGGAGCCGCAGGCGGCCGCTTAGGACGTAGAGCCAGTCGTTGCCCTCGTGTACGGGCAACTCCTCGGGTGGGACACGTCGCTTCGAGCTGACGTGGATCTTGTAGGCGTGGGGACCGCCGGCGGGCCCGCTGCGCGTGAGTGGCCACAGCCTCATCCCTTCGAATGTGCGCGGCCTGCCGTTGACGCGCGGATCCTGCGGGGGCGAGGAGCGCAACAGCTCGTCGGTGCTCACGCCGAGCGCGGCGGCAAGGGCCGGAATGTGGTCGAGGGCCAGGCGGCGCTTGCCGGCCTCGAGGCGGCTGAGGGTCGAGATATCGAGGTTCGCGCGGTCGGCGATCTGGTGGAGCGTCAGCCCCCTCTCCGTGCGCAATTCCCTAAGTAGCCGGCGGGCGCGGACGTCGACTGGTTCCTCGGGGGCGTTTGCCTGCATAGCAAAGCTTGAAGACAGGGTCTCGGGAGTCAACGTGACCGCATGGAGAAACCGTGGGACTGCATCGTCGTCGGCGCTGGGGCCGCGGGCCTGAGCGCCGGTTTGGTGCTGGGTCGCGCCCGGCGGCGGACCCTTGTCGTCGACGCGGGAAGCCAGAGCAACAGCACGGCCCCAGGCATCGGCGGCCTGCTCGGCAACGACGGTAGCCCACCGGCCGCGTTCTACGCCGCCGGACGCGCTGAGCTCGCGGCCTATCCCACCGTGGAGCTGCGCTCCGGCCAGGTACTGAGCGGCAAGCGACACGACGCGGGGTTCGTGCTCGAGTTGGCCGACGGCCGTCGTGAGACCGCGCGACGCGTGCTGCTCGCCACGGGCATGGACTACCGCCTTCCGGCGTTGCCCGGCATCGCCGAGCGGTGGGGGCACTCGGTTTTCCACTGCCCCTTCTGCCACGGCTGGGAAGTACGCGACCGGTCGCTCGGAGTGCTCGACAGGGGGGCCTCCGGTGCGCGGAGGGCGTTGCTGCTACGCGTTTGGAGCGACGAGGTGACGCTGCTAGCAAACGGGGCAGCGGAGCTCGACAACGAGAACATCGACCGGCTGCAGGCGGCGGGGGTAGCCGTCGACGAACGCCGCGTCGCCGAACTTCGCGGTCCCGACGGCACGCTCACGGCCATCGGCTTCGTCGACGGCCAAGAACGCCCGTGCGAGGGACTGCTCGTGCCCGTCACGTTGCATCAACGCTCCGCCCTCGCCGAGCAACTCGGTGCGGCGGCCGCCGACCCGAGCCCGATCGTCGCCGACGCCATCGAGGTCGACCAGACGTTCGAAACCAGCGCGCCCGGCGTTTTCGCCGCGGGTGACGCGAGCGGGCAGATGCCGTCCGTGGCGAACGCGGTCGCCGCAGGCTCGAGTGCTGCGGCTATGGTCGTACACGGCTTGGCGGCAGAGGCATACGGCCTCAGGCCTGAGCGGGATCGCTAATCGGCTCGGGTGTTCACCTCGTTCATGGCCCGCTCGAGGCCGATCTCGATGATGCGCTCCACCGCGTCGGCACCCCCGCTGATCAGGAACGGAAGCTCCTTGCGCTCCGCGGCAGAGAAACCATCCAGAACGTGGCCCACGGCGTCCTTGCTGCCACGCGGCCTTCCAACGCCGAGGCGCACCCGAACGAAGTCCTTGGTACCGAGATGGTTGACGATCGACTTGAGCCCGTTGTGCCCCGCCGTTCCGCCGGCGAGCTTGATTCGGACCTCGCCGAAAGGGATGTCGATCTCGTCGTGGACCACGATCAAGCGAGACGGCTCGACCTTGTAGAAACGCATCAACTGGCCCACGGGACGGCCCGACTCGTTCATGTACGACGTCGTGCGCGCAAGTGACACCTTGTGGTTCGCGATGACGACCTCGGCGATGAGGCAGCCGCTCTTGTGTGACTTCAGTTTCGAGTTCGTTCTACCGAGGAGTTCCTCGATGACCATCGCGCCGGCGTTGTGCCGGGTGTTGGCATAGCGCTCTCCGGGATTCCCGAGCCCAGCCACAACCAGGCGATCATCCGAATCAGCGCGCGAGCGCCGGAAGATGGGCATGCCGCCCTAGCTCCTCGCTAGCCTTGCTGGCCTTGAGCCTCCTCCTCGGAGGGCTCCTCCGCGGGAGGAGCAGCAGGCTCTTCGGCCTCCGCCGGCTCCTCGCCGGCTTCGACCTCTTCGCCCACCATCTCCGGAGCCTCCTGCTCGACTCCGGCCTCGGCTTCCATCGCCTCGAGCTCCTCCTCGGAGATCGGAGCGGCGACGATTGCTACGGGAACGTCGGGGTCGTTGAGGATCGTGAAGTTGGCATCCGGAGCCAGCTCGGCGACGCGCAGTGCGTCACCGATGTCGAGCGCCGAGATATCGGCGTCTATACCGTCGGGCACGTCGGTGACCGTGCAGCGAACGTGCAGCGTGAACAACGGTTGCTCGAGCACTCCGCCGGACTTGACACCGGTCGACTCGCCGACGAGGTGCAACGGCACCTCGACCTCGATCTCCTGAGTTCGGTCCACCGCAACGAAGTCAGCGTGCAGCAGCGTCCCCCTGACGGGATCCCGTTGCAGCTCACGGGCGATGGCGAGAGTCGTTCCGCCTTCGATCTCGATGTCGAGCAGGACGTTCATTCCGGAGTCGGTGTGAAACGCCGTGATCAGGTCTCGCCGGTCCAGATCGATGGACAACGGGTCGATTCCGAGCCCGTAGAGGGTCGCCGGAACACGGCCCTCCTTGCGGGCCTGGCGCGCGGGGCCCTTGCCCGTCGCCGTTCTCTTTCTCGCTGCCAGCTTGACCTCAGCCATCGGGGGCCCTCCAGATCGGGTCTCGTTCTTAGGTGGATTTGGTAACTCGGGGTGGTCCGGCGAAGAGATTCGAGCCGGAGCAATCGCCGATTATGCCATAAGCCCTGGTCAGGCCGGCCGGACCTCGCTAGGGCTGGTTCTCGCCGTGGAACAGCTCGGAGACCGAGCCCTCCTCGAAGACCGCCTTGATGGTGCTGGCGATCGTGGGAGCGATGGACAGCACGACGAGCTTGTCCATCTGTTTATCGTCCTCGATCGGCAACGTATTCGTAACCACGAGTTGCTGAAGCTGCGAGTTCTTGATGCGGTCGACCGCCGGCTCGCTCAGCACCGCATGGGTCGCCGCCGCGAAGACTGCCTTGGCCCCCGATCCGAGCAGGGCCTCCACACCGCTCGTAAGGGTTCCACCCGTGTCGATCATGTCGTCGACCACTATGCAGACCTTGTTCTTGACATCACCGACAACAGCGAGTGTCTCGGTGACGTTGCGCGCATCCTTGCGGCGCTTCTTGTGCAGGAAACCAACCTGGCTGGCGATGCCGTGGAACTCCGCGAGGTGGTCCGACCACTTGTCGGCCCAGCCACCACCCCCGGCATCGGGCGAGATGATCATCACCTCGTGGTCGTCAACAACGTCGCTGAAATGCTGGGCGAGCATTGGCAGCGCCGTCAGGTGGTCGAACGGAACGTCGAAGAAACCCTGGATCTGCCCCGTGTGCAGGTCGACGGCCATCACCCTGTCGGCGCCCGCGGCCTCGTAGAAATCGGCCATGAGCTTCGCAGTGATGGGCTCACGCCCGCGCGCCTTCCGATCCTGTCGCGAATAGGGATAGAAGGGGGTGACCGCGGTGATGCGCTTGGCCGATCCACGCTTGAGCGCGTCGATCATGATCATCTGTTCCATCACGTTCTGGTCGACGGGGGCATGCATGGACTGGATGACGAAGGCGTCGATCCCGCGGACGGACTCCCCGAAACGGACATAGGTCTCGGAACTGGCGAAGGTCGAGATCTCGACGTTGCCGAGCTTCATCCCGAGGCACTGGACAACCTCCCGGGCGAGGTCGACGTTCGCCGTCCCCGAGAAAATCATCAAACGCTTGTGAGTTGGCAGCTGCACGGTCGATCTCCTTCGGGGCCTTTGGGTCGCGGTCCCTATTCTCCCCCGGGTTTCCTACCCTCGTCGTCCTTTTCTTCCACCTCGCGCGGGGGCATTCTGTTTCCCTTGCCCTCGATGATCCGAGCCGGCACCCCCACGGCGAGCGCCTCGTCGGGGACGTCGTCCCTCACGACCGCGCCGGCCCCAGTGGCCGCCCGTCTTCCGATCTTCACCGGAGCCACGAGCATCGTGTCGGACGAGATGTACGCCTCGTCCTCGATGATCGTCTGGTGCTTAGAAGATCCGTCCCAGTTCGTCGTGATGGTGCCGGCCCCGATGTTGACCCCCTCGCCTATCTCGGCATCACCGAGGTACGCGAGGTGATTGGCCCGGCTGTCACGTCCCAGGTGGGCCTTCTTGGCTTCGACGAAGGTTCCGAGCTTGGCGCCGCGTTCGAGTCTCGTGCCCGGGCGCAGCGATGCAAAGGGACCCACCGAGGACTGGGGGCCGAGCGATGACCCGACCACAACCGCAAACGAGACCTTCGCTTCCTCCTCGACCTCCGAATTCACTATCCGTGCTTGGGGGCCGATCTCCGCGCCGCTCCGGATGACGGTCTGCCCCTCTATGAACGTGAAGGGATGGAGGACGACATCGGGCTCGATGGTCGCGGTTGCGTCCACGTAGGTGGTCGCGGGATCGATGATCGTCACACCCTCGTCCATGAGCCGTTCACACTCGCGGCGCCGGACCGCTGCCGACGCGACCGCGAGCTGAGAACGCGAGTTCACTCCGCTCACCTCTGACTCCTTGGTGCGATAGGCAGCGACCGTCGCCCCTTCTTTGTGAAAGAACTCGACCACATCGGTGAGATAGAACTCGCCCTGAGCGTTGGCGTCGTCGACCTTACCCAGTGCGTCTTTGAGGCGTTCGAGATCGAAGACGTAGACGCTCGCGTTTATCTCGTCGACCTGACGCTCCTGTTCGGTCGCATCGCCGTGTTCCACGATCCTCAGGACGCGGCCTTGATCGTCGCGAATGACGCGCCCATAGCCGGAGGGGTCATCGACCCTTGCCGACATGAGGCTGACTGCAGCGCGGCGGGCTTCGTGTTCGAGGACGAGAGCTCGCAAGGAGTGAACGTTCAACATCGGCGTGTCCCCCGGAACGATCAACAAGTGCCCGCTGACATCGTCGATCGCATCAAGCGCAATGCGGGCCGCGTCGGCGGTGCCGCGTGGAGGATCCTGAATCACGAACTCGAGCCCCCTGGCGAAGCCCTCCGTATCGAGTTTCGACTCGATCTCGTCCCGACGCGCCGATATGACCACGATCGTTCGTTCAGGCTCAAGCGGTGCGATCGCGGTAAGGACGTGGCCGAGCAACGACCGTCCCGCCGCCTCGTGAAGCACCTTTGGGCGGCCGGAACTCATGCGCTTGCCCTCCCCCGCGGCGAGCACCACGACGCTCAGGTTCACCGCTCCAGTCTCACTTCGCGCTGTCCTCCGGATCTCTCTGTTGCCGTCTTCCCAACCCTTGTCCGCTGCCCCGCGTGGACTCGAACCACGACTTAGGGAACCAAAATCCCTCGGGCTGCCACTTACCCCACGGGGCATTGAACTCTCTAAAGCGATTTGAGCTTAGTCGAGGCGCTCGATGCACTCGGGTCGGCTCGAAGTCACCGTTACCCGGTCGAACCATCGCTCGGCCGCAGAAGCGATGGCGGATGCGTGCCCCTGGTCGCCGGCGAGACCAATCATCGTCGGCCCCGAACCGGACATCACGGCCCCCAGAGCGCCTGCATCCAACATCGCCGCCTTGAGCTTTTCGAGCTCGGGCCTCAACCTGAATGCGGGGGCCTCGAGGTCGTTGTGCAACAGGGTGGCGATGGCTTCCACGTCGCCGAGTCCGAGAGCCAGGGCCATGGGCGCGCTGCGGACATCGGGCGAGTCACGGTCGGACCGGAAGGCCCCGTAGACATCGCGAGTCAGGAGCGGCTCGATGCTGAGACCGAGGACGAACCACAGTGTCGCGGGGGCCGGAAGCCTCGTGATTGCCTCTCCCCGTCCGGTCGCCAGCGCGGTTCCTCCGGTCAAGCAGTAGGGGACGTCGGCTCCGAGGTCCAGCGCGAGCTCGGCAAGAGTCTCCGAATCCAGGCTCAGCCCCCATATCTCGTTCAGGCATTGGAGAACCGCCGCCGCGTTTCCGCTGCCTCCGCCCAGGCCCGCTCCGATGGGGATGCGCTTGACGATCCCGATCCTCGCGCCCTTCGAGCGCCCACTCGCCTTCACCAACTTCCGCGCTGCCGCATGAACGAGATTGTCGGCCGCCATCGGGAGCCCGCGCATGGGCTCGGTCTCTGGACGCATGTCGACCTCGATCTCGCTGCTCGACGCGGGCGCGATGGTGACCGAGTCCGCGAAACCGAGCGTGTGGAAGATGGTCTCTATCTCGTGATAGCCGTCGGGACGCCGACGGAGCACCCTCAGAAAGAGATTCGTCTTGGCATTGGTCCGCAGGTTCACTACCCGGTTCATTCGGGATTTCTCTTGGACGAAGCGAGTTGCCGGGTGATCGCGACCCAGCCGTCGAGAGGCACGGTCTCGGGTCGCGCACCCGGGTCGATACCGGCGTTGTGAATCGACCGCTCGACTTCGGACACGGAGGCTCCCAGGGGACCGAGTGTGTTGCGAAGAGTCTTTCGCCGCTGAGCAAACGCGGCCTTCACTATCTCGGTGAGACGCGCGTATTGCACCTCCGGCGGCTCGCGCCGATCCATCCGTACCAGGACCGAGTCCACGGTGGGAACGGGGAAAAATGCGTTCCGAGAGATGCGCGCTGCGACTGTCGCCCGCGTCCAATAGCCCACGAGGACGCTGACCTGGCCATACGACTTGGTTCCCGGTGACGCCGCCAGACGCTCGCCGACCTCTCGCTGCGTCATGACGGTAAGCGAGGCTATCTGAGGGGCGTTTTCAAGCACGGTCACGACGAGCGGAACCGCGATGTTGTAGGGCAGGTTCGCAACCATCACCGCGGCATCGACCCGCGCGTAGTCGAGCTTCATCGCATCGGCTTCCGCTACCTCGACGTTGTCGATCCCGAGCAGCGCCTCGCGCAAGGCAGGGACCACGCGTGCATCGAACTCGACCGCTATCACCCTGCGAGCCGCTCCTGCGAGGCCGAGCGTTAGAGACCCGGCCCCCGCCCCGATCTCGAGCACGCTCTTGTCGCTCAAGTCACCCGCAACATCCACCACTTTGCGAATGGTGTTTGGATCGATGACAAAGTTCTGTCCCAGCTCTTTGTGCGGCCGAATGCCGTGGGTCTCGAAGAGTTCTCTTATCCGGCGAGCTCCTAGAAGCCGGCCATCCGTCATCGCGCTAGACCGAAGATTCGTCGCGCGTTGGCCGTCGTCAGGCGAGCAACATCACCCTCGCCGTCGCCACGGGCCCCGGCAACCGCCCTGCCGACTGCCTCTACGAATGACGGTTCGTTGGGCTTGCCGCGATGCGGAACGGGGGCCAGGAACGGTGAATCGGTCTCGACCAACAGCCGGTCATCCGGAACAAGGCGCACTGCACCGCGCAGGTCCTCCGCCGACTTAAAGGACACGTTGCCGGCGAATGAAACGTGTGCGCCGAGCTCCAGAGCTCGCTCCAGCTCATCGGTGGTGCCGGACCAGCAGTGAAAGATGAGCCTCTTGGGTGGATCCACCGACTCGAGTTCCTCGATAGCAGCCGTGGTCGATTCGCGCGTGTGAATGACCAATGGCTTGCCATGACGTTTGGCGAGTTCGATGTGATCCCGAAAGGCGGCATGCTGAACATCGTGTGGCGTGTAGTCACGGTAGAAGTCGAGGCCTGTTTCTCCGACGGCAACGACCTCGTCATGTTCGAGAAGCTCATCGACGCGCTCCCCTGCCTCGTCGTTCCATGCGGTTGCGTCGTTCGGGTGAACCCCGGCCGAGGAGAAAACTCCTTCGTGTTCACGGGCGATTGCCAGCGCGCGCTCGCTCGACGCGACTTCGATGCCGATGGTCACAACCTGCTCGACTCCGTTCGTCCTGGCTCGCGTCAGTAGATCGCCGACAGGAACCTCTCGTTCACAGATGTGGAGGTGGCAGTGCGAGTCGAACCACATTTGCCGCTCGGACGCTACTTTTGGTCGTCTTCGAGACGAGGAAACAGGGCGTCGCCCTTCGTGGTCTTCGACCCCGCCGTTAGTCCACCCCACACTCCGTCCGTCGCGAAGGCGGCCCGGTCCAGTTCGCCATCGATACCAAGTCGACGCCACAACTCCTGAGAGGCGCGCGGCGTAGCGGAAAATGTCAGCAACGCGATGAGCCTCAGGGATTCCGCCAGGTTGTAGAGAACGACCTCGAGGCGCCGGCGTTGGGTCTCGTCCTTGGCGAGCGCCCATGGCGCGACCTCTTCGACGTAGGAGTTTGCCTTGCGAACGAAGGTCCAGGTCGCTTTCAGTGTCTCGGTCGGACTCAGCGCATCGATGGCGGCTTCCATCCCCACGAACGCCTGTGCATAGGCATCGAACAATCGGCGGTCCGCTTCGTCGAGCTCGTCCTCGGACGGGGGCCGGGGAACTTCCCCGTCGAGGTACCGGCCCAGCATGTTCAGTACACGCGACGCCAGGTTTCCGTAGTCGTTGGCGAGATCGGAGTTGTAGCGAGCGATCATGCTCTCCCACGAAAAGGTGCCGTCCTGACCGAAGCTGACCTCACGCATGAAGTAGTAGCGGTAGCCGTCGCTTCCGAAGGTCTCGGTCAGATCGCGGGGGCTGATGCCGGTCAGCGACGACTTGCTCATCTTGGCGCCGCCGACCAACAGAAAGCCATGCGCGTAGACGGTCGTCGGTACCGGAAGTTCGAGCGCCATCAACATCGCCGGCCAGATCACGGAGTGGAACCACAGGATGTCCTTGCCGACGAGGTGGACGTCGGCGGGCCAGACCCGGTTGAATTTGGCGTCGTCGCTGGCATAGCCGGCCGCCGTTATGTAGTTGAGCAAGGCGTCGATCCACACGTAGATGACGTGCTTGGAATCCCAGGGAATCGGAATACCCCAGTCGAAGCTGATGCGCGAGATCGAGAGGTCGTCCAGGCCCTGCTTGACCTTGCCGAGCACCTCGTTACGCCGGACCTGGGGCATCACGCTGCGCTCATCGGTCTCCCACAGCTCGATCAACCTGTCCGCGTACTTGCTGAGCCTGAAGAAGTAGTTCTCCTCCTTCACGTGCTCGATCTCGCGCGTCGGATGGAGGGGGCAGCGGCCGTCGACGAGTTCGTCGGGGGTCTTGAAGGCTTCACAGCCTACGCAGTAGAGCCCCTCGTATGAGCCCAGGTAGATCTCGCCCCGGTCGTACAGATCCTGAACGAACTTCTGAACCGGCTGTTCGTGGCGGACCTCGGTCGTGCGGATGAAGTCGTCGTAGGAGATGTCGAGTGCCTTCCAGACCTCGTGCCAGCGGGGGACGATCTGGTCGGCCCACTCTTTGGGGGTCATCTCCTTCGACTCGGCCGCCTGCGCGATCTTCTGGCCGTGCTCGTCGGTACCGGTCAGGAAGGTGACGTCGAACCCCTGGAGGCGCTTGAACCGGGCGATGAAGTCGGCCGCCACCTCGGTGTAGGCGTGACCGAGGTGAGGGACATCGTTGATGTAGTAGATCGGGGTGGAGATGTAGAAGCTGTCGGCCATGCAGTAAGTCCTCGCAGGTCAGAAGGTGTGCGCCGCCCGAACGAGTGCTTTTCTTCACCCGATCGAGTGACCGTTTTTACCCATTTTGAGATTGAACCCCGCCCCAACTGAGCAGATACTGTTAACCAAGAACTGCCAAATTACATTTGGTTAACTACTGTGGGCCTAAGGGGAGCTGCTCGTGAAGTCTACCGGGGTCGTCCGAAAGATCGATGAGCTGGGACGCATCGTGCTCCCATCCGAACTTCGACGCGTGTTCGGGATTCACGAAGGCGATGAGCTCGAGATCAGCGTGGACGGCGAGCACATCATCTTGAACAAGCGCCACGACGTCTGCCTGTTCTGTTCCTCCGACGAGGGCCTCGTACAGTTCAGGGACCGCAAGGTCTGCGGCGAGTGCGCCGCCGAGCTCGGTGGAGCGACCCCTCGCGAGGTCAGGCTCGACGAGACCGTCACCGCAGCCGGCTAAGCCCGGGGTCTCTAGCTTTCCCTCTTCTTGACCGACACGAGCGCGTCGAATACCTCGCGCTTCGATACACCGGCCTCCTTGGCAACGGCCGTCATGGCAGCTCTGCGATCCATACCCTCGTCGATGAGCTGTGACGCGCGCTCGGCGAGCTCCTCGGGGCCCGCTATCGCGCCGATTCCCCTCACGGCCCCCGATACGACGACGACTATCTCACCTCTGAACGCTCCCTGTAGGGCCATCGCCGCGAGCTCCCCGAGGCTCCCTCTGTGAGCGGTCTCGTGCATCTTGGTCAGCTCCCGCGCCACGACCGCGGGCCGATCGCCAAGGCCCTCCTGCAGATCGGCCAGTGAATCGGCGATTCGGTGGGGCGATTCGAAAAAGACCATCGTTCGTTCCTCGGCCGCGAGCTCCGCGATGCGCCGCCGCCTCTCTCCGGTCTTCCGAGGCAGGAAACCCTCGAACGTGAAGCGTCCCGGAGGAAGACCCGAGAGCGCCAGAGCGCTGACGACCGCGGTCGGGCCCGGCACGACCACCACCTCGTAGCCGCGCTCGGCACAGGCCTCGACCAGGCGGAAACCCGGATCGCTCAACCCCGGCATGCCTGCGTCCGAGATGAGGACGACCTCGTCCCCAGCTCCGATTCGTTCCAGCAACATCCTGGCCTGCCGGCGCTCGTTGGCCTCGTGATATGTGATCAGCTCGCGCGCCCGGATGCCGTAGTGACCGAGGAGCTTGCGCGCCCGGCGAGTGTCCTCACAAGCGATCACCTCGGCCTCCTCGAGGGTCCGCAGCGCCCTACGCGTAATGTCCTCGAGGTTTCCGATAGGCGTTCCAACGAGAACGAGCCGGCCGCTCACCGTCCCGGGCGCCAGGGTTCGAATGCATAACGAAAGACGTTCACGAGAATCGAGCGCCACGACGCGTCGTCCGCCGCAACGTCCTCGCCCTCCAGGAACATGCGAGCCGAGTCAAGAGCTCGAGGATTGCGAGTTGCTCCGACATGGTCACTGAAGACTACGAGGTTCACCTCTCCCTCCCGCCGCCAGTCGGTCTCGAGCAGAATCGAGTCACCAAGCGCCCAGAGCGCGAGACGAGGGGTGTCCTCATCGGCCACCTCCACCCGCTCGACGTTGGTCGGTGAGGCGGGTGCGTCGACATCATAGGGAGTGAGGTTCACCAGGTCCATCAGATCCGCGAAGGCGCGCGCCAGGTCTCCCCCGACTCGGCCCTCACCATCCTCTCCGGGCGGCGGAAGATCTACCGAGGGTGGGCGCGACGGAGACGGCGAGATGACCGCGGCCGCGTCGGGGGCCGCCCGGCCACTGTCGAGGATCCTGTCGAGGATCAGTGAGGCTTGGGAGTGGCCGAGCAGGACCACGGGTTCGTCGCGCGTGGCTGCGATCTGCTCTGCGACGCGCACGGAGATCCTGTCGAGGTTGCCACGCGTATCGCCGGCGACATAACGGCCACCCTCCTGAGCGTAGGAGAGCAACTCGGTCTGGTCACGCTGGTATCCGAGGGCGCCGGGATCGAGATCGGCGAGGGCCCCCGTCTGAAAGGTCGAGTCCACGCCGCCCAGAAGAAGCAATGAGCCCTTGTAGTCGGCGGGAACGATGTCGAACTCACGCAGGTTGCGATCTATTCCCGACGCGACAAAGAACGCCAGAAAGAGGAAGAAGATGAGTGTAGCGACCAGCCGACCCTCGGAGGAGGAAACGCCATCGGTCGCTCGCCGGCGCCAGCCCAGCCAGACCAACGCATGAAGTGGACCGGCACAGGCAATGAGCAGCGCGGCGAAGAGCGTGGAACGATCGGACATCGACGTTACGGCCGCGCCCAATCCCATGAGGGCCACGGCGTACAGCAGGAATGAGGAGAACTCGGGAACCGGTCTGCCCCGTACCTCCAAGCCCGTATTGAGGCCGACCCCGCGCCTGCATAGCCTCCACCCGGTCACGAGACCAAGTCCGCCGGCTACCAACGCGAACGGCGCGTAGCGAATGGCGACTGCGATGAAAAACAACGCGGCGACCGGGAGCAGGAGAGCAACGCCTACGAGTCCCAGGCGAAGGGCGCTTCGAAAAGCCCTCGCTACCGAGGCACTCCTACCGTCTGCCAACGCCGCGGTCAGGCCGAGGAGCCCGGACCTGAACAGAACGAGCGCGGCCACGGTGATGCCGAAGTTCGGCCAGCTCGAGGAAAACGCGACCGACTGCTTTAGGTCGAAGTACAGATCGAAGGGCCAAACCGCGGCGGCGGGAGCTACTGCTGCTCCGCCGGCGGGCAGAGCGTCGAGAAGGAGCAGGACGGCGAACGACAATCCTTCGATGGTCAGGGGGATTGCGGCGAGAGGACGCTCGAGCATTGCGCTCGTTCCAGCCTTTAGTGTCTGCACGAGCGGAGACTACCGACACCGGCCCCACTGAACCGAATCCAGACCAGGCCGGGTCACAGGGGGACAGCCCCACCGGCCCACTAGACTGAGTTCCCGTGGCTGACGAACTCAACGAGCGCGCGCCTGTCGATACCCCAGATGCTGGTGAAGACGTGCGCCGGCTCCCTTGGGCGCGTCTCGACTGGTTGTGCGTGACCCTCGTAACCCTGGCGGGTGGTCTCCTTCGCTTCATTGGGCTCGGCGACGCTAGGGGGCAGATGTTCGACGAGGTCTACTACGCGAGGGACGCCTGCCTCTACGCTGGACAGCCATCGTCGGTCTGCGGGATCGCATCGCCGGAGAACTACGTACATCCGCCCCTTGGGAAGTGGCTGATCTCCGCGGGGATCAGAGTCTTTGGCCACAACGAGATCGGTTGGCGCGTGACCAGTGCGATCGCTGGGACGCTCACGATCCTGTTGCTCTATCTCCTTGCACGCAAGATCCTGAGATCGACGCTTGGAGCGAGTCTCGCCTCCGGGCTGCTGGCCATTGATCTGCTCGCGTTCGTGCAATCGCGCGTTTCGATGCTCGATGTGTTCGTACCGTTGTTCGGTGTCGCTACCTTCCTGTTTCTCGCTTGCGACCGAGACCGCCTGGCGGCCCCTGCCGCCGAGCGTGCGAACTGGAGGCCCTGGCGATTCGCGGCCGGCGCAGTGGCGGGGGCCGCCGTCGCGACGAAGTGGTCGGGCGTCTTCTTCCTTGTCTCGGCGATAGCCATCACGGTTGTCTGGGAGGTGGCTGCGCGGAGGCGTTCTGGCGGGGGTCGTCCATTGAGACGCGCCCTGGCCGAAGAGGGTCCGACGATCGTTGCCTGGTTTGTTGTGGTGCCCGCTCTGGTCTACGCCGCGACCTACATCGGGCGCGTGGACGGCTCAGTCCTCGCTCTTCCGTGGGCGGACAACTCTTGGTTCCACAACCTGTACGAGGAGCAGCGGCGAGCATTCGACTACCACTGGCAGTTGGAGGCGCGGCATCCCTACGAATCGCCTCCGTGGTCGTGGATCCTGCTGAAACGCCCAGTCGCCTACTACGTCGCCCCCGACTCACCGGAGGGGTTCATCGGTTCGATCACCGCGCTCGGCAGCCCACTCGTGTGGTGGTCGTTCCTCCCGGCGCTCGTATTCACCGTGTGGGCATGGATGAGACGCCGAGACTTCCTGCGCCCAGAGGGCCTGATACTCGCAGGCGTCGCGTTCACTTACCTTCCCTGGTTGCTGTTGTCGAGCGACCGCAACGCGGTGTTCATCTTTTATCTGTTGCCGGTCGTGCCGTTTATGTGCCTGACCCTCGCCTATTGTTTCGTGTCGCTTGGTCGATCGACCGAGGCGCGTTTGGCGGCCGCCGTGTTCATGGCAGGGGCCCTCGGCTTGTTCGTCTTTTACTACCCGTTGCTCGTCGGCACCGTTCTTCCCTACGAGTCGTGGGAGAGGAGGCTGCTCTTCAACTCCGAGCAGGCCTGTGAAAGACCGCCCGGCGAGCCGACCACAACCACGACAACCGCCACGGTCGGCGGCGAGGCTCGGCCGCGAACCATCGAGACCACGAACCGTGATTCGTTGCCGCCCAAGGGTTGGTGCTGGCTCTGACGGTCAGTTCTCGACCACGTCGAGGAGCGTCACCTCGTAGACGACGGTTTCCCCCGGACCGACGTCGGGCGGAAATCCCGCGTCTCCATAGGCGAGGTCCGGCGGAATCGTGAGTCGGCGCGTGCCACCCACCTTCATCGACGACACTCCCTCATCCAATCCGTTGATCACCTGACCGCGTCCAAGGGGAAACACGAGCTCGCCGTCCTGATCCTCTGAGGATGCGTACTCGGTTCCGTCGGCCAGCTCGGCCGTGTACTCGATCGTGACGCTCGTGCCGGTCGCTGCCTCTGCACCGGAACCGCAGGAGACATCTTCGTACCGGAGCCCCGTCTCGGATTCGACGAGTTCCTCCGCGCACTCGGCGGACGATTCATCCGACCCGGAGCAGGACGAAAACACGAGTGCGACGGCGAACGCGCAGGCGATTGCTCGGAGCATGGAGAAAGCGTAATTCCCCGACTCGTAGAGGGGTGGCGTCAGCCCACGTGCCGCCTCAGGTGCTCGTCGAGCTTGGCGGCAAGTTCGTAATGCTGCGATGCGAGCTGCCTCCCCTGGTCCTCCAGCCGAACGGTCAAGCCGTCGATCCGGCATGAGAGCCCGTCGATTCGACCCGAGAGGCCGTCGATTCGGCCCGAGACGCCGTCGATTCGGGAGTCGAGCCTCGCGCCCAGGGAATCGATCCGGTTGCCCAGGTAGAAGAGTGCCCCTACCAGGGTTGCGGCGAGAAGGACGATAGCCGTCCATGCCTGAGCTTCCATGAGATTGAAGTTATCAGGAGCGTGTGACGAGCAAGAGCTGTCGTTGACCAGCGTGGACCTGAGCGGATTCGAACCGCTGACCTCACCCGTGCGAGGGGCGCACTCTACCAACTGAGCTACAGGCCCTTGAGGACCACAGTCTAGCGCGAGGGCTTGATCGGCAAGAAACCCAAACGTTCCTCGGACCTGCAGGCTCGCTCAGCGAGACTCCTGGTCTAGAGAATGAAGCTGGCGGGCCGGTGGGGTCTCGAGAACGTTTCGATCGAAGCGAGGGGCACCGGGGGCCGGTCAGCGGCCCTCGAGGTTCGCCGAGTGAGCTTCTAGGGATGCCCTCAGGGAGGCTTGAATCGAAGAGGTTGTGTAGTCGCCGCGAGTGCGTTCGATGATCGATCGGGCAACATCCGTGAGCCGCCGAAGACCGAACGTGATTCCGTCCGGATAATCCATCGAAACGAGCACGTAGTACATGTCGTCCATCTTGCCCAGCAGCTCTTCGCACCGCTTGAGCTGATTGCGGCGCATGAGATCGAGGATGTGCCGGCGCAACTCCCCTATCGCTTCCGCCATTCCTTTTGCGTACGCCTGGGGGGACGCTCGAAGCTCGTCCATGGAGGGAAACGCAGCGTCGGTCACGAGTGCATAAGTCACGCGTGCCTCGACCAGTTCCTTTTCGGCGTCATGAAAGAATCCGGCGTAGAGGACGTCGGCGTGGTCGGCCAGTGCAGCCCGCGCCTCGTCGAGATGAGACTCCGCTTCACCAATGAGTCCCTCGGCCTTGTCCCATTCGTACCTGTGCAGCGCGCGGATCGCGTTCCCACACGCACGGATCGCGCTGCGCGAAGACGACAGCCCTATCTCGCGCGCACTGTTCTTGGAATCAAAGCGGTTGCGTAGCTCGTTTGCGACGGCTGAGAGGTCCATGGCGGCAGATTACCCCTGCAGGACTAGCGCCTCAGCCCCGAAGCCGTCAGGCGCTGAGGAGACACGGAGGGAGCGCTCCCGCGCGTCGCCAGTGGACGCACCTTCCTCAGACGTTCATGTCGCCGGTGCTTGGCCTCGAGTAGAAGCGTCACGTAGAGCGCGAAAGACAGATCGCACACGAGGTGGATCTCCCACCAACCTCCGCCCCCGGCCGCGAACGCGGCAATTGCAGAAGCCGGCACCAATAAGCCCGAGGCCACCAGAATTTTCGTTCGCTGACGCTGACTCTTTCGATGGGAAATCACGCGGCGGCCCGCTTCCTTGGAAACAATCAGGCGCCGGCCGGCCCCAGCCGAGCGGTGCGGCGCGATCATCTGCATCCTCCGCGCGAAACGCTGCGACGATTTAAGAGGGGTGCCTTGCCTGGCCCGCTGAACCGCCGGGATGAAAACCACGATCCAAGCTCCTGCAAGCGCCACCAGAAAGATTGTTGTCAGAGCTGTACCCCGCAAGCTCTCGCCAACTTCAGACGCTGCTCAAGCTACTGCCGTGCACCTGAAATCCCGCGGATTTGCGGACAATCGCTTGCGCGTACAGTTCAGGGAGAACGGTATACAGGCATGTCAACAACCACGTAAAGGGAGATTCGATGCCACCTCAGGTCATTGCCTCAGAGGAAGCAGTCGGTAGCGTCTCGGTCGACGCCGTGGTCGTCGCCGCGTTCAAATCGAGCGATGGCCCGACGTTGTCGGTCGACGCACAGAAACTTGACGATGCGCTGGATGGTCAACTCAGCGAACACCTCAACCACACGGCTTTCAAGGCAAAGGTGGCCGACGTAACGCTCGTGCCAACTCTTGGACGAGTGCAGGCAAGGACGATCGTGGTTGCGGGACTGGGCGACAAGGACCAGGCGGGCCGCAACGAGGTAATGCGCGCCGCCGGGTCGGCCGCTCGCCGGCTGACCGACAGGTCGACAATTGCGTCGGCACTACATTCAGACCTGTCTGATGGATCCGCTGTGGCCGGTGCGACCGAAGGGTTCCTACTGGGGTCCTACAAGTTCACGACATACAAGAGTGACCCCCATCCGTCGAAGATCGAGCGTATTGCGATGCTGGGTGGCCCCGACACAGATCTGATCGAACGTGGTGTCGCAACTGCCGATGCGACGATCCTCGCGCGCGATCTGACGAACGAGCCCGCGGACGCGATCTATCCGGAGACGCTTGCGGAGCGCGCCCGGGAAGTCGCCGACATCGGAGGACTCGACTTCGAGGTACTGGACGAGTCCCAACTAGCGGAGCGCGGGTTTGGCGGCTTGATCGGCGTGGGCAAGGGAAGCGTGCGGCCCCCTCGCTTCATCGTCATGCACTACAAGCCCAAGGGCCAGGCGAGTCAAACCCTTGCGATCGTGGGAAAGGGCATCACGTTCGATTCCGGAGGGTTGTCGATCAAGCCCGCGGGATCAATGGAGGCCATGAAGACCGACATGGGCGGCGCGGCGGCCGTCATCGGTGCGATGAGCGCGCTTGGCAAGCTGAGGCCCCAAATCGAGGTGTTGGGCGTGGTAGCGGCGGCCGAGAACATGGTCTCCGGCCGGTCGATCAAACCGGGTGACGTCATCAAGCACTACGGAGGGGGGACGTCCGAGGTGCTGAACACGGACGCTGAGGGGCGTCTGGTTCTGGCCGACGCACTCGCCTACGCGTGCGAACAAAAGGTCGACGCGGTCGTCAACGTCGCGACGCTGACGGGCGCGATCATGGTCGCTCTCGGCCCAAAGGCGACGGGTCTGTTCTCCAACGACGACGCGCTACGCGACGAAGTCGCAGCGGCGGCCGAGCGAGCCGGGGAACGAGTGTGGCCCATGCCCCTCTACGACGACTACCGAAGTGACATCGATTCCGAGGTCGCCGATATCAAGAACACTGGAAGTCGTTGGGGCGGCGCCATCAAGGCTGGGCTCTTCCTCCGAGACTTCGTTGCCAAGGGCGTGCCTTGGGCACATCTGGACATCGCGGGCCCGGCGAGGAACGAGAGCGCCTACGACGAGGTTCCGAAGGGTGGATCGGGAGTCGCCACTCGAACACTGATCGCGTGGATCGAAGGGAGAGCGAGCTGAGCGTGGCTCCGCACGGGCCGGAAGCGAGCGACGAGAGCAACCCATCCGAAAACGTCGTTCCTCTTGGTGTTGACCCGCCGGCGCCAGAACCTCCGAAGTCGTCCAGACCGACCGGGCGTCTTCACGGTATGGCGATCGTCGGGATGGCCGTCTCCGCGCTGCTTGGTATAGGGGCCATGCTGGCCTTCATCACCATCTCCTGGCCGGACGATACGAGTCGCTACGTGCTCGCAGTCTTCATGATCTCGGTGATTGGCTTCATGACCTCGGCATCACTCGCGGTGTTCTCCGCGGCGAGGGACACCTATCCGCGACACGACAAGTCCACCGACGAGTGATGGGCGTAAAATCTGTCCATGGAGATCGACGGACATCCGACGCAGGATCTGATCGAAGAGCTCGAGCGACGCGGTGCAATCAGAGTCGATGGAACGAGTATCGGCCCAAGCCCCGACGCGATGCGTTTCGTTGCGGAGAGAGCAGGTGAAGTCAACGGATTCTGGTTTTTTGTCCCGCCGCAGACGTTCTTGACCGGCGTCGACGAGGTTCCCCTCGGCTGAGAGAGTCGTTTCAGTGTTCCTCTTTTAGCACCAGCGACGACAGCTCGTCGACATCGCGCACCTGCCCGTCACGGATCCCGGCCACGCGGTTGCAGTACTCGACGGTCTCGCGGTGGTGGCTCGCCACGATGCACGCGGCACCCGAGGCCACGGCCTCCGTCAGCGTTTCGAGAACCCTGCGGCTCCATAGGGCGTCCTGATGCGCGGTCGGCTCGTCTGCCAGCAGCAGCTTGGGTGACCCGACCAGAGCCCTTGCCACCGCGGCGCGCTGCTGTTCTCCCAACGAGGTCTCGCCGGGGAGCCGAGCCGCGATGCCTTCGAGCCCGAGGCGGCCGATCAGCTCGTCGACACGCGCAGCTGCGCCGGGTGCAGTACCGAGTCTCACGGGAAGCTCCACGTTCTCCCGCAGAGTCAGGTCCTCCATGAGACCGAGGCTTTGCGGCACGATTGCCATCTCGTTCCAGCGGAGGGCACGGGCCGAGGGGATAACCTGCTCCTCCCACAACAGCTCCCCGGCATCGGGCTCCTCCCAGCCGGCAAGCACGTTGAGCAGAGTGGTCTTACCCGAACCAGAGGGTCCCACAAGAGCGATCAGCTCACCGCGTCCAACCGACAGCTCCACGTCAACGAGCGCATGGATCTCCTCCGGTCCCCTGCGATAGGACTTGGTGACGGACTTCGCCTGAATCAGGACCGGACCCCGATCAACCGCCTGCATGATCTGTGTCATGGCGGTGTGATCCGCACCCCCTCCGAGTCGACTTGGATCACTCCGCGGCGATCCGGGAACATCTCCAAGGCGCCTGGCGGAAGCTGGATGCGTCCCGAATGGTCGATCACCGAAAGGGTTCGCATCTGGTGGCTTTCGGCCTCGAGCGCGCCGTGCCGGAGGTGAAGCGTCCGGTCGGCCATCTTGACGACCTCGGGATCGTGGGTCGAGATAACGAAGCTGGCCCCGAGGTCGGTGAGGGACGACACCGTATCGAGCAGGGCCTTCGCCGACCTGCTGTCGAGCTCGGAGGTCGGCTCGTCGGCCACAACCATGTACGGGTTCCCGACCACCGCCTGCGCGAACGCCAGCCTCTGTTGCTCACCGCCCGAGAGTTGATCGGGCTTGTGATGCGCGCGCCCCTGGAGCCCGAGCTTCTCGAGCAGCTCGTTCGAGTCGAGTTTCGTTCTTCGAAGGCGGGCAGCCTGCCTCATGTGACCACCAACGGTGAGGTAGGGAATCAGGTTGTCGGAGGGTCGCTGGAAGACGTATCCGGTGAACCTGCGACGAATCTGCCTCAGCGCGCGCGCCTTGACCCCCGCGACGTTCGTGCCGCCGATCGTGACGGCGCCGGCGGTCGCGAGATCGAGGCCCGCGAGGATGCGAAGCAGCGAAGACTTTCCGCTTCCCGAAGGCCCGACGACCGCAGTCACAGAACGGCTCGGAAATACCGCGTCGATGCCCTTCAGCGCGTGGACCTCGCCGCTCGCGGTCCAGTAGATCTTCACGAGGCCGTGGCAGGAGGCTGCTTCCTGATTTCGCTCAGCGGGCAAGCCGCATCACCTGCGCTACGTCGGTTCGGTCGGCTTCTCTTTGCACGAACCACGCACCCATCCAAGCAGCGGCGAGCACGACGGCCGCGGCCAGAGCCAGGGTGGCTGCCGGAATCTGCACCAGCGGAACGGAACCCGGATCGGAGAACACCTGGATGTGATCGTGGGTCGGCACGGTCACGATGATTGCGAGCACCAGCCCGAGCAGTACAGATGCCCCGAGCATTCCGGTCATCTCGATCCCGATCGAAAGCCGGTGGGAACCCCGCTCGAGACCCATTCTGGCACCGAGGGCGTAAGAGACCTGTTGCTCGCGCTGGCGCGTTTGCAGGTAGAGGAACATGCCGACGAGCGTTACCAGTCCGATGAGCACACCGAGAGCCTCGAGCAGACCAAAGGTCCAGGTCAAAGCCAAGAATGGTGGCGTGTCTCGCAACTCGGCAGCGCTCACAAGCGTGTGCACCGACTCACCGGCCGCAACGAATGCCGTATTCATCTCGGACGGTGTGCCGTTGCCCCAAACCTGGAAGTCGCCTTCCCCGATGCGAAGCGTCGCGTCGTTCGCCGCCAGCGCTTCCGTCAATGGTTCGCGAGCGACCACAATGAGCGGCCGCCCTTCGAGAACCCCTGGGAAGGTCTCGGCTCGTCCCACGACCTCGATCGGGACCTCGTAGCTCGAGATCTGCAGCAGCGTCGCGTCCGGTGCCGATCCCGCAACCACCACTGGGACGCCATCATCCGTGTCGCCGTCGATGCGAGTCAGCAACTCCTCGAGCGACACGTCGGAGAACCGAGAGTCCCAGAACGCAGCCTCGTCGAATGTCGCCGGGTCGACGGCGATGACATCGACCGCGTCCGTCACATCGGCGCCGAGCCTGGCCCCCGTGTAGCGGATCACCGGCGTGTTGTCGAAGCCGGCGGAATCAAGCACCTCCGGAGGGGCGCTGATGCTCGCGGAGACGCTGCTACCCACCCTGATCAACGACTTTTGAGAGGCCGTTGCCTCCGCGGACGAAGAGATGATGGCGGAGTAGGCGAACATCCCGATAGCAACCGTTGCGGCAGTGACGAGGGCCGCGGCCGACCGGCCCGTGGACGCAAGTCTTCTCGTCGCTACGTAGAGGGCCGGAGGCCATCTTCCGCCGGCCGCGCGCAGGCGTGGGAGCCCGTGTCTGAGGGCTCGGGAGGCCAGGCCCGCCGCCCCGGTCAGAAAAAGGATGGGGAAGAGGATGACCAGGCGATCCATGCGCGGAACGGCGTCGCCCAGGCCTTCGACCGGCGTCACGCCGCGCGTCAGGAGCTCGTAGAGTGAGGCAGCGGCCAGAACCAGAATAAGCAACTCCCAGGGAACTCGCGCGGCCGACCGACCGACACGACCGAAGCCCTCGTGTGCCTGGGCTCGCACCGCAAGCGCAACGCTCGCCCCGAGCAGCAAGAGGGACGCGCCCGCCATGATGGCTCCGGCGCGCGCTGCTTCGAACGCCACCGCCCGACCGAACAGACCGTCCGGTCCCGCAGCTTCGAGAAACAACCAAGCGATAGCACCCCCTGCGGCCGCGCCCGCGGCCACGGGGAGCAATCCCTCGACCGCTGCCCCGAACCCGAGTCTCAGAGGGCCGATGCCGCGTGCATGAAGCAGCATGAACTCCGTCCTTCTCCGACCCACGATAAAGAAGCCCGATCCTGCAATGACGAGCAGGGCCACGGCCTGGCCCCCGAACGCCAGCATGTCGACCGGGCCGGATATCGAGGTGACCGCTTTTTCGGCGAGATCGGCCCATCCCCTCAGAAGCGAGACGAAGTTGGCCGATAGCATCGCGGCCCCAGGCTCAGTAGTCGGGTCGCGCAGAATCGCGGCCCACCTCGACGTAGCCGTCGCGGCCTCGGTCGCTTCGCCGAGAGTCATATTGCCGGCGTCGACAGGGAACTCCCAACGAGACTCGCCCCTAAAGTCTCCGAGGGCATTCTCGATTTCAAAGAAGGTGGCGCGGTCCACAACCAGGGGGTCCGGGGGCCGTAGCTGCTCGGTCGGTCTCTGATAGATCAGGTTATCGAGGGGCGACCAGTAGTCGCTTCTCGGCAGTTCAAGGAGGTCGCGGAACACACCCGCCACCTCGACGTCGACACTGGGGTCGCTGCCCAGCGTCACGATGTCTCCCGGCCCCGCGTCCATGCGCTTCGCGAGGAAGCTCGAGATCCACACTCCCCGAGCGGGACCGTCGGTGAGCTGCTCGACATGGTCGAGGGCCCCGGTGCGGAAGATCGGCCGTGCTGCGTATCCCCCGCGCTGACCCTGCATGAACGACTCGGCCCCAATCATCGTGCGTCTCGGCTCGCCGAGTTGGTCGGGAGCCGTATCGACCACCAGCCCGTCCCGATAGTTCGCTACATCGGCCGCGAAGGCGCCATCGTTCGCGATCGTGACGGCTCCTTCCTCTCCCTGGGCGTCCGCGTAGTCCTGGAAGATCGCCGCGCCCGACCTGGCGAGAAACAGGGGGGCGACGGCGGTCGCACACACGAGGATCGCGGCCGATACGAACACCGCGCCGGCAAGTGAGGGCCATCGCAAGAGGCGCACCAGCGCCTTCACGCGTTTGCCCTTTGGTCCGGGCGAGCCAGCGCTGCGCTCATTGCGCCCAGTCGAGCGTGCCGGCAGCCAAGATGTGTTCGCTTTTCAGCCAGTTGCCCTCGGCATCCGCGAACAGCCACCGTCCGTCAGACGTCGTGGCGACGAGGTAATCGCCTTCGGGCGACCAGGTCATGTTGAAGAACCGGCTCGGATCGATCGCCACGACCTGACCCTCGCGCCGGTCCGCGTCGATCATGCGAAGGACGGCCTCGGCATCATTGAACGCCGAGCTGAAGGTCACGACTGCAAGCCTGTCTCCGCCGGGTTGCCAGGTGAGGTCGAGCTCGTTCACGCCGGGATCCCCCGCGGTCGCGCCGACGCTCCCGTCTTCACCCACCAACACCGCAAGCAAACGGTCACCTATGGACACCTCGAGTGCGATGCCCCCGTCGCCCCAATCGATGCTCTCGATGCGCGCAAGAGATACCTCGTGGGGCTCGACCCCAGAGAGATCTTCCAGATCTGCGATCTTGCGAGTCCGCCCCTGCCCCGACGCCGCAATCGTCCACAGCGCGCGCCCGTCCGGCGAATACACGACCTCTTGACCGTTCGGCGACAGAGCGCCGCTGCAGCCGGAAGCCACCTTCCTCCAATCACCAGGCTCCTCGACGTCCATGACCAGTATCGAGGGGTCGTTCCGCCTGCAAACTGTGGCCAGAAGGAGCGAGCCTCCGAGATCTGCCGTGGTCCCATAGCCGGGCAGGGCCTCGCCAAATCGCCGGACTCTTCCATCGGCACCTATTTCGAGCATGAGTCCGGTGGATGCAGCCTCCGCGAGGACGTAGGCGGAATCCCCCGCCTCGCTCCAGAAGGCGTCGACAACCTCAGGATCGCCCGGCAACCGAATGCGCTCGGTGGTGTCCTCGGTCAGGTCGTGGATCTGCATTGCCGGATCGCGAAACCCCCCCGTGGTCAGGATCCGTCCCGTGAACTCCGGCGCCGGCTCCGCCTCCCGCTCGGAGACCTGGCTCTCCCCCTCGGTGCAAGCCACCGGCATCAACAGCACCGCCAGCACCAAGAGCACACGCGCAAGGTGGCGTCCGCGTCGCTTGGCCAAAACCCCTCCGGTCGATTACTACGGGAATAGTAGGACGTCATATTAGACGTCGTCTGCCGCGATTTCACCCCCCACTACTGAGGGTCCGGCTTTCCGTGGCTGTTGGTGGCGCAACACGACCGTGCAAAGACCGCGGGCCGCCCTCAGTTCATGACTCGACCAACCTCAGTTGGGTGCCGGGGCTTACCTCGTCCGAGAGGGCGCCGGACGCCATTTCGACAACGAGGCGGGACCCGAACACGAACTTGCTCATGCGGCGCCGCGCCATGCTTCGTACGACGTGGCGAACCTTCCAGTCGCGGTCCACGAAGACGACGTCGATCGGATAGCTCATGCGGAAGGTGTGAACCTGCGTTGCCGGCTCGATGACGAGCGCCTGGCCGGCGGCCGGTGGAGGTGAGCCGATGAGGCCCTTTGAGCGGTCGGCAAGAGTCCTCGCCCACCTCACGTCATGAGCGACTATCCTGCCGGACGACTCGACAACGATCTGTTCCGCCATGGCGCGCAACACTAAGTGGTTCGCCGAAAACCGAAGGGAGCAACGCTGTGCAGAAGTGGGAGTACGCCACCGTTCCGCTGATTTCGCACGCGCTTCAGGAGATTCTCAACCAGTGGGGCGAGGAGGGATGGGACCTCGTTCAGGTTCTCGAGAGCCAGCAACTCGGTATGACCGCGTTCTTGAAGAGGCCCGCCCAGAACGACGGAAACTAACTCACCGCTCCCAGAGGCCGGAGCGGCCCCCCGACTTTCGAAGCAGCCTCACGTCGGTGATGGAAACAGCTCGTTCCGTTCCCTTCACCATGTCGTAGACGGTGAGCGCCGCCACGCTGACCGCGCTCAGGGCCTCCATCTCGACACCGGTTCGCTCCGAAGTGCGGACGAGAGCCTCGATCTCGACCCCCCGGTCCGAGCGATCGAACGTCACCTTGACCGCCCCGATGGCGATCGGATGACATAGCGGGATTAGCTCCGACGTCTTCTTCGCAGCCATGATGCCCGCGATGCGCGCCACCTCGAGTGCATCCCCCTTGTCCAGCCGCCGTTCGAAAACCAGGTCGGCCGTACCGGGACTCATCAGTACCGAGCCGGCCGCAAGCGCCTCTCGATCGGTCACGCCCTTGGCCGTGACGTCCACCATTCGAGCCTCCGCCTCGGGATGCCTATCGTTCACGGGAGCCTCCAGAGCTCGACCGTGACCCGCTGTCCCTCGTCCAACTTGGCTTCCTCTCGCCCAAAGCGAGCGACACCGTGACACTCGATGAGGCTCGATTGAATGTGGCTGCCCTGGGGGCCCGTCGGGGTTGCGAACCACTCTCCTCCACGATTCGAGAGCCGAATCCGGACGAAGTGGAGGCGGCCGGGTCGCTTGGTGAGGGTCTCGGTCAAGGTCGCGCTGAGCGTCGGTCTAAGTAGCGAGCGGCAACCGCGCATCCTCCGAATGGCCGGACGAACGAACTGTTCGAAACCGACGTGCACCGAAACGGGATTTCCCGGCAACCCGAGAAAGACGACGTCCTTGACCGAGCCGAGTACGACCGGCTTGCCGGGTTGCATAGCGACGCGCCACAACTCGATATGGCCCAGTTCCTCGACCACGTCCTTGACGAAGTCGTATTTGCCGACCGCGACACCTCCGGACGACACCACGAGGTCCGCCGTTTCCGCGGCGCGCTTGAAAGCGTCGACAACTGCGTCCCGCCTATCGGGAACGCGCTCGGACAGCACCGGGCGAGCGCCCGCCTGTTCGAGAAGTGCGAGCAACGCCAGTTGGTTGGAATCCCTGATTTGGCCCGGACCCGGCTCCTCTTCCGGATCGACGAGCTCATCGCCCGTTACGAGCAGCGCGACGCGGGGCCCCCGTCTGATCTCGACGGGGGTCACCCCCATCGAGCCGAGCAGAGCAAGCTCCCCCGGGCCGAGCTCGAGCCCCTCACGGACGAGAATCTCGCCCTCGTCGAGATCGTCGCCCGCGGGTCGCACGTGCTGGCCCTTCTCGGCCGAGGCCTTGACGAGCACCTTGCCGTCTTTCTCCTCGGTCGCCTCGACCATGACGACCGCGTCCGCACCCGCCGGCATTGGGGCTCCGGTCATGATTCGGACGGCGGCTCCAGATTCGACGACCACCCCATCGGAGCCTCCCGCACGCACTTCACCGACGACCTCGAGCTCGACGGGTGAGTATTCGCCCGCCCCCGACGTGTCTTCGGCGATGACCGCGTAACCGTCCATGGCGGAGTTGTCGAAGCGCGGCAACGAGTGTGGCGCGTAAACCTTCGAGGCCGTCACGAGTCCGAGCGCGTCGTGCAGCGACACCTCTTCGGTCGCGAGAGGTTCAACCGATTCAAGCACCTGGGTGCGCGCATCGTCCACGCTCAGGAGCTTTGCAAAGCTCACATCGGTCACTACCCTCGGCTCGCGACTTCGTTGAGGTACTCCTTCAAAGGCTTCGCGAGATCATCTCGTCGTAAAGCAAGCTCGATTGTCGCCTTCAGGTAGTCGAGCTTCTTGCCAACGTCGTAGATCGGACCCTCGTGTACGTACGCGTAAACGGCCCTCTCCTTGGCAAGCAGGTTGATGGCATCGGTAAGCTGGATCTCGCCGCCCACCCCGGCAGAGGTCTGATCGATCGCATCGAAGATCTCCGGACTGAACACGTAGTGACCCACCGAACCCAGGTCCGAGGCAGCATCTTCCACCGAAGGTTTCTCGATCATGCCCTTCATCTGAACGAGGTCTTCGGCAGTCCAGTCACCAGGGTCGACGACACCGTACGAGGAGATCTCCTCGAGGGGCATGCGCTGCACCGCCACCACACTCGACTTCGTCTGCTCGTAGCACTCCAGCATGCGCGGGAGAAACGGCTTCTCTCCCTCGATGCGCTCTGGAACGATCTCGTCTCCGACCATTACGACGAAGGGCTCGTTGCCGACGTGAGCACGCGCAACAGAAACCGCGTGGCCGAACCCCAATGGTTCCTTCTGCCGCACAAAGTGCATGTCGGCCATCTCGCCGAGGGCGCGCACCTCCTCGAGCTCTTCGAGCTTTCCGGTGGACTCGAGATGGTGCTCCAACTCCAGGGCCCGGTCGAAATGGTCCTCGATAACGGTCTTTCCACGGCTCGTGATCACGAGGATGTCCTCGATTCCCGCTCTCACCGCGTCTTCGACGATGTACTGGATCCCGGGCTTGTCGACGACCGGCAGCATCTCCTTTGGCTGCGCCTTAGTCGCTGGAAGGAACCGGGTCCCAAGTCCGGCCGCGGGTATAACGGCTTTAAGAACGGTCAACGATCTCTCCCCTTTCGAAAGCTAGGTGGCCAAATGTAGGCCGGGAGCGGGCCTCTTCGCCACACGGACGCGATCACGGCCCTCCTCCTTGGCGCGGTACAGCGCCTGGTCGGCGGCCTCGATCAGCGATTGATACCCGTTTCCGTGGAGGGGGTAGCAAGCGACTCCGATCGAAACGGTGAGGGATACCGGCTCCTCGCCCACCGAGATGAATGGGTCGTTTGAGATCGTCTGACGAATCTTTTCCGCGGTCGTGCGCGCCCCGGAGACGTCTGTTTCGGACAGCAGACACACGAATTCCTCTCCGCCGTATCGCACGAAAGTGTCGATCTCGCGCAGAGCGGCGCTCACACGTTGTGCGAACTCGATCAGGATCTCGTCGCCTCGCTGGTGGCCGAAGGAGTCGTTGACGTCCTTGAAGTTGTCGAGGTCCAACAGGAGGACGCTGAAGGGACGGTCGAACCTGTTGGCGCTCGCCAGGGTCTGCTTGAACTGCATCTGCAGGTACCGGCGATTCCAGACTCCGGTCAAGCCATCGGTGAGCGAGAGACGTTGTGCGTCCTCGTGCAGGAGCACGTTCTCGATTGCAACTCCGCCTTGCTCGGCGAGGAACACGACGGTATCGAGATCCTTCCGATCGAACGGAACCGCACCTTCTCGATACAGAACTATGACGCCGGTGACTCTCTGCGAGCTGTACAACGGAACGGCGAGCGTGACCGGGAATTGTGGTTCGTTGCGCGACGGTTTCGGGCCCCGATCCTCGGCCGGAAGCATCACGGTTACGCCGCGCTCCGCCGCAAGCCCCACGATCCCCTCACCGACCCGCAGTCTGTCGAGAGCGTCCTCGTCGACACCGCGCGACAACGCGGGGTAAAGCTCATCGCGCGTCCCGGTGAAGAGCCACAGGGACCCGGCGTCGCCGAGAACGGCGTCCGACGCGGTGCTCAGAATCGAGTCGAGAATCTGCCCCATGTCGTGCGTGGAGCGCAGGGTCGCGCCCACCCGGTCGACCGCCCGCTGGAGTTGGTCGCGGGAGGATTCGAGATCCGTGATGGTCGTATCGAGGTGGTCGCTCATCTCGTTGAAGGAGAGAGCGAGTTGGCCGACCTCGTCTTTGGAGCGAACCGGGATCCGGTGATCGAAGCGGCCGCCGGCGATCGCGCGGGCACCCTCGGTCAGTTCCTCGAGGGGCCTTGCGATAAGCCGGGCCAACAAGTAGGCAAGCAGCGCGGTTGCGATCACCGCCAGCAGCAGTATGCCGACCAATGCGGCCAGCAGGCCGCGCTCGAGTCCCTGGACGTTGGAATCCGGAGTCCACGCCAGCATGTACATGTCACCGCCGCCGAGAGAGCTGACCTCTCCCCGCCCGCTCCCGTCGATGTCGACCTCGACCGGGCCGTTCTCGATCCCCTCCACGTGAACCACGCGATCGAGGTCCTCTGACGAGGCGATGATCTGGTCGCCGTAAACCAGATGCGTCTCGACACCTTCCTGGGACGTGCCGGTCAGAATCGCCTCATCGAGCCAGAAACCACCCACGATGAATCCGACGTTGCCCTCGGGTGAGGAGACCTCGAGGGGTGCCGTTCGGACATACCCCGGCCCGATGACTCCCGTGCTGATGATCTCGTCCGCAGTGGGCGGCGAGAAACCCGACAGGAACTCGCCTGGATTGGTTGCGGCCCCCGCGACGTCGGCACCGGGGTCCAGCGCTATTAGGAAGTCCAACCCGTTTGTGTCCTGCAGACGGCGCTTCAGGAATTCATCGGTCTTGGTGCGCTCGTTGTCCTCGATGACCCCTGCGAACCTCTCGTCCTGGCTCAACGATGCCGTCGTCACGTCCTCGAGCACGGAGACTCGCTCGTTGTAGCGGGCAACGACCGAGTTGACGGCAGGCCTGAGGGAGGATTCGGCCCTGTTTGCGACCTCTCCGACGACCACGTCCTGCACGACGAACCCGGCCGCCGCCAGCGGCAGGATCACGATGAGTATGAAAAACAGCGTCAGTCGTCGCTGCAGAGACACGTAGAGCCTCCCTCGCTCTTGTGTCGAAATCTCGACAGATCTCGTGCGTCACTTTACGGCGCGGCCACTCCCAACCGAAGTTAGTGAGAAGATTCACAAATGCCGATATACGAATATGCCTGCACCGCGTGCGGAGAACGCACCGAAGCAAGACAGAGCTTTACCGATCCGCCCCTGGACACTTGTCCAATTTGCGGGGGAAGCCTAAGGAAGTTGTACTCGCCAGTGGGCGTGGTGTTCAAGGGCTCAGGCTTCTACTCCACCGACAACAGCAAGTCATCGAGCCAGGTAAACCAGTCGAAATCGGCTGAAAAGGGCTCCGGGGGTACGAAGGACAGCTCCCCGGGCGCCAAGAGCAAGGATTCCTCGTCGAGTTCGAGCGGATCCTCCACTTCGTCCAAAAAGGAGTCGTCGAACAAATGACCGAGCCCGTCGGCGTTGGAGTCTTCGGAGGCTCCGGCTTCTATTCGCTCCTGGACGATGTCGAGGAGGTGAACGTTGACACACCCTTCGGCGATCCCTCAGCGGCATTCGCCGTGGGCGAGGTCGAGGGAGTGCGGGTCGCGTTCCTCCCCAGGCATGGACAGAAGCACCAACTACCGCCTCACAGGATCAACTACAGGGCCAACCTGTGGGCCATGAGAGAGCTCGGGGTCACACGCATCATCGGCCCGTGTGCTGCGGGATCACTCAAACGAGACGTCAAACCCGGCGACTTCGTCGTGAGCGACCAGCTCGTAGACCGAACGGTGGGACGCAAGGACACTTTTTACGACGGCCCTCAGACGACACACATCGCATTCGCCGACCCATACTGCCCCGAATTGCGTGCACTCGCGATCGATACGGGCCGGGATACGGGAATCACGATTCACGAACGCGGAACCGTTGTGACCATCCAAGGACCCCGCTTCTCGACAAGAGCAGAGTCGAAGTGGTTTCAGGACGCGGGCTGGGAGGTCATCAACATGACCCAGTACCCCGAGGCCTACCTCGCCCGTGAGCTCGAGATCTGCTACGTCAATGTCGCCCTCATCACCGACTACGACGTCGGGGTCGAGGGCGAGAGCGACGCGGTGACTCACGAGGCCGTTATCGAGGTGTTCAATGCGAACAACTCGAAGCTGAGGGACCTCCTGTTCTCGCTGATCCCGAAGATCCCGTCGGAACGAGCCTGCCCCTGCGCGACCGCCCTCGAGGGCGCGCGCTTCGAGCCCTAGGCCCGCTCGTTGCTATCGGTTCTGCAGGCGGCCGTGCTCGGCGCGGTCCAAGGTCTCACCGAGTTCATCCCGATCTCCTCGTCGGGGCATCTCGTCATCGTGCCCGCGCTGTTCGACTGGCCGCGCCAACAGGGGGTCGCATTCGAGGTGCTCCTTCATACAGCTTCGCTCCTGGCGCTCCTGATTTACTTCTCCGGTGATCTTCTCGACCTCGTCCGCGGTGTTGTGAAACGAGACCGGGACTCGGTCCGCCTCGGCCTCCTGCTGCTCATCGGAAGCATCCCCGCAGGCCTGGCCGGGCTCTTCCTACGAGACTTCTTCGAAGCTCAGTACGACGATGCGGCGGGTGCCGCGCTGCAACTCTTGCTGACTGCGGCGATTCTCGTCGCCGCCGAGCAAGCGTTGCGTTACCACGAGCGCCGGAACGCAAAGCGAGGAACACCCCTGCGAACCATCGGCGACATGAATCCGGTCGATGCCACGGCGGTTGGGATCGGGCAGGCGGTCGCCATCGTTCCGGGCATCTCGCGCTCCGGGTCGACGATCGCCGCAGCGCTGGCCTTCGGAATCTCGCGCGACGACGCCGCTCGCTTCGCCTTCCTCCTGGCGATTCCCGCCCTGATCGGAGCGACCGTCCTCGAGGTTCCGAAGCTCGGGGAGTCCGAGATCGGCCTGGGGGCCGGCATCGCGGGTTTCCTCCTCTCGCTCGTGACGTCCTATGCGGCCATTGCTGGCCTGATCCGGTACCTGAGGTCCCGGACGCTCTACCCGTTCGCGGCCTACTGCGCAGTGGCGGGCGTGGCCTTCTACCTGATCCTGCGCTGACCCTTTTTTCGCCCGGAGGTCTCACCAGGAGCCCTCATTGCGGAAAGAATCAGAACAATCGGCGAATCCCAAGAGCTCGCGCCATGAGATCGAGAACGTAAGTCTCGTCGTCGAGATCTTCCCAGGTGAGTCGCAGAACTCGCTTCCCGTTGATGTTCAGTTCGTTGTCATAGCGCTTGTCACGCTTCTTCTCGCGTCGAGCCGAGTGCCACTTCCTCCCGTCTAGTTCGACGACCAGGTTCTGCTCTGCATAGAGAATGTCCACGCGGCCGTTCTTGGTCCCCTCTCGGAGGGCCTGCCGCTCCCCCATTGGAAGGTCACCCTTCCTCATCACACAACCGAAACGGCTCTCCATCTCGCTCTCGGAAAGGGCTTCATCGTCCCCACGCACCTCCAGCAGACCGCGAAGGCGAGAGCTGCCACGAACCTTCCGAGCGGCGGCGGTCTCGACGAACTCGACGAGGTCGGCGAGTCGCACGCGGCCGCTTCTGAGTGCGGCGTCGAGCGCCATCTCACACCGGGTCCGGTCGATGGTGTGGCAGACGTCGACTAGAGTCCGAGAGACGGAGGTGCAGGGAATGCCTCCGACGACAGTTATGTCGTCGGGAAGAAGGTGGCACTGATGAACCCTGAAGCCTGGCCGGGGGTGAAGGGATCGGCTTGACGTGACGTGGATTGCGTCGTTACGACGCTGGAGCAGATCGTGGAGGAACGCCGCCGTCGTGGCCGAGGCCACCGTGCCGTAGCCGCCCCAGCGAGTCGCCGCCATGGGCAATTGCTCCCAGCACTGGGGGACCGAGGTGCCGCGGTAGACCCGGGGAAGAACGCGAACGAGACTTCCTCTGCGACAAGCCCCCTTGACCTGTGCCGGTGTAAAACCCAGATCGAGGAGTTGCTGCAAAGAGAGGATTCCGTAGCATCGGCGGCTCTCCCTTGCGAGGGCTCGTACCGATGCCATGGGTGGATCGTGGCTCTGAACCCGAACCGACGCTGTGACCTGGGTCACAGCGCGGCACCTTTCCCGACGTGAGGGTCGTCTGAGAGCCCGGAACGCGAAAAACCGAGGTGGGCCATTGATTCACAGCGTGGACGCGTGCCAGCGGCGAAAATAGGTCCTGGGCCACAAACAGACGGCGGCTATGCCACTACTGTGATAGTGCGCTTGTGCATTCAAGCACAAGGGATGTACGCTCATCCTTCTGGGTCGGCTGGCGTTAGGCGGGCCCGAAGAAGCACCGCCCGATGCACCAGCACTTCGCAAATCGCCCGATAAGGACACCAAGTACCGCAAGGAGTACGCCTGACTACTGCCGGTCGACACAACTACACCGAACAGCAACAGGAGAGGCTGAATCAGATCCAGTCTCGCCTGACCGAGGCCCGCCGAGAGCTCGATGCTCTCATCGGTGACGCCTATCTGAGGCCCAGGGCCAACATCGTTCCCGTGCACTTCCTGGACCTCGCCTCAGCGACCGAGAAGCTCCGATGGGCCGAGAAGGAATGGCGCGAGCTCGAACGTGAGATCGGGGAGCAAGACGAGTCCGATGTGGTCGCCGCGAGCGATCAAATGGACGACGCCCTCGCCGAGGTGGTTCACGCGGAGGGCTCGCGCCGCTAACCCATTCGCCCCGCCCTAGCCGACCGGATGGGCCCCGTGCCGAGGATGATCCTCGTGCAGTTTCTCGTGGCTGCTGCGCGTCCGGTCCCAGAAGACCACGACGCAGCCGGTGATGGCCTCGTCTTCGGTAATGGGTGTGACGATGTACTCGACCTCGATCGCGGAGCCATCACTCTTCCAGAAGACCTCGTCTCTCACCCGCGCCGTGACCCCGGTCTTGACAGCTTGAAGAATCGGACAGTCCTCCCGTGGATAGGCCGTCCCGTCGGGGCGGGAATGGTGAATGGTCGAATGCTGGGGACGCCCGATGAGCTCGTTGGTCTCGTATCCGAGTAGAGCGGCCGCGGCCGGGTTCACGAACTGCGTGATGCCGTTGGCGTCGAGACCGTAGATGCCCTCCCCGGCGGCATCGAGAATCAGCTGCTGCCGCCGGCTCGCACGCCTCAGCTCCTCCTCGGCGCTCCTTCGATCGGAGATGTCGCGCAGAATTCCGGTGAAGAAGCGCTCCTCGTCGACGGTCCAGGCCGCCAGCGACAATTCGAGGGGAAACTCGGTCCCATCCTTGCGCCGACCTTCGACCTCGACGGTTGTACCGATGATGCTGGTTTCCCCTGTCTCCAGGAACCTGGCGAAGCCGCGCTCGTGCTCGCTTCGGAAACGGTCGGGCATGAGCATCTGAACCGGCTCGCCGGTGACCTCCTCCTCCCAGTAGCCGAAGACGTCCTGCGCACCGCGGTTCCAAAAAACGATCCGGCCACCGGCGTCGATCGACACGATCCCCTCATTCGAGCTCTCGGCCAAACGCCGGAAACGCATCTCTGACGCGCGCAGCGCGGTCTCCGCTTGCTTGCGCTTGGTAATGTCTTGAGAGGTTCCGATGACTCGTATCGCGCGGCCCGCAATGTCACGCATCACCTTGCCGCGCGCATACATGATGCGTAGCTTTCCATCTTGCCTGGTGATGCGGTGTTCCATCGAGAAGCTGTCCTCGGACTCGTGCAGTCTCTCGACCATCGAGCGCATCGCTTCTCTGTCGTCGGGATGAACAATCTCTATGAGGCCGTCGAAACTGGCGTTGAAGGTGGCCGGATCGACACCGTGAATGCTGTACATCTGGTCGGACCAGTAGATCCGGTCCCTCTCGATATCCCATCGCCAGCTTCCGAGCATGGTGAGCTCTTGAGCCTCGGCCAGCTGCATCTGACTCTCGATCAGATCCTCCTCGGCCCGCCGCCTCTCGGCGACCTCCTGCTCGAGCTCGGCAGTGGCGGATTCAAGCTCCCTGTTGGCCTTCTCGAGAGAGCGTCTCGCTCGTCGCTCCCGTTGGAAGAGCTCCGTTCGTTCGAGCGCGAGACCGGTGAACACGGCAAGACTCTGAAGCAACTCGATCTCGTCCTGACCGAACACCGGCGTTGCAGGGGTTCCCCAAACGACGAGCTTGCCGGACGGCACGTCCAAAACGATCACGTCCTGGGCAAAACCGCTGCTGCTCCCGTTCTCTTCGATGAGCTCGGGCAAAGCCCGCAACATCTCGTCCGAAACCTGATGGGAGTCGAGCGGCTCGTTGTTCTTGTCCACGAGAGCAGCCGCCCGGCCCCCGACGATCGCGCTCGTGTGAGGGAGGATGCTCGAGGTCACCTCATCGGAAGATGTCGCGACCATGAGCTTCACGAGGGCCTTGCGTAGTACCTCCTGCTCCTCCCGCCGCCACTGGACTCTCAGGATGCCGGGCGGGGCGAAGCCGGCGAAGAACAGCAGGGCGCTCGCAACCACGAGAAGCTGCACGACAAGTTCCAATCCGATCGACTCACCCCCCGAGGTAACACCCGCGAGAATGAGCGCCAGGTTCAGCGCCCCCGAGGCCAGGCTCAGCAATCGCATCCTGTGACGGGCAATGCTCGGTTGGCCGCTCCCCATTCTCCATAGGCGCACGGCAACGAACGATGAGAGCGCGGTCCATTGAACGAGAATGAGCACGATGAACGCCACGAGCGACGCCGGCTGCGGCTCGCCTTCCTCGCGCATTATCGGGAACAGCAGCGATGCAACGACGCAGGCAAGGGTGAGACCACCCGCGAGGAATTCCAGGATTCGACTCACCGGCCGAAGCGAAGCAATGAAACGAAACAGGAAGTACGGGAAGAGCACCAGCATTGCCACGAGGGTTCTGGCCAGAATCTCGTTTGCCGTCGAATCCGATTCCTCGGGAGTGAAAGCACCGACGGACACGACCAGTGCCAGCACGGCGAAGGTGGCGGACAGCCAACCGACCGCCGCACCACCGTCGCGCCGCCACCCGATAAATGACACAACGGCGAGCGCGATGAACACGACAACGTCGATCCAGCTGATGATCTGGATCAGGCTCTCCAAACCGCTTCCCCCTGTGGACATCCCCTCAACGGTGCTCCTCGCACTTAGACAGCCTTCGCTCCAGCCCCGACGTTACGACTTCGGGCGCCGTGCTGCATGACTTGACCCGTCAGCGTGGAGGCATCCTCAGGGCCCCGTCGAGTCTGATGACCTCGCCGTTGAGCATCGGATTGGACACGATGTGAAGGGCGAGAGCCGCGTACTCCTCCGGCTGTCCAAGGCGGCGTGGGTGCGGCACCCCGGCGGCAAGCTTCTGCCGAGCCTCCTCGGGCAGCCCGGCCAGCATGGGGGTATCGAAGGTTCCAGGAGCGATGGCAACGCAGCGAATCTGCTTCGTCGCCAGATCGCGTGCCACCGGAAGAGTCATGCCGACGATGCCTCCCTTCGAGGATGCGTAGGCGGCTTGGCCGATTTGGCCATCGAAGGCGGCGATCGAGGCGGTGTTGATGATGACTCCTCGCTCCTCCGACTCTGCCTCCTGGGCCGCCATCTGCTCGGCCGCCAGTCTCAGCACGTTGAAGGTCCCAAAGAGATTCACGCGCACTACGAACTCGTAGCGTTCGAGGTCGTTAGCCGTGCCCTCTCGAGTTAGAACCCGTCCGGGAAATCCGACTCCCGCGCAGTTGACATTGACATGGAGTCTCCCGAAGGCGTCGACGGCGCTCGCAACAGCCGCTCGCACCTGCTCTTGATCGGTGACGTCGGCGGCAGCGAAGCGCGCAGCATCACCGAGCTCCTCGGCCACCGTGGCTCCGTTGGACGAGTCAAGGTCGACGATGACAACTTTTCCGCCGGCCCCCACGACCGCCCTGGCGGTTGCGAGACCGAGCCCCGAAGCCCCGCCGGAGATGAGCGCGACCTTGTCCGCGATGTTCAACGAATCCCCCTCGAGATGTGTCGGTTTAGTCGGGAACTCGCTCGGAGATGACCTCTCCGTTAGCGAGAACGAAGCCATCCTCGCATCTTGTTTCGACCGCTCCGTCAGAGAATTGCTCGTGGTAGAGCGATGCGTAGGCCCCGTCCCTCTCAAGCAGCTGTGCGTGTGTACCTCGCTCGATGATTCGTCCACGGTCGATGTAGAGGATCTGGTCGGCGGCGAGGATGGTCGAGAGCCTGTGAGCGATCGCGATTGTGGTCCGGCCCTGAATGACCTTGCCCAGCGCGCTCTGGACGAGACGCTCGGAGTGGGTGTCGAGGGCGCTGGTGGCCTCGTCGAGAATCAGGATACTGGGGTTCTTGAGAATGACCCGAGCGATGGCGAGGCGTTGCTTTTCGCCTCCGGACATCTTGTACCCGCGCTCGCCGACGAACGTGTCGAAACCATCGTCCAGCTCCTGAATCCGGTCCCAGATGTTCGCAGCTCGCGCGGCCCGCTCGAGGTCCTCGTCCGTCGCGTCGGGGTTCCCGTAACTCAGGTTCTCTCTGACGGATGCGTTAAAGAGGTAGGTCTCCTGCGTCACCATGCCCACGAGTTCCCCGAGCGACTCGAGTCGAATGTCTCTCACGTCGATGCCGTCAATGGTCACCGCACCGCGGTTCACGTCGTAAAGACGAGGGAGGAGGTACGTGAGCGTCGTCTTTCCGGCCCCCGATGGACCCACGAGTGCAACCAACTGTCCGGGGGTGGCCTCGAACTCGATTCCCCCGATGGTCCACAACCTGCCCTCCTCCGACTCGGGCTGCAGAGCCGAGCTGCTGTACGGAGATGGGGAGCCGTACTTGAACCACACGTCCCCGTAGCGAATCCGGCCGGATACCTCATCCGGAGCGAGCTCGATAGCGCCGTCGTGATCGACGATGTCGCGCTCGAGATCGAGGTACTCGTAGATGCGATCGAAGAGGGCAAGGCTGGACTGGATCTCGACGTTGACGTTGAGGAGTTGGCCGAGTGGGAAGAAAAGGCGACTCTGCAGGGTGGTGAAGGCCACGATGGTACCGACGACGTTGCGTGGATCGCCGGCGAGGGATCCACTCAGGAATAGCCATCCCGCAACCAGGTAAACGAACGCCGGCATGATCGAGAAGAAGACTTGAATGAGCGCGAAAAACCCACGCCCCACCATTGTTCTGCGGATCTCCAGACCGAACAGCTTGTCGTTCTTCCCACGGAACCGACCGATCTCGTAGTTCTGTCGTCCAAAGGATTTCGAGAGCAAGATGCCCGAGACCGAGAGCGTCTCCTGCATGTGCGCCGTGAGGTCCGCAAGAGATTCCTGCGTCTGTCCGGAGATTTCGCGCCTGACGCGTCCGACCTTTCGGCTGAGCCACAGGAAGAAAGGAAGCACACCAAGCGACAGAACGGTCAGCTCCCAGGACAGAATCGCCATGGTGATGACCGTTGAGATCACGGTAGTGACGTTGGACAGCGTGCTGGAGGCCGTGTCGGTGAGCACCCCTTGGACTCCACCGACGTCGTTCGAGAGACGCGATTGGATCTCGCCGGTGCGCGTCGACGTAAAGAACTTCAGCGGCATGTTCTGCAGGTGCGCGTAAAGGCTATTGCGCAAATCCCTCATCACGCTCTGGCCGACGATGTTGTTCAGGTAGGTCTGCCACAGACCTAGCGCGCCGTTGATGATGGGGGCCGCGATCATCGCGCCCACCACCAGCCACAGCAGTTGCAGGCGTTCGTCGGTGGGTTGGTCGGACGCAAGGATGACGTCGTCGAAGACCACTTTGATGAGAAGTGGGTTGATGAGCCCGATCGCCGAGATGATGAGGATGAGGACGCCGACGATGGTCACGGTGCCCCGATACGGCTTGAACGTCGAAACGATCCGGTGGAAAGTGCCCGGCTTGGCCTTCCGGTCCGGCTGCTGTGGAGGCGTTAGTCGATGCGGTCGCGGCAAACTGGTTCCCTCCGACGGGTAATTACAGGATTACAAACTCTATCCCCGGCGGAACTATTCCCGCCCATGCTCGCTGAATCGTGCCCACCTCGACCTAGTGGGGCGCGACCGTGGCGTCGTCGGGCTCCGTCGGGAGCCCGGCCTCGAACCACGCTCTAAAACCACCCTCGACGTTGTAGGCGTCGTAGCCGCGCGCCTTGAGGGTGGAGGCGACCAGGCCGCTGCGCCCGCCGCCGAGGCAGAGAAAAGCCACCGGCCGGTCTTCGGGAATCTCGTCGAGGCGCTCCCCGAGTGCCTCCATCTCGACATGAGTTGACCCGGGCACGTGACCCGCCTCCCACTCGTAGGGTTCGCGCACGTCGAAGAGCGCTAGGTTCTCCGCTTCCATGCGACGAGCCGCGTCGGCGGGAGTGATGTCGATCCCATCGATCCCATCCATCAGCGAACCCTAACGGCGCAGACGACACCGTCGCGGATCGGGAGGATGAACGAGCGGTAGTCGGGATCGGCCGCGATGAGCTTGTTCGCTTCATCGATGGTGCGCGTCAGCTCCGGATTGGAATCGTCGGGCTCTTCGCCGGTGACGCGCCCCGACCAGAGCATGTTGTCGCACATGTAGAGCCCACCAACTCGAACGCGGCTCCTCGCAAGCTCGAACGCTTGCGGATATTCATGCTTGTCGATGTCGCAATAGACGATGTCGAAATCGCCCGAGGTCTCGTTGAATGCATCGATCGCTGACGCGACGTGGTAGTTGATCGGTCCGTCGAGCTTGGCTCGTCCGAGGTAGCCGAGAGCCATCTTCTCGTTCTCGGGGTCCATGTCTGTGAGGTGGATCTCGCCCTCCGGACCGGTCGCACGCGAGAACCAGTAGGCCGAGTAGCCGTAGCCGGAACCCATCTCGAAGATGCGCTTGGCGTTGATCGTGCGCGCCATGACCTCCAGAAACCGGCCGCACAATCGACCGACGATGGGAAAGCCGTGCTCCTTTGCGTAGCCTTCCATCTCGATCAGCACGGCCTCGTCGTCGGTCGTCGCAAGCGAGCCGAGGTAACGCTCTACGGCAGGGTTCAGAATGTCCATCGCAGCACTCCTTCTTGGCTAGAGGTGGCTAGCTGTCCTCCAGGACCAGCCGTCTCAACTCGTCGTGAAGATTCTTATTACTCGCCACGATAGTGGTGCCATCACCGGACGGCGAGGGTCCCTCACTCACGACTCCGCCCGCCTCCGTAACGATCAACGATCCCGCGGCGCGATCCCAGAGCTCGGTGTATGCCTCGTAGAAGCCATCGAGTCTGCGACATGCGACCGCACACAGATCGAGGGCCGCTGATCCCGCCCTCCTGATGTCGCGCACCTTGCCGAGGACGTCGGCCGCGACGCGCGCCTGAGCGATCCGGCGCGACACGTCGTACGCGAATCCCGTCCCGATAAGCGCGGTTGCGAGGTCCGTCCGATCGGATACTCGAAGAGGTCGGTCGTTGAGTCGCGCTCCCTCCCCGCGCTGCGCCGCGAAGGTCTCGTTTCGGTTCGGGTCGTAAACGACGCCCGCAACTCCCCCGTCCCGGTCCTCCACGGCTAGACTTACGGACCACAGGGGAATGCGGAAGAGAAAGTTGACCGTGCCGTCCAGTGGATCGATGACCCAGCGATAACCGGTCGACGACTCGGCTCGCCCTCCCTCCTCGGCCAGGATTCCGTCGCCCGGACGTTTTGAGGCGATGAAGTCGAGCAGGAATCGCTCGGCGTCCTTATCGGCCTTGCTGACGAGATCGGTAGGACTCGTCTTCGTCGACACAGCCTCGCGATCGCCGCCGAACGATTCCAGGAGCAACTTGCCCGCACCGTGAGCCGCCTCGATCGCGATGGTCAGAAGTTCGGCCGTCACTCGGGATCCACTTGCATCGTCTCTTCGACGAGCCGCCAAGCCTTCCGGGCTGCAATGAGCACCGGGTCCCACACGGGAGCGAAGGGTGGGGCGTAGGAAAGGTCGAGGTTGAGCATCTGCGCCACAGACATCCCGTTCCAGAGGGCGATCGCGAACACGTCGATGCGTTTTGCGGCCCCCTCCTCGCCGATGATCTGAGCGCCGAGCAACCTCCCCGACTGCCTTTCGACCACGAGCTTTGTCTTGATGGGTTGCGCGTCGGGGAAGTATCCCGCCCGGGTCGTCGAGTCGCTTGTGTTCGTAACGAACTGAAAGCCGGCCTCGGTCGCCTCGCTCTCGTTCAGTCCCGTGCGTGCGACCTCGACGTCGCAGATCTTCGACGTGGCCGTTCCGACGACGCCGGGAAAGGTCTCGTAACCTCCGCCGATGTTGATCCCCGCGACACGACCTTCCTTGTTTGCGTGGGTTCCGAGGGGAACCGCGACCGACCGGCGGGACACGCGGTGGAACTTCTCGGCACAGTCCCCCGCCGACCACACACCATCCGCAGATGTCAGCATCCCTCGGTCCACCTTGATGCCGCCCGACGGCCCGATCTCGATTCCCGCCTCTTCGGCGAGTTCGACGTTCGGGCGTACACCGATGCCGAGAATCACGATGTCCGCCGGAACGGTGCGCTCTTGGGTGACCACTGCGCTTGCGCGACCGTTCACGTTCTCGATGCTGACGACCTTCTCTTCGAGGAGCAGGTCGATTCCCAAGTCCCGCATTCGCTCGGCGACGAGGGCCCCCATGTCTTCGTCCAGCGTCGTCATGGGCTGTCGCGCCATGTCGACCAGGGCAACGTCCATACCCCGGACCTTCATCGCCTCGGCCATCTCGATTCCTATGTAACCACCGCCGATGACGACCGCACGCTTGGGTTTCTCCTCGTCAACCCAACGGCGAATCGCCACTCCGTCTCCCAGCACCTGAACACCGAAGACACCATCCGAGTCGATGCCCGGCCAGCTGGGTTTGATCGGTGTCGCACCCGTTGCGATGACGAGCTGGTCGAAACCCTCTGTGTGCTCGACCGAGTTCTCGAGATCGCGCACCGTCACTTTGCGCGCGTCGACGTCAATCGCCGTCACCTCGTGACGGATGTGCGCATCGATGTCGTTGTCTTTGCGAAACGTCTCAGGAGAGCGAACGATGAGGGTCTCGAGCTCCTTTACCGTGTCCCCCACGTAGTAGGGGATCCCGCACGCGGAGTACGAGGTGTAGCGGCCACGCTCGAATGCGACGATCTCGAGCTCGGACGCGTCGCGACGCCGTCGCGCCTGAGTTGCGGCGCTCATCCCCGCAGCGTCCCCACCGACGATTACCAACCGTTCGGGCATCTTCCGTGCCTTACCCTTTCTGGGAATGTTAGTCTGACGTGAACCCTTTGCCCAGATGCTCCGCGTCTGCGAGCCTGATCCCGCGTTATGACACTAGGGCAAGCCTTTGATTCCGTTATCAATGCGGCGCGCGTGGGGGCCGAGTGGGCCTGGGTCGACCTTTACGACGACCTCGCCCCGCTCGTCCTCGGATATCTCCGCGGCCGAGGAGCGGCCGAGCCGGAAGACCTGACCGGCGAGGTCTTCCTCCATATGGTGCGCGACGTGGGTTCGTTCGAGGGCAACGAACGTGACTTCAGAGCCTGGACGCTGTCGATCGCGCATCACCGGATGCTCGACGACCTTCGCTATCGCAAGCGACGACTCGCGGAGCCGGGCGGGGAAGAGATCGCACAGCACACCGCTCCGGGCGGAGACGTCGAAACCGAGGCCCTGGGGGCGCTGGGGTCCGAGCATGTGAGGCGAATCATCGAGACTCTCTCATCCGACCAACGAGATGTGCTCCTTCTTCGAATGATCGCCGGGCTCACGATCGAGGAAATCGCAGGCATCCTGGAAAAGAAGGTCGGGGCGGTCAAGGCGCTCCAGCGTCGCGGCCTGGCAAATCTCAGGAAGAGGATTTCCCGCAAGAGCGTACCCCTATGAGCGATCAGAACGCTTACGAAAGCGACATGGGTTGGCTATCTAAGCTGAACGACGAGGAAATCGAGCAGGTTCTCGCGGGCGATTACGCGGGCAACGACGCCTCTCTCGCCGACCTCGCAGCCTTCGCCCGGGCCGCGCAGACCACCTTCGCAGCTCCGGACGACGCGACCCGTGCGGCACACCTGACAGCCATGGCGGAGGCGGCCGCCGACCTCGACGCGTCGCCGGCGCGCACATCCAAGCCGGCCGCGTCCAGCCCAATCAGGAGGGTAAAGCTCGTGCTCAGTTCGCTGTTCGCATCGCTGGTCGCAAAGATCGCTCTCGCCGGCGTGGCTCTGGCCGCGACGACGGGGGGGCTCGCAGTCGCCGGTTCGCTCCCGGAGCCGGCCCAGGAAGCTCTGGCCACAGCCGCAGAGAAGGTGGGATTCGAGCTCCCGGCGGGCGATGACGCCCAGGAGGGCGAGGACGAGGCCGGAGTGCCCGAGGAGCTTCCGGAGGGCACCGAGGGTTCGTCGGCTCCATCGGTGCTCGACGTCATCCGTAGCTGGGGTGACGATAAGGGATGCGAGTTCGGTCACGCGGTGGCAACGGCGGCCGGCGGAAACCCGGGGCCGTGCCAGGACGAACAGGGCGGCGACGGCGAGGGCGCGGGCAACGGCAAGGGCCGGCCCGAGGGCGCAGGCAACGACCGTCCCGAGGGCGCGGGCAAGCCGGAGGGGACACCCCAGGGCAAGCCGGCCGGCGCGGGCGAGAATCAGGGCAAGCCCGAGGGCACGCCGGACTCCCAGCCCGAGGGGGCCGGAAAACCGGAGGGGACTCCAGAAGGGGGCAACCCGGGGACCGGCGGGACCGAGTCCGGCGACTCCAGCACCGGCAGCGGGACCGGGGGTGGCAAACCCAGTTCGGTTCCAGACGGCAAGCCCTAACTGCGGCCGGCCTGTCTCGAACAACCCCCGTGAACCGGGGGTTGTTTGCGTTCGGGGACAATTGGCGCATGACACCCGATTCTCACGACTATCGGATCGACAAAGACTCTCTGGGCGAGGTGCGCGTCCCCGCCGACGTGCTGTGGGGGGCCCAGACTCAGCGCTCGATTGAAAACTTTCCGATCGGACGGGATCGGTTCGTGTGGGGTCGCCGGGTCATTCGCGCTCTCGGCTTGCTGAAGAAGGCGGCGGCGCTGGCCAACGCCGAGCTGGGCCAGCTCCCGCACGATAAGGCCGAGCTCATCGCCCGTGCCGCCGACGAGGTCATCGCGGGCGCGCTCGACGACCAGTTTCCGCTTGTCGTGTGGCAAACCGGCTCGGGCACGCAGTCGAACATGAACGCCAACGAGGTGATAGCGAACCGCGCCATCCAGTTGGCCGGCGGTGAGGTCGGCTCGAAGAGTCCGGTGCATCCCAACGATGACGTCAACAAGGGTCAGTCGTCGAACGACACCTTCCCCACCGCTATGCACATCGCTTCCATCGAGGAGTCGAGCGACGTTCTCCTCCCTGCTGTCGAGGATCTGAGAACCACCCTCGCCAAGAAAGGCGACGAGCTCGCGGAGGTCGTCATGGTGGGTCGCACCCATCTGCAGGATGCGACTCCGATAAGAATGGGGCAGGTGATCTCCGGGTGGGTCACACAGCTCGACAAGGCATGCGAGGGAATCAAGCGGGCTCTTCCCGGCGTGAGCGAACTCGCGATCGGCGGAACCGCCGTGGGTACCGGCCTCAACTCACACCCGCGCTTCGGCGACACCGTGGCGGTCAAGTTGTCGGAAGAAACCGGCAAGGGGTTCAAGTCGGCGGCCAATAAGTTCGCCGCTCTCTCTGCGCATGACGCGATGGTCGACCTGAGCGCGTCGATCAGAACGCTGGCAATCGCGCTGTACAAGATCGCGAACGACGTTCGTCTCTACGCAATGGGTCCCCGCGCGGGTATCGCCGAGCTCAAGATTCCCGAGAACGAGCCGGGGAGCTCGATCATGCCGGGTAAGATCAACCCGACGCAGTCCGAGGCCATGACCATGGTCTGCGCGCAGGTTGTCGGTAACGACACAGCCGTTGCGTTCTCCGGCTCGCAGGGCCACTTCCAGTTGAACGTCTATAAGCCGGTGATGCTGCACAACGTGCTCGAGTCCGCCTCGCTCCTCGCGGACGCGTGTCGTTCCTTCAACGACCATTGCGCGGTTGGAATCGAGCCGAACGTCAAGATGGTTGACGAGCATCTGTCCGGGTCTCTCATGCTGGTGACTGCCCTCAATCCCCACATTGGATACGAGAAGGCCGCCGAGATCGCGCTGAAGGCCTACAGGGAGGACAAGAGCCTCAAGGAGACCGCCGTCGAGCTCGGCTACGTGTCGGCCGAGGATTTCGACAAGTGGGTCGTGCCCGAGGAGATGACCCACCCACTCGAGGGCTGAGGACCTATCGAACCCCGGACTGGCTCGGCACGGAGCTGGTGTCGCAGAGGCAGTCGCTGCCGCAAAAATCGGAGGAATCTCCTCAGGTGCAGGCTCGCTCCGCTCGATGATGGGGTAAGAGATGCCTGATTTTTGCAATTCCCCTTGGCGACTCAGGAGAGCATCACATGCTTGCCATCTGCGCCCAATGTGAATCTGCCCAGGACGTCGAGAAGGCGGGCATCGTCTGCTGGTTCTGCGGTCAGGAGATGAGCGACCACACGCGCGATCATCAGGGTGAGCGAGGTCCTTCCGAATGGGTGGGAGCCACTGCCGGCTAGTGCTCCGTCCAATGACATTTGCCCAAGATGTTTGTTGGGGCTAGTGCCAGGTCAGCTCCAGAGGAGCACCGATGAACGAGGCGAGGCTCTCCGCCTCCCGCTCCGCCTCCCGCACCACCCACTTCGGAGCGCCTGCGAACGGTTCGATCTCGACAACGAGCCGCTTGCCTTTCCTCTCCTGGCGCCACACTCCGTCGATGCGTCCGTCTACGAGAAAAACGGGTGACACCCACCCCTGAGGTCGGTGTACGCGCGCCTTGAAGTTTCCGGTCATCAGCTTGGCCGCGTGCTTGGTCGACCCGATGATGTAGGGGTCGAACCCGGGGAGAAGACGCACGGACTTCGCTGGTGAGGCCGCATGCATCTCGTCGAGTGTCTCGGTGAGCGCCCAGTACCGGCCCCCGTCGAGTCCAACCGGTGCGACCTCGTCTCCCATTCCAGAGATGAGCCGTCCGCCGGCGGCCGGGCTGACCGCCCACCAGCGCGCGAAATCCTCCCTCGTGGCCGGACCGTATGCCCAAAGGAAGCGACGGGTGATCTCCTCGAGTGCCTCCGTCGGATCGACTTCATCGGACTCATTGAGGTCGAGCCACTGATCCGGTCTCACAAAGGACACGTTTCGTCCCTTGTTCGGCCCAAAGCAGAGGCGACCCTGAAACGAGGCGGGCTTGAGCATTGCCCCCCAGCTCCCCCGCAACTTGTCGGCGAGAGCGTCGGACTTTGTGATCTTGGCGACGCGCACAACGAGTTCGTCACGCGTGAGAGTTCGGCGGTCGAGACCCCTGGTAATGGCGTCGATGAGCGTCTCGAGCTCCTCTTGAGTGACCCCGAACGCCTTGAACCACGCCGGCTTAAGGTAGTGAGCGTAGGTGCCCAACCCCGCCCGCCAGAGCGGATACTCATCGCTCTTCAAAAGGTGCAGCGTTCCGCGCATGGCCCACGTCTTGACGAGTCGGCGGTCCGTCCACAGCCATTTCTCCACGTCGTTGCGCGTGAGCTTGTCGACGCGCGCCCAAAGCGACAGCTCGGCCGACGACATGAGTTGTGCGTGCAAGCAACCGATTTCGTCGACAACGTCGAGCGCTCTCCTCTTCGGGACCCGTTCGTCGAGGTGATGCCGCTGCGCGCGCCAAGCCATTACCTGGCGCCAATTGAGCTTGGTCCGGCTCATCGCTACCTCGTCACCCCATCGAAAGACAAATACGCGGCAACGACGAGAATTGTGACCACGACCAGGAGCAGGAACCTCACGGCCCCCGGCCGCCGTTGCCACGGAAGGCGTCTGAACCTCGTGGCGCGTTCGAACTGCTCTCGGCGTCCGGTCGTTCCCCACATCCGCAAACCTAGGAGCGCCACGACGATGACGATCAGCGCAACGATCTTCATCGAATCAGTTTCCCTGAATCAGACTGGAGTGCGAAGCGGCATTACCTTCGCTCGGAAAGCTTGACCTTCAGGCCGTCGATGATCGCGTCGATGCCCCACGCCCAGGCGGCGTCCATGTCGTACGACTCCATGGCCGGCAGCGCCGCTATGAGGCACGGGAACTCGTCGTCTCTAAGCGTCCGCCGGTGGCTCATGGCGAGCGCTTGGAGCGTCGACTCTCCGTCCTCATTATCGAGGAGAGGGTTCGTCAGCTGCCATAGCACGTGGCCCATGGCGAAGCCGGATAGCGTCCAGTGGGCCTGGAGCGCTTCCCCGGGAGAGAAGCCCGCGCTCTGGAGAATCGACATGGCGAGCTCGATCGGCCTAAGCGCGTCGGGAGACATCTCCGTCTTGCGTTGGAGCACGGGAAGCAGATTCGGGTGGCACAGGAGGACCCTGCGAAATTCCGTGTAACCGGTCTTGATCGACTTGGCCCAGTCGGCCGGATCCAACTGGGAGACATCTATCTCCTTGAGGAGCTGACCGGCGATGCCGTTCATGAGCTCGTCTTTGTTGGCGACGTGGTTGTAGAGAGCCATGGGCGTTGCGCCCAGATCGCTCGCGATGCGGCGCATCGAAACGGCCTCGATCCCCTCGGCGTCGGCGATCGCGATGGCTCGCTCGACGATGCGGTCGCGCGACAGTGCGCTTCGCTGTGTGTCCGTTACGTCCGGTCTGTTCACGCGTCCCTCGATTTTCTGAGGATTTCATCCTCCACCGGTTGACAAGTGTACACCGTACATCGTTTCATCTACGGTGTACATATACGTCGTAGATATACGCCGTACGCGACAAGGGAGGCTATGACGATGTTGTCGACTGAAGGGCTCGCCCGGGCCAGCGCCCGGCGGCCGTGGATCACTCTCGGGCTCTGGGTGGTTGCGATCGCGGTCGCCGGCTGGATCTCGTCCCAGTACCTAGCAGACGCGCTTACCACGAGCGCCGATTTCACCAACACCCCGGAGGCCGTGCAGGCCGAGGAGTTGATCGAGGAGCGGTTCGGGGAGGAGGGGGTCACCGAGATCCTCATCCTTAGCTCCGAGGACACGACGGTGGATGATCCCGCCTTCGAGCAAGCCGTGCGCGCCGTTCAGGGCGAAGCGGTCGAGGTGGGGGGCGAGGCCGTTACCTTCTACGACACCGAGGACCCCTCGATGGTGTCGGAGGACCAGCGGACGACGCTGATGCCGGTGACGTTCGAAGATACGCGCAACATCGCCGACTACCTCCCGGCGGTCGAGGGACTGATCGAGACAACCGACGCCAACGGCCTGAGCGCGCAGGCGTTCGGACCGATCACGATCGAGGAGGACTTCTCAACGATCGCGGAAGAGGACCTCGCACAGGGCGAGACCTTCGGCGTCCTGGTCGCGCTCGTCGTTCTCGTCCTCGTCTTTGGAGCCCTGGTTGCGGGCTTGATTCCCATCGCCATGGGGATCGCCTCGATTGCAGTCGCCATCGGGCTCGTCGCACTAGTCGGTATGGCGGTCGACTTCTCGTTCTTCGTTACAAACATGATCACGATGATGGGACTCGCAGTGGGCATCGACTACTCGCTCTTCATCGTCAGTCGCTATCGAGAGGAACGCTTCAAGGGGCTGGAGAAGATCGATGCGATCGGAGCCGCCGGTTCCACCGCCAGCCGAGCCGTGTTCTTCAGCGGCATGACAGTCGTTCTCGCTCTGATCGGAATGCTGATCATTCCGACGACGATCTTTCGCAGTCTGGGGGCCGGAGCGATCTTCGTTGTGGTCGTTGCGATGCTTGCCTCTCTGACGCTTCTCCCCGCGTTGCTGGGCCTGCTCGGAGACCGAATCAACTCGCTGAGCATCCTTCGACGCAAGGCGGACCTAGGGTCCGAGAACTCGCACCGTTTTTGGAATGCGATCACCCGCCGGGTGATGGCTCGGCCCGTGATCTCGCTCGTTCTGGGGGCCGGGATTCTGCTCGCCGCGGGACTCTCTTACTTCAACATCGATACTGGATTCTCAGGCGTCAGCACGCTTCCGTCAGAAACGAGTTCGCGCCAGGCCTTCGGGACGCTCTCCGCGGAGTTCTCGGGAGGTCTGAACTCGCCGATCGAAATCGTGGTCGACGGAGATGTCGAATCGGCAGAGGTCCAGGGCGGAATCGAAAACCTTCAGGCCTCGCTTGCGAGCGACGATCTGTTCGGCCCTTCGCAGGTACGTCTCGATGAGAACGGTGACACCGCTCTGATCACGGCACCCGTCAACGCGGATCCTCAGAGCGAAGCGGCAACGTCATCGATCGAACGAATTCGAGATGACTTCGTTCCGCAGGCGTTCGACGGTGTTGACGCAGAGGTCCTCGTGGGTGGAGACACCGCATTCAACAAGGACTTCTTTGACCTGACGGATACGTACACGCCTATCGTCTTTGCCTTCGTGCTTGGTCTCTCGTTCCTTCTACTCATGGTCGTGTTCCGCTCGATCGTCGTGCCGCTGAAAGCCATCGTGATGAACCTGTTGTCGGTGGGCGCGGCATACGGACTGATCGTGCTCGTCTTTCAGGAGGGCGTGGGTGCGGACTTCCTCGGCTTCCAGCAAGTGGAGGCAATCGAAGCCTGGCTACCGCTCTTCTTGTTCTCGGTCCTGTTCGGCTTGTCGATGGACTATCACGTGTTCCTGTTATCGCGAATCCGAGAGCACTTTGTCGAGACACATGACAACGCCGAGTCGGTGGCTTACGGACTTCGCACCACGGGTGGTCTGATAACCGGCGCTGCCGCGATCATGGTCGCTGTGTTCGCGGGCTTCGCTGCCGGCAACCTGGTGATGTTGCAGCAGATGGGCTTCGGGCTCGCCGTCGCGGTGTTCATCGACGCAACGCTCGTTAGATCAGTGCTCGTCCCCGCGTCCATGAAGTTGCTCGGCGATCGCAACTGGTACCTCCCGCGCTGGCTCCAGTGGCTGCCGAACATCTCGGTCGAGGGCAAGCACTTGACGCCGGAGGAGCTCGTCGTACCGGAGCTGGAACCCGAGCGCGTCGGCTAGATAGAAAATGAACGGGGGCCGGTCCATCGTTGGGCCCGGCCCCCTTTCTTCTTGCTGCTCCGGCTCTAGTTGATCGTCGACTCTCGATCAACCCCTGTTACTCCGTTGTTTTCTGTAGCGAGGTCGATCTGTCGCGCGGCGAGCTCGGGGTGGGCACCGTTGACTGCGGGAGCGTGAAGCTGTGGACGGCTCCGGCGGGACCTTAGCCAGGAGCGCCGTCTGAACTCACGCACGTGCCAGTAGTTGATCTCCCCGTTCAGCGTGATGAGAATCGAGCGGGTTACCGAGGCCCCCTCATCGGGCCCAACCCCCAGAGCGTCGCTGAGTGCGCTCACGAAAACCGGGTCGTCGCCCAGCTCTTCAAAAGTGCTCTCCAGTTCGGTGGCGGTCCTGATACCAAGGCGGCGAAGTTCCCTCTTCATGTCCTCGACCTTGTCGGGGTCCTCCGGCAGGTGCAGATGCAGAAACGCCTGGTCGAGCCAGTCGACGAGACGCATGATCGGTGCGCGAGTCCTCAGCATGAGGTCGACCAGGTTCGCCGATACGAAATTCTGCTGGTCCTCGATCCCCTCCTCGTTGAGGCGTGCCTCGTACCAGAAGTTCAATCCCTCCAAAGAGCTCAGCGGGTACTGGGTGTTCAGACTCGGCAACAGCTTGCTCACCGGTTTGGTCAGGGCGGTCTTGAGCACCTGCAGTCCTATCTGAGGAAAGAACCCGATGAAGAAGGCGAGGATGTTCTCCTGCTGGCCGGTCTGACCACTCCACATCAGGTTGACGGTCATTATGAGCACCGCCGAAAACACGATCCTCGAGATCGCCGCAATGTAGCCGCTGGTCCGGAGATCGTCACGGTAGTACCGACGAACCAGATCCTGAATGATGAAGGTGTACGCGCCGAGAAACCCGAACTGCAGCGGCTCGACGGGCAGCACGGGTCTTCCGGACGGAACCACGTCCCCGAGTCGAATTGCACCCAACAGCTCGGGCTGCAAGACGAGGACCCAGCCGAGACACATGATCAGCGTTGAGTACACGACCGGCGAAAACGCCTCTGTGCGCTTGGGCAGTTTTCCCTTGTCGACGATCAGGCCGAGTGTGCTGACCGAGGAACGGCCGTAGATCGCCTCGAACTTCGTTCTGTAGAGGTTGTCCTTGTTCTTGCACTGAAGCTTGTCGTGTGCCCTCCTCCAGGGGAGGTAGTAGGTCGTGTGCTTCGGCGGAGATGGCAGATTCGCAAGCTCGTCGATGTGAAGTCGAAAGAGGTTCAGCACGTACTCGTCGTAGAGACTGCGACCCTTGTTCCGTATGAACTGCAGGTAGAGCCAACCGGGCAGAAAAGCCAGAAGTCCCGCGCTTACAAGCTTGAGGACGAACAGTCGGCTGCTCTGTTCGAGATAGATGGTGGGCACGAGGATCAGCCCGATCGCACCCACCAGTGCCATCGAGAGGTAGAGACGACCGATTCGCTCTGCCCGATCGAGTGCCTGTTCGATGTCGACTTGTCGTCGCGAATCGCCACTGGGGCGCGCCATTGATTCGCCTCCTATGAACTTCGCCCGTTTGGGTGAAGTTAGGAGGCTGTCGTCACCGTTCCGTCACGCCAGCGTCACAACGGTGACCTTGAGGAGTGTTCGAACGAGGCCATGAGCTCAATCCGTTTCTACGGAAACTCGAGCCTGGCACTGAACGATTCTGCGACCGCCCTGTGTCCCTCCGTGCTCGGATGGAGCCCGTCACCGCTGATGAGCCCCGCATTCGTGCCTCGATCATGGGCGTCCTTCGCGCTCGAGTGCAGATCGATTAGGGTCGTTCCCGTCTTCCTCACGGCGTTCTTGATGATCTTGTTGTAACGGTCCACGATCGCTCTCATCTCGGATGGTGCGGGGAGCGAGCTGCCAAGGAAACAAAATGGTCCATCCTCGGGAGGATCGGGCCGGCAGGCTTGATAAGCGGGCAGCTTGTCGAGAGGCGGTGTGTTGGCCACCAGGATCTGCCGTGCTCCTGTTCGTTCGATCGCGCGCAGCAGCAGGTTGAAGTCCTGTTTGTACTGAGCGGCAGTGACTCCTTGCAGAATGTCGTTCGCGTTCAACCAGACCGTGACGATATCGGGCTCGGCGCGCAGCAATCTCGGAAGCTCACGCAGGATGGCGTCCTCGACCGTGGCTCCGGGAAGGCCGAGATTCACTAGTCTGAAATCGGGGAGGGCCAGGTCGAGGAACACGCGGGGCCATGCCTCGGTCGTGAAGTTTCCCGCTCCCCAACCGGCAGTCTCGCTGGCCCCCACGGCCGCGTACACCCGAGAGACCTTGTGCGAAGTCGGCTCCCGGTCGCGACCGGGTTCATCCTCCGTGCTCGAGACGCATGCTGCGAACACCACGAGGCAGATAAATGCCGGGATGAGCCTCCTCATCCGACAATCGTAGGTGCCCCTCGAGGAAAGAGAGCGCCGGCCGGGTGTGGACCATTGGCCCGAAAACCCCGCTCACCACACATCCTGCGGCCACAATCTATCCAGGGCTTCTTTCAGGAGGGTAGCTATGCCGCGACACGACGCCACGACGTGGAAACTGCCGAAGGGCTACGAGGGCGTGGTCGGCAACGCCAACATCGAGGTCGAGGTTCGTCAGAGCGCCAAGCAACTGCGCGGTAAGGGTGTGCGCGCTCGCAAGAGATCTAGTGACCTCCTCGGGCACCTGCTGATCTCAAGAGGTGGATTGGAGTGGCGTCCTCGTGGCGGCAAGTATCACCGCAAGATGAACTGGGAACAGTTCGCTGAAATCATGGAGGGTGAATGAGAGAGGCAACCATCGAGGGTCGCAGGCCCGATCTCTCTCCACCGACCATCGTCATTGCAGCCCCCTATAAGGGGTCTCAGGTGACAATGGTCACTCGGGAACTCTGGTCTCTGCAACCCGCCAACTACGCTTGTGCTGCCACAGCAGGTACGTGAGAGCCCCGAACGGAATCTGCACGAGATAAGTAAGGGCCCGGAAGATCAACACGGCTGCGACAACCGGCACTTCCTGTCCCCCAGCTACGACGAGGGCGCCGGTCAAACCGAGTTCGATGACACCGAGTCCTCCGGGTGTGATGGGCAAAGCGGTTAGCAGGCGGGCAATCGCAAATGCTCCGAGGGCCTCGGCCCAACTCACTTCCTCGGCAGGTACACCGACGTGGCGTAGCGCAATGAGAAGCACGAGGAACAAAGAAGCATGACTCAAGAAAGCCGCTCCAATGACTTTCCACCAGCGACCGCTTAGCAGATTTACGGTCTCCGCACGCCAGCGAGCGGCTCCGTCGGCCCATGCCATCGTCGGCCCTCGGCCGACCAACCTTAGGAACCAGGAGGCCACAGCGCCGAGACCTTCCCCAACGAGTTGGGCCGATCGCTCACTCTTGAGTGCCAGCGCAAAGAGGGAAACTCCGGCCCCCAGGAATACCGCGCCAATCACAGCAGCCGTAACAAGCGCGGCATTCGTGTGGCCGCCCAATGCAAGAGCGACCAGTGCGATGACAGGCATGCTGAGCTTGGCGAAGAGATCTGCGACCCCAGAAACGACCAGGGATGAAGCGATCGTCGATCGGCGGAAGCCCCATGAGGCGTACATCGAGTACGCGACTCCTAATCCAAACGCCTGCCCACCCGGAAGGATGTTCGCCACCGCAGTCGACGTCTGAGTGACCACCGCCGCTTGGGAAAAGCTGAGTCCCGGTAGCGTGACCATTACGAGGATCCAGTAAGTGACAAGATTCCACCCGGCGGCAAGGCTCAACGTGAACGCCTCCAACCAGGTCAAGTCCACCAGCGTTGCCCATACTTGGGAGAAGTCGGCGATGCGCGGTAACACACCGACGAAGATGACGACTACAACCGTCAGCGACACCAATACCCTGACCAGTGGCAACGTTGATTTCCGCGCGGTTAACGGGTGCTCGGGGTCTCCGTCCAGACTCTCGTCCGAGCGAACTCTGTCCCCCGCGGCCTTGATCGACGGCGGTGGGTTTCCCCCGCGCGGTCTCGGACCTTCGTGCCCATCGATCATCGCGGGATCCTTGGTGTTGGATGGAGAGAGAACCTAAGACAGCGTGGTCCCCCTAGTCTGCCTCGTCAACCAGATTGCGAGGCTTACCGAAGAATCTTGGATTTCATCGCCTATGACCCTTTTGGTGCCTCGCGGCCGCCCACAACATGAGGAACCGCGTCCGTACCCCATTGATTCTGCCCAAGAAGGGCCACATCGTGGACGTAGCGCATGGAACATCCGTTCTATGCGCAGACGGAGGTCAACGATGCTTCACTCGAGGCTGGGGTCCACTCGAAGCTTCCTCTACGGTCGTGACCTATACGCCGACGAGGTCGAGCAGTCGTGACCGTCTCGAACGACCCGAAGCTGGATCGCGCGCTCGAACCCCGCGAGTATCGAGCGACGGGTGCATCCCTCATCGCCATCCTCTTGACGTTGCTTTGCTTCGGTTCGGTGATGCTGCTACCCGTCTTCCGCGGGGACATCGATCCTCTGCGCCAGGTCATGAGCGAGTACGCGAACGGGTCGCACGGCCCAATCATGACGCTTGTGTTCTACGCCTTCGGCCTTTCTTCGTTGGCGCTGGCGTTCCGACTCCGTCGGGCCATCCCTCGTCAAGGGGTCGCAAAACCCATTCCCACCCTGCTCACTCTGGCAGGCGTTGGCCTGATCGCGGCGGGCATATTCGAAGTAGAACGCCCCCTGGTGCCCGACACCTTGGAGGAGTTGATTCACAGCAACGCGTCGGTGGTGGCTTTTGTTCTGCTGATCACATCCATGCTGCTGTTCTCGCTCATGTGCCGAACCGAGGCCCGTTGGTGGACGTTTCGATGGCCCTCCCTGACGCTCGCCGTGGCCGCCGCTGTGGCGGCCATGGCCACCCCTCTTACGGCAGAGACAAACTGGTCGGGTGCGGTCCAGCGGTTGCTCAGCGTCACCATCCTTCTGTGGTTCCTGCTGACGGCCCTGCACGTCAGGAGGAAAGCCTTTCGCGCGACGTGATGAGCCGTAGTGCACGAATCGTGACGATTGCTGGACTGCTGGGTAGCGTCACCAGCGTCATGATCCTCCATGTCGTGCGCACCGATCTATCACCCATTTCGACCCGACTAAGCGAGTACGCCAACGGGTCCTACGGCTGGATGATGACGCTGGCATTTATCGCGCTGAGCATCGCTCTTACGACACTCGGTGCATCTCTATGGGTTGGCAGGAAGCCGGACGTGATCGCTTGGATCTTCCTGGCGACTGCGCTCTTGGCCGCCGCCGGCACGATGCTCTCCGCGATGTTCCGAACAGGTGCCTCTGAGATCAGCGAGACGATCCACAGTCTTGCTTCGACGACGGGTGTCGTCGCCGTCGTCGCGCTGGCGCTTGCGTACTCGCTGACGTACGCGCGCAATCCGCTCGCTAGTAGCTCAGATCGTGTTGGCATTGGCTTCGCGGGAGGAGCCGCATTCCTCGCCGCGATCAGTCCAGTCTTGCACAATACGCGGTTCACGGGGCTTAGTCAGCGGTTGCTGTGGGCATCGTTGATCGCCTGGCTGCTAATGACATCCTGGCGTCAGACTCGAGGCGTGACCGTCGACGACGGTGGTGGTGCGGCCAAGGTCGCGATCTCGCCAACCCTTCGCCGAGCCGATGAACCGTCGCGCGCACGAAAGGAGTTCCCTCTTTAGAGTGAAGTCCGAAACTCGATCGGGTTCCCCAACTGACTACCCGTCGCTTTCTTCAATAGTTCGTTCGTGCCATTGAAGGGCGGCATCGTCCCGTGAGTTGATGATGAAGGAATGGGGAAGGCGGCCCACGCTCGCGGATTCCAGCGCGTTATTCTCTTGGTCAAGCATCGAAGGGAGTTCGACATGCCGGGTTTCTTCGCGCGGATGTGGACCGCATCCGCTAACGCGCTCGACAACCGTTTCCATTGGGATCGCATGCCCCGGCCGTTGGGGATCTTCACCCTCGCGGGATTGCGCAACCTCTACCGTGAAAAGAACCTCTACGACACGGGCACGACGTCGCCCACCGAGGAAGGGGTGAGGAAAGAGAAACGGCCGAGAAACCTCAATGCCCGCACGCTCGACGGCAGCTACAACGATCTCGACGACCCCGCCATGGGGAGCATCGGCAGTCGCTTCGGGCGCAACGTTCCGATCGAAGCCACGCATCCGGAGAGAGAGCCGGACATCCTGGAGCCAAATCCCCGTCTGATCAGCCGACGGCTGCTGACCCGAAACGAGTTCATTCCCGCCACAACACTGAACGTCCTCGCCGGTGCATGGCTGCAGTTCGAGGTCCACGACTGGTTCAGCCACGGCAAGAACGAACCTGAAAACCCTTGGAAGATAGAGCTCGACGAAGACGATGAATGGACCCAGGACCCAATGGAGATACAGCGAACGCGCCGGGATCCGACCTCAGATTTCGACGACGCTACTCCGCCCACCTACGTCACCGACGACAGCCACTGGTGGGATGGTTCGCAGATTTACGGGAGTACGCGCGAGCTCGCCGACAAGCTGCGCTCGAACGATGACGGGAAACTGCGAATCGATGCCTCGGGGCTGCTGCCGAAGGATCTCGAAGACGGGCTCGACCTCACCGGAGCGCAGGGCAACTTCTGGATCGGCCTCGGCCTGCTGCACACGCTCTTCTCGCTCGAGCACAACGCAATCTGCGAGCGGCTCCGTAGCGCGTATCCGACATGGCCGGATCAAGAGATCTACGACCACGCTCGCTTGATCAATGCGGCGCTCATGGCCAAGATCCACACGGTCGAGTGGACGCCGGCAATCATCGCCCATCGCACCACTCAACTCGCGATGAACGCGAACTGGTGGGGCCTGATGGGTGAGCGTTTCAAAAAGCGATTCGGACGAATCGGTTCGAGCGAGATCCTCAGCGGGATTCCGGGGGCTCCGACCAAGCACTTCGAAGTGCCTTACTCGCTCACGGAGGAATTCGTCGCCGTCTACCGTATGCACCCGCTTCTCCCCGACGACTTCACGTTCCGCTCGCTCGAGGACGACCGCGTGCTGCAGGAGAGAACCTTTCGCGAGGTCGGCGCGCTCGAAACCCGTACTCGCCTCGAAGAGATAGGGATGGCAAACGCGTTGTACTCGTTCGGAGTCGCGCACCCAGGGGCGATCACGCTTCACAACTACCCCCGTTTCCTCCAGACCTTCGAGCGACCCGACGGAACGACGATGGACCTGGCAGCCGTGGACATCATGAGAACCCGCGAGCGCGGCGTTCCGCGCTACAACGAGTTCCGCAGGCTCTGGCACCTCAAGCCGGCGGACTCATTCGAGGACTTGACAAAGGAGCACGCCCGGGCTGAGGAGTTAAGCAACATCTACGGTGGAGACATAGAGAGGCTCGATCTCATGATTGGTCTCTACTCCGAGCCGCTCCCAAAGGGCTTCGGGTTCAGCGATACCGCCTTTCGAGTATTCATCCTTATGGCCTCTCGAAGGCTCAACAGCGACCGCTTCTTTACGATCGACTATAAGCCTGAGGTCTATACGCAAGAAGGCATCGAATGGATCGGCAACACAACAATGGTCGACGTGCTTCGCCGACACTACCCGCAGCTCGCCCCCGCCCTCAGCGGAGTGCAAAACGGGTTCGCTCCCTGGAAAAGAATACGTCGGTGATCTCGTCACCGCTTCGGCGAGCCAGAGGGGTCCACGTTCTGACTCCGGCCCTCTACAGTTGTCCTCGTGACCGAGACACTCGCCTCCGCTCGCTCGACTCCACTTCCCACTGGAAAGGTCACCTTCCTCTTCACCGACATCGAGGGGTCAACCAAGCTTCTGCACAGGCTCGGTGACGACTACGCCGAGGTGCTCGCAACTCACCGCCGGCTCCTGAGGGCGGCGTTCACCAGCCACGACGGCTGCGAGGTGGACACGCAGGGTGACGGGTTCTTCGTTGCGTTTGGCCGCGTCTTCGACGCCATCGCTGCGGCGCTCGACTCCCAGCGCGCGCTCTACGCGCAGGACTGGCCCCACGCTGACGTGGTCCTCGTGCGCATGGGCATCCACGCAGGCCAGCCGTTGGTGGTTGACGACAACTACGTCGGCATGGACGTTCACAGAGCCGCGCGCATCTGTAGCGCGGCGCACGGAGGCCAGGTAATCCTGTCCGAGAGCACCTACGCCAAGCTCTCCCCTAACCAGAAGCACGAAATTTCGGTCAAGGATCTCGGTGCACATCGACTCAAGGACCTTGCGCATCCTGAGCGGATCCTGCAGTTGACGCCTGGCGATCTTCCCGTCGCGTTCCCGCCCCTGAGGTCGCTGCGCCCGCCGACAAACGTGCCTCAGCACCTCGAACCTCTCGTCGGTCGTCACGACGATCTGCGTGACCTGCGCGCCAAGCTGCTCGACGACAGCGTGCGGCTGGTAACGGTCACCGGGCCTGGCGGCATCGGTAAGACCAAGCTCTGCGCCGCGGTAGCGCTCGACCTGCTCGAAGACTTCATCAACGGCGCGTTCTTTGTGGACCTCACGACCGCGACCACAATCGATCTCGTTGCATCGAGGATCGCTCAGGACCTTCAGATCCCTGTCGAGGGTGATCGCGACGCCGCAGATGTGCTCGTCGACCATCTCGGCGACAAGCACATGCTGCTGGTGCTGGACAACCTTGAGCAGGCCATCGATGGAGCAAGTGTGGTGCGGAGGCTGCTCCAGTCGAGTCCCAATCTGACCGTGCTCGCGACCAGCCGAGTGCTGTTGTCCATTCAAGGTGAGGCGGAGTACGCGCTTGCTCCACTCGGCCTCCCCCGGGGCGCCACACGTGACGAGGTCGAACTCTCGGACGCGGCGCAACTGTTCGTCGAACGAGCGGCGAAGGCGCGCCCTGGCTTCGTATTGACCGAAGAGAATGCGTCCACCATCGCCGCGATCTGTAATCTCCTCGATGGGTTACCTCTCGCCCTCGAGTTGGCGGCCGCCCGCGTCAAGCTGATGACCCCTGAGGGTTTGCTCGGGCGACTCGACAACCGGCTCAAGCTGCTCACCGGTGGCTCTCGGGATTCGCCGGCCAGACACCGGGAGCTGCGCGCCACGATCGATTGGAGTTACGACCTACTTTCTCCGAACGAGCGAACTCTGCTTCGGGATCTGTCCGTGTTCAGTGGCGGGGCGACTCTGGAGGCGACAGAGCACGTCGTCGGAAACGAAGTGAATGTGCTCGATGGATTGACCGCTCTCGTGGATCACAGCCTGGTCCGCTTGCGAGACGATGAAGGCGTTCGCTTCTCGATGCTTCAAACCATCCGCGATTACGCGCTGGAGTTGCTCGAGGATCACGAAGGCAAGAGCGCCGTGAGGGATCGCCACGCGCACTATTACCTCGAGTTGGCCGAGGCCTTCGCTGAGGATGACGAGACCACGACGCACACCCGCATCGATATCGAACACGACAACATGCGTGTCGCTTTGACCTGGTGGCTCGAGCGCGCCGACGAACAGCCCGAGCCCAACACGGGACTTGCCCTCCGGTTGGCAGTCGCGCTCGGCCGCTTCTGGTATCGGCACGGTCACGCCGTCGAGGGCAGCGAATGGCTCGAGCGAACGCTCGCCAACCACGTAGAGGGTCTGGAGGATGTCCTAGCCAACGGGTTGCGCCTGCTCGGAGTACTAATGGATCAGCGCGGCGACCTTGAGCGCGCAACTCAGTTGTTCGAGGAGGCTCTCAATAGCTTTCGATCCAGGAATGATCGCGTCCGTGAAGGAGCATGCCTCAACAGCCTCGGCGTGGTGGCCAGATCGCGCCGCGACCTCGAGCGCGCCAAGAGCCTCCTAACCGAAAGCGTAGCGATTCGGCGAGAGCTTCAGGACAGCTCCGGGATGTCGTCGAGCCTCAGCAATCTCGCCATTCTCTACATGGACCTCGGCGACACTGAACGTGCGAAGGAGCTGTTAGAAGAAACCATGAGACTCGACAACGAGCGCGGCGACGCCTGGGGTGTCGCGGTCACGTCGCTCAACCTGGGGGTTGCAAGGTTAGAGCTGGAAGAAGTGGATCCTGCCGCCGACATGGTCAAGAGGTCGGTGCAGAGCTTCGTCGAGCTTGGTGATCTCGACGGCGTGGCCGAGGGAATCGAAGCCCTCGCCGGAGTCGCCGCTGCGGAGCGGGGTTTCGTCAGAGCGGCTCGCCTCGCAGGTGCGGCCGACACGTTGCGCCGCGCCCTCGGCATCCCGCTCACCGACGTCGACCGCGATCGTTTCGACCGGTGGCTGAGCGAACCGCGGAAGCAACTCGCCCACGAGGGTTTCAAAGCTGCTTGGGCCGAGGGAGCGGGCATGACCACGGAACAGGCCATCGACTACGCGCTTCAGGACCATCCCGGCTCGACGCCCGAAGCGCCAAGAGGACGTTCAACGGCGTAGAGCACCATGTGACAGTGGGCACCTGGGATGTTTGCGAGCAGCTTGCTGGTGAATCGTCCGAATGTGTTGGGCGCTCGGTCGCCAGCTTCAGTCGTTCGGACCATGACCTTGCCGAACTCGTAGAACAATCCGCTGATGCCGTCAATCGGTGAGGTCTGGATGATCTGGAAGCCCGTTCGCCTCAACTCGTGGGCGAACTGCTGGGGTGTAAAGCGGTACTCGAAGAAAAGACCGGATTCGGGCCAGCGCGCAAAGCGATCACTTGCCCGGCTGCCTTGCCCGTCCTCGCATTGCCCAAGCGCAGAGATGGAGGCACGGACGACATCCCGCCTTCCCTTGAAAGCCGCTCCCCCGTTCGACCTGATACCGTCGCCGAGGCTTCTGGCAAGGCTTCCGATCCGGTAAGCGCCCGACGCTCTTTTCGCCCGTCTGATCCAATTGAGAAAGGGGACGGTGATCACGGCCCTGGCTCCCGGACGCATGACCCTGTGCATCTCATGAAGAGCGACATGCGGACCCTCGGGGAAGTGCTCCACAACACCGAGGCTGATCAATCCGTCGAAGGAGCAGTCGTCGAACGGCAGAGCCGACACATCACCGCGGCGAACATCCAACCGAGGGGCGATCGCGTTGACGCTTCGGACTGCATCCTCGGAGAGTTCGATTCCCACGATGTCCTCGTAACCCCGCTCCCCGAGAAAGTCCACGAATCGTCCGAGGCCGCAGCCCGCCTCGAGGATACGGCCGTGCATTGGGAGATGCCTCAGGATGTAGGGCGTTGCGGCATCTGATTCACAACTAACAATCAAGGCCTCGAACTGATCGGCGTCCCAGCAGAACGGGATGTTCACGAATACCGATCGCAATGGGAGGGAGACCGACTGAGCTGTGTGCTTCTCTCGGCCACGGAGTTGGCTGCGGGGCGAGTACTCATAGATCCATCAACCAGTTGTGTAACGACAGACCGCCATCCACCCTCAGGTTCGCGCCGGTTATGTACCCGGCACATTGATCGCTGAGAAGAAAAAGAGAGGCGCGCGCTATCTCTTCGGGAGTCCCCATTCGCCCGGTAGGTATCAGACCATCCAGCGTTCTGCGACCGCGCTCCTGCGGTGTGCTCGCCGATGTGTGGATCGCACCGGGAGAGATCGCGTTGACTCGGATGTTATGTCCTGCGAGCTCTTGGGCCAGCTCCTTTGCCAGCATCGCAACTCCCGCCTTCGAGACGCTGTAGTGCGGGTACAGACGTACGTGTGAGTCGTGAAGCGACGAGATGAACACGATCGATCCCTGACGCTTCGCGTCGATCAGGTGCTTCACCAATCCCCTCGTGAAGAACCAGGGTCCCTTGAGGTTGGTCCTGAACACGAGGTCGAACTCATTCTCCTCGAGACTCAGGAAGGTATGAGGCGTAGTGATGCCGGCGTTGTTGACTATCAGCTCAACCGGCCCGTAGCGAGATACAAGTTCGTCGGCCAGCTTCTCGGTGTCCGCTTGGGCCATATCCTCGACCACGGGAATCCAGCCGATCTGCGACTCGATCTCCTCCAGCGCCGGCCCGTCCTTATCGATCGCCAGAACCCGAGTTCCCGCTCTCAGCAACATGCGCGCAATCGCGAAACCAATGCCTCCCGCAGCGCCCGTCACCAGCGCGAGCCGGCCCTCTAGATCCAGCGGCACCGGGAGGTCCACGTTAGGAACGCGCGACACGGTCGGCCATCTCCTCCCAGAATCTCTTCGTCGCCTTTCTGCTTAGACGCCCCTCTGTAATGTCCTTCACCCTGGATCTGCGCGCGGCCGATAGCTCCAAGCAGAAGCCACGACTGAGAGAGCTGCGCCCAGCCGCCGACCCGACGTGATGAGGATAGGGGCAGAGGCCGAACTCACACCGACAACCGTCGAGGAATTCGGATCGATCGGGCGAAACGTGAAGACACCTGGGGAGGTGTTGCTCTTGGCGCAACGCTCCCTGGGATGCAGGATCAATTCGATCTTGCTCGATCAATGTGAGCAGCATGACAATGTCCGCAACAAGCGCGTTCGCGTCGGGATCGAGATTACTTGTTGCCCGGGAGATGACGACATTCTCATCCACCCACACAAACGGTTCCCAGTGGCCGGACCCCACCGCCTTAATGCATAGTTGAGCTGCGCGGCGTACGAATGGATGCCGATTCGGATCACCGGCCTCGCTCCTCAGCGTGCTCTCGGTGCGTCGCACTCGCTCTCGCAGCTCCTTCATCTCAGTCACATCGATGTCGGGTGGAGAGTTAGAGGTCTGCCGAAAGAGAGACTTGGCGCTGATGCACCTAAGGCTAATCGCGTGCAGCAGCATGATCCGTGAGTAAAAGAAATGCGCCTCCTCGAGGAAGTGCAGCACCTGATCGAATCGAAGGATGTGCTCGCCTGGTGACGAGCTGAACGAATTGCGGAGAGCGTCGATCTTCATTCCCTGTGCCAGAGAGGCCTGAATCCCTTCGTGCACGTCAGGCTGCGAAAGAATCTCGATGAGCTGTTCCACGTAGGTTTCGAGCTGGGCGCGCTCGTCCCCTTGCAGCGTCGATGAAAGGGCTGGAAGGAGCCAACCAAGGATGGCCACTCCGAAGTGACTGGCGTTCTTAGGGTCGGTGGGAGCTTCCCGTTCCCCAAATTCAATCAGGGGATCGATGTGAGAGTAGAAGGCGCTCAGGGCGGCCGGACCCCCATCTATCAAAGCTTGAGAGGCCTCCCACCTGGCCGCGTAGTCTGGATCGGCAGTTTGCTCGTAGAGAAACGAGTACCCCCACCGGCAGTCGAGCGCGCGAAGAGCCGCAGTTGCCGCCACCTTGGCGGGCCTTGAGCTTCTACGCCACGCGTCCGTACCGCTCGTTCCCATGAACTCGCTAATTTCGTCGTTGGGCAATTCCCGTATGAGTTCAAGTGCGGCGACAACCATCCTCATGGCTGCGTCTCCGCTGCTCTCCCGTGATCGATCCAGCAGTTCCCCGGCGACCGATGTGCTCAGTTCGAAGGAAGGGGGTCGACTCTCGGCCAGGGCGCTGCGATGGTTCTCTTCACACCACAAGATGAGCGCAGAAATCAGTTCCGCCGGCGGGGCAGGCTGGGTGTGCTCGATCAGCGCGCGCCAAACATCCTTGCCTTGGAACGTCCGTTGAAGGAAGTAGGAGTGCAGGATGAGATGGGCGAATCGGACAAAGGTCTCGCCTCCGTTTCGATGTGTCTGAAGGAAGCCCAGGAGTGTGGCATCTTCCACCGTTGATCCGATGTCCGGGCCGTCCACCGAGAATCGCCCCAGCATCTGCTCTGCTTGCCTGAGATCGGCCAGGCTCACTTCAAGCTTCTCGAGCCAGGTCATTGCTCGAGCGATGGGACCCAGCGCAGCGATGACGGATTCGCGCTGAACCCCGTGGATGGACTCGCGACCGGCCAAGTCGCCGGCCCCGATGGCGCCGACGTAGGCACTCAAGAGGCCAACCCTCACGAGGCGCGAAGACTGGCTCCTGAATCGGTCGAGATTCCCCGAAGCAATTAGGTCGGCGGTCAGGTTGAGATAGAAGGGTGTACGGGCTATGTCGGCGAGCTGCACAATTTCCCCAACCTCCTTCCCGTATTCAGTCTCATCGCGTTGCGGCAGGTTGCCAAGCCGCGCAGTCGCCGCCCGCTTCGCCCGAGCAAGGATGTATTCCACTGCTTCGTCTGAGCCAAGGGGTTCAAGGGTGAAGGCCGGAAATTCCCCCGACGGCGGAGCGGTTTCGAGACGGCTCGTGATCAAGATGGGAAGTTGGGCTGCGCCCGCGGCGTCAAGGGCCTTGCGAGCTGCATCCAAGCCTTCGAACGAAGAGCCGTGAGCGGCCTCGTCGAGACCGTCGGCGAGGACGACGACCGATCGCTCGGTCGACAACGTGCGCCAGACTCGATCGGCGTCTCCGCCCGCCCGCAGGTCGATGTCGATGTAGTCCAGGAACTGTTGACGGGCCAGCTTTCGGAGCTGAAGAGGGGCGGGTTGCCCCCTCAGTGAGATGTTTATTGGGATAGCTCCGATGCGCGCGAGATGGCCCGTCATGCCCAGCAGAAAAGTTGTCTTACCAGACCCGGTCTCGCCCAGGACCAGCACAGCACCTCCCTCTCGTGAGGCCTGAAGTTCGGCGACCACGCGCTCGTAGAGTTGGTCGCGTCCGATGACCTCTTCTACGCGGATTCCTGCGGGAGGAGTCTTGAACAGGCGTTCGGGTATGCGCTTTGCGTCCCTTAGGTAACGCTTCAACGTTCGTCTTCTCCTGAAGGTGACGAAGTAGAGGTACCCGGCGAGCCCCAGGATGCTCGTGAAGGCGATGTTTGCGACGAAGCCGCACCCCATGTTGCGTCCCTCGCAGGCCTGGTCCGGTATTCCCGAAAAGGCGAGAGCCCCGGCCAACACGATCACCACCAACAGGAGGCACCACAGAATGGTCAGGGTGATTCGCCGGCGTCGGGCCGAGGGCCACAGACCACCCGAAGAAGAACTTCTAAAGAGTGAAGGCCATGTGCGCATTGGAATCAGCTCTCGTACGTAGTCAGCCCCGGGTTCTCGGAACCTCCCCTACTACGACCATGGAAACGCCCTCGGCCGGGCGGTTGCAAGAGGTTTCAGGAGATGAGGCAGCGATGCTGTCACATCGTCGATCAAGCGAGGGGTGCGTTCGCCTTTCGTTGGGGCTCTTGTCCCAAGAATGATCACAAGCCCAGCACGAGCCGTCCCGAGTACCCCGCTATCACGCCCCAGAACAGGGTTGTGTAGCCCCGTTCGCCGATCTCACTGTTGATCCAGCGTCCGGCTACGGTGCCGATAATCATGAGCGGAACGGCGATCACGGCGACGGTGACCTCGTTGGGTCCGAGCAGACTTGCTTGTGCGTATACGGCCGTCTTGGAGAGATCGCCAACCAACGAGGCAAGTGATGCCGCACCCACGAAGTGAAAGCGGTCGACGTCGAGGTGACGTATCGCAACCCCTTTCAAAGGCCCCGATGTTCCCGAGAATCCCGAAGTCGCTCCAGAAGTCAAGGCCATGACGGGCGCAGTCAACCTTCGGAACAATGTCAGGTGCAGTCGCTCGCTCAGCATGGACCCAATGAAAGCTGCTATTACGGCAACCGTTACCGCCCACTCGGGGGCCGACACAAGAAGTTGCGCGCCCAACGCCGCACCGAGTGTGATGGCGACGAGTATCCATGCGGCCTTCTGATACGGGAGCGTCCTTCGATACGCAACGACCTTGACGACGTTGTTGCCGGCAAGCAGAAGCGCCGCCAATGCCACCCCAGCCTTTGTTCCGAGGATCAAGGCCAAGGTCGGGACGAGGATCAGTGATCCTCCGAGTCCCGCAGATGCAGAGAGGGTGAATGAAGCGAGGATAGCAACCAGGGCGAGCGCCGTCACCGTGAACGGCAGCTCGGCTATCCCGGCCGCCATCGCATCCATCCCGATCGCAACATCATTTAATGAGGAGCGAACCGGTCACTCCTCGGACTCCTCGGACTCCTCGGGTTCTTCCTCGGCCTCCCGCTCGTCGACCGCCAGAGCTCCGAGCGCAAAGTCCGGGGCCGAGCCGGCGGAGGCGTCTTCGGGCGCCCCCGGCGCGAGTTGCGGGGCGGTGGAGGGCGTGCCCGGCTCGGGTAAGAAAGCGATCGGACCCTCGTCTCGCGGCAGCTCGGGGGCCGGGCCCGCCGACAATGCTCCCTCGGCCGCCGCTCGAGCGGCCACCTCCGGAGGAGGAGCCGCAGCGGCTTCGGCGCCTGCAGAGGGTTCCGCCTGGACCGATGGCTCCTTGCCTTCGTCCGTCTCTATGACGATGCGCATATCTCCTCCTAGTTGAGTACCGCGAAACGTCCTTCGAACGTCACCGGAATTGCGGCCAGGTTTCTAACCGTGATCCAGTAGGTGCAAGCGGTCGCATCGGCGCGCTCCACCTCGACGTTCCAGTTGAGCTCGGGCGAGCCGTTCCTGGGCGTGATCGGCATCACGTACCAGACCACATGGCTCCCGGCGTTCCACCCCCAGGTGAACCAGCGCTGGGTCTGGCCGGCCGCAAGCGACCCGGTGAACTGGACTCCAGTGTGCATGCTGTCCTCCTTAGTAGCGGCTGAGGATCGCGAAGCGGCCCTCGAATTGAAGCGGTTGTGATGTCAGGTTCCTGACTGTGATCCAGTAGGTGGCCCGCTCGGAGTCGCCCCGCTCCACCTCAACGGTCCACCCCACCTGCGGAGCTCCCGGCAGCGGCGTCGTCGGCATGACGGTCCACAGGATGTGCCAGGTCGCGGGCCATCCCCAGGTGAACCAACGCTGGCTCTGGTTGGCCGCGAGCGAGCCGACCCACTGCACGCCGCATATCGGTTGGGTCATCCAGCCGTCTACGGGGATCTCCCAGATCCCCCGGTTACGAGTTCCCGCCCTCAGGACACGAGCGTGGGGGTGAAACACGAGATCGCCCACGTATGCGTTCGGCAACGAGGCCGAGAAGTCCGCCCAACTGGCCCCCGTATTGGTGCTTTGGTAGACGCCGAGATCGGCGCCCACCCAGATCCGAGCGCGGTTGCCGCTGTCGACCTCGATGGCATTGATGGGCAGGTTGGGCAAACCCGCGGTGCAGTCGGTCCAAGTGTTCCCGCCGTCGTCGGAGCGAAAAACTCTTCCTCCACCGCCAACTCGCGTGGTCGTTGCCCACATCCGGCCCATACCGCCGGTTTCGGCATGGAGGTCGCTGATGAACCCCGGCGTCGCGCGCGGCAGACCGGTGAGTGCGGTCAGACCACTCCACGCACCCGCTGTGAACCTGGTGCGGAACATGCGGCCGTCGGTCAATCCCACCAGCACGGTGTCGGCGTCGGGAACGTACAGCGCGCTCGCGACACCGGCAGCGGGATAGGCAAGCCGCGTCCAGGTGGTCCCGAGGTCGCGAGAGACGTACAGCGACTGCCCTCCCATGGCGACGGTGTTGCCGGTCGTCGCGCTGGCTTCGAAGGGCGGGTAGAACAACCCCAGACCCTCGCCGGCGGGACGGGGAGGCGTGACGTTGGCCCAGGTGCCGAAGGCGCCTCCGGTGTCGGAGCGAAACAGCGCCCACCACTGCCTGGTGTGGAACACGACCAAGGGATTGGTTCGGTTGACCCCGCAGTCACCGCCGTCGGCGTCGCCGACATGCTCCCACGTCAGAGGACCGGTCCATCGGTTGGTTCCGTTGTCCTGCGTGCCTCCGACGAGCCAACGAGACGTTCCCACGTTGTGAGCTATGTACTCGAACTCGGTGACTTGAAGACCATTGTTGCAGTGCACCCAGTTGATGCCCCTGTCGTCGGAGCGGTAGACCCCTCCGTCGTTGCCGGCGTAGACGATGGCGGGGTTGCCGGGATCGAAGGCAATCGAGTGCTGGTCGGGGTGGATGGAGTTGCCACCCCCGAACTTGCTCGAGAGGTTCACCCAGGTCCAGGTTCCCGACGCAAGGTTGCCCCTGTGGAGATCGATGGCCCCGCAGTAGACCTCGTTGGGCTGGTCCGGCGCAACGGCCACGTACCAGTCGTACCAGGCCTGTCCGACTGAAGCCCCCGGAGGAAACGCGACAGCGGTCCAGGTTGCGGCCGCTCGGCGCCAGAGAAAGCCACTCGAGGCCGACGCTCCGAAGGCATAGGCGGTGCCTCCCCTGGAGGGCGCGATCGCTACGGCCAGGCGCTGGAAACTGCTCGGGGCGCCCGGCAACGCCACCGCGTTCCAGGTGACTCCCTTGTCGGTGGAGCGGAACAGCCCGTCCTGGCACGCAGCAAAAACCTCCTTGGTGCGCAGGCTGATGGACCAGCACGTTTGTGTCCGCCGGCGGGTCCAGGTCACGCCACCGTCGTTGGAGACCCACAGTCCGCTGCGGGTTCCGGCATAGAGCCGCTTGCTCTTGTCCGGATCTACCACGAGGCTGTAAAAACCGTCGCCCACGAAGGGAGCGGTGCACAGCGGGGACCACGACGCACCGCCGTTGGTCGAGCGCAGTACACCCATCCCGAGCCACGACCACCAGTCACCCTCGCCCGTCCCGCAGTAGACGGTCGCCGGCGCCGTCGGATCAAAGGCGAGCGCACCCACCGTCAGTGTCCGCTGGTAGTCCGTGCGAGGTGCCCACGACGCGCCGCGATTGAAGCTCTCCCACACTCCCCCGTTGGCGGCTCCCGCGAGCACGTGGGCCGCGTTGCCGGGGTCGACGGCCATCGCCGAGACACGCCCGGAAGCGTTGATACGGGTGGCCCCGTAGGTCTGGCCGTTGATCACCGTCCAGGGCCCGCAAGATCTCCACTGCGGTCCGACGCCGGTAGGGGGACCCATCTGATCGGCCGCATCCATGTGGGCCTGGGCGATCTCCTCGGCCACTCCGAGTTGCCCGGCATCCTCGGCGCCCGGGCGTGCAGCGCGGTCATTTTGGGTCGGAACGACGCCTGTCTCGGCGACGATCTCCATCACCCGGTCGGTATCTTCCTGGGACACCGCAAGTTGAACGGTCTGCGCGGCAAGCTCGGAGTACCCGTCGCGCTCGAGCATCTCGAGAAGGCGAAGAAGCGCCTTCCCGCCCGGCGGACGTGGTGCGGCAGCCCCCTCCTCTAGCACGGTTCCGGCTGGTACCAGCGCCTCATCAGGGCCTTCCATAGCCGACCTCCTTGCATGTCAACCCACCCTGCCCCAGTCGATTATCCGGATGCTCCGTCACCGGAGCGTCACCCGACCATCACGATCGTGGCGTCCGCGGTAAGAACGTCGTTGAAAGGAGCTGAGGCAATAGAGCCTTTGCTGGGGCGATTGCTCGACGGCGCGACAATGAAGAAGGCATGACGAGAGGACCGGACGAAACGGAGGAACCCCCGGTTAAGGGGGGGAAGGCTGCGGAGCGCCTTCGTCAGTTCCTCGCGGCAAGATTCGGAGACGAGGCTCCTCCCATTCCACCAGATGAGGAGGAGCAAGCGGAGGAACGCGCTCCTTCAGACTCTACGGACGACAAAGACTCCGACCGAGGCTGACAACAACCTAGCCGCCCGCCATCGCGCCCACGACCTGGAAGGGCTCTGTCCCGGCAGCAACCTCATCGGGCAAGGGCGTGTCCGGGGATTCATGGGACAGGTCCCGTTCACAAGCGTGGAACCTCAGGAACGGCCGGCGCTGATCGGTGACGTGATCGCGAATCGTTCCGCGCAATGTGGGATAGCGCGCCTCGAGAGCATCGATCACTGCACGCTGCGTTACTCCCCCTTCGACTTCGAGTACAACCTCACCGTCAACACCAGCAAGCGTCCGCAGATGGTACGGAAGCACGACCCGAATCATGACAACGTCTGGACCTCGACGGATAGCACCGACGGAAGATCTCGCACGATCGGAGCCCACGAGTCACCTGAGTCGGCCGACGCGTACACCTGGCCGCCGGTGGTCCCGAAGTACACACCGCACGGATCGAGTGAATCCACAGCCATCGCGTCGCGCAGCACGTTTACATAGCAGTTGTCCTGCGGCAGGCCGCGCGTGAGCGGCTCCCACTCGTTTCCGCCCGTCCGGCTGCGGTAGACACGCAGCCGCCCGTCGGGCGGATAGTGCTCCGAGTCGCTCTTGATCGGAACGACGTAGACGGTGTCCGGCTCGTGAGCGTGGATGGCAATCGGGAATCCGAAGTCCGACGGCAAGTTGCCGCTTACCTCCTGCCACGACTCGCCGGCATTCTCGCTGCGCATCACGTCCCAGTGCTTCTGCATGAACAGCACGTTGGGACGAGCCGGATGCATGGCGATGCGGTGAACGCAGTGCCCCACCTCCGCGTCCTCGTCGGGAAGCCCCTCCGAGCGCAGCCCGCGGTTGGCGGGTTGCCACGTCTGGCCCGCGTCGTCGGTGCGAAACACGCCGGCCGCTGAGATGGCAACCAGCATGCGGTTGGGATCGGTCGGGTGAAGCACGATCGAGTGAAGGCACAGGCCCCCTGCACCCGGCTGCCAGCCGGAACCGGAGTCATGGCTGCGCAGCGCGGGAAGCTCCTCCCACACGTGTCCGCCGTCCGAAGAGCGGAATAGCGCCGCGTCCTCGACGCCTGCATAGACCGTGTCCGGATCGGTCGGGCTGGGCTCGAGATGCCACACGCGCGTGAACTCCCAGGGATGTGGGGTGCCGTCGTACCACTTGTGAGTACCTGCATCGGTGGCGTAGGTGAACTCGTTGCCCACGGGCTCCCACGTCTTGCCGCCGTCGTCGGACCGTTGAATGATCTGGCCGAACCAGCCCGTTGACTGAGCCGCGTAGAGGCGGTCGGGATCTGCCGGAGAGCCGGCAACATGATAGAGCTCCCAGCCCGCGAAGTGGGGGCCGTGGACGTCCCAGCCCGCCCGCGTTGCGTCCGACTCAAGGACGAAGGCGCCCTTGCGAGTACCAACTAGGACCCTCACTCTGCTCATCCGCATTCCTCTCTCGCCGACAGGGCTCTCATAGCTACTTCAGGCCACTCTGTCTGACTGTCGCTCGGCTGAGAAATCATCGCATCCAGCGGCGTCAGTTCATATCGCTAGACAGTTATCGCCGTCACGCAGCGAGCCTGAAAGGCGGATAGCGGTCGGTGACGAGAAGAAGCGCGTAAGCCTCCACTCGCAGTCCCCAACGCAGGATGCCCTCGACGAAGTCAAAGAGGCTGCGGGGATAGCGCCCGGTGAACAGGATGGCGAACCAGGCGAAGATCACCGCGAACACCGCTGCGATGCCGAGGAACAAGAGGACAATGTAGTGGGGAATTGCCAACAGCCATTTCACCAACGGCAGCCAACGGTTGAGGTCCTGCTTCACATTGGGGTAATCAAGATCCAAGTGAACCGACTGCTCTTCGTCGGTGGACGGGTACCTGTCCGACATCAGCGCCAGATACGACGTCACCCTGGTGGAGAACCGAGTCAGTTCTAGATTGAAGTCGAACCACCAACGCGGATACTTCTGCCGGAACAGGATCATCAGAAGAGGCCCGAAGAACAGGAGACCTCCCGCCCCCGCGGCGGCCGCAGTCCCGTTGTCATAGCTCCACTGCCAAGTCCCCCCGCCGACGCTTGCAAGGACGATCAGGATTGGGATTGCCACGAGCAGTCGAAAGAACGTTGTCAGCCGATTGAGATCACGCTCCGGGTAGTCGACCGAGAACCGAATCGGTTGTTTGGCGTGTTCCTGCTGCATGGGGGTACTCCGTTCGTTTGAGGTATACAGCGTAAGCTTATGATGTAAGCTACGGTCACGACGCCCAGCTTGTCAAGAGCAAGGACCGACACCTTCGCAATGCCCACAGTCGGGGGACAGATTCCGGCGAGACCATGATGCGGATCCTCACCTTGTCGGCGTCGGACTGATTGTCGAAGAAGTTGCTCCCCAGCCGTCCCAGATCCGCTTGACGATGGCCAGCACCCCTATTGCTAGCCACAACCGAATGATCACCACCGCCGCACCCACGACCGTACTCTCCGACCTCGCCGGCCGATCCCATCCAAACGAATCCGTGATCTGCAGCACCGGTACGACATCGGCTGCCTGCCAGCTCAGCATCCCGAGGACTTGTTGGGGGGAGGCCTGGTCACGGCAGATCTCCTGCTCTGCGATGAGGCGGCATGCGTTGATCTCCACTCCGAATCGGCGAGCGAAGTACAGCCAGCTGGCAGCGAATCCGAGTATGAACGTGAAGAGCACCAAGCTGCGAGAAACGGTACGAACGAGGCCGACCGAGTTCCATTCTCTTAGCGTGAAGATGAGCGCGGCCACGGCGATCGCCAGGATGCCCATCACGAACCATGCGAAGGTCAGGAGATCATCGTTGCTCGCGGTCGTCGGTCCCTCATCGGCGTCGAACATGGTGGGCGAAAGCAGACCCAGGGCAACGACCCAATACGTAACGTGGCGAGCCCAAGTCGGGCGCTCGCCCCACCAGCTCACCCCCGATTCACGACCGGACTGATGGAACCAACTGATCTCCGGCTCTCGTGTGCGGGTCATGGACGCCTCCAGCAGAAGGTCGCCGCCTGATTGTCGATTCTATCGGCGTGCCGGCGTGGGTCGGCGGTGCGAATCAGCGCAACGAGGAACATTGCATCTCATAAACCGTAGGTTCGGGCACCCACCGGGTGCCCAGTCTCTGACTCCTTCGGGTGATCTAGCTCACCCTAAAGAGGGATTGATTCGTTGGCGTCCCGCAGCATCTTATTGAGGTGGAGGGCGAAAGACAGCATGTTGGGAGGAGTGCGTAACCAGATGTGGTCGCGTGAGATTACGGCACGGGCCTTGGCTTGTGGATGAGGTCACGGGCAACGTGCCGGATAATGGCGTAGTGATCCGGCTCAATCAACAAGCATCCGACAGGGGCACCAACCAACGAACAGAGATGCCCACACCACCGCCCCCCGCTACGGGAATCGACTTGACGGATGGAGTGGCAGACGAGGTCGCCCCGTCAGATTTCCCCGTACTCGCCTTCCTGCGCGAGAACGTCGAGCGACTGCAGGCCGAGAATGATGAGCTTCGCCAACAGGCCGAAGTGGGGGGCAGTCGCTTCGCGCAGCTCGAGAATGCAGTCGCCCGTGAGCGCGATCGGGCAAACCATGCTGAAGCCGAGAACAAGAACCTATTCGCGCGAATGAGAAAGCTCGAAGCGGAGCTTGCGAAGCTGCGATCCAAGGATCTGAGGGGTGCGAGATCTGATGAGCAGGTCGGTATTGTTCGCAGCGTCCTGAGGATTCCACGGAAGAACCGGCCCCCGAACGAGGTGATGGATCCCGCGATCGTTGCTCGCATCGAGAACGTCGGCAGGATGGCACATCTCCACAAGGAGTTGATGGAGAGGCACAACGGCCAACTGACGCTGGGTGAGTCGTTAGTGCTTCGTCGGTTGCATTACGGCGACAGAGTCCGGGCATCCGCCGCCCTCTTTGGCAATCGAAGGAACGCCATCCTCTACCGGGACGTGCCGGAGGGGAAAAGGCACGAGCCGAGTGATCCAGTCCGTCTCACTGAGGAGGGCGAGCGCCTGGCCGCGGCTTACCGCCGCCATGTCGCCACCAGAAGGCCCCGAAAACGCTGATTCGTCATGCTGCCCGCCCATATTTCATGAGATGTGACCGAGGAACTTGTTAGTTCTCTTCGCCTCGTGGCTCAGTCGTCATTTCTGTCCAGTGACGAACTGGTGACGAGCCGGTGACGCTGGAAGTGTTCGGTGACCTTCAGCAATGTTCCGGCAACGAGGGAAGAACCCTTGAATATCGTGGATGGAGTGCGACATCGTATGCAGAGGAGCGCCTCTGTCCAAGGCGGTAGCCGATCCGCCCCCGATCAGTGAGCGGGTCGCGCTGATCCCGCCGCGAGTCGGGCTCCAACCTGATACGGGGAGGAACCATGGCGAAATTGAACGTCGCCGAGATGAACGAGCGAATCGAGGCGAAGCTGAAGGACCTGAAGCGCGGCCGGTCCAAGACGGAGCGCGCGCACAAGATAGTAAGCAAAGTCGACGCTCGGGTGGACGAGTTGCGCGACGAGCTGAAAGAGATTCGGTTGGAGCTGGACCAACGACGCGCCGTGGTCAAGGAAGTTCGCGAGGATCTGCGCGGAGCCGAGCTCGAGGAAGAGATTGAACGCCTTCGGGTCGCCGCCGGGGAAGCTCCCGAGGGCCCGGTCGCGGGCGATGCAGACGGCGGCGATGAGGAGATCTCCCGGCTTGGGGCGCGCCTCGACAGCCTCTCCGGACTGATCGAGGAGGGATTTGCCACACGAGACCGTCTGCTTGACAGGCTCGACCGGCTGAGGGACCGCGAAGCAGAGGCGGAGAAGGTCTTGGGCGAGGCGATCAACGAGCGCGACGAGGACCGCGAGGCGTTGAAGCGGATGAGGGCGCGCCGAAAAAAGATCCATGATCGCATGGACCGCCCCTCTCCCCATTTCGCCTACGCCGAATTCGACTGTCGGAACGGGCAGGACCTGCCAAAGGCGGCCGAGCCCGCTGTCAAAGACTGGTGCGAGCGGATCGGCGAACCCCTGCGCAAGAAGTTCGGTTCGGTCCACATCAACTCGGGATACCGGCCCACTGAATACAACGCTTCGGTTGGCGGTGAGCCGAACTCGGTCCACATCTACGACTACCCCGGGCGCAACTTCGCCACCGTCGCTGTCGATGTCACATGCGAGACCGGCTCTCCGGAGGACTGGTACGCCTTCACGGCGGGCAAGGCTGATGGTCGCGGGATCTACGCGACCTTTCATCATGCCGACACCCGTGGCCGGATCGGCTGGACGGCCGCCACCTGGTCGGGCTAGGCGTGCGCCAACGCACCGGCTGAACACGTCGGACGGCCCTCCAACCAAGAGATAGTGGCCCCGAAGCGCTCTGCATCGCTTCTCCTTGGGAGGTGTGACGCGCTCGCGACAGGCCGGATCAGGTAGCGGACCAGCTTTGAGTTGTCGCTCCAAGGGACTGAGCGGCTAGGTTTCGGTGGACCTAATTCAAAGAAGACGCCGAGCCGCTGAAGGAGAACTGAAATGGCCTCGAGAACCTACCGTTCGCCCGGGCTGGTCCTAATCGAGCACGCCTTCGAAGTTCCCCTCGACCACTCAGCTCCCGACGGGAACCGCATCACCGTGTTCGCACGCGAGGTTGGCGATCCCCAGGGACTCGACAAGCCCTTCCTTTTGTTTCTCCAAGGTGGCCCCGGTCACGAGGCGCCGCGTCCCACGCGAGAGCCCAGCGCGCCGGGCTGGCTCGATCGCGCTCTCGAGGACTATCGCGTCCTGATGCTCGACCAGCGCGGAACCGGGCGCTCCACACCGGTCGGCGCGCTTCCCGCTATGACCCCTCAGCAGCAGGCCGATTTCCTCAAACACTTCAGGGCCGACTCGATCGTGTGGGACGCGGAATGGATCCGCAAAGAGTTGGGCGTGGAGCGCTGGAGCGTGCTCGGCCAAAGTTTCGGCGGCTTCTGTGCGATGACCTATCTCTCGCTGGCGCCCGGTGCTCTGCGCGAGGCCTACATCACCGGAGGCGTCGCGCCGATTGCCCGACCTCCCGACGAGATCTACTCGGCGACGTTTCGGCGCGTCCTCGCACGCTGCCACCGCTTCTATGAGCGCTACCCCGAAGATCGAAGACGCGTTCTCGAACTGCACGACCGCATTGCATCGGAGGACATTCGACTGCCCAACGGGGACAGGTTGACACGGGAACGGTTCCGCCAGGTCGGAAGCATGTTGGGCATGAGTGACGGCGCTGAGCGACTGCACTACCTGATGGAGCTACCGGCCGATTCGCCGGCTTTCCTGCACGACCTCGAGCGGGAGCTGCCCTTCGCCCGAAATCCCCTATACGCGATCGTGCACGAGGCATGTTACGCGGACGGAGCTGCGACCCGGTGGTCGGCGGAGCGGGTGATGCCGTCCGACTACGACTCGCCCGAGATGCTCACGGGCGAGCATGTCTTCTCGTGGATGTTCCGGGAGTTCGGCGCGCTGGCGCCTCTCGAGAAGGCCGCCGAGATCCTCGCCCAATACGAATGGCCATCTCTTTACGATGCCGATGTCCTGCGCTCGAACGAGGTCCCCACCGCCGGAACGATCTATTTGGAGGATATGTACGTCGAAAGCCGGTTCGCCATCGAGACCGCCTCGAGAATCAAGGGTATGCGTCCCTGGATCACCAATGAGTACGAGCACAACGCATTGCGTGCCGATGGGGGCCGAGTGCTTAGCCGGCTGATCGACCTGGCCCGCGGCCGAGCATGACGCGTAACGCGTGAAGGTTCGGCGCCCACTGACCCTCAGCTCCGATTTGGGGGGAGTGTTCCAGTGTCCACCGAATCGGAACAATCGGAATAAACATGGATCCACGATGCCGCGCCGTTGGGTCCGCGTACACATCGATCGATGGTTAGGGACCCTCATTCACGAGCCGAGCTCGGACTCGATCGACTTTCCGCGCCACGTCTTCCAGTCGGCTCCGGTAGCTCTCCCACCACTCCTCGTCTCCTGGAGCCATGTTGTCGTTGCCTTCGCGCAGCCCCACGGCCCCGTCGATGAGCGACGTAGGTCGTACTCCGAGAGCCCGTCGAGTTTCCACAGCAGGGCGTCTCGAGCGGTCTGCAGATAACGCTGAAGGTCTGCCTTGGAATCTGATCCGGTCATGCCGGACAGTCTGTCATTCCTGGGGCACGCTGGGTGGAGAACGCTTCGACCTCGCCGGGCACAAAGAAAAGTTGCTCGATTCGAGGCTCAGGTGGAAGCGGCACATCTTGAAAGGGACTGAATGGAATCCTTCGATCAGCTACTGCGTATGTATCCCCGCGTTTGCTTAGTCACGCGGGGACATCCTCAGGATCGGAGCTTCGAATCCATGAGACGAACAGAGCCAACGCGACCCCGAGGTAGACCAAACCGGCTGGGATCCACATGATCACCCCGGCGAGTTGTTGGTCCGCTAGTGGCTCTAGCCCCCATGCTCTCGTCGTAGTGGCGTAGCTCGAGTACCACGGCGTGCGCGCAAAGGTAAGTAGGAGCGATAGAAAGCCGCTCTGCAGGGCCATTGCGAACACGAGCATCGCCCCCAAACCCTGCGGGACTCGCTCCGTCGCCCGAACCCCGATGACCATGCGCCAGAACAACAGGGCTGTGACGAAAAAGGTGACGTGCTCCGTGACATGGGCGATCTCGTTGTCGAGCGCCACCTCATAAGGAAGCGCTGCATGCCAGAACCACAGCGTCCCCGTGTTAAGCAGCCAAAGGGCCGTCACATCACGCACCATGGGCAGACGGCGCCACATCTGACCTAGCCGCCCCCGCCACGGTCCCATCGCTTTGTTGAGAGGGCTTGGAGTTCCTCGCAGGAGCGTCGCGGAGGGAGCGCTCAGGGTCAGCAACGGTGCCGCGACGAGCACAAGCAGCACATGCTGGACCATGTGCGCGGACGCCAGGGCATCGGACAGAGCATTCAGGGGTGAAATCAACGCTATGCCGATGGCCAGGAGGGCGCCGGCGAAGCAACCCGTTCTCAAGATCTCCGCATCGCTCCGCCTCTTTGTGGCGCGGCCGCGCGCGTAGAACCACGCCGCGGCGACCAACCCGAGAACCAACGGGAGACTCAGATCCCAGGCCGCCCACAGATCGTGAGGTTCCGGTGGTTGGCCGCCATGGGCGAGGCTCAACATGCGGGTAGGAACAACGCGGGAAGACCGACGAACAAGACCGTTACTAGCGAGAGCAACGCAAGGAGGAGCCCGGACAGAGCCAACGAACCTCCCGGATCCGGAGCCTCGAGATCATCGGATCGATCACCGGGTTCATCGTTTTCGTCTCGGCTCCGACCTCGCCACCGGGACAGGTTCCACGCGGCGAAGCCGAGACAAGCGACTCCCGCGAGCGCGGTGACTGCCAGCGTCACTATGTCAGTAACCGGCGGATCGAAAGCTCGAAGTCCAGGACCGTCACCCGTGCAACCCGCCTCCACGACGAGGTAAACGAGCATGAAATGTGTCAGCGCCGTCACGGGGCCCCCGAGGAACGCGGCAAGGGCGACGCGCGCTCGTCGGTCAGGGGAAACGTCTACCGCAACCGGCGTCCCCTCCACCGACGTTCTCGCGCCGCCGCCACCACCGGTGCCATTGCGAGGGGTCATGTCAGGTGTGGTCCCAGATAGATCGTGCCGAAGGTGATGACCCATACGATGAGCGCTGCCGTCCAGAACCTCACTATGTTGGCAACGTTCGCATGACGACGCGCGGTGTACTGACCGCGCCAAGACCAGAACAACGTCATTGCGCCCATGATGATTGCTGCTCCCAGGACCGTCGTTGCGAATCCCGCAAGGGTGAAAAAGATCGATCCGAACGCGTGTTCGGTGCCGCCGAACTCGACCCGCGCGAGATCGAAGGCCTGAACCACCAACCCGGCAACCGCTAGAAGCACCGCGCTGACGAGCCCCATGATGAACCCACGTTGGTTGGCGGCCCTGAGCCGCTGGAGGGCAAGGTGGATCGCTATTCCGCCGACGACCACCAGCGCAGCAGCGATTCCGGCCAGCATGAAGCTTGGCTCTGCCACGCCGGAGGGCGGCCACTGCGGGTTCTCTAGTCGCAAGTAGAAGTAGCCCAGCAAAAGAGCGCCGAACGCGATGGCGACGAAAAGGATCGCAAGGCCCATCCCCCACGCAGCCACTACGACGCTTCCCCCGGCATTGACCGCGACGTGATGCTCACGCTCGAAGGCATCCTCTTCATCGACGGTCATGGGTGGGACTTGCGGCCAGTTCCACATGATCGCCGACCCGATGATCACAAGAGCGCCGACGGCTGCCCCCCATCGAAACTTTACGAGTTCGGCGATGAAGATGAGCACTACTCCACCCGCCGCGAACAACGGCCAGCTCGAGGGGTCGGAGACGCGGAAGACCTCCTGAGGTCGTCCGTTCGCGGTGCCCACGATCACGGCCGCCCGCCAGCGAAGCGGCCACTCGGACAACGCGTTGACAAACCGCTCCATGCGCGCGTCCCCGCGGTGGAGGTCGTCCTGATCCCATAGGGGGTGACGGCTGCGGACGATGGGAAGGACCGACCATCCGTGCTCGGCAGGGGGCGAGGTCGTGGCCCACTCGAGACTGTCGGCGCCCCACGGATTGTTCCCCGCAGGCTCTCCTCGTCGATAGCTGCGGATGACGTTCAAGACGAAAATGGCTATGCCGGGAACGATGAGGAGCAACACGCCTGCGGTAGAGATCAGGTTGTAGATGCCCCAACCGAAGTCGGCGTCGTACGTGTAAACCCGGCGGGGCATCCCCAAGAGCCCGACGATGTGCATCGGGAAGAATGTCACATTGACACCGACGAACAACAACCAGAAGTTCCACCTTCCGAGGCGCTCGTCGAGCAGCTTCCCTGTGAACTTCGGGAACCAGTAGTAAACGCCCGCGAAGATCGGGAACGCGACGCCACCGATGAGCACGTAGTGAAGGTGTGCGACCACGAAGTGGGTGTCGTGAGATTGGAGATCGAAGGGTGGCGAGGCGACCATCACGCCCGTGATCCCTCCGATGATGAAAATGATGAGGAATCCCAGCACGAACAAGAATGGCGTCCGCCACAACGGCTTCCCTCCCGACCAGATGGTGGCAACCCAGGAGAAGAACTGGATGCCGGCGGGGATGGCGATCGCCATGCTCGCCCCGGCGAAGAAGCTAAGGACGAGAGGAGGCAGGCCCACGGCAAACATGTGGTGTGCCCACAGCGCGAAGGACAGAAAGCCGACCGCAACAAATGCACCGACGAGCCATGTGTAGCCGACGATCTTGCGGCGCATGAACACGGGCAGGATCATCGATACCACTCCGGCTGCCGGCACGAACTGGATATAGACTTCGGGGTGCCCGAAGATCCAGAACAAGTGCTGCCATAACAGCGAGCTTCCGCCTTGATCGGGGTTGAAGAACTGAGTGCCGAAGCCACGATCGAGCTCCAAAAGAAGGCTACCGATGATCAACGGCGTGAAAGCGAACAGGATCATGAAAGCCATCACTAGCGCAGCCCACGCGAACAACGGCAGCCGTGTAAGCGTCATCCCGGGAGCTCTCATCTTGAGCACCCCAATGATGATCTCCACTCCGGCCGCAATCGCTCCGACCTCGGCAACGCCGAGTCCGAGGATCCAGAAGTCCAAAGCGAGGTCCGGCGAGAACTCCGGGCCGCTCAGAGGCGTGTAAGCGAACCATCCGGCGTTGGGCACGAGCCGAAACAGCGTGCTGCTGTAGTACAGGAGGCCGCCCATCAGGAAGGTCCAGTACGAGAAGGCACCCAGCCGGGGGAAGGGCATCTCGCGCGTCCCGAGGAGCAGGGGCAACAACAAGATCGCAAAGCCCTCGAAGATCGGCAGGATCACCAGGAACATCGTCACGGAGCCGTGATTGGTGAACAGTTCGTTGTAGAGCTCTGCGCTGATAAGCGAGTTCTCGGGAACCGCCAGTTGGATACGCATCAGAACCGAGTCGAAGCTTCCACCGAGAAGCAAAAAGAAGAAACCGGTGAGGACGAGCCGAGTGCCGATCTTGTCGTTCTGGACGCCCCTGAGCTGACCCCAGAGCCCCGGTGGATCCGCCCAGAGACGGTTCAAGTCGTCGTGCGTAACGGGCTCGCGAACGGAGGGGGTTGCCTCGACGGAAGGACCTTTGCCCTTCGACTCGATCACTCGAGACCCTCCAGATAGTCGAGTAGCGCATCGAGCTCCTCTTCGGAGAGTTCCGTCGCGGGCATCTTGACGCCGGGCTTTATCTCATGGGGATCTCTGATCCAGTCGGCCAGGTTCGCGCGCGTATTCGGCAGGAAAGTCGCGCCGAGATCGGGCCGGTCGGCGAAGTGCGTGAGATCAGGCCCGTCGGCTGCATCGGCCTCGGAAGCACCCCGGATGGTGTGGCAGTCGGCGCACTCCGACGCCATGAACACGTCCAGTCCCCTCTGCTCGGTCTCCCCGGAGGGTTCTTCCGTCGGTCGTTGACGTGCGGCCACCCATGACAGGAACTCTTGCTCAGGTTCCGCCACGACGGTCAATGCCATGTTGGCGTGCCCGATACCGCAGAACTCGGCGCATTGACTGGAGTGCTCGCCGGGCGCATCGGCCTCGAGAACCATCGTGTTGGTTCCGTCGGGAAGCATGTCGATCTTCCCAGCCAGCCTCGGCACCCAGAAGCTGTGAATCACATCCGTTGCGCTCAATCGAAGGGTGACGGGCCGGCCGACAGGAATATGGAGTTCGTTGGCCGTCGTGAATCCTTCCTCGGAATAGCGGACCTCCCACCACCACTGGTGCCCGATGATCTCGATCTTGAGCGCGCCGGGCGAACCCGAGGGCGAGTTGGGAACGGCCCGCATTGCAACGACCGTGGCGGCCAGCACGACGACCACCACGACCGCCGGCAACACGACGCCCACGACCGCGAACCAGCGACCGGAAGCGCTCGAGGCTTGGTTACTGGATCCGTCGCCCGAGTGAGGGCGCCGTCGGAACAAACCGAGGGCCAGCGCAACGGCGAACACGACGAACACCACCGCGCCGAGCCCGAGCATGATCCACCAGAGGTCGGCGATCGTCCGGGCGGCCGGACCCTGAGGGTCGAGACTTCCGTCGGCAAGCGGTCTCATTCAGCGCAACCCAGGGCCCGCGAAATGGGGTCGCCCCAGCCATCCAGATACGACAATCCACACGAGCGCAACTCCACCCCCCGTCGGCTGCACCGAATCAGTCGCAAAATGCATCGAAGTAAACACCGGTCTGAACCGGCTCGCCCACTCTAGCTGCCCGGCACCGGTCGGACCATTCCTGCCGTCCCTGGAGCCTCCTGCTTCGAGATTTCGAGGAAACCACAGGTTGCAGACGGGCCGGTGCGCTCTGGTGCTCTGCCACCTATCTTCTGCGAAAACACTCCGAGCAGCGCGTTGACGAGAGGCTGTTCTCGGGAGTGTTACTTGGACTCGCGCAAAGGAACCATCGCGCAGCTCAAGTTCTCCTGGTCCCCAGGAGCCCGACGATCCGACAAAGAAAAACGATTGACCTTTCACCCACACAGAAAACTCATTGGAATGAGGAGCCGAAGCACCCTTTCGACACACTTTCATCTGTTGTTACATGAGATTCGGATGTGTCGATCTGGGGGGGTCGGTTACATGTTGACGCTGGCGCTTCGTATCACTCTCGTTCTGACCTTGGGCTTCGTTTTGCTGTTCGAACGACCGTCGTCCACCGGGGCGCCGAACGCACAGGCCGCTGCGGTCGAGCGACCCAACATCCTCGTCATCATGACCGATGACCAAAGAGCGTCGGCGGATACCTACAAAATGATGCCGAAGATAATGGCGAAGGTTCGCGAAGGCGGGACCGAATTCCGCAATGCTGTGGCCACCCAACCTCTATGCTGTCCGTCGAGAATCTCGACCTTCAGCGGGTTGTACTCACACAATCATGGGACACGATTCAATGCCGGGAAGAGCTGGAAGGTAAGCGAGCAGCAACGTAGTATCCAATATCAGCTTCGTCAGAATGGATACTCAACAGCCATTACCGGCAAGTTCTTGAATGGTTGGGGAGCGAATCCACCCAACTTCGACCGCTGGGCGACATTCACTAATTATGGCTACTTCGGATCAACCTTTAACGTCAACGGGCAGAGTGTATCGACCAACCAGTATTCGACCGACTTCATCCGAGACAGGGCCATCGGCTTCCTGAACGATTTTGAGCGGAGCGACTCAACGCCGTGGTTGATGTACGTACACCCGTGGGCACCTCACAAGCCCTATACACCGGACACCCAGCACGCGAATGCCACGATCCCGGCCTTCGAAGACAGTCCAGCGACGCTGGAGGCGGACCGTTCGGACAAACCTACCTACGTGCAGAACACGTCCACCAAGAAATCCAACGTGCTAGAAACCCGTGCCAAGCAGCTCCGCAGCCTTATCTCCGTCGACAATATGGGAGAGGCGATCTTTGACAGGCTTGACGCCTTGGGAGAGGAGAACACCATAATTGTGTTCCTCTCAGATAATGGATTCGAGTGGTACGAGCACAAGCTGTTTCTCAAACGCTACCCATACAACGAGTCGGTGCGAATCCCCATGTTTGTTAGCTGGCCCGGACAACTACCGGCAGGAGATGCCCGAGACAACATCGTCGCCACGATTGACATCGCACCTACCGTCTATGATCTCGTGGGTGTGACACCGAATTACACAGTCGACGGCAAACACATGTTGAGTTCGTCGCGCGAGGACATCCTCATCGAATACTGGCATGAGAACAACGGTGTCTCTCCACCGACATGGACGTCGTTATGGAACCCGTCATGGACCTACATCGAGTACGCAGGAACCTCGGTCAAGGAGTACTACGGTCCCGACGACCCTTGGCAGCTCGACAACAGCTTCAATACTGGTGACCCGCCGTCCAACGCGGCGCAATTGGCGACTCGTCTGCGTTCCGTGTCGACCTGTTCAGGAGCGGCCTGTCCCTAGATTCATATCTTCCTTCGACCAGGGGTTTACAATTTTCAGAGCGGGTGACCAGATTTCGAACACCCTCACCTTGGACAAGTCGATGTCCACTAGCCAAGACCAACGGTGGCCCTAGCTCTCTTGGTGGTTTGAGATTGCGGGGCGGAGCTTTCGTGAACCTGCCCACTTACAGTGGCGAATCATGCTTCCCACCTCGGTCCGCCGGGGTTAAATTGCCCACACAATTGCCGTTCGCACCGGCGGCGATGGAGAATGCGAATGAAGCAGTCTGGCCGTGTCCCAATGTCTCACCTCGATCGTGGAACCGTAGAGTACCGGAGCCGTCCGGCCTTCCCAAACCGGGATGCGACAGCGGAAAGAGCCGGTGCCATTCATGGGGACACAAGATCCGATCATGACTCAAGTGGCCCTGTGATATCCACTCAGCAGGCCTGTCTCTCGAGTCCTTCGACTGAGGTTCGCGGAAGAATCTGATCAGCAGCGCGTTGATAGGGCTCGAGGCAGCGGAGCTCAAGCCGGCGTCGCGGGGAGCACGCCACTAGAATCGGGGATCGTGGCCCTCGTAGCTCAGGGGATAGAGCATCGGTTTCCTAAACCGTGTGTCGCAGGTTCGAATCCTGCCGAGGGCACCCGCAGGTGTCGTGCTCCAGTGTGAAAGTTCGGCACCTCTGTCCCACATTGGCTTCGGCACCTCTGTCCCACTCTCCGACCCGGCTCCGGCTCCTGGGCGACACTGGCTTCGGCACCTGTGTCACACCAATTCCACGTCTCTAGGT
>JBOGWS010000079.1:0-90643 GCA_050693895.1 Actinomycetota bacterium | reverse complement strand
CCCCTGCTGTTGGAGGTCAGGATGGGTGATCGAGCCAAGGGCCACCCGTCCGAATACTGGACTGGGGGACACATGAAATTGCGATTGCGAGCTCGGCACCAAGTTCACTTCGCAGCGATCCTCGTGGTGGTGGCCCTCGTGGCTGCGGCCTGCGCCGGCACCTCGCCCGACGACAACGGCGGAAGTGGCGACGGCGGCGGCGAACTGTCGTGGGCGATCGGCGGCTCCGAGGCCGCTCCTGGTGGAGTCCACCGCGAGGTGGCCGAAATGTGGAGCGAGGAGAACCCCGACAATCCCATCACCATCGAGCGACTGCCGGATGATGCGGGCGAGCAACGGCAACAGCAGAGCCTCGAGTTGAACGCTCAGGAGTCCGGTTTCGACGTCCTCGGAATGGACGTCATCTGGACCGGCGAGTACGCGGTCAACGGATGGCTCGAAAGCCTTGAAGACGTCCGAGGAGAGATCGAAGATGTGACCATCCCCGGAGCATTCGAGTCCGCAACCTGGGAGGGCGAGCTGTGGGCCGCTCCCTACAACAGCAACGCCGGGTTCCTCTACTACCGGACCGACTTGGTCGACGAGCCTCCGACGACCTGGGACGAGGTCATGCAGGTGGGAATGGAGGTCGGTGAGCAGGAGGACATCGCGCCCTTCGTGGGCCAGGGTGCCCAGTACGAGGGCCTGGTCGTCAACTTCCTCGAGTACTACTGGGGAGCCGGTGGCGAGCTCTTCAACGAAGACGCATCCGAGGTCCTTTGGGACGACGAAATCGCCCTAGAGGCGGTCGAGTTCATGCGTGACGCGAACGAGAGCGGGTTCTTTGCCTCGGGCTTCAACACCTTCCTCGAAGAGGAGTCCCGCAACGAGTTCCAGTCAGGCAATGCGGTGTTCATGCGCAACTGGCCCTACGTCTACGGGCTCGCCAGCGTCAAGGCGGAAAGCGAGGTCGCAGGGAAGTTCGACATCGCCCCGCTTCCGACATTTACCGGAGAGGGAACCATCTCTGCCCTTGGTGGCTTCAACAACGCCGTGAGCGCGTTCAGCGACAACAAGGAGGCTGCCAAGGAATTCGTGGTGTGGGCTTCGACCAACGAAGAGGTCCAGACTTTGCTCGGGAAGTCCTCGTTGCCGCCGACGATGGCGTCGGTGTACGAGAACCTGCAGGACGACCCCGTCATGGCGCTTCTGGGCGATGTGCTACCGGACGCGAAACCACGCCCGCCGGCACCGACGTGGAACGACATCAGCGTGACGATTCAGCAGGAGATCTTTCCTGCCTACAACGGTGAGAAGGATCCTCAGGAGGCCGTGGAGGCGGTCGGAACGTTCCTCGAGGAAAGTATTCAGTGACCGTCGGTCAACAACCCTTCTAGAAAGGCATAGACACCGTGTCAGCTACCACTGTTGCGGGTCGAGCTCCGACGGTTAAAGGAAAGCGATCTCTCTCCGATAGGGCATTAGCGCGCTTCTTCTTGTCGCCGTCCGTGCTCGTGATGGCCCTAGTTGCGGCGTTCCCGATCATCTATGCAGTGATACTGAGCCTCTACCTCTACCAGGGCCGCCTGAGGGAGGGCTTCGGAGGCCTGGAGAACTACACCGAAGCGCTGTCGACGCCCCGTTTCTGGGATGCCGTGCAGGCGACGGCGATATTCACAGTTACTTCGGTGGGAGCCGAGTTCCTCATCGGTCTCGGTTTCGCGCTGATCATGAGCCAGGTGTTCAGGGGAAGAGGTGTCACGAGAGCTGCGATTCTCGTTCCCTGGGTGATCCCGACCGTGATCGCGGCGCAACTCTGGTACTTCATGTTCAGCGTGACGCCGGGGTTTGTGAACTACGCGCTGGGACTCGACCGCTTCAACTGGCTCGGTCAACCGGGCTGGTCGATGTTTTCGATCGTCTTCGCCGACACCTGGAAGACGGCTCCGTTCGTCGCATTGCTCCTGCTTGCGGGCTTACAGACGATCCCCAACGAGATGTACGAAAGCGCGCGCGTCGACGGCGCCAATACGTGGCAGCGCTTCTGGAACATCACCTTGCCGTTGCTAAAGCCGGCGATCCTGGTCGCACTTCTCTTCCGTACGGTGGATGCCCTGCGTGTGTTCGACCTTCCTCAGGTGATGACCGGGGGGACGTTCGGGACGGAGTCGTTATCCATCCTCGTTCAACGATACGTCGTCCAAACCCCGAACCCGGGGTTCGGCTCCGCTTTATCCACCCTTACTTTCATCATGGTGCTCATCATCGGAGTCCTCTTCGTGAGGGCGCTCGGCAGGGATTTCGTGCTCAACGTGGAGGATGAATAGAGATGGCGGCCGCGGACGGTGTTGTCGTCGAGACTTCCCTGCCACGCAAGATCGCTCGTTACGTCATGCTGGGTTTCATCCTGCTGTGGTGCCTGTTCCCCTTCGTATGGCTAATCAACACAAGCCTGAAGCTTGGTGACGCCGCTCTGAACAGTCCGAGACTGACTCAGGGACCGTTCGGGCTGGACAACTACCTCAGCGTTTTCGACCAAGGCTTCGGCTATAACCTACGTAACTCGGCGATCGTCGCGGGAACCACAACGATCGTATGCATCACGGTGGGTTCGCTGGCCGCCTACGCGCTCGCGCGTCTGCCACTCAAGGGAAAAGTGCTTGTCCTCTCGGCGATTCTTGCGGTCGCGCTGTTCCCATCGGTGGCACTGGTGCCTCCGCTGTACGAGCTGTGGCGGAGCCTGGGACTGCTCAACACGTATCCGGGGCTCTATATCCCGTATACCGCGTTCACACTGCCACTGACGATCTTCATCCTCACGACGTTCTACGCGTCGATCCCCAAGGACCTCGAGGAGCAGGCGCGGGTCGACGGAGCGACGGCCTTTCAGGCCTTCTACAAGATCGTGCTTCCGCTGGCTGCGCCCGGCGTCTTCGCAGCGGCGATCATCGTGTTCGTCTACGCGTGGAACGAGTTCCTGCTTGCCAGTACGTTCGCCCCACGCGACCTGGCCGCTCAGACCGTGCCGGTGGCGATCGCAGCCTTTACCGGATCGGTAGAATTCCAGAGACCGATCGGGACCATCACCGCGGCCTGTGTGATCGTTACGATCCCGATGATCATCATGACCCTGATACTCCAGCGACGCATCACCGCCGGCCTCACGGCCGGGGCCGTCAAGGGTTAGTAGATGTGACGAGCCGGCCCCCCAGAGGGCCGGCTCGCGCGCGGGGGCGACTAGGATCGCCAGCGTATGACGCGAATCCTTGCGGTGTCGGATGAGGTCGAAGACAGCCTCTACGGCGCCGACCTCAAAGCCATGGGCCTCGATCTCATCGTGAGCTGTGGCGACCTCCCGTTTGACTATCTCGAAGGGCTCGTGACCCTTGCGAACGTACCGCTCATGTACGTTCCGGGGAATCACGACCCCGATTTGAGGCACAGACCGCAGGAGGTCTCGCCGGAGGACATCCTCAAGCCGATCTCTTTCGGGCGAAATGAGGGCGACACACCCGGCCCTGAGGGTTGCTTGAACATCGACGGACGGGTGACCGATGCCGCCGGCATGAGAATCGCCGGCCTGGGTGGCTCGATGCGCTACACGCAAGGGCCCAACCAGTACACGCAGTCGGAGATGACCCGAAGGGCGATCGCCCTCGAGGCGCGAGCGAGGCTCGGATCCCTGATGACCCGCCGATCCAAACCGGCGCGCCACCTCGAGGTGTTGTTGACCCACTCGCCGCCTTTGGGTGTCGGGGACGACGACGATCCGTGTCACGAGGGATTCGCCGCATTTCACAGGCTCGTCGAGCGGCTGTCACCTAGTGTTCTTCTTCATGGGCACATCCACCCCTACGGCCGGCAGGTTGAAGAACTCCAGATCGATGAGACTCGCATCATCAACACTGTCGGTCATCGGCTAATAGAGGTATGACGAGAACATGACACCCCTTCAACGGGGGTCCTGAGTGCCCTGGAGCGACCTTCCCGAGACGTCGACCTTCGAACGAGCCCGCAGGCGTGAGGCCTACCGGCGTTTCGGCCGCGCGGTCACGGGAGGCAAGAAGTCGGCGACGCTCAAGGATCTCGATGAGGTCAGAGAGCGTCTTCGCCTGTTCGACCAGACCTACTTAGGGCTGATGCCGATCGAGGTGGCGAAGATCGTCGGCACGGCCGGTCGCAACATGGAGTTCGACAAGAACTTCCTGCCCCGGCGACACGACGTGCAGGAGCGCTGGCGTAGCCTCGAGCTCGCCTACCCGGAGGGTGGCTTTCCTCCGATCGTGGTCTACAAGCTCAACGACATGTACTTCGTCGTCGACGGGCATCACCGGGTGGCTATCGCCAAGCAGAAGAAGATCGAATACATCGACGCCGAAGTCACCGAGCTGCATCCCCGTCGCGCCCTTCCGGAGGGACTCGATCTGGGACGAGTCATCTTCGCCGAGCAGGAGCGCATCTTCCTCGAGGAGAGCGGACTGGCCGAAGCTCTGCCCGACGTCAACATCGAGTTCAGTAGGCCCGACGGCTATCCGGCCTTGCTCGAGCTCATCCAGATGTACGGCTACAGACTGATGCTGGAACGAAACGAGGTCGTGCCCCCACCGGTTGTCGCGGAGCACTGGTACACGAACATCTACACGCCCGCGATCGAGGCGATCCGCGACGAGAACCTGCACGAGATCTTTCCCCGGGCAACCGAAGCGGACCTGTATCTCCTCGTGCACCAGCGACGGCACGCTCTGTTCCCCGAGCGCGGCTACGTGAGCATGGAGGACATGGCGCGCGAGTTGAAGGAACGCGAGACCCGCCGCCCCGTGCGCCGAGCGGTGCGCCGGCTGACGGGCTCGGCCGACCAGTAACCGGTTTCCTGTCCCTTCCTGCGGGTACATCTGTGCGGTGGGCACTGAGTCCACACGGCATGGCCCTGGATGGCCACGGCGTACAAACACGGAGGTGGGCCTTGGAAATCGTCACGATCTTGTTGGTCGTGTTCCTGATTCTCGGAATCATTTTCTTCTTGCGCAGGACCTGAGACCGTCGGATGAACGACCAAGGGCCCGGGAGAATTCTCCGGGCCCTTTTCTTATCTCGCTCGGGATCGTTCAGGCGAAGAGCGGCGAGATTCTCTCGGAATCGATGCCGTATCGTTTGATCGCTTCGCTGACCTCCTCCGGCTTGACCTCTCCCGACTCGGATAGCGCGGCGAGCACGGCGACGACAATGTGCTCGTGGTCGACCTCGAAGTGCCGGCGAAGGGCCTCGCGCCCGTCCGAGCGACCAAACCCATCGGTTCCGAGCGATAGATAGCGCTGCGGGATCCACCGAGCGACTTGGTCCGGGATCGCCTTCATGTAGTCGGTGACCGCGACGACCGGTCCCTCGCTGTGCTCCAGGCTGCGAGTGACGTAAGGCGTCTTCTTCGGCTGCTCCGGGTGGAAGCGGTTCCACCGCTCGGTTTCGAGCGCATCCGTACGAAGTTGCTGGAAACTCGGCGCGCTCCACACGGTCGCGGCGACATCGTGGTTTTCGGCGAGGACCTCCTGAGCCCTGAGTGCGCTCGGCATGATCGAACCACTGGAGAGAATCTGAGCGTGGTGCTTGCGCTCGTCCTGCGGCTTGCTGAACGGATAAAGGCCGCGCAGGATACCCTCCTCGACTCCCTCCGGCATCGGAGGCATGGGGGCCGGCTCGTTGTACAGGGTGAGGTAGTAGAAGACGTCCTCGTCGCGATCGATCATGCGTTCGAGCCCGCGCTTGATGATGACCGCGATCTCGTACGCGAACGCGGGGTCGTAGCTGACGCACGCTGGGTTCGTCGAGGCCAGCAGGGGCGAATGTCCGTCCTGGTGCTGGAGGCCCTCTCCGTTCAGCGTCGTTCGTCCCGCGGTGGCGCCGAGCATGAAGCCCCGGCCGCGCTGGTCGCCGAAGCCCCAGATCTGATCGCCGATGCGCTGGAAGCCGAACATCGAATAGAAGATGAAGAAGGGAATCATCGGCTCGCCGTGTGTCGCATACGAGGTTCCCGCCGCGATGAGCGACCCCATCGAGCCGGCCTCGGTGATTCCCTCTTCGAGGATCTGGCCCTCGGTCGCCTCCCGGTACGCGAGCAGGTGTTCGGCGTCGACGGGCTCGTAGGTTTGGCCGAAAGGCGCATAGATCTTGAACTCGGGGAACAGCGACTCCATACCGAAGGTGCGGGCTTCGTCGGGAATGATGGGAACCACGCGATCCCCGATCTCCTTGTCCCGCATCAGTTTGCGCAGGAGGCGGACGAAAGCCATCGTCGTGGCGACAGGCTGTCCCTTCGATCCCGCCTTGAACTCGTCGTAGAGGGCGGGCTTGGGAAGCTCGATGCTCGGGAAGCTCACCTTGCGTGAGGGAACGTAACCGCCGAGCTTCTGGCGCTGCTGCTTGAGGTACTGGACCTCCTCCGAGTCCTCTCCCGGGTGGTAGTAGGGAGGCCGGCCCTCGGCGAGGTCCTCATCCTTGATCGGCAGCTCGAGCGTGTCGCGGAACTTCTTGAGTTCCTCCTCGGAGAGCTTCTTCGCCTGGTGAGTGACGTTGCGGCCTTCGATAGCACCACCGAGCGTCCAACCCTTCACCGTTTTGGCGAGGATCACGACGGGGGCGTCCTTGAGCTCGACCGCCCGGGCGTAGGCCGCGTAGACCTTGCGATAATCGTGCCCGCCGCGCCTGAGCTTCTTGAGCTCCTCGTCGCTGAGGTGCTCGACGAGCTTCTTCAGGCGGGGGTCGGGTCCGAAGAAGTGCTCGCGGATGTAGTCGCCGGACTCGACCGCGTACTTCTGGAACTCACCATCGACGGTCGTGTTCATCTTGTGGACGAGCACGCCCTCGGCGTCATCCGCAATGAGCGGGTCCCACTCCCGTCCCCAAATGGCCTTGATGACGTGCCATCCGGCGCCGCGGAAGATGCGCTCGAACTCTTGGATGACCTTGCCGTTGCCGCGCACCGGGCCGTCGAGGCGCTGGAGGTTGCAGTTGACGACGAAGATCAGGTTGTCGAGGCCCTCGCGCGCGGCGAGCGTGAGTGCGGCGGTCGACTCCGGTTCGTCGATCTCACCGTCTCCGAGGTAGCACCAGACTCTCTGCTGGCTCGTGTCCCTGATGCCCCGGTGCTGGAGGTAACGGTTGAAGCGGGCCTGATAGATCGCGTTGAGGGGGCTCAGCCCCATGGAGACGGTCGGGAACTCCCAGTACTCGGGCATGAGGCGAGGGTGCGGGTAACTCGACAGGCCGGGATACAGGGCCTCCCGGCGAAAGGCGTCGAGCTTGCCCTCGTCGAACCGGCCCTCGAGAAAGCTGCGCGCGTAGATGCCGGGGGCCGCATGTCCCTGGAAGAAGATGTGGTCTCCGCCACCCTGATGCTCCCTGCCCCTAAAGAAATGGTTGAAGCCGACCTCGTAGAGGCTCGCGGCGCTCGCGTACGTGGAGAGGTGCCCGCCGATGCCGTCGAGGGCCTTGTTCGCCCGGCTGACCATGGCGGCGGCGTTCCATCGGATGATCCGGCGGACCTTGTGCTCGACCTCTTCGTTGCCGGGAAAATAGGGCTCTTCCTCGGGAGAGATCGTGTTGATGTAGTCCGTCGAGACCTGTGCCGGGAGCCCGATGCTTCGCATCCGGGCGTGAAAAAGGAGGCGGGTCATGAGGTAGCGGGCGCGCGCCGGCGAGTTTCCGTCGATGATCAGATCGAGAGCCTCGATCCATTCCTGGGTTTCCTCTGAGTCGCTATCCGGCAACTGGTTACGGAACGCGTCGTACATGAACTTCACCCCTGTTTCGTAATCGTTGACCTCCAGACTAGAACGCCTGGCCCGCCTACCCGCGCAGGCCCCATTTTCGGTGACGTGGGGTTAGTCGGCTGTTATCGATTCGGACAGGTCGATGTCGGACAGGTCCTGGTCCATCATCGCCAGCTCCAGGAGATCGATTATTCCGATCACACTGCCCGCACTGACGACCGGGATGCTGCGGATGTGGTTGCGGGCCATCAACCGCTGCACCTCGAGCACGTCCGCGTCGCCGTCGACGTAGACCGGCGTGCCTCGCTGCAGTTCGGTGAAGCTGGCGCGCATCAGGTCGACGCCCTCGGTCTGGAGCAGGGAAGCGAGCCATTCGAGCGTATCGGACGAGGGGTCGGCCCACGGCTTGGAGGTGATGACCTCGCTGACCTTCCTGGTGGGACGTCTCATCGGGGGCACGGTGCTCACCAAGCTACCCAAACCACACGGTTACGACCGCCACTCGCATTGAGATTCTGTGAAGAAGTCCGCTCATGAGTCCCCTTTGCGCTCTTGTGAAGGCTGGCACGGGGGGCACCAATAGACAATGCGCTCGGAACCGTAAGAAGGCTGGTCCGCCTTGCGTATGGGGGTTCCACAGCGGCGGCAGGGCCTGTTTTTTCGTCCGTAAACCCAGTGGGTTCGCCCCCGAAGATCGACGCCGGTGGTGACGTGCCTCGCAGAGTGGCGGTTGGCCTCGAGCAGCCGCTTGGCGAGATCGATCACACCTCGGCGATCGGCGACGTCGGGCACGGGAGTCCACGGATCGAGCCCCCTCAAAAAGCAGATCTCGCAACGGTAGACATTGCCCACACCCGCCATCACCGACTGGTCGAGGAGCGCCTCGCCGATGGCCATGTCCGCGCGCGCCTCGAGCCTGGCGGTCGCTTCACCTGCGTCCCAGTCGTCACCCAGGAGGTCGGGCCCGAGATGCCCGACGATCTCGTCCTCCCGCTCCGTCGGAATGAGGTCGAGCGCGGGCATGCGAAAGCCGACCGCCTGCCACCTCTCGGTCTCGAGCACGGCGCGGGCCTCGAACCCTGGTGATCGCCATCGCTGTCCGTGCCGGTAGAGGTGCCAAGAACCGTCCATCATGAAGTGGGTGTGAAGGGTCAGATCGCTCTCGAGCCTCCAGAGGAGATGCTTCCCACGCGACACGACGTCGAGGATTCTCCGCCCCGAGAGATCGGTGGTTGCGTAGCGTGGAACTCGGAAATCGGTGCGGACAAGCTGCTCCCCCGCCAGCGCGCGGCGAAGGTTGTGGCCGGCGAGCCATACGGTGTCGCCCTCAGGCACGCAGCCGGAGTCCGCGGGAAGTGAAGCGCAGACCGGCGTCGACGAGAGCCTCTGCGAGCGGAGTGTCCATCACGGCCTCGCCGTCTGCCCTCTCGACCGCAAGTTTCCCCAGAAGTCCCTCGCGCGCGGCAAGGACGAGAGCATCGATGGCTGGACGCAGGACCGCGCCGTCGTCCGAGTACGACAACAGGGTCCGGCCCCCCTTCTCGACGTACAGGGCCAGCCGGCCGTCGACAAGCACAACCACCGCGCCTGCCTTACGGCCCGCTCGCCCGGTCTTCTTGCCCGAGGCGGTCGAGGATCTGTCCTCGCGATCGGGCCACGGCAGCGCCGCGCCGTACGGGTTCGCGGGATCGGTTGCGGCGACGACCGCAGTGGAAGTTCCGTCATTGTTGTCGACCAGCGAGCGCATCCGGTCGACCGCGCCGGCGAGCGCGAACTGAGCCCCGCCCAGGCCGTCGACGAAGTAGCCGCGCCTGCAGCGTCCCGACTCCTCCATCGCCTTGAGCACCGGGTAGATGCCCGCGAAGCCGCCCGGCACCCGTTCGGACGCGAGCGCGCCCCGGGTCAGGATGCCGTGGCGCTCGAGAAGCTGCTCGGTGAGGGCATGGGCTCGCCGCGTGTTGTCGGTCGACCGCCGGGGCACGAGGCTCCAGCGTCCGGCCCCCGCGGGAGGTCCGAGGCGCGAGGGCCACGCCGGCCCGCGCCGGCGACGCCGGCTGGGCCGAGATGAAGGCCGGCCTCCCCAGAGCAGCGAGCGAAGCGGTGCCAGCGTGTCGTTCGTGACGAGCCCAGCCCAGACCAGCTCCCACAGCGACAACAACGACTCGGAGTCGTCGGTGGAGCCCGTCGCTTCGGCGATCTGTCTGAAGAACGACGCTCCCCTCGACGCCAGTGCGTCGTGAACGGCGCGTGCATCGGCCGAGAGGTCAGCCTCGACCGGTGCGGGCAGAAGCAGGTCGGCGCGGTCCGCCAAAGCGAAGCTGATCCAGCCGTCGTCGCTTCCGAGAGGTCCCGCGCCGCACCACACGAGCTCGCCGGACGCGCACAGTTCGTCGAGCAGCGCCGGTCTGTATCCAGGAAGACGCGCCCGCAGCATCGTGCGCTCGAGCGCGGACGCGACGAGCGGCACACCCTGCAGCTGTTCGATGACCCTGAACATGTCGTCGATGGAAGCGCCGCGTAAACCCTCGGTGCGGCGCTGCGGTTCCATCCCATGCCACGCCTGAACGAATCGAGCGAGGGCCTCCGGTGGTGCGGGCTCGACCTCTTTTCGGAACGCCGCCAGCGACATGCGTCGCAATCTGCGCAGGACATCTAAGTCGATCCACTCGCGCCCACTCCCCCCGGGCCGGTACTCCCCCTCGAGTACGCGCCCGTCGATCTCGAGCGTCTGCAACGCCGAACGAACCAATCCTGCGCCGAGTCCGTAACGGCCGGCGACGTCCTCGGGAACGAAGGGCCCGCGCCGAGCAGCGTAGCGTCCGGTGAGGTCACCGAGCGCATCGGCAACGGGGTCGAGAAACGCGGCCGGAACACCCGGCGGCAACGCTGAGCCGAGTGCATCGCGATAGCGCGCTGCATCCTCGATTGCAATGAACCGCTCCTCACCCGACACCCGGATCGACAGAGCACGACGCGACGACTGAAGTTCCTGCAGCCACCATTCAACCTTCTCGGGATGCTGCGACCGCGGTCTGATCTCGTCTCCAGTCAGATCGCCGAGGAGGCGCAGCGCGTCGTGAAGACCATCCGCGTCGCGAATCTTTCGCTCGTCGGTCAGCAGTTGAAGTTCGAGCTCGAGCTGCGCGAGCGATGCGTCGTCGAGCAGCTCTCGCAACTCCTCTCGTCCCATGATCTCCGCGAGCAATGAGCGGTCGAGGCTGAGGGCCTGCGCTCGTCGCTCGGCGAGCGGCACGTCGCCCTCATACATGAACGACGCCACGAAGCCGAACTGCAACGAGGACGCGAACGGTGAGGGCAGCGGTGTCTCGACCTCGACGATCCGAACCTCACGCCGGGCGATCGCGGCCATCAACTCGCCGAGAGCGGGAAGGTCGAAGACATCCTGGAGGCACTCTCGAAAAGCTTCGAGCACGACCGGGAACGACTCGTACTTGCTCGCCACCTGGAGGAGTCTGGCGCTCCGCTGACGCTGTTGCCACAGAGGTGTCCTGCTCCCCGGGCGACGGCGCGGCAGCAGCAGCGACCGGGCGGCGCACTCCCTGAAGCGGCTCGCGAACAGAGCCGAGCTTCCGACCTGCGAGGTGACGATCTCGATTATCTCGTCGGGATCGAAAGAGACGATGCTGCCCGGTGGGGGGACATCGGCCTCCGGTAGGCGAACGATGATGCCGTCGTCGGTATAGATGCATTGCACGTCGACACCGAGCTCGTCGCGCACGCGCGTCTCGATTGCCTGGGCCCACGGGGCGTGCACGCGCGCACCGAAGAACGAGTGCACGCACAGGCGCCAGTCTCCGATCTCGTCCCGGAAACGTTCGACGACGATCGTCCGGTCGTCGGGGACGGTGCCGGCCGCGTCCTTCTGTTCTTCGAGGTACTGCACGAGATTGGAGGCCGCGAGGCGGTCGAGGCCGGCAGAGGAGAGCCGCTCCGATCTGGCGGAATCGCTCGCGTGCGTCACCTCGCGCACGAACGCGCCCAGCGCCCGTCCGAGCTCGATCGGCCGCCCCGGAGCGTCGCCCCGCCAGAACGGCATCTGTCCGCCAACACCGGGAGCCGGCGTGACGAGCACTCGGTCGTGACTGATGTCCTCGATCAGCCAACTGGACGTACCCAGCACGAACGTGTCGCCGGGACGAGACTCGTAGACCATCTCTTCGTCGAGCTCGCCGACCCGCGCTCCGCCTTCCGTGGCAAGGAAGACGCCGAACAGCCCCCGGTCCGGAATCGTTCCTCCGGAGGTCACCGCCAGCCGCTGGGCCCCCCGCCTCCCAGAGAGCACGCCCGTACCTCGGTCCCAGTTGAGGCGCGGCCTGAGCTCGGCGAACTCGTGGCTCGGGTAGCGGCCCGACAGCATGTCGAGCGTCGCCTCGAGCGCGTTGCGAGGAAGCTCGGCGAAGGGAGCCGCCCGCCGCACGGTTTTCTCGAGATGGTCGACCTCCCAGTCGTCCATCGCCACCATCGCGACGATGTGCTGGGCCAGGACGTCGAGCGCGTTGCGCGGGTAGCTCATCGCCTCGATCGCGCCCTGCTGCATGCGCTCGACCACCACGGAGGTCTCGAGCAGGTCGCCGCGGAACTTCGGGAAGAACACGCCGCGGCTGACCTCGCCGACCTGGTGCCCGGCGCGACCTACGCGCTGAAGTCCCGACGCAACCGAGGACGGGGCCTCGACCTGAACGACGAGATCCACCGAGGCCATGTCGATCCCGAGCTCGAGCGAGCTGGTCGCGACGACCGCAGGTAGCCGGCCGGCCTTCAGCTCTTCTTCGATGAGGACGCGCTGTTCGCGTGCAACCGAGCCGTGGTGAGCGCGCGCCACGGTCACGTCATCGGACTCGCTTCTCCCGGCTTGTTCCACCCGCTCGCCCCGCTCGCTCGCCCTTGCTCGTTCGTTCGCGAGCTCGTTGAGGCGCGTGCACAGTCGCTCGGCCACCCGGCGGGCGTTCACGAACACGATCGTCGACTTGTGGGCCTCGACGAGGTCGAGCAATCTCTCTTCAACGTGCGGCCACACGCTGCGTGACGCCTGCGAGACCTGTGCCGCATCCTCGAAGGCCGCATCTCCGCCGTGCTCACCGGCTGGGCCGGGAGGGTCCGCCGTCGCGGGATCGGCCATGTCCTCGATGGGCACGACCACCGAGAGGTCGAAGCGTTTGTCGCTCGATGGATTGATGACCTTCACCGGGCGCCGGCCCCCGAGGAAACCGGCGACCTCTTCCGGTGGCCTCACCGTCGCGGAGAGTCCCAGGCGCTGCGCCGGGCGCTCGAGTAACTCGTCGAGCCGTTCGAAGCTGAGCGCCAGGTGAGCCCCGCGTTTGTTGTGCACCAGCGCGTGGACCTCGTCGACGATCACGGTTTCGATTTGACGCAACTGCTCGCGCGCCTGCGAGGTCAGCAGCAGAAAGAGCGACTCGGGAGTCGTGATCAGGATGTCTGGAGGAGACGAGGTGAAGCGGCGCCGCTCGTCCTGCGGTGTGTCACCCGTCCGCACCCCCACGGTAACCTCGGGCACGGATGCGCCCATCCACTGGGCGGCCGCCGTGATGCCGGCAAGAGGGACGCGCAGGTTTCGCTCGACGTCGACCGCTAGGGCCTTCAACGGGGAGATGTACAGCACCCTCAGACGCTTCTTGGGGTCGACGGGCTCGCCCGTGAGCAGCCGGTCGATGGACCACAGGAATCCCGCGAGCGTCTTGCCCGAGCCCGTCGGCGCGATGACAAGGGCGTCGTCGCCGGCAGTGATGGCATCCCAGGCCCCCGACTGCGCGTCGGTTGCGCCTTCGAACGCGCTGGAGAACCACCGTTGCGTGGGCTCGGAGAAATGCTCGATGGCGGTAGGGACGGGCGTGCTCGTCACTCACCCATTGTCTCGCGCGCCTGTGACAAGTCCTCCGACCCACCGGATCGGCCGCCGAACCGCAGGACAGCCGCTCCCAGAGCAGCCGCCAGTGCCGAGGCTGCGAGAATCCCGACCTTCGCCTCATCGATGAGGGCCGCCTCGTCGAAGGCGAGCTCGGTGATGAAGAGCGAGACCGTGAAACCGATTCCGGCGATCGCCGCGGCCCCCATGATCTGGCTGCCGGACACTCCCTCGGGGACTTCGGCGAAACCGAACCGTTGAGCCGCATAGGCGAACAGTGAGATCCCGGCCAGCTTTCCGACGACGAGCCCGGCGACGATTCCCAGGGTTATCGGGGACGACAGCGCGTTCGATACGTCTTCGCCGGTCAGTGATACCCCGGCGTTTACCAGAGCGAAGATCGGAATGACCACGAAGCTCGTCCACGGGTGGAGTAGGTGCTCGAGATATTCTCCGACGGCCACTCGTTCCTGGGTTCGCAGGCGCCAGGCTCGGACTACCTTGGGCGCGAGCCCCTCTCCTTCGCCGTCCTCGAGCCGATCGGGGTCCGGATCGAGCGATTCGGCGGAGTCCTCCGACGGATCCCGGCTGGGCCGCACGGGAGTCATGAGGCCCAGAGCAACGCCGGCGATGGTGGCGTGCACGCCCGATTCGTAGGTGGCGAGCCACGCCGCCGCGCCCACCAGGACGTAGAGAGGAATCCAGATGACGCGCAGGGCGCGTAGCAGCGCCACAACCCCGAGGAGTCCTCCGGCAACCGCTAGAGCAACGAGATTGAGATCGGACGTGTAGAACAGCGCGATAACGACGATCGCCCCGATGTCGTCGGCGACGGCCAGGCTCAGCAGAAACACCTTGAGAGAGGGATGGATCCGGTTGCCGAAGAGCGCGAGAACGCCCACCGCGAAGGCGATGTCGGTAGCCATCGGTATCCCCCAACCCGCCGATCCCTCCCCCCCGAAGTTGAACGCGACGTAGATGAGTGCCGGAACGATCATTCCACCGAGTGCCGCAATGGAAGGAAAGGCGGCCTTCTTGGCGTCGCTCAACTCGCCCATGGCGAGCTCGCGCTTGACCTCGAGCCCCACAACGAAGAAGAAGAGCGCCATCAGCGCGTCGTTGACCCAGTGTTGGAGATCCTCGGCGATCCTGTATCCGCCGACCTCAATCGATAGCTCGGTGGTCAAGAGGGTCTCGTACGAATCTCGCAGTGGCGAGTTGGCCCAGATGAGCGCGATGGCGGCGGCAACGAGGAGCACCACTCCGCCGGCGACCTCGGTGTCGAGAAACTCACGCACGGGCCGCGCTACGAGGCGCGGGACGGCGCGGTCGCTGGCGAGCCACGAACTGGTGGTAGGAGTCTCTTTATCGGACAAAGCCGAACTCCTCGTAGTGGATCCGCGCGCCGGGAATGCCGCGCTCTTTGAACTGGGTCTCGAGCGCCTGAGTCATGACCTTCGGGCCACACATCAGGATCTCTTTCTCGCTTAGGTCGCCGCTTCGGCGCTCGACCTCTTCCGCGGTGAGGAAGCCGACCTCGTCCTCGGGAAAAGCGATCAGCCTGAGATTCGGATGCGACCGAGTCAGGGCTTCGAACTCATCGATGAAGTAACCCTGGGTGCGTGATTTGACGGCGTAGTAGAAGTCGACCTCGTACTCGTCCGAGAGGCTGCGCGCCATGCTGAGGAACGGAGTGACGCCGATTCCCCCGGCGATCCACACCTGCCTGCGGCGCGGCACGTGACGGTATGAGAACGAACCGTAGGGGCCCTCGATCAAAGCCTGATCGCCGACCTGCAGATGCTCGAGCGCGTTCGTGTAGTCGCCCGACGCCTTGATCGCCACCTGCAACTCGCGCTGATCGGGCGAGGATGTGATGGAGAAGGGATGGAACTGCTTGCGTATCGCTCCGGTCTTCAGCGAGACGAGCTCGGTCTGACCGGACGGCTCGCGGGAGAAGGGCCGGAACCATTCGTGCATCGAGCTCGACTGAAAGGTGAGGAACACGAACTGGCCCGGAGTGAAGGGCAGCGTTCCGTCGGTCGGAGCGAGGGTTATCTCGGCGACCTCTCCTCCCCTTCGGTTGATGTTCGCAACGCGATACTGCCGTCTTCGCACGAACAGGTCTCCGAGCAGCGATCGATAGGCGTAAGCTGCCATGCCCGCGAGCACGAACACCGCGAGGTAGGTGGTGAGCCCCGGCGACAGCGCCTTGGTGCCCGGCGTTCGAAAGGCATGCAGCGCCCCGAGTGCGAATACCAGTCCGAAGAACCGGTGCACCCAGAGGAAGACCTCGTGATTCAGGTGCGCGTACAGCGTGAAACCCATCACGATGATCATCCCGACGAGAGCCAGGGCGCCCAGCGTCACCGTCCAGTTGGGCGACGGAAGCACGAGCAGAACCGCCGCGTCGAACGAATCGGTGGCCGCCGACGCGAGCATCAAGAACCCGTGCGCCAGCAGAAGGTTGAACGACACGAGTCCGACCCGGTGGTGGATCCGGTACATCTTGTCGAGTCCACCGAAGAAGGGCTCGAGTAGAGCCACCCTGCCCCCCAGCACCAGGTTGCAGGAGAACGCGACGATCCCGGCCAACCCACATAACACCGCGATGGACCGAAGTGTCGCCGTGGTGTCGCCGAAGCGGAATCCCACGGGCGCCGCTCTGGCCCACAGCCAGAGCGGAATCAAGCACGCAACGACGACGAGGCCGGGACCGATGTAAGAGGTTGTGCGCGTCTGCCTTAGCTTCACGCCCACACTGTAGTTGGACTACGGCTCCCAGGAACGCGACACCGGTTCGCCCCCGTCGAGGAACAAGTACGTCAACCTCACCGGCATGCCGTCCGTAATGAGTCCGTTGGCCAGCATGGCCCGGGCGTAGAGGTCGAGCTGGTCGACCTCGCCCGGCTCGAAGCGGACGCCCGTTTTGAAGTCGACGATCTCGAGACCACCATCGTCGGTTGCATAGACCGCATCGATGCGACCGCGCACGATGCGACCGTCGAGCCGCAGCGTGAAGGGAAGCTCGACCATCGGCTCGCCCGACGGCATGGTCGCGAGCTCCCGATCGGCGTAGCCCGACGCGTCCCAGTGCCCGAGCGTCGTCGCCATGAAGTTCGGTCCGGTGACCTCGCCGGGCTCGTCCAACTCGGTCTCCTCGGGATACGGCGAGATTCCGCGCGAGCGCTCCTCGATGAGGCGGTGAACCTCCGTTCCGAGCCGGCGGGCGGTCGTGGGCCTGTCAGGCAACGGCCTGATGATCTGCCACGGCTCGAGCCGTCCCGCCTCGAGCGCAACGTGAGCCGTCGCCGAAAGGATGTCCGGCAGCTCGGCCCGCACGGGCTTGCGTTCGGCTTCGGCGCGCGCGATCAAAGCCAGCTCCTGGTCGCGCTCATCGATCAGCTTCTGAGCCTCCGCGGCCTCGCCGGGCTCGAGTTGACCGATCAGCTCCTTCGCGTAGTTCGCGTCGGCAACCGCGTTGTCGGCCGCAATCCCCCACCCTCCGACGAACAACTCGTCGTCCGTCCCCGATCGAGAGACCGGGGGCCATTCGCGCTGACTCTCCAGCGCGCTGACAACCGGGTTGTCCTCGGGCAGCTCGGCGTCCTCGACGATGTCGATCTTCTGCTCGGCGGCCATCTTTCGCAGCTCGTCGAAGAATTCCGACGGTCCCTTGGGTAGGTCGCCGCGTCCGTACCACCACGCGCTCGTCACGTAGAGGCGCTGCTTGGCCCGCGTCAGCGCGACGTAGAAGAGTCTGCGCTCGTCCTCGAGCGTTCTCTCCTTGACCTGGTTCTCGAAGTCGCTCGCCTTGCCCTTCCAGCGCGGAAGGTGCTCGTGGTCCTCGCGCACCTCATAGGGCAGAGCGTCGTAGCTGCGCAGGGGATTTGACGAGCGGGTGTTCGGAAACACCGAGTAGACGTGTGCTCCCTTCTTGTTCTTGCTCGCCGCCACCGACGGCAAAAAGACGGCCTCGAACTCGAGTCCCTTAGCCGAGTGGACGGTCATCAGTTTCACCGAGTTCTGCTCGGCGGGTTGCGCCGACTCGAGTGTCTCTTCGGCGACCTCGGCCGCATCGAGGTAGCTGAGAAAGCTGCGGAGCGTCGCCTCGCCCTCGATGGGCGCGAACGCCGCAACGTGGTCGACGAAGTTGGCCACGTTCTGCAGCGCGGCGGAGGCCGAGCGAGCCGGGCTGGACTCGAGCGCGTCGCGCACACCCGACGTCCGGATGACCTCCTCGACGAGCTCGAGCAGAGGCAGATGGGTTCTGTGCCTGAGGTTCGATAGCCGTTCGTTGAACGACTTGAGCCGAGCACGGGCCTCGGGGCCGAGTCCCTCGATCTCGTCGACGTGGTCGAGCGTCTCGGACAACGAGAAGCCGACGTCGCCGGGAGCGAGGTCGCGCGCCCGCTCGGAGTCTCCGGATGCGAGCCGGAGCCTCAGCTCCCAGTTCTGGTCGGAAGCCCAACGAGCGCAGAGCGCGAGGTCCTTATAGTGGATGCGCCAGCGGGGGCCGAGTAGAAGCCGCGCCAGCCACCGGTTCGCAACCGGTTTGGACTCGAGGCTTCGCAACCAGGCCACTATCTCGATGACCTCGGGCGTGTTGAGCAGTCCGCTGAGCCCCACCACCTCGAGAGGAATGTCGTGGGCCTTGAAGATCTCCTGGATCGGATCCATGGTCGCCCGTCGCCGAACCAGAACCGCCATGTCCTTCCACTCGACGGGGTCCCGGCCCTCGGCGGCCGGCTGATCGTGCAGGCGCTCGCATTCGACAGCCAGGAACTCGGCCTCGGCCCGCTCGTCGGTGAACATCCCGAGTGACACCGCACCGTCGCCGTTGGCGGCGTGAGCCTTCAAAGGACTACCCGGCCGGCGCGCCTCGTCGATGCCGGCCGCCACCCGGTTCGCCACATCAAGGATGCGCCTGCCCGATCTGAAGTTCTCGGACAGCGAGATCCACCCATAGCCCGACCGGTCGCTGCGGGGGAAGTGGTGCGGGAAGCCGATGAGGTTGTACATGGTGGCTCCCCGCCAGGCGAAGATGGCCTGGCGGGCATCCCCCACCGCGGTGACCGAGTCTCCGCCCCGGGTAAGCGCCTGCAACATGCGGCGCTGCGCGACGTTCGTGTCCTGGTACTCATCGAGCAGCACGATCGGGTAGCGCTCGACGTACGACTCCTGTACGTGCTGGTGGTCCTCGAGCACGGCGACGGCCTTGATCACCTGGTCGCCGAAATCGATGCGCTCGAAATCGTGCTTGGCCTTCACGTAAGCATCGACGGCCGCGCAGAGCTCCTTGCGCCGGGCCGCGGTCTCGCGCATATCCCGGGTGGCGTCCTGCGATGACAGCGTGCGTTCGTCCGCTGCCAAGACGCTCGAGGTGGAGACGATGTGATCCGACAACGACGAAGCAAGCGCGAGCGTCGAACGCACGATGCTTCCGGGAGTTCGCAGCTCGATGGCGTCGAACGGGGGGAGGTCGTCGATGCAGTTGAGCACCAGCTGCCATTGCTGCGCGTCGGACAGCAGTCCGGCCTGCGGTTCGACGTCGACCAGCAGCCCGTGGTCGCGCACGATTCCTGCGGCGAAGGCATTGTAGGTCTGAACCGTGATGTCGTCGACCCGGTGTTCCCCGCCGACGGTCAGTGCGGTACGCACGCGCTCTTGCAGTTCCTCGGCCGCCTTGTTGGTGAAGGTCAGGCCGAGGATCTGCCTGGGCGCGTAGCCCTGGTTCTCGATCAGCCACACGATGCGAGCGGCCATCACCGCGGTCTTGCCGGAACCGGCCCCCGCGATCAAATAGGACGGCCCTCGACCGTAGGCGATCGCGTCCCACTGCTCGTCGGTGGGGTCGTGGCCTTTGAGGGCGGCACGAATACGCTCCGACGCAACGCGCTTGACGTCCTTGCTCACGCCGGCAGCTCCTGTCCTTGCGCCCAGAGCGGGCAGAGCGGTTTGAACTTGCACCACATGCAATCTGCCTCGGGGCTGGGCCGGAAGTCCTCGGACAGCACGCGCTCGATCAGTTCCGGTAGACGCTCGAGCACCTTCTCGGCCTGTTCGGGTTTCTGGTTCCGAACCGCGACGTCGTCGTAGTAGGTCTTGGCCGGGTACACGAGCTGCATTCCGACCGGTTCGCCGAGAGCGACGATGTCCGGGTCCGCCTTGGCCGCGAGGTAATAGATCGCAAGCTGCAACGAATCCGCGACCTCGTCGAATCGAATCGGATGCCGGGAGGTCTTGTAGTCGCTGACGAGCACACCCTTGCCGGCCCTGGTCACCCGGTCGATGCGGCCCTTTATCCGATGGCCCTGGAAGTCGACGGTGAAGGACTGCTCGACCAGTAGCGCCTCACCCGGGTTCAGCTTCTCGATGAAGCGGGTGAGCATGACCTCGCCGTCGTGCTTGAACTGGCGGGCGATCGCACGGTTGGGAAACACGGTCTCGTCGAACAGTTCCTCGTAGCGTTCGAACACGGCCGCTCGTTTGCGGAGACGGCGACGGCCCGACTTCTTCTGCTCATCGGTCGGCTCCTTCTCGCAGTCCTCGAAGATCTGGTGCAGCCAGGTGCCGAACGCCATGTTGTGTGACGTCTCGGAGTCGAGGCCCAGGGCGACGCTCAGGAGGTACTGCAGACCGCAGTTGTCGTAGTTCGAGATGCGCGAGTAGCTCGTGCGGAGCTTGTCGGGTGGCAGGTCGTCGTCCGCCTCGGGTCGCTGGGCATTGATCGGAATCGCGCCCTCGGACCAGTTCCACCGCCACCACCACTCGCCGGGTCGCGCCGTAGAGCAGCCGGGATCCTGTGCACAGATGCTCGCCACCGTGGCAAGCGCGGAAAGACGCTCGGGCGCACCCGCCTTCGTGTCCGCAAGCACCCGGCGGGAGCGCGCCGCCGCCTCGCTGAAGGTCAGCGGCAGGCTCTCGGGCCGCGCCTCGATCTCGGGCATGGCACCTGCGATCTCAGCGACGAAACGGCTCGGCGACCCCTTCCTGGTAGGACCCGGTGAGGTGGAGACAATGCACCGGCGGGCGGCGCGGGTCAGCGCGACGTAGAACACCCGCCGGTCCTCGGCCTCGTTACGTCGCAGCCGGTCGCTTTCGCTGAGCCCGTCCAGGAAGTAGGGATCGAACAACCCCTGCGCGCGCCGCCCCTTCGGGATTGCCCCCTCGACGCATCCTGCGACGCACACGACGTCCCACTGCTTGCCCTTGGCGGCGTGGAAGGACAGGATCTCGACTCCGCCGCGCCGGCGCTCGGGCGGAAGCCAGGGATCGGAGCCGAAGTCGGCTCGGCCGATCGATTTGATGAACTCGTTGAGCGTTCCACTGCCCCTGCGTCGCTCGACGAAACGACTGAGCGAGCGAGAGAACGCGACCAGAGCATCCAGGTCTCGGTTGGATGCATGTTCGACGTCGCTGCGGACCGCCGCTTCGAGCTTGCGGTAATAGGTCGCGCGATCCCACACCTTCCAGAAGGCGCGGTCGGCGGGCTGCTCGACCGAGGCCTGCAGGAGATCGCGCAGATCGAGCATCTCCCGCACTTGCTCGTCGAGCGGCTCGCCCTCGGGTGGGTTGAGGATGTATTCGGTCAGCGACAGGTTCGCCGCTCTCGCCGCGCGGTCGATCTCGAGCGCAGCCTGAGTGTCGAGTCCAACCAACGGCGAACGCAACACATCGCGCAGCGAATCGTCGTCCGGGTCCTTGCCCGTTGCGAAACGCGCGAGCTCGATGAAGGAGCGAACCGCGGCCTCTCGTTCGAGCGGCCTGTCGGGGGCCGAGATCGTGTAGGGGACCTCGACCGCGCCGAGCGCTCGTTCGAGCGGAGGCAGCATCTGACGGGGAGAGGTCAGCAGGATCGCCATGTCGCGGTAGGCCACGCCATCCTTGAGATGCGCGAGCCGCAGGGTGCGAGCGACTGCGTCGACCTCGGAGGCGAGGCTCTGGTATCGATGTACCTCGAGCGCGGTCTCCCCCGCGAACTCACTCGGGCGATGTGCGGATTCGGCTTCGATCGAGATGAACTCGCGGGCCCGGTTCCCGACATCGGGCCCGAGACGATAGGACGTGGGAAGGACGATGCGCTCGGCGGCGCCGAATTCTTCGTCGAAGGATTCCATCCACTGCGGCTCGGCCCCCCTGAAGGTCTCGATGGACGAGTCCGGATCGGCCGCGACCACCAACGATCGCTCGCCGGGCCCGCCTTCGGCCTGAGTGAAAGCGGTGAGAAAACGCAGCAGTCGCTGTTGCACGCGCGCCAGTTCCTGCGCGTCGTCCACCAGGATGTGCGTGAAGCGCTGGTGCAGCGAATCGCGCACGCCGTCGAAGTTGGCGATGAGCTCGGTCGCGTCGTGCAACAGTGTCGGGTAATCGATGCGCGAGCGCTGGCGCAGCCGCTGTCGGTGGGCGGTGAAGAAACGGACGAGGTCCGCCCACGCGGGCCTCATCTCGACCAGACGATCGAGGTCGGCAGGTTCGAGCACGCGCTGCTCGGCTCGGATGCAGAAGTCGACGACCTCGTCGACGAAGCCCCTGTTGGGGTGCGGCTTTAGCAGCGAACGGTACTGCTTGGCCCAGTTGACCTCGTTCTCGTTGTCGAGCTCGTCCCTGACGTCGCCCCACTGCTCGGGGCTGGTGAGCAGAACCGGAGGCTCGGCGTAATCCAGCAGGTCGTAATGGCGGCTTACCAGGTGGTTGGCAAGCCCGTGCCAGGTATAGACGGGAACCGCCCCCAGCGCCTCGAGTCCCTCGTCGAACAGAAGGCGGCGGGTGATGCGGTCCTGGAGGACGATCTTCTGTGCCCGGTTCGGAACGAGGAACAAGATGCGGTCGGGCGAGCTTCCCTCCTGCAGGGCGAGGCGCACGAAGCGCTTCTCGAGCACGGTCGTCTTGCCAGTCCCTGGTCCTCCGAGCACGCACATTGGGCCCGCGTCGTGCTCTACCGCGCCCCGCTGGTGGGCGTCCAGGTTTTCGAAGGTGATCTTCGTCTCGGTCATCGAAGCTCAACCTAACGCGGGCCCGTGACAGGAACGCCGAGAGCGCGAAACCGTGCTTCGAAACCTGAGGATCGGCGTCTAAACCCGAAAACCAGCATCGAAGGGACGAGTGGGCGGCTCCTGCCCTTGGCGCGAAGCGTCGATTCGGGTATGCAGCGAGGTCCAACCCAGAAACGACGTGATTCACGTCCTTATTGGGTCAAACCTCGGGCCTCGCCTACCTTTTTTGGCCTGGCAACCGCTCAGCGGTACTCAGACTCAAGACGTGTCGAGTTCAAGGTCGGTGGGGCTCGAAAACCCGATCACGGCACCACCTCTCCCCCTCGGCGCCGGTTCTGGGGTTGGACTCCCCGAATTTTTCTCTTCAGGTGTGACGTGCGTCACAGACTCGATCCGGCGCAGCCCCTAGCTTCATCCGAGTCACCGATTCGACGAGATGAAAGGACCACCGCATGCGCTTTCGCTCCGCCGCAATGGGGCTCGCCGCAGGGCTCAGCCTGATCGTCGCAACTCCTTCGCTAGCAGCACCCGGATGCGACAAGGGCACGGACGGCAACGACGTCATCCGCTGCTCTCGCTTCGACGATTCCCATCCCGGCGACTCCGGCCACGACATCATCCACGGAGGCATGGGCAACGACTACCTCCACGGGGGCTGGGGCAGGGACGAAATCTACGCAGGATCGGGTCAAGACGTCCTCTTCGGCGATGGGGGTCGAGACCGCTTGGACGGCGGGTCCGGGGGCGACTCCCTGCACGGCGGTGAAGGTGACGACCGGATCGAGGGCACTGTCGGCGGCGACTCGCTCGCGGGCAACGGGGGCGACGACCGCCTCGATGGAGGTCCGGGAGGCGACCAATTGGGCGGTGACGAGGGCAGCGACACGCTCTACGGCGGCCCGGATTCCGATGGGCTCAGCGGTAACGCCGGGCCCGATCGTCTTCTTGGCGAGACCGGCGACGACCAGCTCGCCGGAGCTGCCGGCTCGGATGTCCTCAAAGGAGGAGATGGTGATGACGTCCTTTACGCAGGCCGCGGCGAGGACATCGTGTTCGGGGGGCCCGGTGACGACGTCATCTATGCGGCCGACGGCCGGGCCGACAGGATCCGGTGCGGGGACGGCAGGGACTGGGTGCAGGCGGACATCGGCGACGTCGTACGCAGGTGCGAGAGGGTCGAGCGAGTCAGGTAGGACGTGTGGGGGTTTGCTTCGGCGGGCCCCCTCGTGCGGACGAATTACATGGATGAAATCCGGCGTGGGCCCGCGCGGGTGACGCATACTCCTCTTCCCCGCGACGGGACGACCAGGGAGGCCGGATGCAATCGCAACTGCCAGAGTGGGAATCGCAGCTCATCGACGAGGCGATCGCCACCGCCGAGCGCAAGCTCGATAAGGAACGAGCTCGAGCGCGCCGCAGAGCGGTTCAGTTGGCCAGAGAGCAGGCGTATCACCGCTTGGCCGTTGCCATCGACCGACCATCTCGAAGCACGGTTTCGGGTGACCAGCTCACCCTCTTCGGATCCACTCCGACGCTCTTCGATGTGGACGAATAGGCCAGATACGTTCAGAATGCCCCGGTGCGCCGACTCATAATTGTTCTCTCACTGGCCAGTGTTCTCATCTTGATTCTAGCCTCCGGCGCGATCGCTCGCCCCGGTTGGAAGCGGGATCTCGACCGCATCATGCGCAATAAGCCCACGGGCCTTCACGTTCGAGACGAGGGCAAGACGCTGTATTCGTGGTCGGCTGAGGCGAAGCGCATACCCGCCTCGAACCAGAAGCTGCTGCTCTCGATGGCGCTGCTCGACCGACTAAAGCCGGACACCCGGCTGGCGACCTCCGCCATCGGGCGCAGTGTCCGGTCCGGCACCCTCAAAGGGAATCTATTCGTCATCGGAAGGGGCGACCCGACACTCACGAGCGGAGGATCGTTCGCCGGATCTCTGGCGATCAAGCCCGCGTACGTCGGGCGCCTGGCTCGAAAGATCAAGTCATCGGGCGTCCGGCGAATCAGGGGTCGCGTGGTCGGGGCTCAGACCTACTTCGCCCACGACTGGTGGGCCTCCGGCTGGAAGCCGTTCTACCCCTCGAGCGAGGTCGCTCTTCCAGCGGCATTGAACCTCAACGGCAACGTTCACAAGGGACGCCACATCAGCAATCCAGAGTGGAAGTTGGCGGAGACGCTCACCAAGCGGTTGAGGTCGATCGGAGTGCGCGTCGGAGGGCGGCCCAGGTCGGGGGGCCGTCCCCCCGACTACGCGCGCAAACTGATTGCCAAGGTTCGTTCCCCTCGACTGGACTCGATGATGCGTCACATGAACCGGAAGTCGTCCAACTTCTTCGCCGAGGTCCTTGGCAAGCTGCTTGCCGCGCAACGTTCGGGCCCGCTGGGCACGATCGCAAAAGGTGCCGAGGGCATCAAAGCATGGGCTGCTCGTCACAACGTGCGAGTCAGCGCGCAGGATTCGTCGGGGTTGTCATACTCCAATCGCGTCTCGCCCAAGGGACTGACAAGACTGCTTGGAGTCGCGCAGAAGAAATCCTGGGGCAAGCGATTGCGCGGCATGCTGCCGACCGGCGGTGAGGGAACGCTCGAGGATCGCCTTCACGGTGTGCGGGTCCGCGCCAAGACGGGAACGCTCGATGGAGTCTCCACGCTGTCGGGATGGGTGCGGCTGAAGCGCGCTGGGACGTGGGCCGAGTTCTCGATCATGTCGCGCGACATGTCCAAGACCAGCGCGGCGAGGCTCGAGGACCGGATCGTCCGGCTGCTTAGGAACCGAGCGCGCCTCTAGAAGAAAGCTCGCTACCCGCTTCTAGAGGACGTCGCGCCGCTCTTCCCGCACGACTCGCCCATCGCGAGGCTCTTCCTCGCGTACGACCGTGCGCGATCCCGCGGAACGGCTCCGCTGCATCCACATGAGAGAGAGCAGCAAACCGATGCCACCGACCACCATCAGGATGATCCCTATGGTGTTGATGTTGAAGCCCTCGGCCTCGACCTCGACCGCGAAGGTCAAGATCGCGCCGACCGCCAGCAGAAACAGACTTGCTCCGAGACTCAACTCGTCACCTCCACGGGAATCGCTCCCCGGTTTAAGACTCACACCTGCACGCAAGCGCCGTGTGTTCGGACGCGATCGTCGAGACGATCGCCTGTGCGGGGTTTCACCGCGGACCCTCAGTTACCCCAAGACCGCGATGAGTAATCACCGCCAACATTTACCCGGGGTCCCCCGCCGTGTTGAAGAAGGTGATCGCCACGTCCACCGGATTCGCCGGAGGACCGGCCCAGTTATGGACCTCGATGCGGTACCTGCCCGGCGCGAGGCGGTCGGTGCTCAGAGTCTCTCCGGTGAGGCTGCCCGAGGCGCCGCTGGCCATATCCCCGCTCCAACTGCCGTCCGGCTGTTGGCCCTGGAGATAGAGGTCCAGGTCGGCGCTCTGCTGGGGCGTCGCCTCGACCACCATCCGAGCGTTGTCGAATCCCTCGGCGACCTCGAACTCGAGCATTGTGCTCGTGACGCCGGGGTTGCGAACACCCGCCCCCGGCGCGCCGGTCGACACCTGCTCGTTGATGCCCGGCTGAGCCGGACCCGCCGGTGGCAGCTCGTCCTCGATCGTGAGAGGAACCGTGTCCGGGTACAGCGTGGGGTCGGTGACCACGGGCACGTCCACCGAGGTTGCATCCGAACCCGTGAACACCGTGACCTGGGGGTCGACCGCGAAGGTCGGGACCTTGTCCGGGTCACTGGTAGTCACGCGCAGAACGAGCTTGTGACCGGCCTTGAGGTGATGCCCCATCGCGTAGCCCTCGAGCGACATGTCGTAGCGCTGACCGGCCAGCACCGGCTTCGGCGTTGCCAGTCCGTTGCGCAGCTCTGGATTCAGCGCGAACTGCGAGATACGTCGCCACTCCCCGTCCGGGCCCTCATCGAAGAGGTTCCCGATGAGATGCACGCGCGGCGTCGTAACCGATGCGCTCAATTGCAGATCGGGAACACCGGCGAGCACGAGGTCGTCCGCGAGTGGCTCGGTCGAGAAGGTCGCGCCGTCCGTACTCTTGGGGCTGTTGAAGCCAAGCGGGTCGCCGGTAAAGGTCACACGTCCGCTTAGGCCCGCGGCGGTGTCCCTGAGGCCGCCATCGGCGTTCGGAAACAGTCGCAGCATGTCCGGTGATCCGAGCCAGCTGTCCGCGGTGAGTACCTCGGTCCGCGCCCCCGCCCTGGCTTCCTCGAAGGTTCCATCCCCCATGAAGACCTCGACTGCGGGACCGGTGTCGACATCACTCTGCATCAGATGTTTGTCGAACCAGGCGTGCAGCGCGTAGGTCCACTGGATGCCGCGCCGAGTCGGGCAACATCCCGAGCCGTGGTCCCACTGACCGAGCCACAGCTTGTCCTCGACCGCGGGCTTGGTGACGATCTCCTGGCATTTCCGGCCGGTTCTGTTACAGACGGTTTCCGTCTCGGCAGGAAAACCCCCGTCGCGCGCGGTGAACCAGTCCATGGCCGCGACGCGCGCGGCATTGTCGTTGACTCCGTGCACGAGAAAGATGGGAATGCGCGCGTTCGTCGCGCCCTCGGAGTGGTCACGCTCCGCGTGCCACCAGGTGTACTGACCACTCGCCTGCGGCTCTCCGGACACCAGCGACGAGGTCTGCCAGCCACATCCGAAGTACTCCATGTCCTGCCCGAAGTTGTCGCCGTATTCCCCCAGCGCGGTCGCCGGGATCTGAGGCGGAAGGTGGCGATCGGTAGAAAGCATCGAGTACGACCACATCGTGCCCATCCACTGCAGGAAGTAGGGCACGCCGTCCTGGAACTGGTGGTGGTACATGCTCGCCAGGCCCGCGCTCGGAACGATCGTGGTGAGACCCTCGGGGTTCTGCGCGGCGGCGACCGACGGAGTCGACCCGACGTATGAGTGGCCGGTCATTCCTACGCGCCCGTTCGACCACGGTTGGTTCGCGGCCCACTCGACGATGCGCTTTAGGTCCTTGGCGTCGTTGGGTCCTAGATGGTCGAGACAGCCCTGAGAGCGACCGGTCCCGCGCAGGTCCACCATTGCGACCGCGTATCCGCGCGGCGCGAAGTAACCGGTGAGTCCGAGTGACGTGCCTTCCGCATCGCGCGGCTCGGGCAGTATGCGCCGTCCCTCTCGATCGGCGAGCGTCCCGTGGTAGGGGCTCGCCTCCATGATCACGGGAAATTCACCCTGGGCGTCCGGCCGGACGATCTCGACGTAGAGCTCGACACCGTCGTGCATCGGAACTCTGATGGTCTCGCGCACCAGCTCGTCGTGGATCGGCTGCGAAAGACCCTCGATGGCGGTGTAGTCGACCGGCGGACCGGCGTCGGTACTCTGTTGAGCGACGGTTGGAGTCAGAGGAACAAGAACGGCAACGAGTGCCAGGAGAAGAAGTCCGACCAGGGCCCTGGGGCGACGCGGCATACGAACACCTCACTGTGTTTCGGGGGCGCGCCCGCGACGGGTCACGCCGATTAATCCTGCTGTCCTCATGTGGGTTCGTCGCGCGACTCCCGGTTCCTCTCAGAGAACCTGAACAAGCAAGCCCGGCTTAGAGGGTCCCCGCCGCGACGAGATCCTCGAGCACGCTGCGAGCCGCGTTGCGCCCCGGTGCTCCGCAGACGCCGCCACCAGGGTGGGCCGCGGAGCCGCAGAGATAGAGACCGGGGAGAGGCCAGCGGTGCCTGTGCCAGCCGCGCGCCGGACGCCGGTCGAACAACCAATCCGGAAGCAGCTCGCCGTGAAAGATATTGCCCCCCGTCAAACCGAAGCGCTCCTCGAGATCGGGGGGGCCGAGCACCAGCCGGTCCTCGATGAGGTCGCTCAATCCCGGGGCGTATCGCTCGAGCGTCGCGACGACCGAGTCGCCGATTTCCTCGCGGCGCTCGTCCCACGAGCCGCTCGCCAGGTTGTACGGCGCGTACTGGGCGAAGATCGACAGGGTGTGCTTGCCCTCCGGTGCGAGCTCGGGCTCGGTCGCCGTCTGCACCCAAGCCTCGATGAAGAACTCCTCGGCGGGCCGTCCCTCCGCCGCTTGTCGGCAGGCCTTCTCCAGGTAGTCGATTGACGGGCTGACCGTGATGGTCCCGGTGTGCTCCGGGCCTACGGCTCCCTGTGGGCTCATGCCTTTGAATCTCGGGAGGCCCGACAGCGCGCAGTTGACCTTGACCACGGTTCCCTCGGTGGGAAACAGCTCGATGTCGTTCACGAAGTCCGCCGGCAAGCGATCGGCCCCCACGAAGGCGACCGTCCTCTGAGCGGTTGCGTTCGAGCACACGATTGAAGCTTCGATCTCCTCGCCCGACGCGAGGACGACACCGGCGGCGCGGCGACGATCATCGAGTCTGAGCTCGGCGACCTCGGCCTCCGTGCGGATCTCGCCGCCGTGCGCGCGCAGAACATCGGCGAGCGCCGAGGTGACCCCGCCCATGCCGCCGCGCACGAAACCCCAAGCTCCGTCGCTGCCCGTCGCTTGACCGAACGCGTGGTGAAGCGCGATGTATGCCGTACCGGGCGTGCGGGGGCCTGCAAGAGTCGAGACGATGCCCTCGCTCGCCAGCATTCCCTTCAACAACTCGGTTTCGTAATACTCCTCGGCGAGCTCGGCGATGCTGCCGTCGACCGTCCTGGCGAAAAGGCGCTCGATGTCGCTCTGTCGAAACGCTCGCCGAACCTGCTTGCGGGTCGCCGGATAGCTCAGAAACGGACGGAGGCGTCGCGCGGCCTCGTCGAAGAGCTCGTGAACCCGCTCGTAAGCGTCCGCATCATTGGACGACAGCTCGGAGATCGCGGCGTGGCGCCTGGCCGCATCGCGCCAGATGATGAGTCCGCCGCCGTCCTCATACGGGTGGAAGCGGCTCGGGTCCTTGATCCTGATGTCGAGCTCGAGTCCAAGCTCCTCCAGGATCTCGGGAAGCATCAACGACAGTGAGTAGGACGCGGTCGAGATGTGAAAGCCTTCGAAGAGCTCCTCTGTGACGCACGCGCCACCGATGCGATCCGTGCGCTCGAGCACCACGACACTTAGGCCTTTCTTGGCCAGATAGCACGCACAGATCAGACCGTTGTGTCCGGCTCCCACAACCGCGACGTCGTAGCTCTTGCTCATCGGCTAGAGCTCCTCGAACTGCGCCACCTCGTAGAGCCACACCTGGCTGGTTGTGGCGACCGGTTTCCGGCCCTCTCCGGATTGCGCGTGCCCTTTCTGAAACGCGCTCGAACCCATCCATTTCTCGAACGATGCCTTGTCGCTCCAGCGCGTGTACACGAGATACCGGTTGCCCGCACCCTCGTTGTCGGGGCGGAGCAGCTGAAAGGACTCGAAGCCGTCGGACTTCGATACCTCTCCCGCCCGGTTGGCGAAGCGATCCTCGAGCTCGCCCCCCGAGCCCTCGGGAACCTCGATTGCATTGATGACAACGTAAGACACCGGGTGACCTCCAGGAATTTTGAGCGCGATAAGAAAAAGCAGGCTACCTTGAAGGCATGGCTCGTTCCGCTTTCTGCACCACCTGCTCCCGCACCGTCTACGTCGAGATCGGGAATTCGCTCATCTGCCCGGTGTGCTCGTCGCCGATTCTCGAGGCGATCAACGCCGAGGATGAGCCGGCCCTCGAGCCCAAAACCGACTCCAAGCCCTTTCAGTCCTCCGAGCGGAAGTAGTTCGCCGACAGCACCTTGCCGTCGTCGAGGACGAGCGTCGTCACGGATCCGGTCTCACAGGGCAGCCGATCGAGCCACGGGGGACGACGGCTTCGAGTGAGTGCGAGGCGAGCCACCATAACCGGAGTCTGATGCGAGACGACCACCACCTCGCGCCCGTCCGCGGCGCGCACCGCATCTCCGATTGCACTCGTCATCCGAATTCTGATGTCTGAGAAGGATTCGCCCCACGAGGGGGCCAGTGGGTTTCGCAGGTGCCACCACCTCAGCGGGTTCCTGATGACGCCCCACAGGGTACGGCTGACGCCCTCAAGGGTCGAGTCGCTTTCGATCAGCCTCTCGTCGGTGGTCAACTCGATCGCGTGGTGCTCGGCGATCGCCTGCGCGGTCTCCTGAGCTCGCTCGAGTGGACTCGCCCACAGTGCACCCACGTCCGCGTTCTTAAGATGGTCGCCGGCCGCCCTGGCCTGCCGTTCGCCGCGCTCGGACAGGTTGTAGCCAGGCAGCCGCCCGTAGATGACGCCTTTGGGATTCTCGACCTCGCCGTGGCGCACGAGATGGATCGTCCCTGTCAGCATGGCGATACAACTCCCCTTCGCTCTAGATCCGTGTCCTGAGAGTAAACACGGTGCGGATGCGACCGGACGAGCGCGACTCCGGCAGAACTAGGTAGGCTCGGATGATGCCCGACATCTTGGTGTTCGGCGCCACCGGCTACACGGGGAAACTCGTGGCGCATGCGCTGGCCGAACGAGGTGCGAGCTTCGCAATCGCCGGACGAGACAGAGCCAAGCTTGAAGCTCTCTCGGCGGCGGCGGGAAACCCCGAAGTGAGAGTTGCCTCCGTTGGCGACGTCGGCGGGCTGGTCGGAGCGCTCGAGGACTGCCGGGTGCTGCTGACTTGCGTCGGCCCTTTCTCGGAACTCGGTTGGACCGCGGTCGAGGCCGCGCTGCAGGCGCGAGTCAACTATCTCGACTCGGCGGGTGAGGGTCCGTTCGTCGGCCGGCTGATCGCGGAGTACGACGCCCGTGCTCGCACCGCGGGCATAGCAATGGCACCGGCGCTCGGGTTCGACGAGGTTCCCGGTGACGTCGCCGCGACTCTCGCCTCGGAGGGGTTTGAACGTCCCGAGGTCGTGCTCACATACGCGATGCCATCGGGCGCATCGAACGGGACGATCAAGAGCGCGCTCGGGATTCTGGTCGGCAGCGGGCCCTGGATTCGAAACGGCAGACGGGTGACGATCACGACGGGGCAACACTCGCGCTGGTCCCCGATGCCGCCGCCTCTCGGCCCCAAGCCGGCGATCTCTTTCCCGCTGGCCAACGGGCACCTGATCCCCCTGCATCTCGATCTCAGCGGACTCGAGTTGTACCTCACGATCGGGGCCGCGCAGAAACTGGGGGCCCGGGTCGCGCTGCCGGTGCTCAAGGTTGTGCACTCGTTCGAGGGCCCGCGCAAGTTGTTCGAGCGCGCGGTCGAGACCGTTCAACGATCCGGTGGTCCCGGCGAACAGCAACGACGAAAGTGGTGGACGATCCTCGCCGAAGCGCGCTCCGGAGACCGGTGGCGCAACGTCGCGATTACCGGACGCGATGTGTATGGACTTACCGCTCAACTACTGTCGGCAAGTGCGATGAGGATGTCTCAACCGGATTACGAACCAACCGGCGTGCTGGCTCCCGTACAAGCAATGGGCGTCGATCTTCTCGAGAAAGAGCTTCTCGACAACGACATCGACATAACGACCTACGGCCCGATCAGGAGTCAAAGACAAGGCGACCGCTGACGGCGATTGCGCTTCGAGAGAAGGGAGTTCGATGGGCGCGAGACTGCGCTACGGAAAGATCGTCGACCGCAAGCTGTTCTTCGATCAGGGAGGAAAACTTCATCCCGGGCTCGACAACGTAATAGTCGTGCAGGACGAACCAGAGGTGGCGGGCGCGTTCATGGTCTTTCGCGGCTGGTCCGACGATCACGGAAGCCTCACCGAACAGTGGCGCATCGAGGGCCCGGGTGGGCTCACTATCTACGAAAGCGTTCCACGCGAGATCCACCTCCCGACCAGGTCGCACACCGAGCGTCTCGAGGATGAGGTCTCGGACCTGAAGATCGAACAGGTGGACGGAAACTATTCGTGCGTCTTCTCGCTCGATGACGAGGAGGTCGGACGCGTGTCCTTCACCGTCAAATTGAAGCCGCTCGAGCGCTAGACGGTTCCGAACGCGAATGCGCCGGTCCCGGAGGACCGGCGCTTCGTTTCAACGGGGCGGGAGTCTCCGACGCTCGGGCAGGGCGTCGGATGGCTGCGGCGGCGAATGCGACTAGGACCCCCGCCCTTACGGAAGTGTGTGTGCGTGTCCCCCCGGAGCCAATAGGTAGATCGCATCATTTTGCGCTCGCTCACCTAACTAGTCTCGGAAACCCGGGCCACCAATTCGCCCCTCGATGCCGGTTCTCTGGCCCGGTGACACCAGGCCAGAGCGCGGCACCCACCCGTTGTGTAACCCACCCGAGTCGGCCTGCGTCCAAGTCACCGAGCGGGCGAAAACAGCCCCAAGAAAACGGAGGAAACACGTGTACGAGTTCGCAATCGTTGTGCTGCTCGGTATCGGCACGTTCAAGCTTGTCGACATGGTTGGTGAGTATCTCAACCTGTCGAAGATCACGACGCTCTTCACGATCGTCGTTGGCGTCCTGGTTGCGTGGGCGCTCGACTTCTCCCTGTTCGCGCAGTGGGACGTCGCGGTGCGCTCGGAGCTCATCGGTTACGTCGGCACCGGTCTCATGATCGCCGCCGCTGGATACGCCGCACCCAAGGTCTTCGAGCACGTCGCCGAGGTACTCGGCCGGCCACGCTCGACCGACCACATCAAGGCTGCGTAGCACCCCCACCCCCCTAACGGGTGGACAAGGGGCCCCCTTCCTGGGGGCCCCTTGTTTGTGTTGTTCTTCCTGAACGCAAGAGTCCCCCAACGGGCCCCGACTCGTGTGTTCGAAGGCTCAATGCGGAGCGAGCTACGGCCGATACGACAAGGGCATGCCAAAGCGCAGTGAAACTCAAAGACTCGAACAGGGGCTGACTTTTGTCCGCCTTTTTGGTGTTGTCTTCTCGGTTGCGGGAATCGTCACAACCACCGGATGGCCGAGCCCGGTAACCGAGCGACTTGCTTGGATCACGGTCGTCTTCTTCGCCCTCGGAAGCATGACCATTTGGGGTGCATCCGCCCGCCTAACAACCAACCAGGACCACTGGCGTCTGGGCCTGATCGCCTTCACATTCGACGCCCTCATCATCTGCTCGATGGTCTGGATGTTCGCCTGGGAGACGCCGTACGTGACCTGGGCGCTGCTGATCCTCGTCCCGCTCGAGGGGGCCATTCGCTACCGTCTTCCAGGGGCGCTCGCCGCGGGAGTCCTGGGGGCAGTTTTTTTCATCCCCCAAAGCCTGCATCGAGCCGAGCTCACGGGCGAGACCTTCGAGATCACGACCTACGTCTTCGCGGTGGGGCTCATGGGCCTGATGGCCGGAACCACCGGCGTCATGGCAGAGAACTGGAGCGTCCAAAAAGACGCCTTCGAGCGGCAGGCACTCCAGCTCGCCGAGGCCGATCGAATCAAGGACCGCTTCCTCGCGATCACGTCGCACGAGTTCAGGGGCCCCCTCACGGCGATCATCATGGGAGTCGACACCGTCAGCAGGCGGAGGGACCGACTCAGCCGCCAGCAGCTCGATAAGCTCCTCGAGATGGTCTCGGGCCAGGGGAACCAACTTGCGCGCCTGGTCGACGACCTCCTCATTACCTCGCAGCTTCAGAACCATCAGGTCAACCTGCAGCCGGCGTGGTGCGATCTGCAGATCACCATCGACAGGGCCGTCGATGCGGCGGCATCCAAGCGCAGGTTCCATCAGCTCGAGGTTTTCGTCGAACCGCTCAGCTGCGTAATCGACGAGGCCCGAGTCGGTCAGGTGGTGCGAAACCTGCTCGAGAACGCCTACAAGTACTCCCCGGACCGCACGCGAGTGGCGGTCACGGCCAAGGCCGAGAATGAAGACATCGTCCTTCGGATCGCGGACGAGGGCCCGGGGCTCCCAGAGGACCGCCGGGAGGAGCTCTTCGAGGCGTTCAGCCGGGTCCACGAGACTTCGATCGGCAAGGACGGAGTCGGGCTCGGCCTCTACGTCGTGAGCCAGCTCGTCAGCGCCATGGGGGGCCGCATCGATCTCAAGTCGTCTCGCAACGGGGCGACTTTTACGATTCATCTCCCGTGCGCGATGCGCCCGCGCCAGGCCCGTTCACTGGGACTCATAGCCGGCAAGGAAGCCTCGGGCTGAGACTTCTCCTTTTCTTTGTGCCAAGGGAGAGTCCGTCCGGCGGGAGTTACCGCGCTCAAAGGCGTGAAAATCCAGGGACGGGTCGTAGCTCGCCCGTATGGTCGAGCTATGGAACAAACGCTGCTCAATTTGTCGCCATCGAGCGCCGGTGACTTCAAGAGCTGTCCCCTCAAGTTCAAATTCCGCTCCATCGACCGTCTCCCCGAGCCGACCTCGACCGCCGCGGCGCGCGGCTCACTCGTCCACGCCGTGCTCGAACGACTCTTCGCCGAGGCCCCCGAGGCTCGAACGCCCCGGCGGGCAACCGATCTCCTCGTCGCGCTGTGGAACGAGGTGCGCAACGAGCCCGAGGTGCGCCCGACCGATCTCGTCGAGGACGACGAGCAGGCGTGGCTCGCCGAGAGCAAGACACTTCTCGGCAACTACTTCAAACTCGAGGACCCGGGCGCACTCACGGCCAGCCGGCTCGAGTGGTGGGTCGAATACGAGCTCGCCGATCTGCATCTGAGGGGGGTCGTCGATCGGGTCGAAGAGCTCGACGACGGGTCTTGGGTGCTGACCGACTACAAGACCGGCAGGGTTCCTGGCGAGATGCGCGAGACCAATGCGTTCTTCGGGCTCAGGTTCTATGCCCTCGTGTGCTGGCGCGCTTTCGGTGTCATGCCCAAGGAGATCAGGCTCGTTTACCTCGCGGACCCCTCGGTCCTCACACTCACTCCTCACGAGCGCATGCTCACCGCCTTCGAGAAGCAGATGCTCGCCCTCGGCAAAGCGATCCGCCGGGCGAACGAGCGAGACGACTGGCGGCCGAGCCCGTCTCCGCTTTGCATGTACTGCTCGTTTCAGGACCTCTGCCCGGCGTGGTCGGCGCCCGCAGCACCCCCCGAGGCGGGCGCCGGCTGAGCCGAACGCAAAAGGCCGCCCCCTGAGGGGGCGGCCACCTGGATTGCGGTGCTCTACGCCTTTGCGCTTTTGGGAAGCATGCGGGTCATCTTCGTCCCGCAGACGGGGCACTGGCCCTGCGCCGCCTTCGAACCATTGGCGAGCTCTTTGACCTCGCCCTCGAAGTCACGCTTCTCACGGCACTTCACGCAGTAGCCGTTGTAGGTCTCCGCCATCTGCTCTCTCTCCTCTCTGGGACACCATTGTCTTCTTCCGCCTGTGCCTACCCATCGTGCCACTTATCGACGCCTGAGGTCCGGAATTACGACTACGCAGGGTAGCCGCAGAGGCGACAGAAGGATCGATTCGCACGATTCGGTAACGCTGCGTATTCGAGTCCAGGGCGGTTCCGAGGCGCTCCGGCGAAATTCGCACGCCTGAGGCACGCCTGAGAGGGGTCCACGTCTCCTTGCCGTGCAGGCGCAGATGCTGTGAAGATGACGCCGTACTCGCTACAAAACGGCGATCGGAAGGCGGCCGGCAGCACATGAGAACCGTCAGAGCACCGCGGGGCACCGACATCAGTTGCAGGGCATGGCCTCAGGAGGCGGCTCTGCGCATGCTGATGAACAACCTCGACCCCGAGGTCGCCGAGCGCCCCGACGACCTCGTCGTCTACGGCGGGACCGGACGCGCGGCGCGCTCGTGGGCCGCGTTCGACGCGCTCGTGGCATCGCTCAGGGATCTCGGAAACGAAGAGACCCTGCTCGTGCAGTCGGGCAAGCCCGTCGGGATCTTCAAGACACATCACCGGGCCCCCAGAGTGCTGATAAGCAACGCGATGCTCGTCCCGCAGTGGGCCAACTGGGACGAGTTCAACCGCCTCGAGGCGGCCGGGCTCACGATGTACGGGCAGATGACCGCCGGCTCGTGGATCTACATCGGGACGCAGGGCATACTCCAGGGCACCTACGAGACGCTCGCTGAGCTGGCGAGCCGTCGCTTCGGCGGAACCCTCGCCGGCCGGATCGTGCTCACCGCGGGGCTTGGGGGCATGGGCGGAGCCCAGCCGCTGGCCGTGACCATGAACGAGGGCGTCGCGCTGTGCGTGGAGGTCGACCCCGGCCGGATACGCAGGCGCCTCGACACACGCTATCTCGACCGTGCGACAGAGGACATCGACGAGGCGCTCGCGTGGGCCACCGAAGCTCGCGGGGCGCGCCGCGCGGAATCGATCGGACTGCTCGGCAACGCTGCGGAGGTTCTCCCGCAACTTCTGGACCGAGAGTTCGAACCCGACGTCGTCACCGATCAGACGTCCGCGCACGACATGCTCGGCGGCTACGTTCCGGCGGGTCTGCCGCTCGACGAAGCCGTCGCCCTTCGAACCGACGATCCACAGAGCTACAGCAAACGCTCGTACGAGTCCGTGGCCCACCATGTCGAAGCCTGGCTCGCTTTCCAGCGGGCCGGGGCCGTTTGTTTCGAGTATGGCAACGCCATACGAGCACGTGCGCGGGAGGCCGGCGTGGCGGACGCCTTCGACATCGGGGGCTTCGTCGAGGAATACATCCGTCCGCTGTTCTGCGAGGGCAAGGGCCCGTTCAGATGGGCCGCCCTGTCCGGAGATCCCGCCGATATCGCCGCGACCGACGATGCCATTCTCGAACTCTTCGGTGACGACGAGCGCCTGCAACGCTGGATCAGGATGGCGTCGGAGCGCGTGGCGTTCCAAGGGCTTCCCGCGCGCATCTGCTGGCTCGGGTACGGCGAACGCGATCAGGCCGGAGCCGTGTTCAACGATCTCGTCGCCGACGGTCGCGTATCGGCCCCCATCGTCATCGGCAGAGATCACCTCGACGCGGGCTCGGTCGCCTCCCCCTACAGGGAGACCGAGGGCATGATCGACGGCTCGGATGCCATCGCCGACTGGCCCGTACTCAACGCGTTGCTCAACACCGCCGCCGGCGCGCATTGGGTGAGTGTTCATCACGGCGGGGGCGTGGGGATCGGGCTGTCGATCCACGCCGGAATGGTGGTCGTCGCGGACGGGACGCCCGACGCGGCGGAACGACTCGAGACGGTGCTGACCACCGATCCGGGCACGGGTGTCATGCGCCACGTCGACGCGGGCTACTCGAAAGCGGCGGAGGTCGCGTCCAAGCGAGGAGTGCGCGTCCCGATGGAGCCCGAACTCAAGGACTAGCTTCCCCAATAGGCTCGACTCGCCAGAAAGGAGTGCATCGTGGATTGGAAGCTGGAGGTGGTGACGATCCCGGTTTCGGATCTGGAGCGAGCCAAGGCCTTCTATTCCGAACAGCTCGGATTCAACGTTGACATCGACCACCAGATGAGCGACGAGGTCCGCTTACTTCAGCTGACGGCACCAGGTTCGGCCTGTTCGATCCACCTGGGACCGGAGAGCGCCGGTATGACGCCGGGTTCCATCCGGGGCCTGTTCCTGGTTGTCTCTGACGTACGCGCAGCGCGTGACCAACTCGTCGAGCGGGCGGTAGAGGCCGGTGAGGTCCTGGTGTTCGATTCGGGTTCGTATCGCCCCGCCCGTGAAGGGGAGTCTCTCGATTTGGTCGGGTGCGTCTTCTTCAGCGATCCCGACGGAAACCGCTGGACCGTCCAGCAGATACCCGCCCGTCACTAGGCCGACGGCCCCAGGCACCCAGGTGTCCGAGTTCGAGAGATTCGTCAGAGCCTCGTCCACTTATCCGTTACCTCTCCGATACGCGCGCGGATCTCGCCAGGATCCATGCGCGTCAACCGCCCCCGCTCGACCACGGTTTCGCCGGCGACCATCACGCGCTCGATGGCCGTCGGCTGCATCGAGTTCACGATCTGTCGTCCGAGGGTTGCGAGGGGATACAGCGACAGGTCGTCGAGGTCCAATGCGACGAGGTCGGCGAGGTTGCCCCAACCGATGCTTCCCGCGTTCACGCCCAGTAGATCGGCGCCACCGGTCGTGCCGAGAGCGAACGCGGTTCGAGCATCCAGTGCGCCGCCGTCGCAAGCATGCGCCTTGGCCGTCAGCGAGGCCGTACGCATCTCGTCGAACAGACTCTGGCGGTTGTTGGCGCAGCCACCGTCGGGCCCCAGACCGACTCTGATTCCACGACTTAGCATCTCGGTCAGTCGCGCCACGCCGTCGCCGAGGAACGCGTTCGCACCCGGGCAGTGAACGACGCCCGTGCCCGCCTCGGCGAGCATGTCGAGCTCCTCGTCATCGACCCATACCGTGTGGATCGTTACAAGGTTGGCTCGCAGCAAGCCCTCGCGTTCGAGGAGCCTGACCGGGGTCGTTCCGTAACGGGCCACGACCTGCTCGCGCTCGTACGCGGCCTCCGCGAGATGAAGATGGCACGGCACGCCAAGGCGGTCGGCGACGTCGAGCGCGAGCGCGATGGTCTCGGGTGTCGCGGCGTGTAACGAATGAGGAGCCGGTTGGACGGTGACGTTGGGGTCTCCCTCGTGCGCCTTGGCGAGCTCCAGGCTGCGCTCGGCGGCGTTCTCGGGGCTCTCTCTGAAGCGGGCCGGTGCCCCCGTGGGTGCGTCCCGATCGTAGAAGGTGCGCGCGAACACGAGGCGGATGCCGAGTTCGTGCGCGGCTCGGATCACCTGCTCGGCGTTCTCGTTTCCTTCGTCGTGCAGGTAGAAGAAGTCGACGGTGGTAGTCACTCCCGCAAGCAGAGCCTCGGCGAATGCAAACAGTGCGCCCGCGTAGATCGCATCGCCATCGAGCCGCTCGGAGAAGGGATAGAGGACGTCGTCGCGCCACGACTCGAAAGCCCTGTCGTCCGCGAAGCCCTTGAACAGGTTCTGAAATGCATGACCGTGGGCGTTGACTGTCCCTGGAAGAAGCGCCACGCGACCCCAGTCGTCGATGCTCGCATCCGTCAGGTCTCCCGCGTCGATCACGCTCTCGATCGACCCGTCGGCCAAGACGACGGCCTTGCCGGATTCGAATCCTCCGTCGGCGTAGATGAGCTCGGGCCGAATCGCATCCATAGGCGCAGGATAACGAGAGCGGCCGAACCGGGCGGGCGGGGCAACGTCTGGTTAGTGTGGCGCCGTGACCGTCCTCATCGGAGAACCACTCGACATCGATGGCGTTGTCGCCGTGGCCGGCGGCGAACCGGTTGAGCTGGCGTCCGGCCTGGCCGACGACATGGCCCCCGCACGCCGGATCGTCGAGGAGGCCGTCGATTCGGGCGTCGCGGTCTACGGGATCACCACCGGACTGGGGGACCTGGCCAGCGTCCGCATCGACTCGGCCGAGGCGAAGAGCCTGCAGGAGGCCATCCTGCGATCACACGGGACGGCGGTCGGCCCTCCCCTGCCGACCGAGGTCGTGCGGGCGATGATGCTGCTCAAGGCGCGCACCTTCGCAATGGGAGTCTCGGGAGTGCGCTTCGCTCTCGTCGAGCGGCTCGCGCGCATGTTGAACGAATCGATTCATCCCGTCGTGCCCTCGCAGGGGTCTCTCGGGGCCTCGGGAGACCTCGCCCTGCTCGCCCACCTCGCCCTCCCTCTCATCGGCGAAGGCACGGTCGAGGTCGAAGGCGAGATACTGCCCGCGGCCGAGGCGCTGCGCGCCGCCGGGCTCGAAGCTCTTGAGTTGTCCCACAAGGAAGGTCTGTCCCTCGTCAACGGAACCGAGGGAATGCTCGCGCTCGGAGTCCTCACCTGCGCCAGAGCCGCGACCATTGCGCGTGCCGCGGACGTAACGGGGGCCATGAGCGTCGAGGCCTGCTTCGGTACCAACAGGGTGTTCGACGAGGAGGTCGTGGGGCTGAGAACGCATCCCGGCGCGCTCCAGGTCGCTGACAACCTTCGTCGGTTGTTGTCGGGCAGCAACATCGTCGTTTCTCACAGACACTCGGATCACCTCGTTCAGGACGCCTATTCGTTGCGCTGCATCCCGCAGGTTCACGGCGCGTATCGCGACGGGATCGCGTACGCCCGCACGACGTTCGAGCGGGAGCTAGCGTCGGCGATCGACAACCCGAACGTGATCGCGTCGACCGGCGAGGTGCGTTCGGGCGGAAACTTTCACGGAGAGTCCCTCGCCCTGGCTCTCGATCACCTGGCACTCTGCCTTGCGGGCTTCGCGACCATCGCGGAGCGACGAGTAGCGCGCCTTGTCGATCCGAACCTGAACAACGGTCTGCCGGCGTTCCTGACGGCCGAGCCAGGTGTGCGAACGGGTTTCATGATCGTGCAGTACACGGCAGCCTCGGTCGTGAGCGAGAGCCGCTCGCTGTTGTTCCCAGCTTCCGCAGACTCGATTCCCACGTCGGCGGGCCAGGAGGACCACGTCAGCATGGGCGCAACGGCCGGCCGGAAGGCGATGGCAATCGCGTCGAACACCGAGAACGTGATTGCGATGGAGGCCCTGGCGTCCGCCCAGGGCATCGATCTGCGCGCTCCCCTGACTCCGTCTGCCGCAACGGGCCACGTCCTCGAGCACCTGCGAGCGGTGTCGCCGGTCGTCGACGAGGACCGGCCGCTTTCGAACGACATTGCCGCGGTGAGGACTATGGTCGCAGGAGGACATCTCTCCGCTGCTGCCGAGGAGGTCGTCGGACCCCTAGGCTAGGCCCTCAGGCGGTCCTCCGCCCCCGAGGCGAGGTGAACCACTTCACCACCGCAGACCACCGCCACCACGGGGTCGTGGTCGGGCCGGTAGCAGATCTGCTCGAAGTTGGGGACGTCGAGTACGACGGCGTCGGCGCGGCGGCCGGGCGCAAGCCGGCCCGCGGTGTCGCCGAGCCCGCAGACGTACGCGGCGTTGACGGTGGAGGCGGCAAGGGCCTCGAGCGGCCGGAGCCCATACAGCCTGCACGCAAGCGCCATGACGAACGGCATCGAAAGGATCGGCGAGGTCCCAGGGTTGAGGTCCGAGCCGAGCGCAACGATGGCACCCTCCTCGATGAGGTTGCGGGCGAGGGGCCTCTTGTTCTGGCGGAGAGTGAAGGTTGCCCCCGGAAGCAGGACCGCGGCGGTGTCGCTTGCCGCGAGGTCGCCCACTGCGGGAAGCGACGTGTGGTTGAGATGGTCGGCCGAGGCGAAGCCCCAGCGCGCTGCGAAGGATCCACCCTGTCCGTCCTCGAGCTGATCCGCGTGCATTCGCATCTTCAGACCGAGTGTCTTCGCCGCCTCGTGGAGCCGGGCGGCATGCTCGAGGGCAAAGGCGATCGATTCCACGTAGATGTCCACCGAGGTGGCGAGCCCCTCGGATGCGGCCGCGGGCAGCAACTCGTTGGCGGCCTCCCCCACCCACTCGCCGGCCGATCTGTCCTTCGGAACCGCGTGAGCCGCGAGGCAGGTCGACACGACCGTCTGCGGCACTCCGTCGGCGAGACGGCGGGCGAGTCGCAGCAGGCGCAGCTCGGCCCCGATGCTCAGCCCGTAGCCGGACTTCGTCTCGAAGCTAGTGGTTCCGGATCTCAGCATCTCCGACGCGAGCCGCAACGAGAAGGCGAGTACCTCATCGTCGGTGGCCTCGGCAAGGAGCCTGGCGGACCGAAAGATCCCGCCCTCCTCGCGGTGAAGGGTCTCGTAGCGGATTCCCGAGAGACGCGCTGCGTCCTCGTCGGCGCGCCAGCCGAAGAAGGGAAGGTGCGTGTGACAGTCCACGAATCCCGGCACGACGGTCCATCCCGACGCATCGAACTCCGAGTCGGCGCCCGAGGCGCGACCCACGGTCTCGATGGAGCCGCCTTCGATTCCGATGGACGAACCCAACTCAGCGGTGACCGAGCGGAGCAACTCGCCGCGCAGTGGACCGGTGCCCTCGAGGGTGACGATCTGCTCGGCGTTGCTAATGACGAGTGAGCTCATGTTCAATCGTCGGTGTCTCTGGCGCGACGCGATTTCTTCTTGTAGAGAAACTTCTTGTCCTCGTTCTCGATTCGTTCGACCTCACCGTCGCGACGGAGATACGCGAGATGAGCAAGGGCTTCACCGAATGCAAGCCGCCTTTGGAAATTCAGAAGCGTGTCGCCGAAGATCTCGTTGGTGATCTCGCTCGCCGTGTGTGGCTCGCGGCGGACGACCTGGACGATCGCACCCAACCTGCGATCGTGATGCCGCGACGTCACGCGGGCCCGCTCCGCGCCGTCCTCGAACGGACGCCCGTGCCCCGGAAGGACCAGCGCCGGCTCGAGCGCCTCGATGGTATTGAGGGATGCGAGATAGTCGCCGAGCGGGTTGTCGTCGCCGCGCCTGAAATCGATATGAGGTGTGACCGACCCGAGAAGCGTGTCCCCCGAGATCAGAATGCGGTCATCGGAGGCCCACAGGCAGATGTGCGCGAGGTCGTGCCCGGGAGTGTGAATCACGGTCCACGTCCGGCCGCCCGCTTCCAAGGTCTCGCCTCCCTTCAGCCACCGGGACGCTCCGGACAGTGAGTGGACGAACGGACGCCAGTCCTCGAATGCCGTGAGCTCGCCGATCTCATCGGCGCCCACTCCGTGATCCGCCAGCATCGCCCTCATTTCCTCGGCCAGGGTGTCCGGGTCCCCGTACATCTCGAGCTGGTTGCGCGCGGCTTCGTGCATCCAAAGTTCGCAGCCCACCTCTTCGACGATTCGACCCGCCATGCCGAAATGGTCGATGTGAGCGTGCGTGATTATCAGGGCTCTGATGTCCTCGAGGCCACGTCCGGTTTCCTCGACGGCCGCTCTGAGCTCGGCGAAGCCGCCGTTCTCGGCGGCGGGATCCCATACCCCACAGTCGACCAGGAACGAGCCCTCGTCATCGTGAAGCAGGTAGGCGTTGACGCGGTCCAGCCCGGGAAACGGGAGGGGCAGCACAAGACGAAAGACGCCGGGCGCCGGCTCGCGCCTGCGATGTCGCACCGGCCTACTCGTGTACCTGCTCTTTGATGGTGAACGTCAGTCGCACAAGCACCTTGTAGGTGATGTTGTCGCCGTCGACGATGCCCTCGATCCTCTCGACCTCGAAGCCGGTGACCCCGCGCAGCGTGAGGCTGGCCCTGTGGACCGCCTCGGCCACGGCCTCCTCGACGGAAGGACCTGTCGCCGTGAGGTCGATCGACTTCTCAACAGACATAAAGAACCCCCTTGCTCTGAACAAGGGGGTCATCTTAGGGCCGTTCTAGCCGTGCTTTTCGTGCTCCAGCGGAGAGATAAATTTGGGCGTCATGTCGCAGGTGACCGGGGGACGGTGCTTCGCGGCCATGCGACGGTACTCGTTCGCCATGACGTCCCTGGTGATCGCCAGCCACCACTTGGCTGCCGACACGTGGAGCCCGGAGTCACGGGGGCCCTGCATCCATACACACGACCTCTTGTCTTCCATCCCTCTGCCTTTCTTCCGAAATCCTGGGCCCGCCGTTGATGGTGGTGACTCAGTGTTCTCCGTTTGTCGCTTGCTTCCTTCCCACCCGCAGCAAACCCATGCGCGCAACAACGAATGGCTCATACCCATTTGCCCGAATTGCGAAAAAGAATCTTCCCGCGGGGCCTCTAGACGTAGCCGCGCAGCTCGGCGGCGTGAGCCACCCGCTTCACCGAGATGTCGAAGGCCGCCTGGCGCAGCGATCGGCCCTCCCCCGCCGATGCGAACACCTCGTCCGTGGACCGGGTCATCTTCTTCTCGAGCTGAAGGTTCACTTCGTCCGCGTCCCAGGTGAAGTGCTGGATGTTCTGCACCCACTCGAAATACGAGACGGTGACACCGCCGGCGTTGGCGAGGATGTCTGGGGCGATCGTCACGCCTCGCTCGTTGAGCATCTCGTCGGCGGCTGGAGTCGTTGGGCCGTTGGCCGCCTCGACGATTATGGAGGCCTTGATATCGCCGGCGTTGTTGGTGTTGATGACACCGTGGACCGCCGCGGGGATCAGGATGTCGCACTCGAGCTCGAGCAGTTCCTCGTTCGTCACCGATTCGCCGCCGCTGAAATCGGCCGGCGAGAGTGAGTCCTCGAGGTGCCGTTCGAGCCCCACGAGATCGAGGCCCTTGTCGTTGTAGACGCCGCCCCCGACGTCCGACACGCCGACGATCGTGGCACCCATCTCGGCCCCCAGTTTCGCGGTCCAGTAACCGACGTTGCCGAACCCCTGAATGACGACGCGCGCCCCTTCGAAGTTGACGCCCTTTCGCTTGGCGACTTCGCGCGCGCAGATCACAACACCGCGCCCCGTCGCTTCCTCTCGTCCGGGCGAACCGCCGAGCTCCACCGGCTTGCCGGTGACGATGCCAGGCGAGTATCCGTTCTTCTTTCCGTACGCGTCCATCATCCAGGCCATCACCTGCGCGTTGGTGCCCATATCGGGCGCCGGGATGTCACGCGTTACGCCAATGATGTAGCTGATCATGTCGGTGAAGCGCCGCGTGAGGCGTTCCAACTCACCTCTGGAGAGCAAGCCGGGTTCGCACTGCACGCCGCCCTTCGCTCCGCCGAACGGAACGTCGATGAGAGCGTTCTTCCACGTCATGAGAGCGGCGAGGGCGCGCACTTCGTCGAGATCCGCAGACTCGTGATAGCGAACACCGCCCTTGTAGGGCCCGCGCGCGCCGTTGTGCTGGATCCGGTAGCCACGCAACACGACCATCCTGCCGTCGTCCATCCGCAGCGGAACCTGCACTGCCAGCTCACGGTAGGTCGTCGAGAGAACCTCGCGCATGTCCTCGCGCAAACGAAGTCGGTCGGCGCTTTGGTGAAAGAAAAAAGTCGCCGCCTCGAAAGGCGTCATGTCATCGGAGGGGGCCAGAATGCGAGCGCTCTCCCCCAATGCTGTAGTGCTGCTTTCCGGTGACGCCTCTTTGACGGTCTTCACCCTCGCCGCAGACTACTCCGAGCCCGTCGTGGCCTCCATCAGCATCCCTCCGGGCACACCGGGCTCGCTCTGCTCGGGAGTCGCATCGAGGAAGCGAGACGTGTGTTCGTAGGAGCGTTCGATGAGCGTCTTGGTGTGCTCGAGCGAAGTGAACGGAACGAAGAAGTCGAGGGGCACGACCGGAAGCATGACGAGCTTCACTCGCTCTGTTTCCACGAACTTGCGCTCGATTTTCAGCCGTTGGGAACGAGCCAATGCGAACGCATGCATCAGATAGTCCATCGGCCTGTTGAGCGGCCGTCGTTGCTGAGTGTGCGCAGTCGTATTGAGGACGTAGACCGTGCTCGCACCCAGGTCCAGTGCGGGCACGATCGGCACGTTGTTCACCACGCCCCCATCGATGTAGCGCAGTCCGTCGATGGTTACGGGAGGGAACGCTCCCGGCATCGCGGTCGACGCCAGCAGGGGATTGAGAATCGGTCCCGACGTGAAGACTCGCTCCTCACCCGTGATCAACTCTGTCGTCACGATACCGAGTGGTATCTGCGCGTCCTCGAAGTTCGCGGTGAGGCCGAGGTTCGTTTCGATGAGCTTCCTCATACCCGAGTTGTCGAAGATACGATCGCCGTGCCGCAGCATTCGGCTCCAGGTGGCCATGAAGCCCGAGCCAGGAAAGAGATCGTTCTCGCCGAGCTGAGCCCACGCCCTCTCGAGTCGCTCAACTCCCAGTGAGGACGGCTGAAAGGCCATGACCGAAGCGTTGACCGCTCCTACGGAGGTACCCACGACGAGGTCGGGCAGGATGCTTCGTTCGACGAGCGCCTTCAATGCGCCGACCTGAAGCGCTCCGAGTGGCCCTCCCCCCGAGAAAACGAATGCGACGCGGTCGCGGCGTCTCTGTCCGAGTCGCTTGAGCCACTGCACCCTCGAAACAGCAAGGCGCGATCCGGCACCCTTGATCTGTGTGCGCTGAATGTCGCTGCGAGCTCTCATTGTTCTTTCTCGGAACACGAACGTGTCGGCCTGAGACCGAGCCGGTGGCACGGGTCGGACCGAGGTCAGGCCTTAAGTGTGTGCGAGGAGAGGCGGTGCGCTCCAGATGTTTTCGTACCAAGGGACCAACGCCGTTTGTATGAGAGCTCTAGGCTTCGGCGGAGCTCCGTTGCGCCTCGCCGAGCGAAGGTCTCGGAATCCCGCCCCTATGGGCGGGCAAGCCTCTACCCGGCCTTCTTCTTGGCGGTCTTGCGGGCCTTTGCGCTCTTCTTTTGGACCGACTTGGTCGTGGCCTGAGTCCGCTTGCGTGCCTGTTTGACGGCCTCCGCGCCCTGCTTGCGACCTTGGGCGGCGGTCGTTTTGGCGGCCTTCTTGGTAGCTTCCGCAGCCTTCTTGGCGGACTTCCGCGCACTCGACATCTCCTTCGATCCCGAGACCTTCCTTGCGCCCCTCCCACTTTGCTTCTTGGCCGTCTTGGCGAGCTCTACGGCGGCTGCCGCGGCGGCGGCCACTGCACCCTGCGCGACCTTTGTGGCCTTCTTGGCCTGTTTCGCGTCGCGCGTTTTGCCTATGTCCTTTGCTGTCTTAGAAGCCACATCTGCTGCCTTGCGACTGACATCACCCAGGGCCTTGGCAGTGCCCTTGAGCTGTTTCGTGGCGGTCTCGAGGTCTTTCTTCGCCTTGGTCTTACGTGCCATCGGTGCCGGCTCCCTCCGTCGAGTGTCTGTCTAGAAACGCTCGTGCCTATCGATCGAAATGAATCCGCATCCAAGTCCTGCTACCGCAGGCCGGGCAGCGAAACCAGGAACTGTAGTAACGCCATATGGGTGGAAGGTGGAAATGCAAGGGAAACATTAGCGCGCCCAGCTCAACGTAGGAAACGCGCGTCTCCTCCCTACACGACGAGCACTCCACCGTCGCCGTGAAGGGCTTCCGCTCGCCGGCGCTGTAGAGGGCGTGTCGTCCCGTCTCCGAGGACCTGCTCATGCGTCCACGCCCCCGTCGATCTGCCGACCCAGCTCTCTGTATGCGTCGGCTCCCGGATGAGAGGGGGCATAGGAGAGAATCGACTGTCCCGCCTGCGCCGCCTCTGCGAATCGGATCGACTTCCTCACCGGTGGTTGCAAGAGCCTCAGCCCGTAGCGCGAACCGACATCAGCGAGCACCTGGCGCGCGTGTCGGGAGCGCCCATCGAACATGGTTGCCACCATGCCCGTGATCTCCAGGTGCGGGTTGGTGAAGTGACGTATGTCGCGCAGGGTCTCGAGCAGCTGTCCGACGCCACGGTGGGAGAGCGCCTCGCACTGCAAGGGGATGACGACCTCCTGAGCCGCGGTGAGGCCGTTGATCGTCAGGATGCCAAGCGAAGGTGGACAGTCGATCAGGATGAAGTCGTAGCGGCCGGTGACCTCCCTGAAGGCGCGCTCGAGCGCGTACTCCCTGCCGGTCTTAGCGAGCAGCACCGCCTCGGCCCCAGCAAGGTCGATGTTGGCGGGCACGACGTCGATTGTCGAATCGCCCTCGGGGCGAGTGATTATCACCTTCTCGATGGGCAGACGCCGAACGAGGACGTCGTTGATCGTCTCGTCGATGGCATCGGGGTCTGCTCCGACCGAATAGGTGAGCGCGCCCTGGGGGTCGAGGTCGACGGCGAGCACCCGCCTGCCCCTCCGTGTGAGAGCCGCCGCGATCGACAGCGTCGTGGTGGTCTTGGCCACGCCCCCCTTTTGATTGGCGAACGCTAGAAGCCTGGCCACCCGTTACTGGTCGTTTCGGTTGAGGCGCTTGGGATCGTTCTGGTCTGCTCCGTCGGGGGTCTGCAGGCCGACGGCCGCCAGGACGCCCTTGACCTCCTCGATGCGCATGCCCGATTTGACGAGCTTGGCGACCAGACGCGAGCCGATCTCACCGAGCTCCTCCTGCTCGAAGGACTCGTAACCGTCGAGGAACCCGCGGGCGTAGTCCCACGAGACGTAATCGTTTGGATTCGGTTCGAATGCGGGTTCGTGGACGGGGGACTCACCGGCTTCGAGCAGCTCCTGGAGGTTCCCCGCCAGCAGGTCCCAACCCAGAAAATGGTCCTCGCCGCAGTCGGGACAGTAGAACACCGCCCCTTTTATCCCTTTTGGCTCGAGCACCTCCTTGAGCACCTGGACGTCCACGAGATCCTGGCGCAGGGCCGCTCGCTCCTCGGGGTCCAGCGGCTGCTCCTCGGGCTCGTCGTCGTCCGGTGGCTCGACATAGTCGCTCATCGGCACATCGTAAGGCCCAGGAAACCGCAGGTCACGACAGGCTGCGGCGCTGCCTTATCGGTGCGTTCGGGAGCATCCTCAACCCGCCGAACTGCGGGACTAGACGAAATTAGTCCCCGATGTTTCTTACAACTTCATCCTCGACGTGTAATCGTGGGCCGCAGGAGATCAGTACCTAATGGGGACCACTTATCGCGGTGACAGAAGACAACACACAGAACGGCGAGAAGCCTCTCGTTTTGGTCGTCGACGACGATCCGGACCTCCTGCGTCTCGCCGAGGTCCAGCTTCGAGCTGATTTCTCCCTGATCCTCGCCGACGGTGGCGCGGAGTGCATTCAGATCGCTCAGACCCGCCACCCCGACGTCATCGTCCTCGACATGATGATGCCGGGCATGGACGGGCTAACCGTGCTGGAGGTCCTCAACGAGGACTCATCCACGGCCGACATACCCGTGATCTGCCTGTCGGCCCTGAGCCGCATCGACGACAAGCTCAAGGGTCTGTACGGCGGGGCCATCGACTACATGACCAAGCCGGCCGACCAGCGCGAGCTCGTGGCACGCATCTGGTCCGCCATCCGCAGGCGTGAGAAGGAGACCGCGGCTCTTCAACGCAGCGCGGCCGATCCAATCACCCAACTCCCCTCCCGAGGAGCGTTCGACCTGCGGTTGAACGAGGAGATCGCGCGCTCAAAGAGAACGTCGGCTCCATTCTCGGTGCTGATAATCGATGTGGACCATATGGATGCGATCAACGGGAGCATCGGGCGCGAGCAGGCCGACCGACTTCTCGCTCGGCTGGCACGCGTGGTCAAGTCGAACTTGCGTGCCTCTGACCTTCTGTTTCGCTACGAGAGCGACGAGTTCTCCGCTCTGCTCCCCGAGAGCGACGCAGGCACGGCATGGGTGGCGGCCGAGCGCATCCGGTCGGCGGTGAAGGAGATCGAGTCCAACACCGTGCTTACGACCGTGTCGGTTGGTATTGCCGAGTACAGCCGTACCAAATCCATGGGCGAGCTCATGTCGAAGGCCGAGATCGCGCTCTTCAAGGCCAAGGAATCGGGCGGGGACATGAGCTGGCGGTCCGACGATCCTCGCAAACGCAGCCTCAACACCGTGTCGCTGGCCGAGGAGCTAACTCTCAGGGAATGGGATGTGCTTGCGCATCTCGCCCAACGACGAACCGAGCAGGAGATCGCGGATGATCTGGGAATCAGCTCCGGCACGGTCCGGAGCCACAAGGCGCGCATCCGCCGCAAGCTTCACGTGGCACCGGACGTAAGACTGGCCGATTTCGTGCGCGAGAACTTCAGGGATCTGTCGGAACGCGTTGCGGCTCCGCAGAGCAACGACAACGGTTCGGCGCCCGGGCCCGCCTCGGTCAAGGACGCCGGGCCCAACAAGCCGAGCGATTAGAGAAACTCGACGTAGCCTTCGGCGATCCGCTCGCCCAGAAAAACGGCGATCACGCTCCCTAGCGCCAGAAATGGGCCGAAGGGAATCTGCGTTTTCCGCCCCTTGCCCGAGACCCTCATCGCGATGATTCCGATCACTCCTCCCAGAAGGAAGGAAGCAAACATGCCGGCCAGGACCGCCCCAACTCCACCCGCGTAACCCACGAAGGTGCCGAGCACGAAGGCGAGCTTGACATCCCCTCCCCCCATGCCGGCCGGATAGACGAACGCAACCACGAAGAAGAACCCACCAAAGACCACGGCTCCCAGAGCCGCGCTTCTCAATCGCGCGGTGTCTCCATCAACCAGCGCCGCAATCACGATCCCGGCCCAACCCGCGACGAAAGTCGGATAGACGACGCGGTTCGGCAGGAGCTTGTGCTCGAGGTCAATGACCGTCAGAACCACGAGGACCCAGAAGAAGGCCGCATAGACCACGGCCGTTATCGTGACCCCGAACTTCACGACTGCGAGCGCGAACAGAACGCCCGTCGCGAGTTCGGTCAGCGGATAACGGAGCGAGATCCTCGCGCCACACCCGGGGCATCTCCCTCTTAAGACGAGGTAGCTCACGACGGGTACGTTCTCGTGTGCCTTGATCTGGCGGCCGCAGTTGGGGCACTTGGAACGACCCGTAACAATCGTTTCGCGGCGCGGGATGCGGTGGGCGGCAACAGTTCCGAAGCTGCCGAAGATGAGACCCAATAGAAAGGCCAGAATGACGCCGAGCGTCACTCTGGGTCGCCGTTAACGGGGTCGCCGATATGAGATCGGATGCGTTCGATAAGTGCATCGGCCTCGAACGGCTTCATGATGACGTTGTCTTCGCCGATCGCATCGTCGAACATCTCGTGCGCGTCCGGCTTGCCGGTTACGACAACGATCGGGATGTTCTTGGTCGCCGGGTGATGCCGCATCTCGTCGAACATCCGGCCCCCGGACACGTCGGGCATCATCAGGTCCAGCAAGATGAGATCGGGCTTGCGAAACTCGGCCTTGGTCAATCCCTCGAGTCCGTCCCTGGCCTCCATGACCTCGTAGCCGTGCTGCTCGAGAATGAACTTCTCGAGCTCGCGGACCGCCTCTTCGTCTTCAACGACCAACACGCGCTTCGACATAGTTACAAAAACCTATCAACTCGATCGGCGAATCTGCCGATATCAACGCAGAATGGAGATTTCAGAGCTGCGGTCGGAAATTGTATCGGGCCAGTATCAGATCCCGGCGGAACTCGTTGCCGAGGCCGTGATCGAGTGGATCAATCCCACAATCCTCGAACGGGATCCGCGGGGGCCCGACGGCCCATTACCGCTTCCGTCATCCTGACGACTCGCACACTTGCCTCGACGTCGTGAACTCGCACGATCGCCGCTGAAGCCATCACGCTCATTCCCACTAGGGCAAGCGTTCCTTCGAGCCGCTGACCCGGTTCAAGGGCAAGCGTTTCACCGATCACGTCCTTGCGCGAGGGCGCGACGAGAACGGGCCAGTCGAGGGCCGTCAGCTCATCGAGGCGCCTCATGATCTCCAGCGAGTGGTAGGTCGTCTTCCCAAAGTCGAGCCCGGGGTCCACGATCAACTGGTCGTCGCGTACTCCTGCGAGTGTCGCAATCTCTGCACATCGCTCGAACTCCTCGATGACATCGATCACGACGTCGTCGTAGCTCGGATGACGAGGGCGGCCACGAATCTGTCCTCCGTGGTGCATAACGACCAGCGACGCTCCAGTACGAGCGCACACGCGCGCGAGGCCCTCATCCGCGAGCCCGCTGACGTCGTTGATCATTGAGGCTCCCGCCTCGATCGATGCCTTCGCGATACTCGGCTGAGCGGTCTCGACCGATATCGGCACGTCGGTCCTGGCGAGGAGCCGGGCGATCAGTGGTTGGACTCGCTCCAGCTCCTCGGTTTCGGGCACGAACTCACCCGGTCCCGCTTTCACCCCACCCACATCGAGGATGTCCGCTCCCGCGGCGACCAGTCCCAGAGCATGCTCCGTGGCCTCGACGACATCCATCCGGCCACCGTCGTAGAACGAATCGGGCGTCCTGTTGACGATGCCCATGACGAGACAGCGATCTGTGGACAGATGGCCGCGCGCGTGCTTGATCATTCGAGCGGCACTCCGGGTTCCTTGCTCACCTTGGTCACAAGGTAGATGCCCATGAGGATCAAGGCTCCACCGGGGTAGATCAGTAACGACGGGACCTCCGAAAACGTGAAGTACGCGAGAGCCGTTGCGATGATCGGCTCGGCCATGATCGTCACCGCCACCGTCGTTGTGTCGATGTCCGAGAGCGTGGCATTGATCAAGGTGTGTCCCAGCAACTGAGGACCGATCACGCTTCCGACTATCGCCCACCACGTCTGAGCCCCATAACCCCACAGAGGGACATCACCAATGAGGCAAACGACCACCAGAAGCAGACCCGCCGTCGTGTAGGTGATGACCGCGTACTCGACGATTCCCAACGTACGGCGGGCCCTGGCCCCGATGATCAGGTAACCCCCTGCGGTCGCACCTCCGATGAGAGCAAGCAAGTTCCCCAGGCCCGATGATCCACCGAAGTCTCCACCACCGATCAGCCCTACTCCAACGAGTGTCAAAGCGATTCCGATCCATCCCAGTGTCTGCAGACGTTCCTTGAATGCGAACCAGGCAACGATCGCCGTGAACACAGGCGTTGTGGACACGAGAAGCACCGAGGAGGCAACACTCGTCATTCCCACCGAAGTGATCCACGACGCGAAGTGAAGCGCGAGGAAGAACCCCGCTATGACGGAGAACTTGATTGTGTCCGGGGTCGTTCCTCTCTTCTTCCACCGAGCGAACGGAACGAGTGCCAAAGCACCGAGCGCGCATCTCCAGAAGGAGATGGACAGGGGGTGGGCATCCCCGTTACCGTCGACGCTCGCGTAACGGATGAGGATGGCCGAAACGGAAACGCCCAAGATCCCGACCGTGAGAATGGCCCACACGGCCCAGGCGGGGCGCTGACCCGTAGTTCTATCAACCGACGTCTCCATGAACGACGTAGCCTACGTGTGGACATGAACGAAACGACGACGAACCACCAAACGGCCCCCACGGCCGCGCCACCTACTCTCGGAGTGGGCGCCATCGTCGTGCGCGACGGTCACCTATTGATGGTTCGGCGCGCGCAACAACCGGCGCTGGGGCTCTGGTCGGTCCCCGGTGGAAAGGTCGAGAGGTCGGAGTACCTGGCCGATGCACTGAGACGCGAGGTCGAAGAGGAGACCGGACTGAAGGTCGATGTCGGCGATCTCGCTGGTTACTTCGAGGTCATCGGCGACGACAGCCACTACGTCATCATGGACTTCAGGGCGACCTACAACGGTGCGGACGAGCCCCGCCCGGGCGACGACGTTGACCGGGCCCGTTGGGTCCCGTTGGATGACATCGCTTTGCTCGAGTGCACCCCGCGCTTCGTGGAACTGCTGACCGCCTGGGGCGTTCTGAGTTAACAGACGAACAGAGCCACGACGTCGTTCTCGCGGACCGTCACGCCGGCAAACGGGTCGGTATCGACGACCATCGTCCCGTTGTCACCACACGACTGCACTACGTCGACCCTCAGTCCCTTGCTCTCGAGTCTCGTTCTCGCGTCGTCGAGCGACAGGTTGCGAACGTCGGGCATCGTGAGCTTGGCGAACTCCGGACCGATCGAAACGTAGACCTTGACCTCGCTCCCCTCGGGAATCGAGACGCCTTCGCCGGGTTCGACGGACGCGACGCGGCCATCGGCGACATCGTCCGAGTAGGACTCCACACGCACGGGGAGGAATCCCGACCGCTTGAGCGCCTTGGCCGCTGCGGCGTATTCGAGTCCGGCGACCTGCGGGACATCGAGCGATTGAGGCCCCTTGCTGAAGACGACCGAGACAAAGCTCCCCCACTCGGCCTTTCGATCCGCCGGCCTCTGTGACACCACCGTGCCCTCGGGTTCGAGCGAAAACTCGCTCGAGGTATCGCCCAGCTCCAGACCGCTCGCATTGAGGCGCACCCGAAGCTGCGACTTGTTCATTCCGGTGAGGTCGGGGACGTTCACCTTGGGCGCTCCGGACGAGAGCACCACGCTCACGCGCTCGCCTTCGAGGAGAGTTCCTCTTGAGGGGAGTTGACTGACCACATCTCCCTCATCGACCGTGCGCGACTGCTCGCGTCGCTCGACTCTCAGTTCGAGACCCAGACCCTCGATGGTTGCCGCAGCGCGCGCCCGTGACATTCCCTCGAGCGATGGAACATCCACTCGGTCCGGCGCGGTGAAAGCCGCTATCGCGCGCGCTCCACCGAAGGCGAGAAGAATGGCGAGGATTCCACTGAGCACGACGGTACGACGACGGGCTCGCATTCTTTCGAGTCGCCGGGCGCGAGCCTTCTTCGACTTCGGATCGAACGACGTCGGCTCCATATCAACGAGTCGAACTTCGCTCGTGACGTCTTCGAACATGTCGCCGACCACCGGCGCCTTGCGTCCCCACGACTCGGCATTCGCAGCTCTGATTGCGTCGCCCATCTCGGCTGCATTCGCGTACCTGTGCTCGGGATCGAGAGCGCAGGCGCGCATAACGATCGCATCAATCTCTTCGGGAATCGTGGGGTCGAGGTCGGAGGGTCTCGTGGGTTCCTGGCGGGCGCGGAGCTTTAGGGCTTCCGTCCCCGAGCCATGCGCGGGCGGGCGACCTGTGAGCAACTCAGCCAGGACCGCGCCGGCCGCCCAGACGTCGGAGAGCCTTGTAGCCTCGTGACCCTGGGCCTGCTCGGGCGACAGATATCGAAGCGTCCCCAGGATCGTCCCCGAGCTCGACCGGTCCGCATCCGCGACGATTGCAATTCCGAAATCGGCGACCTTTACCTTCCCGTCGCGCGCGATGAGGATGTTCTCGGGCTTGATGTCGCGATGCACGAGCCCGACCAAGTGGGCGGCCTCGAGAGCGTCGCACACCTCGGCCATGATCTCGAGGACGACACCGTGCTCGATCTCCCCGCGCCGCACGAGCAGATCCCTGAGGTCGCTCCCGGAGACATACTCCATGACCATGTAGTAGGTGTCGTCGCCCTCGTTGCCCCAGTCGTACACGGCAACGACGCAGGGATGGCTGAAACGAGCGGCCGAACGCGCCTCGGCCTTGAAGCGCTCGAGGTGCTCGGGGTCGGCCGCAAGTCGCGACTGCAGGACCTTCACAGCGACCGGCCTGTCCAGGAGGAGGTCGTGACCCCGATAGACCTCGCCCATTCCCCCACCGGCGAGTCGCTTGATGAGTCTGTAACGATCCGAGAGGCACTCACCGACGAGATCCCGCATGACCTTCATGCCTACTCACCTCCGTGATTGCGAAGGTGATAATTGAGCCGGTTGGTGAGGATCGATATCTCGCGCGCCGCTTCGCCGGCGACGCCGACGGCGTCTCCGGCCTCTCCAGCCGCGGACGATGCCGAGCTCTCTGCGTCCGCGATCGAGGCCTCGAGCTTCTCGGTCTTCTTGTTGAGCTTCGCCGCGAGGGCATCCAGCCGAGACGTGGCGTCGTCGCCTTCCGCTCGAAGATCGCGCAGCTCGGTCTCGAGCTCGTCGGTTCGCTGCTCGAGCTCCCGAAGTCCCTGAAGCGCATCCTCGGCCCGCTGTCGAGCCGCGGCCAGTGCCTCCTCGCCTTCCCCCGAGCCACAGGCGGACAGCGTGACAGAGGCAAGGACGACGACCGCGGCGAGGCGGCTCCCCGGAATCCTCACATCTTCCTCCCGGCGGGTGATTGATCGTTTACTTTAAGCTCAGAGCTTAACAATAACAACATCCTCAACAAAAGCGTCAGGGGACCCGGATCTCGGCAACCAGCGGCAGGTGGTCCGATGCCTTGGAGGCGACCGTCCAGGAACGCAGGACGCGAGCGCCTCCTCCGGCGAGCACGTGGTCGAGGTGCTTGGGTCTCGGCAGTCCGAACGCGCCCAGTACGCGCAGCAGCCCGCCCGGCAGGGAGTACTGGAGCGTGGCATGGCGGAGCCCATCCGAGACGAGGCCCGCCTCGGCCAAGGGGGCGAGAGAGCCTCCCGACTGGTTGAGGTCGCCCATCAGAAGCACCGGGCCGTCCAGTCCCGAGGCGATGGACGCGAGGGCCCGGGTCTGAGTGGCACGGCTTATGCGATCGGTCGAGAGGTGCGTGACGACGAACCAGACGCCGCTTGCTCTGGCGACGATGGCGCCGCGCGCCTCCTCGCCTCCGCGACGCGGAAGCCGCTCGAAATGGGTCTCGAGCTCCCCCACGGCCCCGAATCCAAGGCCGTACCGCCCACCACCCCGCTCGAGGGTCGGGTGGAAGGCGATGTCGAAGCCGAGGCGCTCGCCCAGCTCCGCGGCCTGGTTGGCTTTCCCGCTGCGAGACAGCCCGTCGTCGATCTCCTGGAAGCCCAAGACCTCGGCCCCCGCGCCGGTCAACGCCTGCGCTGCGCGCTCGATGTCGACTTTCCCGTCGAGGCCCTCGCAGTGATGAAGGTTGTAGGTCGCAACCCTGAGCTCAGTGACCATATGTACATCGTCATTGATGAGGTGGCGAATCTGCGGGATATCCGGCAAGAGAAGAAATTCCCTTGTGGCACGATGGGTCGCGTGAGTCAACCACCGCCCGACCCGAACCAGAGTCAAGTTATCGACGAGTCCGAGCAGCTCTACTGCTACGGACACCCGAGGACGCCGACACGGCTTCGCTGCTCGCGCTGTGAACGGCCGATCTGCGGGCGCTGCGCCATACCCGCCTCGGTGGGGCAGCACTGCCCCGAGTGCGTGGCCCAGGCGCGCAAATCCGCGCCCAAGGTCCGGAGGGCTCTGAGAGCCAACGCGCCGGGCGTCTACTCGATCATCGGCATCAACGTGGTGGTGTGGCTCACCCAGCTACTGGTGCCCGGATTCACCGAGCGCTTCATCGACTTTCCTCCGCTTGTGGCGGACGGCGAGTGGTGGCGCCTCATCACCTCGATGTTCATGCACGCGGACGGGGGAAGCTTCTTCCTCTTCCACATCCTCCTGAACTGCTACATCCTGTACATCTACGGACCCGAGGTCGAGCAGCTCTACGGAACGCCGACCTTCCTTGCCATGTACTTGACCGCGGGCCTGATGGGCAACGCCTTCTCCTACGTCTTCGGTCCCTTCGGCTCTCCCTCACTGGGCGCCTCGGGAGCCGTGTTCGGAGTGGTCGGCATCCTCATCGCCTACCTCTTCAAGAGGCGCCATTCGGCCGCGCTCGGCGACTATTTGCGCGGGCTGCTCTTCTTCGTCGGGATCAATCTTCTGTTCGGATTCACGGTGCAGGGAATCAACAACTGGGCCCACATCGGGGGCCTGGTCGGCGGACTGGCACTGGGCGGCCTGATGGACCGCAAGCGCACCAAACCGAGTCCCTTGATCGCGAGCGCCTCGATACTCGCCGTTCTGATCGTCGGTTTGTCGATGATCCTATGGCGCACCGCGTCCGTCGAAAGCGCCTCTCTCTTCGGCCTTTAAGCGGACACCTCTACGAGGCCGCCCTTGATGACGGCCGAGCCCTTGGAGTTGTAGGTCTCGAAGCCGTACGTGTCGTCGCCCGTCCTCCAGAGCTTCGTCGTGAGCTCCTGGCCCGGAAGCACGGGACGGGAGAAACGCACCGCCACCCGCTTCACCCTGGTGGGATCGCCACCCGCGAGTCCGTTGACCGCCGCCTTCGTGGCGATCGCCATGGTGCACATGCCGTGCAGGATCACGCTGGGGAGGCCGGCCATCTTGGCGGTGGCCTCGTCTAGGTGGATGGGGTTGTGATCCCCCGAGGCCTCGGCGTAACGCCTGGGCTGGTCCTCGTCGACCTTGGTGCTCTCCTCGTAGACCACCTCGTGCTCTTCCTCCGTCGCTCGCGCGTCGGCGGCCGCGGCCTTGCGCGAACCCGTACCCCGGATGAACATGGTGCCGCGCGTTTCGGCGACGACTTCACCGCCATCGTCCGTCTGCACCGCGACGACGGTGAAGGTCTCGCCAGACTCCTTGGACTCGATCGCCTCGAGCACGGGCGTGACGGTGAGCGTCTCTCCGGGGCGGATGGGCTTGTGCAACACGTGCTCCTCCGAGCCATGGACGAGCCGTAACAGGTCGGCCTCCAGGTCGGAGTCCATGGCGGCCTCCATGAAAGAGTCGAAGGCGCTCACGATAGGAAACACCGGGCTGCCGACCGAGTCACCGCCCGCGAAGTAGCGCTCGTTGTCGTCGTTGGTCGCGCGCGCGAAGGCCTCGATGCGGTCGGCCGTGACCTCGAAGGTCTTGGTCGGGTACTTCTTTCCTGCGAGGTCCTTGTTCAGTCCCATGTCATCTCCCATGTTCGTGCGCGATCGGCGAGACGATCGCTAGGTTATTCGGGAAGCTCAATGTCGGCGTCCCCGATCAGGGCCACTTGCTCTCTTTCGAGGTCCAGCCCGGGCGGTCCGTCGCCGCGGCGCCTCGCGTCGAGTTCGACGCGCAAGACGTTGCCCTCGATCGAGGTTACCCGTCCATTGCAAACGATCTCGTCTTCGGGCCAGCACCGTGTTGTGAACCTGACCTTGAAGCGACGGAGGTGCTGCGGGCCACCGAACCAGTCGGACACAGCGTGAGCCAGGTAGCCGGCCGGAAGCATCCCCATTGCAAACACCGTCGGCGCGCCCGTGTTACGCGCGTACTCCTCGTCCTGGTGAATGGGATTGTCGTCACCCGAGGCGTCGGCATAGGCCTTGAAGTCCTCCCGCTGCATGGGCCCGTAGACCATCTCGCCGAGCTCCATGCCCGGCGTGATCGCATCGAGGCTGATCCTCCGAACCTCGCTCACTTTTCCTCCCTGCGCGATCGTCGAGACGATCGCTAGCCAACGTCCCCTGCGGTCTCGATCAGGGTGTAGTGCGCCGTCAGCACCTCGTCGCCCGCCTCGTCGGTGAACACCGATTCGTAGGTGACAAAGCGCATCGATCCACCGCGCTTTCCCTCTTTCGTGAAATCTTCAGCGATGCGCATGCGCCCCTTCAGCGTCTCGCCGACAACGGGCAGCCGCTTGTAGGCGAACTCCTGCTCTCCGTGAAGAACGCGCCCGTAGTCAAGGTTGGCCCCAAGCTCCCTCTCGCGCCGGTCTCGGGGCACCTGAAAGATCTGGGTCGTGGTGAAGGTTGGTGGAGCAACGACATTGGGAAACCCATGTTGCTCGGCGACCTCTGCGTCGAAGAAGACGGGATTGTCCTCACCCACCGCACGTGCGAAGTTCTGAACGTGGTCGAGTTCGACGGGCAGGTCGAAGGTCAGTTCTCGCGCGGCCACTTAGCCCTGCCCCGCTGCCTTGAAGACCATGGGCATCATGCCCTCGGGGGCCACGCCGTTCGGGAACTCCTCGTTGAGCTTGGCCGCAAGCTCCGTTGGGTCCCACTTCGAGTCCTGCTTGATCAGCGTTCCCGAATCCCACGGTTTGAGCACGTTGATTGCGGGACCGTAGACGAAGAACACCTGACCGGTGATGTTGGCCGCCCCGTCGCTCGCAAGAGCGACAACTATCGGCGAGATGTTGTCGGGGCTCAACGGGTCGTAGCCTCCCTCTTCGGGCTCGGGGAGACCGGCAAAGATATCCGAGGTCATGCGGGTGCGAGCGTTGGGGGCCAGGCAGTTGACGGTCACTCCGTAGCGGGACAGCTCCTGTGCGGCGATCATCGTGAACGCAGCGATGCCGGCCTTTGCCGCGCCGTAGTTCGCCTGGCCCAGGTTGCCGAAGAGCCCGGACGGACTGGCGGTGTTGATGACGCGGCCGGCAACCGGATTGCCCTCCTTGGATTGAGCGCGCCAATAGGCGGCTGCATGACGAGTCGGTGCGAAGTGCCCCTTGAGATGCACGTTGATGACTGCATCCCACTCATCCTCCGAAAGATTCACGAGCATCCGGTCTCTCAGGATTCCGGCGTTGTTTACGAGGATGTCGAGCTTGCCGAACGTCTCCACGGCCTGCTTGACCATGTTCTCGGCGCCCTGGAAGTCGGCGACGTTGTCGTAGTTGGCCGCCGCCTCTCCGCCGGCCGACGAGATCTCGTCTGCCACCTGCTGCGCCGGGGTCTGGTCACTGCCCTCTCCCGCCGCAGATCCACCGAGGTCGTTGACGAGGACCTTGGCCCCCTCCGCCGCGAGGGCCACCGAGTGTTCCCTGCCGATCCCGCGACCGGCCCCCGTGACGATCGCTACCTTTCCGTCGAGCAAACCCATGTGCGTCGTTCCCTCCTGATGTCGCTGATCCTAAGTTGCTATCTGTCCAGCCGGCCGAGAATCGCCCTGCTGATGATGACTCTCTGAATCTGGCCGGTGCCCTCGAAGATGTCGTAGACCTTGATGTCACGGAACCACTTCTCTACGAGGTGCTCCTTGCTATATCCCTCGGGTCCCATGATCTGAATCGCCCCGATGCAGCTCCGTAGCGCCGCCTGGGGGGCATAGGCCTTCGAAATCGAGGCCTCCTTCGAGTTTGGGATCTTGTTGTCGGCCATCCATGCCGCTTTCCAGATGAGTCCCCTCGCCGAGTCGAGCTCGCGCTTCATGGTGCCGAGCTTCGAGGTGATCGCGTTACGCCGGGTGAAGTTGGAGCTCATCGGAAGCTCCGCCGCCGTCCAGTCGCGCGAGTACTCGTACGCGGCCCGCCCGATCCCGAGCGCCATGGCCGCCACTGAGGGGCGGGAGGAGTCGAACGTCTTCATCGTTCCCTTGAAGCCAGAGCCTGTGCCGGCATGCGCGGCCTCGAGCGCCTCTACGCCGCCGAGGATGTTGTCGAGCGGAACGCGGCAGTCGTCCAACGCGAACTCCGCGGTCTCGCTGGCGCGGATGCCCATCTTCTTCTCGATCTTTCCGATCGTGAAGCCGGGCGTTCCCTTGGTGATCACGAAGAACTTCTGACCCGCACGTCCCAGGCTCTTGTCAACTGTCGCATTCACCACGACGATGTCGGCGCGCGCACCGTTGGTGCAGTAGACCTTCGTGCCGTTGAGCACCCACTCGTCACCGTCCCGAACCGCGGTCGTCTGCACGTTCGAGACGTCCGAGCCCGCCTGTGGTTCGGTCACGGCGAGCGCCCCGAAGCGCGGTTCATCGGATTCGACATTGAAGATGTCGGCGAGGAAGCGCTTCTTCTGCTCCGGCGTGCCGGCCGCGGTGATCGAGGGTGCGGCAAGGCCCGGCCCCGGAATGTTCAGCAACACGGCGGGGTCGCCCCACGCGAGTTCCTCGGAGCCGACCACTCCGACCATCGAACCGATCGGCTGTTTGTCATCGCTTGTATCGACCCGCTCCTCCGCCATGATAGTCGCGCGGTTCCCCGCCAGCTGTCCCAGTTGCTTGATGACGTCGATGGGGAGCTCGCCTTTCTCATCCGCCTCGCGCGCCAGAGGGCGAAGCGTGTGCTCGGCGAACGCATGAACGAAGTCCCGGATGGTTGCAACCGTGTCGTCGAGCTCGAAATCGATGGCCAATGTCTTACCTCTCCCTTGCGCTCGGCCCTAGAAGACGCTCCGAGCGACCATCATGTCGCCCACGAGCTCTGGTGAATCCAGCACCGACAACGTGACTGCATCCCTGAACCACATCTCGCTCGGGTGGTCCGTCACGAACCCATGGCCCCCGAGCACCTGCACGCCGTCGTCGCCGCAGAGAACCGAAGCCGCGACGCACTGGCCGTTCGCCTCCGCCGAATCGGCGAGCGTCGCCGTCCTGCGATCGATGTGCCACGCCGTGCGCCAGAGAGCTGCACGGGCAGCGTCCACTGCGATCGCCATGTCGGCGATCTTGAAGCTGATCCCCTGAAAGGCACCGATCGGCTTCCCGAACGCCTCGCGCTCGGTCGCGTAATGAGCCGCGTACTCCAGGCTCGCGCGCGCACAACCGAGGGCGACCGCGCCGGTCAAGAGCTTGGCGAGCAGCAGGACCTGTTGAAGCTCTGTGCCCTGAGGAAGAGCGTCGCCCGAGCCATCGAAGTCCACGACCCAGGTCGGCGCCGCCTCCAGTCCCAGCTTGTCCTCGGGCTTGACAATCTCGTAGCTTCCGGGGGTAACGATCACGGCGGCCAAGTCGTCGCCCGACCGACCAGCGACGATGCCCACCCTGGCTTCCTCCGCGTCCAGCACTCCGTACTTCCGACCCGCCACATGGTTGCCGTCGACGGTCGTGTCGAGGCTCTCGAGGTCACCCGCGGCGACCTTCTCGGCCACGGCAACGAACGATCTGCCCGGAGCGGGCTCGGTGAAAAAGGGAAGGTGGCTCGCCCGCTGCGCGTCCGTGCCCGCCCGTCCGATCACGAGGGCAGCCAGACCTCCGCCGAGCGCCTGGTAGGCGATCGCGGGGTCGCCCCAGGCGAGCTCCTCCGCGGCCATGCACCAGGTCACGGCGTCGAACGTCCCACCTCCACCGAAAGCCTCATCGACGGGTGCTGTGACTCCGATCTCGTGGATCTGGCGAGCAATGGTCTCGGGGGTTCGCTTGGCCGCCTCGGCTTCCCGGGCGGCGGGCCTCAGGACCTCGGCGGCGAACTCCGCGAGCGTCTGCTTCAGGGCCTGCTGTTCATCGGTCGGCTGTAGATCGAATCCCACGACGTCCTCTCCGCCTCCTAACTCACCGTCTTGACCACTCAGTCAAGTTTCTTCGAGGAGTATATCCAGCGCTGCCAGGTCCTAATCGGCCGGCCTCGGCCGGGGGGACGTTCACCACGAATTCCCCCGAAATCTCGCCGGAAAAGTGGCGCACTAGCGCGCGCCTTGTGCTTGTATGGCGGTACACGAGAAAGGAGGTGGTCCAGACACAGTGAGTGATTGTTCCTACGGACCTCGTGAGGTGGCCGGCGGCTAGTGGTTCGGCACCCGCAGTAACCAGGGATTGGCTAGTAGTTTGGACCACTGGCAGAATCCCAACCGGTTCACCGGCGTCCTGCGCCCCGGTCAGGTCCACCGGGCTCGATAGAGAAGTGCGTTAGGGCGTATGAGTAGCCAACCAAACCGGCCCCCTCACGGGGGCCGGTTTTTTAATAGTTCAGCAGCTTGCGCAGACCTTCCTCGTCGAGGATCTCGACGCCGAGCTGCTGAGCCTTGTCGAACTTGCTTCCTGGGTTTTCGCCCACCACGACGTAGTCGGTCTTCTTCGAAACACTCGAGGTGACCTTCCCGCCGAGGTCTTCGATCGCGTTCTGAGCCTCGCTGCGCGAAAAGCTCTCGAGCGACCCGGTGAGAACGAAAGACTGTCCCGTGAGCGAACCCGTCTTCTTCGGAGGCGGTGGGGTCGGTTTCATACCTCCCTCGCGCAGCCGGTCCAGCACGGCCCGGTTGCTCCCTTCGGCGAAGAACGACGCGATCGACTGAGCGATCACCGGTCCGATTCCCTCGACCGCCTCGAGCTCCTCCTCGCTCATGGTCTCGAGCTTCTCCAGTGAGCGAACCTCCTCTGCGAGCACCTCTGCTGCCGAATAGCCAACGTGCGGAATGCCGAGCGCGGTCAGGAAAGCGGCCAGAGGCCGGGCCCGGGATTCGTCGATCGACTGCATCAGGTTCTCGATCGACTTCTGCCCCCAGCCCTCGATTCCATCGAAGAGTGACGGCTCGAGAAAGTAGATGTCGCTGACATCGTTGAGCCAGCCCTTGTCGAGCATCATGATGATGGTCTTATAGCCGAGCCCTTCGATGTCCATGCCGCCCCGGCTCGCGAAATGGAAGATGCGCTCCCGCTGTTGTGAGGGGCATTCGTAGATGTTGAGGCAACGAGTTGCAGCTTCCCCATCGTTGCGCACGAGCTCGGAGCCACAGGAGGGGCACGTTCTCGGCATCTTCCACCGCCGCGTGCCCTTCGGCCGCTTCGACAGCACCGGTCCGACGACCTCGGGGATAACGTCGCCCGCACGCCTCACGATGACCGTGTCCTTTGGTCGTACATCCTTGCGCGCGACCTCGTCCTCGTTATGCAGGGTTGCCGTGGTGATGTTCACTCCACCGACGAACACGGTCTCGAGGCTCGCAAACGGCGTAACAACTCCGGTCCGCCCGACCGACGCAAAGATGTCGTTCAGCACAGTCGTGCGTTCCTCGGGGGGGAACTTGTACGCGATTGCCCACCGCGGCGCCTTCGATGTGAACCCGAGCTCCTCTTGCTGTGCGATCGAGTCGACCTTGATGACCACGCCGTCGATTTCGTACGGCACGTCGTGCCGGTGCTCCTGCCAGAACCCGCAACGCTCGTAGACCTCATCCAAGTCCTTGAGCACCTTGTTCTTGTCGTTGATACGCAGTCCCAGCTCGCGTATGAACGCCAGCGCCTCCGAATGCGCCTTGAAGCGTCGCCCTTCGACGTAGCCGACTCCGTGGCACACGAGCGAAAGCTTGCGATCGGCTGTGGCGCTGGGATCCTTCTGACGGAGCGAACCAGCCGCTGCGTTGCGCGGGTTTGCGAAGGTCTTCAGTTCCGCCTCGCCGAGCCGTTCGTTCAGTTTCTCGAAGTCGTCGGTGCGCATGTACACCTCGCCGCGCACCTCGAGAGACTTGGGGACGTCATCACCACGAAGGCGGAGCGGAACCGCGTTGATCGTCTTGAGGTTTCCCGTGATGTCCTCGCCAGTTCGTCCATCGCCGCGGGTTGCTCCCCGGACGAACACACCGTTCTCGTAGATGAGGTTCACGGCGACGCCGTCCATCTTGAGCTCGGTCGTGTACGCGTCGATGCCGGAGATGAGCCGCTCGGCGCGCTGACCCCACGCGTTGAGCTCCTCGAGCGTGAAGCAGTTGTCCAGACTCATCATCGGCGTCCGATGTCTAACGGGGGCGAACTGATCCGACGGTGGCGCTCCCACCCGCTGCGTCGGCGAGTCGGGCGTCACGAGATCGGGATGCGCCTCCTCGATGGTCATGAGGTCCTTGATGAGCGCGTCGTACTCGGCGTCTGCGAGCTCCGGGTCGTCGAGCGCGTGGTAACGGTACGAGTGGTAGTTGATGGTCTCGCGAAGCTCGTCGGCCCGCTTGGCGGCGCTGCCCTTGGTGCTCTTTGAGGTCGTCTTTGAGGTCGTCTTTGAGGTCGTCTTCGACATGTCCCTATTGTTGCAGCGACGTGCGACCTCCGTGGCTCACCCGGGCACTAGAGTGAGGCGATGGCGCCCCTATCGCCCCCCGCATCCCTGAAGGACGGCGTCATCGCCATCAGGTCGTGGCGGCAGACGGACCTTCCCCATCTCGCTGACCTGCTAGGGGATTCCGAGATCGCGCGCTGGACCGGCATCCCCGCCCCTTATACGCGCAGGGAGGCCAAGCTCTTCTTCAAGACCAACGCGCGCCAGGAGGCGATGGGCGTGGGAACCGATTCGGCGATCGTAGACGAGACCACCGACGACCTCCTGGGCGGAGTGGGACTCAAGCTGCATCCCGCCCACTCCACGGCGGAGGTCGGCTACTGGGTCGCGGCCCATGCCCGGAGACGTGGAATCGCCACACGAGCGGTGCGCCTCACTGCGCGCTGGGCCTTCCGCGACCTCGAGGTGCAGCGTCTCGAGCTTCTGACCAACGTCGGGAACGAGGCATCCGAAGGCGTAGCCCGGACATGCGGCTTTCAGCGCGAGGGTTTGTTGCGGAGCGCGCGCGTAATGAGAGGCGAGCGAGTTGACCTGACGCTCTTCTCCCTACTCCCCGACGAACTGCTCTAGCAGTTCAGAAGACCCGGCGCAAGGCCGAGCGGGCGGCGAAGTGTCCGCACATTCCGTGCACTCCCCCGCCGGGCGGCGTCGACGACGAGCAGAAGTACAGCTGTTTGTTGGGGGTCGTGTAGGGGTCGAAGCGCACCGCCGGACGCGTGAAGAGCTGTCCGAAGTGCTGCACTCCACCGGAGATGTCTCCACCGACGTTGTTGGCGTTGTACGCCTCGACCTCGGGGGCCGTCATCGTGGACTGCGCAATGACGGTGTCGCGGAAACCGGGGGCGAAGCGCTCGATCTGCGCCACGATTCGCTCGGTCATGTCCTCGGCGGAACCACTCGGCACGTGACAGTAGGCCCACGCGGTGTGCTTTCCCTCGGGCGCGCGCGTTTCGTCGAAGGTGGTTTGCTGCGCGAGCAGCGCGTACGGGCGATCGGGGTGGCGGCCCCGAACGACGGCGTCCTCAGCGGCGGTGACCTCCTCGAGCGTCCCTCCGAGGTGAACCGTGCCCGCCCCCCGGCAGACATCTGCCTTCCAGGGAATCGGTTCGCTCAGAGCGAAATCAATCTTGAACACTCCCGGACCGTATTCGTAACGCTCAAGGCGACGTTTGTAACGAGCGGGCAGGTCGTCACCGGCGATCGCCACCACCTGCTTGGGCGTGAGGTCGAAGAGAAAGGCGCGTGCGCGTGGGAGCTCTCGCAGAGTCTCGATACGGCGGTCGGTTACGATCCGACCCCCGAGCCCAGAGAGGTAGGCAACCAGCGCATCGGTCAGCTTCTGTGACCCGCCCTCGACTGTCGGCCAGCCGTAACCGTGCCCGACGAGGCCGAGCATGAGCCCGTAGGCCGCGGTCGGGGGACGTCTCAAGGAGAGCATCGAGTGCGCCGCGATGCCGCCGAACATCGCGCGCGCCCTCGGTCCCTCGAAGCGCGCGTTCGCCAGTCCATAAGCGGAGCGCACCGCAGACACCCCGAAGCGAGCCAACGCTATCGGGTGATGCGGCATGCGGAGGGGGCCGAGGATGTCCTCGATCAACTTGTCCGTGTTGCGCGCCAGCGGCCCCATGAGACTCCTATACACCTTCGCGTCCCCTCCCAGACCTTCCGCGGTCTCGCTCACCGAGCGCTCGAGCACCGCCGCGTCCCCGTCGTCCAGTGGGTGAGCGAGCGGCGATCCCGGCTGGCGAAAGCGCACGCCGAGGTCGGCGAGGGGGATCGACTTGAAGAATGGGGAGGCCAACGCCAGAGGATGGATCGCCGAGCAAATGTCGTGGACGAAGCCCGGCAGCGTCAGCTCGGCAGATCGGCAACCTCCGCCTGGCGTGCCGGCGGCCTCGTAAACAACGACGGACTTACCGGTTCGGGCGAGCTCGATGGCAGCGGCCAGCCCGTTCGGTCCCGCGCCGACGACGACGGCGTCGTAGTTGCGCTCCTCGTTCATACCGCCAGTGTGGCATCGAATGGCACCGTAGGCGGTCTATCGACCAGAGCGTCTCATGGCTCTAATCGGCGTCCCCATCATGTAAAAACCCGAGCGAATCGCCGAGTTGTAGCGAATGTTTCTTGCGTTGCGCCACTGGCGCCTCTTGTCCACGCAGATGACCTGAGTACCGACCTCGGTGGTCACTCCGAAGTGCGCGGCAAGCGCCGCGAGCGTGTACACCCAGAACTTGTCCTCTTTGCGGTGACCGCCGGCAGCCAGGCCGACCTCGAACAACGGGTCGTTGGCTCGAAGCAAGACCTGGGCCTGGGCGGAGGTCCCACCGTGCTTGTCCTCGAAGGCAGAGAACGTGATGAAAGCTGCGAACATGTGCCCTTCCGGCGTCATGAACGTGAACGACTCTTCGTCGGCGTAGAGCACCAGCACCCCGGTCGACAACTTCAGGCGGCCCGGCATCGTGAGGTTGAGCAGCGCCACGTCTCCCGGCGCAATTCCGGTCAACGGTCCGTAGAAGCGGTTGCCCTCGGGCCAGAAACTCGGAAACTTGGCCTTCCACTCGGCGATGACCTCCTGCGGAGTGACCTCGGGTCCAAGGGAGACTCTGTAGGTCTTCTGCCACATCTTGCCGAAGCCCTGCATCGGGCCCGTTTGCCGCCTGCCCGTGACGTTGATGTTGCGCGCCTCAGGTGGCACCTCGCCGACCGTCAGGGCGCCGGTGAGCTTCGCCCAGTTGGCGTCGCGTGCGTTCTTGATCTCTTCTACGACCTCGAGGGTGGCTTCGTCCGCAACTACCTCAACCTCGGGAGTGATTCGAGACTCATCGTCGGTTGTCACTTGACTCACCTTCTCTAGGCATCGGCGAAGCTGCGCTGCGCCTCGCCGAGCAAAAAAGCTCGGAACCCGCCCTTCGGGCGGGCAAGTTCTCTAGGACGCCCCGGCCGCGGCCAGTGCATCGCCCTCGGTGTCGTGGATTCCCACCGCCTCATCGAGCCGAGTGAGCTCGAAGATCTGCCGGTAGTGATCGGTCAGCCCGAACGCGAACAGCTGTTGTCGTTGCCGGTTGGACCTGACCAGCAGTGTGACGAGCAGCCCGATCCCGGAAGAGTTCATGTACTCGAGATCGCTGAAGTTCAGCAGGATGGCGTGCGGCTTGCTCTCGTTCGCCTCGGAGAACGCAGCCATCAGCGCATCCTCACTGCGAGCCGTCACCTCACCCTTGATGTCGATGATTGCGGCGCCTGGTCCTCCGTCCCGAACGCTCAGCACTTCGTTCGTCATACCGTCCTCCTCTCAGGGGCAACATCCCCGGTCCGTGCCACTTAAGCGTTCGCCGCCAGGTCGCCGATTGCTCCCGCTTCGTCGCCATGGACTTCGATGAAGTCCGACAGGCGGGTGATGCTGAATATCTCCTTGTAGTGGTCCATCAGCCCGAAGGCTCGGACCTTCTTGTTCTCGACGCGCGCCTTTCCCAGAAGCCCGACGATCAATGCGATGCCTGTGGAGTTGATGTAAGTGGACTTCGTGAAGTTGAGGGCGACGACCGGCGCGTCCCCCGCCGCCTCCCAGGCTTCGTTCAGCGTCCTCTCGGCCGTGCCGTCCAACTGACCGGCAAGATCCACGATTGCGACCTCTCCGTTGCGGCGAACGCTGGCCACCAGGGCGTTAGCGTCCATGGGCGTCCCCTTTCAAGTGGAAGATGAGTTCAACGGTCCGCGTCGTTCCGTCGCTTGCAACATCCATTTCGTCGACCATGCTCTCGATGAGAAAGAGCCCCCAACCACGCGCTTTCTGACGTCCATCGAGCTTGGCCTCGAGATCTGGGGATTCCGGGCGAGCCAGAATGTCCGAGCCACCCCCGTCGGTGATGCGAACCACGAGGTCCTGGTTCTCGATCGAGGCCGTAACGCCCACGGGAATCCGAGGGTCGTTGCGATTGCCGTGTTCGATCGCGTTCATCGTAGCCTCGGCCACCGCGGTCTTGAGTCGCTCCAGTTGAGCGTCGGGGAGGCCCAGCTCCTGCACCGATTCGGTCACCAGAGCGAAAGCCCGCCGCTCGTTACCGGGCTCGCTCGGGAGCTCGAATTCCGTGAGCACCCTGCTTCCGTCCTTCTGGCCGGTCGACCCGGGTCGGCCCACCCCGCCGCCGGAGCGCTGCAATGTCACGAGCGTGATGTCATCTTCCTGGTCCCACTCGGACCCGACGAACGAGTCGAGCGACTTCAAACAGTTGTCGATGAGCGCTTCGCCGGCTCCGCCGCTCCCCACGATTCCCATGAGGCGCGGGAACCCGAACATCTCGCCCTCCGGGCTGTGTGCCTCTGCCAGTCCATCCGAGTGCAGAAGCAGACTGGTCCCCGGACCGAGCGTCGCCGCCTTCTCCTCGTACTTCATGTCGGGGAGCAGGCCGAGGGGCATGCCCCTCGCCATCAGCTCGAGCGTCTCTCCGTCGGCCCCCACGTAGGGGAGGTTGTGTCCCGCGTTGGCGAAGCGAAGCGTCCCCGCGGCCGGGTCGAGCACCGCGTAGAGACAGGTCACGAACATCTTGGGGGGCATGTCGTTGACGAGGAGGCCGTTGACGCGCTCGAGCACCTTCGAGGGCTCAACGAGCCTCGGAGCCTCCGCACGCAGCAGGCTGTGGGTCGTCGCCATGACGAGTGCGGCTGGAACACCTTTGTCGGTCACGTCGCCTACGACGATTCCGATCCTGTCGTCGGGAAGCTCGATGAAGTCGTAGAAGTCACCGCCGACCTCTCGGGCCGGGCGATAGTACGCCGCGACGTGCCACCCCTGAAGATCGGGAAGCGCGCGCGGCAGAAACTGCTGCTGAATAAGCTGCGCTACTCGGAGCTCCTGCTCCACTCGCTCTCGCTCCCTGGCCTGGCTCTCCTGCTGCCGGACGAGCTGGGCGACTCTCACCGCGGGGGCGGCCTGGCCCGCGAGAGCGTCGAGAAGCTTGCGGTCGTCGGCGGAGTACTCCTGCTCGCTCAGCCGAGGGCCGAGGTTGAGGAGACCGACCAGCTCGCCCTGTGTGATGAGAGGCACCACGATGCGCACGCCCGCCTCGAGAAGCGCATCCCTGGCGGGCGATTCGAGCTGCAGGGACTCGAGCTCCACGGCTCCGGAAGCGGTTTGAAAATAGGCGAGTATGGGGTCATTCGGGGCGATATCGACGGGGGCGACTTCCATCTCGCGCTGAAGGGGGGCCGTTGCGCCCTCTGAGCGGACCTGGGTCCGCCTGCGGCCTATGAATCGTCTCAGCGCTCCCGCTCTGGCACTCATCTCACTCTCCTTTTACGCCCATTCCGTTCGCCAATCGTTACGAAAGCGCCACACCGTCAGAAAAATTCATCTTTGGCGTGATCATCGCTCGGTCCCCCATGGGCCAGCCACAGCGACACGTAGGCGGGTTGCATGGTGTCCTCGACGACCCCGACGAGATCCTGGGCCAGAGAATCGAGTTCGACCTCGGACCGCAGGCGTCCGTTGAAGGCTGCGATCGTGCGCTCGGCGTCATAGCGGCTGCGGTTGAAGCGACGGTCGACCGCGCCCTTGATGCCGGCGCGCAGGGGGCCGAAGACCGCTACCACCGCCAGCGTCGATACCGCCACGATCGCGGGCGAGTCGTCGGGCAGCGGCAGGACGGATTGAAGTGTCAGCACCGCGAGAAGGTATGCGCCGGTGAGCAGGGCTGTGAGCGCTGCGTAGACGAGCGTCCTGTTGATGAAACGATCGATGTCGTAGAGGCGATACCGGAGAATCGCTATCCCCATCGTTATAGGAATCGCCAGCAGGGCGACCATGATCAACAGGAAGGTGACGGCATCCTCCTCGGTCGGATCCAACGGCTGGAAAAGTTGTCCCGCGAAGAAGGCGACCGGGAGAAAGAGAACGGCAAGGACGAACCACTTCATCTGCAGACGCTCGATCCCCTGGGCTCTAAGAGCGCGGACCACCAGCGAAGCGGTTGCAAGAAAGGCGGCGGCGACAAGAAGACCTTCACCCACGTTCCCGACGACGTCGAGGCTCGACCGGGCCGGCTCGATCCCGAAGGGGTTTTGAGTGGTCGGGAAGCTGTCGATCGGGCCTGGCCGCAAGGCGAGCTTGAGAATCATCAGGACCGTGCCCGCCCAAGCCGCGCGAGTGACCCACACCCAACGGTCTGCCTGCAGGCGACCTGTTGGGAAGAACATGAAGACCCAGACGAAGATTGCGAAACCCGGCACTGCAACCCACAAGGTGAACCAGGCCGCAAGTTCTCCTATAGGGCCGGAGGTTCCCCATCGCTGTGCGAATGCCTGCGCCAGCGATGACAGCGCGATGAAGGTCGCCGAAACGAGAAAGAGCCAGCCGATGGGATTCTCTGGTCGGCGCACGGCGATCAGCGTCCCAACCAGAGACAGGGCGACGATCCAGAGTCCGACCAGGACGAAGGCGATCCATTCCGAGTCTCTTTGGCCGAGCAGAATCGACGCAAGGGTCGAGGCCGACGTCAAGATGAGCAGAGCGATCGCCACCCTTGGGCCGGAGACAATCGCGCGCGCGTTCATCGATGATCTCCCGTCGGACGCAACCACAAAAACAGATGGGTGGGTTGCATAGTGGTGTGCACGACGCCCAGGAGTCCATCGGCGAGAGAGCTCAGTTCGACCTCGGCCCTCAGACGGTTGCCGAACTCGGCGACGGTGAGCTCGGCGTCGAAGTGGGCACGGTTGAAGCGACGATCGACGGCGTGCTGGACGCGGGCGCGCAGCGGTCCGAAAGCGGCCACGACCCCTAGTGTCGAGGCTGCCACGATGAACGGTGAGTCGTCGTCGACGGGAAGGACCGACCGCAGTGCAAGGACAACGAGCAGATAACCCCCCGCCAGAATCGTCGTCAGGGCACCGTAGGCCAGTGTGCGGCTGATGGGGCCGGCCATAACGAATAGCGCCAACCAGTTGGGCGCGAGAATCCAACGTCCAGCGCGCCCCTGCGTCTTTCCGCCGGCAAAGACGAGGAAAAGCACGGAGAGAAGCGCTATTGGGATGAACCAGATCCACTGGTATATCCAAGCCGCGATATCTGCAGCAGGAAGGGACCCCGGCTCGATTACGAGACCACGCAACGCGTACTCGCCCACGAGTGAATCAAACGCCACCACCGTTATTCCCGCGAGGATGAGCCAGCCGATCGAATTGGACGGGCGACGAGCTGCGATCAGCACGCCCACCAACAGGAACGGCAGGAGGGAGATGAGCTGGACTATGTCGGCCTCACGCGATCCCCACTCCTGTGGCACTTCGCTAGACAGACTCGCAATCTGCAGCGCACCGCTGACCGCGATCAGAAGCGCACAAACAGAGAACAACGAATAGGCCAGCCGGACTGCGTTCCTAGTCAAGTTGCACCCCCGACGGACCCCGACTCTCCGCGCTCGCGAGCCAACCGCCCGGTCACACGGACCGTTCCTCATCCGACAACCAGACCGAGACGTGCGAAGGATGCATGGCCTGCACGACGGTTTGCGCGAGCTGTTCCCTCAGTCGGTTGAGATCAGTTTCGGATCGCAGTCCGGTGGAGAACTCATGGATCGTGCGCTCGGCGTCGTAACGGGTCCGATTGAACCGTCGATCCACGAGCGCCTGGATTCGAGCTCTGAGAGGGCCGAAAGCCGCGACAACGGCAAGGGTCGTTACGGCCACGATCGCCGCTGAATCGTCTTTCACCGGGAGCACGGACTGCAGCGCGAGCACTGCGAGCAGATAACCCGCTGCGAGAATCGCTGTTACCGCTCCATAAGCGAGGGTACGACTGATCAACCGATCGATGTCGTAGAGCCGATAGCGAAGCATGGCGATGCCGATAGTGATCGGAACCAACGTAATTGTCAGCGAGAACAGAGCATTGGAGACATCAACGAGAGTGTCGGTCTCTGGCACGATCGAAAAAACGACCATCTGAACCGCTAGGGCTCCGAGTATCACCATGCCGGCATACGCGAACCACTTGATTTGCTGGCGCTCCACACTCGCCGACCGCCGAAAGCGGAGCACCAGCGACAACGCCGAAAGCACCACGGAGGCAACGATCAGCGCGCCCCCCGCCGCCGAAAGGTAACGGAGGGGCTCGCGGAGGCTCTCGATGCCAAAAGGGTTAAGAGCTGGGTCGATGGAGTTCTCCATGGGACCAGGCGCGAATGCGTATGCGACCACCGCGCAGGTTATGCCTGCGCCCGTCATCCACAGGGCGGGTATCCAGCGGCGGCCGAGAGGCCGACCCGACGGAAACAACTGAAGTACGAAGGTCACGGGAGCAAACGCAAGTGTCCAAATGAAGCTTCCAACCCAATCGGCAATGCTTCCCGGTGAACCGAAGGACGTGGGATGGGCCTCGATATAGATACTCACCACACCCGCCACGACTCCGAGCGACGCAACGAGGGACAGAATCCAGCCGATCGGATTGGTGGGTCTCCTGGAGGCGACCATTGCTCCCACCACTGCGCAAGCCAGAACGAAGAACGCGAAGGTAATGAGATTGAATACGTCGGAAGGCTCTTCGACGAAATTGGCGATATAGGACGTAGCCAGGATCCCTGCAAGGTTCACAGCGAACAGCAACCACGCGAAGAGAGCCGGTCGCCACCTCATTCGGAGCCCTCTCTCGTGCGGAGCCACAATGAAACAAGCGAGGGCTGCACCGTCCGGCGTACGACACCGACGAGATCCGCGCACAGTTCATCGAGATCGATCTCCTGCCTCAGGCGTGCGCCGAAGTCGGCGACCGTTCGTTCCGCGTCGTAGCGCGTCCGGTAGAAGCGCCGGTCGATAAACGACTGCACCCGGGTTCTTAGAGGCCTAAACAATGCGACGATTCCGAGGGTCGAGGCGGCCACCACCAACGGGGAGCGCTCCGCGGCGGGAAGGACGGACTGCAGGAGGAGAACCGACAGCCAGTAGCCACCGGCGAGCAGCAACGTGAGCGCACCGTAGACGAGAGCACGGTTGATGATTCGGTCGATCTCGTAGAGGCGGTACCGCAGGATTGCGATCGCCATGGCCACGGGGATCGAATAGAAGGCGACACTCGAGATCACCTGTCGCCACAGTGCATCGGTCTCGAACAACGCCACGGTAATGCCGTCCAAGAGCAGAATGAGCGCCGCGACCAACAACCATTGGATTTGACGGCGACGAGTAGCGCCGCCGCGGGCGTAGCGAAGGATCAGGGCCAAGATCGATGCGCCAATCGTCAGCAAGGCGCAAAGGATCACCCCGATGATGATGAAATCACCGACACCAGGGTTTTCCTCGAGCAGAAGATCGCTTGTTGATTGCCCCCACGTGGACGCGATCAACAGTGGAAACCCAACCGCAGCCGGTGCTGCAGCGATCGCCGCCACTGGGCGCCATCGAGGTGAGGGAAGAGCCCCATCCGGAAACAGCAGAACCACGAGAGGAAGAGCACTCAGGTTGAAGACCCAAAGCGTCTGGGTCATCAGCACCGCTGGCCCGCCCCCCGGCAGGGATCCGGGATCGACGAGCAGAGCTCTGAAGGCCCATTCACCCCCCAAGCTTGCGGCGGACGAGGCGAGTGCCGCCGTCAGCAGCAGCCAACCGATGGGGTTTCGAGGTCGATGGGACGCGATGACGGCTCCGACCACGGGCAGAATGGCGGAGGTCAGGAGATCGAACAAGGTGCCGACGAGGGGGCTGAAAGGCTCGGGCCGCGCGTGCCCTCGGTTGAGGATCAGCAGCACCAGGGCGCCCGCGTACAAAAGCAGACAGACGGCGCAGAGAATCCAGGCCAGTCTGGCGTGTGACTTCGACCGGTGACTCATGCGCCCGTTCCCGTCGATTTCAGCCACAACGAACAGTGAGCAGGTTTCACCATGGCCACGACGAGAGGCGAGTCGTCGTCCACGGGAAGCACGGTTTGGATCGTCAAGACGACCCCGGTGTAGGTAAGACCGAGCAACAAGATGACGCACGCCTCCATGCCCAGGAGCAGCACTCCGAGACCGATGTTGAACACGGTCTCCCCCACGTCGCCGATGGCATCTATCCCCACCGGGTTGCTCAGCGGAAAGTCGAGGCTCTCCCACGGAACGACGAACAACAGCAGACACTCGAACGCGATGGTCGCTGCGAGTAGGCGCGCGACAAAGCGCCAGCGACGGGAGGGCACATGCCCGTTGGGAAACAGGAGGATCAGGAATGTAGCCGGTAGTGACAACAGTAGAGCGGCCAAGACGACACTCGTCAGGATCAAGTCAAAGCTGATCGTCACGCTCTCGGCCTGAATGAGGGGATTCGGGCCGGAACGCGACTGTAAGTACGCGCCTGCTCCCGCCAGCAGGATCGACACTCCCCTCAGGGACCACGCGAGACGACGCAGCGTCGGATCGCTCATCACTGCACCTCGGAGGGCCCGAACCATACCGACACATGTGACGGATCCACCGTGCGTCCAACGACCGCCAGGAGGTCGTTCTGCAGATGGTCCAAGTCCGTATGCGTCCGAAGCCGGCGGCTGAACCCCTCGATGGTCTGCTGAGCGTCGTATCCCGCCCGATTGAATCTTCGGTCCACAACGCTCTTGACCCTCGTCCTCAATGGTCCGAAGGCGGCGGCAACGACGAGAGTTGAGGCGGCCACGATCGCTGGTGAGTCATCAGGGATGGGGAGAGTCGACTGCAGCACAAGCACGGCCAGGAGATAGGCAAGTCCGAGGAGTCCGATCAAGGTCGCATAAGCGAGCGAGCGACTGATGATGCGGTCGATGTCGTAAAGGCGGTAGCGGAGGATCGACATTCCGACCGAAATGGGGACCAACGAGAACAGCACGAGATCGCCGACCTGGTGGCGTCCCACCCCTGTCGCGTCCAAGAAGCCGTTCACGATGAAGCCGACGATCAGCAGCGATCCCGCGAACGTGAAGAGCTTGAGTTGCTGTCGTTCCTCGCCCCTCGATCGAGCGAAGCGGATCACCAGCGCGCTAAGGGCAGTGAGAATCGCCGCGATCGAGACCAGCACCAAGGGGCCGCCCATCCACCCCTCCTCGATGTCATCCAGTGGAAGGATTCCGAGCGGGTTCTCGATACTGAAGGTGCTGTTTGGCAGCGCCAGCTCTCGCTCGAGTCCTGCCATCACCACGAACCCAACCGCGGCGACGCCGATCAACGTGAAAGCGAGCCGCCAGCGGGGCGAGGGCAAGTGCCCTGAGGGAAACAAGAGCGCCGTAAAGACGAAGGTCAGGTAAAGCCAGACTATCCAGTACCACTCGCCGAACCAAAGGGCCAGCCATGGTGTGATGAGCGAACCCGGTTCGGTGACGTACGCGTACGTCGCGTAATGCTCGGCCAACGGTCCCGCTATGCCGATAGCGCCGATCGCGACGAAGATCCAGCCCACCGCATTGCCCGGCCGACGAGAGACAATCAGGGCTCCAAGGCCGACGAACAACAGCTGAATAAGGACCAATGAAACGGACGAAAATCCCTGCCCGTTGCGTCGGGACAACTCGAAGGTGAACACGGCCATCACGCAGGCCACACCGAGCCAAGCCCAAGGTAGCCACGCACCGACCCGCCTACCCACGGCCCGTCTCCCCTTCTTTCAGCCAAAGCGAAACGTGGCGCGGGTGCATCGTCCGGCTGATGACTTTGGTGAGATCACGGGTCAACGACTCGAGGTCGACCTCCGCGCGCAGCCTCCGTCCGAAGGCATCAACCGTCTGCTGAGCGTCGTAGTTGGTGCGGTTGAAGCGACGATCCACGACGTGTTGGACCCGAACGCGCAGGGGACCGAAGGCAGCGACGACGGCCAGCGTCGAGATCGCGACGAGCAATTGCGAGTCATCGTCAACGGGCATGAATGACTGGAGCACCAGGATCACGGCCAGATAGCCGCCGGCGAGGATCACGGTGAGAACACCGTAGGCGACCGTTCGACTGATGATGCGATCGATTTCGTAGAGGCGGTACCTCAATACTGCAATCGCCATCGAAACCGGTATCGCCATGAGGGTCAGCGGAAAGATAAAAGCTGGAAGGCTGAGGCTGAACCCATCCTCGAGGACGGTGCCCACGAACAGCGCAGCGACTGCGAACGCTATCCACTTGAGCTGCTGGCGTTCCTGGATGGACCCTCTTCGGAACCGGACGATCAACGATGCCAGTGACAGACCGATCGAAAGGAGAAGGATCGGCCCCATGATGCTGAAGAGTTGCTCCTCGGTATCGCCGAGCGACGCGATCCCGATCGGATTCGGGACGTCGTAGTCACCCTCCGCAAGTCGCCCCTCGACCATTGCCGGCAGCGACACGATTGCCAGAACGGCTGCGTTTAGCCAAGCCACCGGGCGCCAACGTCTGGATGGGAGCGATCCGGTGGGAAAGAGAAGCGGCACGAAGGTCGGGATGATAGTGATCAACGGGAACCAGAGCCACGCCACGAACCAGGCGGCGAGGGTCGCTCCTGGAGCGCCCTGCTCGCTGGTCACCAGGCCGTAAACCGAATACCCCATGGACGCGATGAGAAGGCTGGCGACCAGACCGATGCCCAGCAACAGCCAACCGATCGCATTGGTCGGCCGGCGGGAGGCGATCAGGGCCCCCATCGCCGGGAACGATAGGAACGCGACCCCGGTGAGCAGGTTCTCGCTCAGCGTGCCTTCCGCCGAGGTTTCCGTGATCTCCCACAGATACCCACCCCCGACCATCAGCCCGACGGCCACCGTCAGGGCCGTCCAAGCCAAAGGCCCGGCCCACCGGCGACTGTGAGTACCTGTCTCGATCACGCTTGCCCCCGTGATGGCTCCGCTTCCCTCCAACCACCATGGCTAGATAACGTCCGGCAATCGTTACGAGAAAGGGCCTTGCGCAACTTTCGTTCGCGCGTGTCCAATATGTGCCGAAGTTCCTACGATTATCGAGGTCGTTCTTGTCCGATATACAGCTATTTCTCTTCGGTGCTCCGCGCATCGAGCGGGACGGTTCACGGGTCGAGGTGGACACCAGGAAGGCGGTCGCCCTCGTGACGTACCTCGCGATCGAGGGCCAGGCGTTCCGGCGCGATTCGCTTGCGGGGCTCCTGTGGCCGGAGCACGACTCCAATCAGGCACGCGGGGCGCTGCGCAGGACGTTGTCGACACTCAAGAAAGCTATGGGAGGCGAGGGCCTCGTCGCCGACCGAGCGACCGTCGGCCTGGCTCCCAATTCTGTCTCGACCGACGCAGTCACCTTTAGATCTCTCGTCGAGCAAGGCGCGTCGTCCTTCGGAGCCGGCGACTGCGCCGCGTCACTTCCGTTGCTCACGCGGGCCGTGGATCTCTACAGGGGTGACTTTCTGGCTGGTTTCTCGCTCAGGGACTCCGTCCCCTTCGAAGACTGGCAGTACTACCAAGCTGAGTCCTACAAGCGATTGATGGCCACCGCGCTCGAACGGACCGTCGAGTGTCTTTCGATGAACCATCGATTCTCCGAAGCCATCGAGCGCGCGCATCGTTGGTTGTCCCTCGATCCGTTGCACGAACCCGCACATCGCAGGCTCATGTTGTTGTATGCGTGGAACGATCAGCGCGCCGGCGCTCTCAAACAGTACCGAGAGTGCGTTGCACTACTTGATCGTGAGCTTGGTGTTGTCCCGCTCGAAGAAACGACCGAGCTCTACCGTCGGATAACAGACAACGATGTTGTGCCTCCGGAGCAGTCGGCCTTGCCTCTCCACCCACCGATAGCGCTCGACTCGGTTGTCTCGCCGTCCCCCGTTCCCCTCGTCGGTCGGGACGATCAGCTGCAAGCACTGACTAGGTTCCACGAAAACATCGCGGGTGGGGGCCGGGTTGCACTCATCGAAGGCGAAGCCGGAATCGGGAAAAGCCGACTTGCCGAAGAGTTCGTGGAAAGCGCACGACTTTTGGGTGCGGCCACCGCAACCGCACGCTGCAACTCGGAGGAGACTCGTCTCGCGTTCGGCGCTCTCACCGAGCTGATGCGCAGCGCACTCGAGGGCCGAGACTCGGCTTGGCTCGACGACGTTCCTCGTCACTGGCTGAGCGAGTGCAGCCGGCTGCTGCCCGAGCTCTTGACGCTCGAGCTCGACGTGCCGGCACCCACACCTCTCGACGATCCCGGAGCGCAAGCGCGATTCTTCGAGGGCATCGCGAACTTTCTCGCAGCCGCCTCCAATTCCTCACGGGCCGGAGTCCTGTTCATCGATGATCTCCATTGGGCCGACGAGTCGTCGATGGATGCGCTGCTCTATCTCGCGAGCAGGCTCAAAGGCCGACGGCTCCTCTTGCTGACCACGGTAAGGAGCGAGGAGCCACTCGGTGGACTTCGAGCGCGCCACCTGTTGAGTGCAGATCGCACGGGGGCGAGCTCTCATCTTGTTCTCGATCGTCTGACGCGCGCTGAGGTGGCGGAGCTCGTCGCGGCGGTCAGGAGCCAGGAAGGATCGCTGAGCGATCGCCTGTACGAGGAAACCGAGGGTCTGCCGTTCTTCCTCGTCGAGTATCTCGTGGCCCTCGAGGGCGGCGCGGACCCGGACTCACCGGAATGGTCGCCTCCGACGGGAGTGCGCGAGCTCGTTTCGTCTCGCCTCGAACGCTTGAGTGAGATGAGTCTGCAGGTCCTCACCACGGCCGCCATCATCGGCCGCAGCTTCGACCTCGACACCGTGCGGGAGGCCGGTGGTCGCTCCGAGGACGAGACCGTGATGGCGCTCGACGAGCTAGCGTCCGGGGGACTCGTCAAAGAGGTCGGATTGACGTCGGGAGATGGAATTGGGAAGTCCGAGCTTGGGTTCTCGTCGCCGACCTTCGACTTCAGCCACGAGGGAACCCGCAAGATCGTGCTCGATGACACCAGTACGGCGCGTCGGAGACTGCTGCACCGACGGGTCGGTGAGTCGTTGGCGCGTTCGCGCCGAAGATCGGGGGCCGATCCGGGAGCAGTCGCGCAGCACTACGAAGCGGCCGGCGACGCGCCCGCCGCTGCGGGCTACTACGAAATCGCGGGAGACCAGGCCCGCTCCTTGTTCGCACATGCCGAGGCTGTGTCCCACTACCGCGCCGCCCTCGGCCTCGATCATCCAGAGCCCTTCCGGATCCACGAGGCCATTGCAGACGTGTCGGTCCTCACCGGTGACTACTCAGCTGCGTTGACGAGTTACGAGACGGCTGCTGCGCTGAGCGACCAACACGATCTCGTCGGAATCGAGCACAAGATCGGGTCCGTCCACCATCGCAGGGGTGATTTGAATGCCGCGCAGAGTCATCTCGAGGTCGCGTTCGACTTGCTGGACGAGGGTGACCACGCTCGTCGGGCCCGCGTCCTCGCCGACCTGAGCCTGACCGCCCACCGTTCCGGGGATCCGGGCACCGCGGAGCGACTTGCGGGCGAGGCTCTTGACCTCGCCGAAAAGACCGAAGCGCTCGACGCACTTGCGCAGGTTCACAACATCCTCGGAATCCTTGCCAAGAGCCGCGCGGACTTTCCTCAGGCTGTGGACCATCTTCAACGGAGCGCCGACCTGGCCGCCGAGCTCAGCGACCCGACGGCGCGCATCGCAGCCCTCAACAATCTCGCTCTCGCTCAAGGTGAGACGGGAGACAGAGCAGCAGCGATAGCGGTCCTCGAGGAGGCGCTGAAGCTCTGTACGGCACAACGGGATCGGCATCGCGAAGCAGCGTTACACAACAACCTCGCCGATCTCTGGCACCGCGAGGGCAACAGGGAGCGATCGATGGAGCATCTCAAGCGAGCCGTTGCGATCTTCGCCGAAATCGGCTCACGCGAATCAACGATGCAACCCGAGATATGGAAGCTAGTCGAATGGTAAGAAGTCCCCGAGACGCACGGATTCGACGAAAAACAAAGCTGAGCGTCCCTAACGGTCGAATCCCTTTGGGGGTGGGGGCGGGCCGAGAACCCGGCGGGCTTAGTTGTTGGGGTTTTCGTTCTGGATGTTCTCGGCTCCCAGTTCGATGGGGGTTTCGCCCGATGGGTTGATTACCAGTCCCGTGAAACCCTGCTCCACGGCCACCTTCAGGACCTCGGCGGTCTCGAGCAGGGTGTAGCGACCGCCGTGGGGGCGCCAGGAGTCCAGCTCGTTCTCATCCGTGAAGACGGGAAGCAGGTGCTCGCCCTCCTCGTTGGCCACGACCGGGACGCTCTCCTCCGAGCCGGCTTCATCCTCATCACCATCGGTGAAGGGCAGGATGATCGTCGCGCGATAGAGCATGTCGATGACCGGCTCCCAGGCTTCGGGGTCGCTCGAGCCGGAGGCGTTCGCAGCTGCGGCGACGAGACGGGTCGTTAGCCCCGAACGTTCCTGTCGGTCGTTCTCGTCGTTAAGGGAATCGAAGATATTCACTCGGCGCCTTTCAAGTCTTCGGCCTGCACCGTCAAGCCCGCTCAGCAAGGATCATCATCCGTCTCCGGTTATAGATGTAGTCATCCCCGACTTGCACGAAATTCATGCCGGTGGCGCTTCCATACTCATCGATGAATCTCCTCACTTTCTCGATGCGATCCTGGGGAAACTCGACCGAAGGCATCCACTCCGAGAACTTGTGCTCTGCGTCGACAATCCGTTCGTCCACGATTCTCAGTCCGGCGACGCGCATCAGAGTGCGGAGTGCGCTAGGAGGGCGCGACGAAGCGTGACTCGGATCTCTCATCACATCGAGTTCGTTCATCGCAAGCACCTCCTCGTACCGCTCGGTTCCGACCTGGTCGACAATGAGCACCCTGCCGTTCTCCGCCGTCACTCGACGCAACTCTTGAAGGACCGGGAGTGGCTCCCAGATGTGATGGAGGGTCTGAGCGGCGGTCGCGAGGTCTATCGACCGAGAGTTGAGCGGAAGGCGCGCTCCGTCGCCGACCATCAGGTCCATCTCCGGGAACGCCTCACGGGCCTTGTTCAACATCGCAGGTGTTAGGTCGACGCCCAGAAGTTGGCCGGCCACCCCTGCGAACAACTGCAGGAAGTTGCCGGTACCCGCTCCGACCTCCAGCACCCTGGCTCCGTGATCAACTCTCGAGAAATCAACGACACCGAGTTTGTCGAAACGTCCCTTTGTGCGTTTGGAAAAGTTCTCCGAGGCGCGCTCGAACTCAGACCTCAGAACCTCCCTGTGCCACCGGTCAGACAAGAGTCGCCGCTGCCACCGTTGACGAGATCACGCCTCCACCCAGTAGTTGCTCGGGATAGTCGGCGTCGTAAAACGCAGCCGACTGCCCGCGCGCCACGGCCTCGACCGGCCGGCTGAAGCCAACCTCGACACGGCCGGGTACCGAGGACTCAATTCGCCCGGCGTAGGCCTCGCCGTGAGAGCGGTACTGAACGAGAACCTCCCGACCGACCTGCACTGGTTCATCGACCCAACTGGTTTCGCGCGCCGCAAAGCCACCGCATGCCAGTTCGTCGCGCTCGCCCACGACGATCGTGTTGGACTCTGCATCGATCGAGCGAACGAATACCGGCATCCCCAGAGAGATACCAAGGCCCTTTCGTTGACCGACGGTGTAGCGGGCGATGCCTCTGTGCTCGCCCACCTGCACGCCCTTCGTGGACACCATGGGACCCGGCCGGTTGGCCGCCGGGATGTGCTCGTCGACGTACGCCGGAAGATCACCGTTACGGACGAAGCAGATCTCCTGCGAGTCGGGTTTGTTCGCCGTGCGCAACCCAAGCTCTGCGGCCAAACGACGAGTCTCGGACTTCTCGATGTCGCCGACGGGGAAGAGCGTGCGCGCCAGCTTCGCCTGGTCCAGCATCCAGAGCACGTAGCTCTGGTCCTTGTTGTGGTCGACGCCACGCAGCAGGCGATAACCGCCGCCGTCCGAACGAACGCGCGCGTAGTGTCCCGTCGCGAGTACGTCGGCCCCCAGCGCCAGCGCTCGTTCGAGCAGAGCGTCGAACTTGATCCACTGGTTGCATCGCACGCACGGATTCGGGGTACGTCCGCTTGCGTAGTCCGCATGGAAGTTCTGGATAACGGTCTGCTCGAAACGCTCGGCGAAGTTCAGCACGTAGAACGGGATGCCGAGCGTGTCGGCAACCCGGCGCGCGTCCGAGGCGGCGCCGACATTGCAACAGCCGGAGTCCAGGTTGGCCGCCTCGCCCCGCCATAGCTTCAACATGATGCCGGTCACGTCGTAGCCCTGCTCGACGAGCAGGGCGGCGGCAACCGACGAGTCCACTCCGCCGGACATGGCAACAACAGCTTTGCGGTCAGTCATTAGCCGACGTGCCGTGCGCGCTCCACGATGCCGGGCAGGACCTCGAGAACCGCGTCGACATCCGCGTCCGTCGATTCGCGCCCCAGGGAAAATCGCACGCTCCCTTTCGCGATCTCGCGCGGAACTCCGATGGCGAGCAGAACATGGGAGGGATCGATCGCTCCGGACTGACAGGCGGAACCCGCCGAGCAAGCGATACCGGCGGCATCGAACAGAAGCAGGAGAGTCTCTCCGTCGGCGCCCTCGAAGCTCACGTTGAGCGTTCCGGGAACACGCTCGGTGGGATGCCCGTTGAGCCGCACTCGCTCGATCGAGTCCTCGATCCCCTGCCACAACCTCGTTCTCAGGCCCCCCACGCGCTCTATTTTGTGGTCGACCTCCTTGGCGGCGATTTCGGCCGCCACGCCCAGACCCGCGAGGCCGGGAACGTTCAGGGTGCCGGATCGCAGACCACCCTCGTGCCCGCCTCCATGCAGCAACGCCTCGATCGGCGTGTGACTGCGGGCGAAGAGGAAGCCAACTCCCTTGGGACCACCGAACTTGTGCGCCGAGAACGCGGCGAAGTCGAGTCCCAACTCGTGCACGTTGACCGGAAGGTTCCCGAGCATCTGCACCGCGTCGGTGTGAACGAGAGTCGAGGGGTTCGCCTCTTTGACCGCGCGTACGATCTCGGCGAGGGGCTGCGCCGTTCCGATCTCGTTGTTGACCGCCATGATCGACACCAGGATGGTCGAGGGCCGGACGGCAGCAGCCACGACGGCCGGATCGACGAGCCCGTCGGGCCCCACCGGCAGGACGGTCGTCTCGAACTCGTTGTGCCCCAGCCACTCGACCGTATCGAGGACCGCGTGGTGCTCGAAATCCGTGGTGACGACGTGATTGCCGTTGCCCCGCAGCTTGCGGGCGGCTCCCTTGATGGCGAGGTTGTCGGCCTCGGTGCCCCCGCCCGTGAACACGATCTCGGCGGGACTCGCGCCGACTGCCGAGGCCACTCGATCCCGTGCGTCTTCAACGATCTCGCGCGCGGCCCGCCCGTAAGCGTGCACGGATGAGGGATTGCCGAATTCTCCCCTGAGAACGGCCACCATGGCGTCCGTCACCTCGGGGAGGACCGGCGTCGTTGCCGCGTAGTCGAGGTAACGCATGGCTCTCAGGATAAAGGGCAAAGCTTTCCCTAGGGACGCAGGCGCAATAAACGCCGGGAGAGAGTGAATGATCGGTTTGAAGAAGGTCAGGGACCTGTCGGTGGTCGACCAGGACGGCAACGAGCGCAACCTGCCGATTGCGTCCGCCAGCGCTCTGCTCAGGGTGGGCGACCATCTGCTCGTTCTGTCCGACGACGAGCGCCAGATGGCAATCTTCGAGGATGGGGTAGATGAGCCCGGCAAGCTCATCAAGGTGATGGAGGGGGCCACGCCGAGCAGCCCCGACCAGCGCGCCGACCACAAGCCCGACTTCGAGTGCATGGCACACCTCGAGGCCTTCGGCCGCTTCGAGCACGGCGCGATCCTGGCGCTGGGATCGGGCTCCGCCCCCGACAGGGACCGTGCCACTCTCCTGAAGCTCACCTCGGACGGCCTCCCCGACTCCAATTTCGAGATCGTCGATCTCGGTTCCCTTTACGACCGCCTGCGCGCGGACATCGACGACCTCAACATCGAGGGCGGCGCGGTCGTGGGCGATGTCCTTCGCCTCATGCAGCGCGGCAACGGACCAGATGGACGCAACGCGCGCGTGGACCTGGATGCCGTCGCCGTGCGCTCGGCGCTTGACGAGGGCGATCCGGTGCATCCCGATGCCGTGCTCTCGATAGAGTTCTACGACCTCGGGCAGCTGAAGGGTGTCCCACTCTGTTTCTCTGACGCCTCCCCGCTACCCGATGGGCGCATGTTCTTCATCGCTTCCGCCGAGGTCGAAGACGGCAACGTCGGATCCTCGATCGGCCTCATGGAGCCGGACGGAAGCCTGGAGTTCAACGAGCCCGTCGATCACGATCTGAAGCTCGAGGGCCTGGCGGCCGACGTCGGCGAGGACGGTCGGGTTCACCTCCTCATGGTGAGCGACGCCGACAACCCTGATCAGCCCTCGCCTCTAATGGAGACCTACCTAAGGCTCTGAGCGAGTCAGTATGGGATGCGGTCGTCCCGTGCGAACCATTGATCGAGAACCGACCGCGCCTCGGCACTGGACAGCCGGGACATGGCCAACTTGCGATCGCTCACCTCGGCCGCGAGTTCCAGGTAGAGCCATTCGTCGTCGAAGCCGATCGCGGCCGCTTCACTACGTACATTTGCGTAGACCACGCTGTCGACGCGCGCCCAGTACAGCGCGGCCATGCACATCGGACAGGGCTCGCTGCTGGTGTAAACCACGCATCCCGGTAGCCGGTGATCTCCCACCGAGCGACAGGCATCCCTGATTGCCAGCACTTCCGCATGAGCCGTCGGGTCCCCGTCCGCCAGAACCCTGTTCCGACCCCTTCCTATGACCTGCCCGTCTCGCACGACGACCGCGCCGAAAGGCCCTCCGACGTCGTCGTCAAGGGCCTTCGCCGAGAGACCTATCGCGAGCGCCATGAATTGTTGATCCGCTTCTTTGTTCACCGAGCACAATGTCGCACCACCCCGGCAAAGCTGCTTGGATTACCGAGGGAATCCGCCTCAATCACCCCGTGGGGGGTGCCGATGGTCACCTTGTGCCAGACATCCATGATTTCTTGAGATTCGTCGTCGAGAACAACGCTTCCGACCTACACATCAAGGCAGGATCACCGCCTAGCGTGCGCGCCTCGGGCAAGCTTGGTCGCACCGAGTTTCCGCGGATGAGTGGCGCAGACTCCGAGCAGGCCGCCATGGCCATGATGAACGAGGACCACATCGCCGAGCTGAAGGTCAAGGGCGAGGTCGACTTCGCGTACTCCGAGCCGGGCGTCGGACGCTTCCGCGTGAACGTCCACAAGCAACGAGGCAGCATTGCCATCGCCGCTCGGCTGGTCCTCGCATCGGTTCCCTCGTTCCACTCGCTCGGACTCCCGCCTGCGGTCGAGCAACTCGCCGGAGAGCACCGAGGTCTTCTGCTCGTCACCGGGCCCACCTCCTCGGGGAAGACGACCACGACGGGCGCAATCATCAGCCACATCAATGCCACTCGTCCGGCGCACATCCTCACGATCGAGGACCCGATCGAGATCCTGCACAACGACCAGATGTCCGTCGTGACGCAGAGAGAGATCGGAATGGACACCGGAGACTTCGCAACCGCTCTGCGCGCGGCCATGCGACAGGACCCCGACGTCATCTTCGTCGGCGAGATCCGCGACACGGAAACCGTTCGAGCCGCTCTCCAGGCCGCCGAGACGGGTCACTTCGTCGTGGCCACGATGCACACCACGGACGTCTCGGAAACGGTCAACCGCGTCATCGACTTCTTTCCTCCTCATCAGCAAAACCAGGCTCGCGTTGCGCTCGCGAGCACCATCTGCGGAGTGATCTCGCAGCGGTTGTTGCCGCGCAAGGGCGGGGGCCGGGTCGCCGCCATCGAGATCATGGTGATGAACGGCCGTATCCGGGATCTGATCCTTAACTCCGACAAGACGCACATGATGCACGAGATCGTTGCGGAGTCCGGGTTCTACGGAATGCAGACCTTCGACCAGGCCCTCCTCGGCCTCTATCGCGACGGTCTCGTCACGCTTGACGACGCCAAGAACGCGGCCACCAGCGCCCACGACTTTCAGATCGCCCTCCGGGCGGAGGGGCTCCAAGAAATCTAGGGCTTTGCCCCTCGCGCCGCCTGGGACGGGTGTAAATGCGCCGCAGGAGGGCAAATTCGCAGTATGCTCCCGCCCCGACACCCCCTAGTTTATTGGAGATAGTTGCATGAGAATTCTCATTCTGGGTGGCGACGGATACCTTGGTTGGCCCACGGCGATGTACCTCGCCAATAAGGGTCACGACGTCTCGGTCGTCGACAGCTTTCACCGCCGACTGTGGGACGACGAGATCGGCTCCCAATCCCTGACCCCGATCAAATCACTGCGCGAGCGCGTTCGAAGATGGGACGAGGTCGGCAAGAAGCCAATCGAGATGATGGTCGGAGACATCTGCGATTGGGAGTTCCTCGAGTCCGTGTTCAAGAAGACCGACCCCGAGGCGATCGTTCACTACGGCGAGCACCGCGCCGCGCCCTTCTCGATGTTGTCTCGACGCCACGCGGTTATGACTCAGGTCAACAACGTGGTCGGAACGCTGAACGTGATCTATGCAATGAGGGACCTTGCTCCGGACTCTCACCTGGTGAAGCTTGGAACGATGGGCGAGTACGGAACTCCCAACATCGACATCGAAGAAGGCTTCATCGAGATCAATCACAACGGGCGCAAGGACGTCATGCAGTTCCCCAAGAAGCCCGGGTCCTTCTATCACCTGTCCAAGGTGCACGACAGTCACAACATCGAGTTCGTGTGTCGTATCTGGGGACTTCGAGCGACCGACCTGAACCAGGGCGTCGTTTATGGGGTCCATACAGAAGAGACCGAACTTCACCCCGATCTCGCCACTCGTCTGGATTACGACGATGTGTGGGGCACAGTGCTCAACCGCTATTGCGTTCAGGCCGCCATCGACCATCCGCTGACCGTGTACGGCAAGGGTGGTCAGACACGCGGCTTCCTCGACATCCGCGACACGCTCGCATGTGTCGAGCTCGCCATCGAGAACCCGGCCGACACGGGAGAGTTCCGCGTCTTCAACCAGTTCACCGAACAGTTCACCGTGCTCGAATTGGCGGAGATGGTTGCCGACGGAGCCCGCAAGATGGGCTGGGAGCCGATGATCGAGAACGTTTCCAACCCTCGCATCGAGCTCGAGGAGCACTACTACAACGCGAAGCACACGAAGCTGCTGGATCTTGGGTTGGAGCCGCACCTGCTGTCCGAAACACTGATCGATGGGCTCTTGGACACGGTCCGCAGCAACGCCGAGCGGGTGGACACCGACCTCCTATACCCCAGCCACACCTGGAGCGAAGGTCAAATAGAGAAGCCGAGGAGCTAGCGCTTCTCGGCCCCGACCTCTAGAACTCCGGCATGTTCGAGGCCCCTGCATCCGCAGCGATAGCGGGCCTCCAAGCGGTGGTCGTCGCCGCCCTATTCCTGGCCCTCGGCTATCTGATCGCGGATGCCTTGATGGGCCGGCGCGTCGAAGGCATCACCTGCTGGGGTCTTGCCTTTGCAGGGATCTGCCTGTTCGCACTCGTTCTGATGCTGGTGCACATCGCCACCAATGGCTACGTGTTCGGGCAGGTCTGGCCCACGCGAGTTGCGACGAGCGCACTCTTCTTGGCCTTGGGCACTCGCAAACTGTTGTCCCTGCGGTCGGGGGGATGGAGGTGGAGGCCGGGCACTGACGGTTGGGTAGCCCTCGTCCTGGTAATAGTCGCGTGGTTCGTATGGTGCAGCCCGGTCCTGCGCGCGATGCCCATTGATATAACCGGCGACGTACCTTTACACGCGGGTTGGTCGAGCCAGTTGCTCAACGGCGAAACGACGCCATCTGCCTCGGTCACCGGGGAGATCCCTAACTTCTACCCGTGGCTGAGCCACTCGGTCATGGCCATGCTGGCTCGTGTCCTGCCGGAAGGTCGCTCGTACCATGCAATGGCGCCGCTGCAATTCCTGCAGGTGGCTGGAATCGTTCTGGCATTGTTTGCCTTCGGCCGAGCTCTGACTCGAAGGCTCACTACCGGGATCGCGGCCTCGCTGTTCGGTGCGTTGACGGGTGGCCTTGGTTTCATCGCTCTCCGGGAGATCGACGTCGTACTCAACCCGCGTGCTGAAGATGCCTTCAAATATTTCGGAGATCTCTTTCACCACCGCAGCTACAACGCCGCATTCGGTCAGATGGTACCCGCTTTCCCCCGCGACATCGCTCTCACACTTGCCGTTGCGTTCCTACTGCTCCTGATGGTGGGTCTACGAAAGAGAAGCAAACTGCTACTCGTCGCGTCGGGGGTGACGCTGGGGATGGCCGGACTAACGGGGGCCGAGAGCTTCTACGTTGGCCTTGGAGTTGCGGCCATTGTTTGCCTAGCTCCGAACGAGATGGCCCGCTGGAAACGAGCAACCACCGTCGTGGTTCCGGCACTCGCGGTAGCTGCCTTGTGGTTCGGCCCCCAGATCGTGACGATGCTCCGCCTCAGCTATCAGAACATCACCGTGGTGTCGCCAGTGAATTATCCGCCAACCGCCATAGTGATGTCGCTGGGCGTGACGACCCCATTCGCGCTCTGGGGTGCGGTTCGCTGGAGGTCCCGCTTTTTCTCGGATCCAGGACCTATGGTCGTACTGGCGTGGACCGTGGTCTCGTGCCTGGCCGTCCTCGCCTCATCGGTTTTACCCACCGTATTGGGCGATGCCTTTGAATCCATCGGCAGATCGCATCGTTACTGGCCTTTGGTGAGCCTTGGACTTGCGCTACTGGCATCCCTCGGGGCTACGGAGCTGCTCGCCCTCTTGTCGAATCGTCGAGGGGTCGCGCTCGCCACGTCCGCGGCCACCGTGGCCCTTGCTCTCCCCTCTCCGATTGTGGCCAGCTTGGCTCTGTCGGATGCTCGCCCCGGACAAGGACCTCTGAGCCTCGCGCTTCAAGGCAAGGACAGCTATTTGAATCTCGTCGCGCCTCGGCCGCAAGGCCGGTGCGTAGTCGCCGTTCCGGTGAACTCCCGCATTGACAGCCTGACGTGGTCCTACTCCGGCTATCGCAATGTGTTTTTCACGACCTCGAATCGTCATCCGGGGAACCCTGCGCGCCTCCGGTGGGACCAAATGTACAAAGCCACCACTCGAATCAAGAAGCGCAGGAGGGACAATGCGATCTTGACCGGGGGCCGGGTCGACTCCCAAGCGTGGCGCGCTGTGGTTGACGAGTACGGAGTCGACGTCGTGGTCGCGCGCTACACCGCCCTTGACTCACCCGGTTTCAGCGGTCTGCAGCCAGACTACCCAGTCGACGTCCCACTCGCCGTGTTCCGCATTACCGATTGCGGAACCTAGGTTGCGCCCCTTCCTCGGTACCACTCGGCTGTACGGGCCAGACCTTCCTTGACGTCGATCGCCGGGTTGAAATCCAGCAGTCGCATCGCCTTGGAGATGTCGACGCGACTCTTGTAGACCTCTCCGGCCCGGCGCGGCTCGAAGTGGATGGCGACATCGGTCCCCACCGCATCCCTGATTATCTCGGCT
>JBOGWS010000078.1:0-3374 GCA_050693895.1 Actinomycetota bacterium | reverse complement strand
AACGCGCGTTCGGTGCTCGACCAGGCGTTCCTGCGCCGGATCCAGACCATCGTGACCTTCCCCTACCCGGACCGGGCGGCCCGGGAGGCGGTGTGGGACCGGGCCTTCCCGCCCGGCGTTCCGCTCGACGACGTCAACCCCGCCGCACTAGCGGAGATCGATCTGCCCGGCGGCAGCATCGCCGCGGCGGCTCTAGTGGCAGCGTATTTGGGCGCCGAGGACGATGACGGTCCGGTGACTGCCAAGCACATCGCCGCCGCCACCCGTTGGGAACTCGGCAAGACCAGCCGGGTTCAGATGCGCCCGGCACGCGATGGCAGCGGAGAAGGTTCCGTCCCGTGAGTCATTTCTCGGTGTCGCTGACGGCGACGGGTAGGTCCCGATGCTCTCACTGAATCGGCCCCAAGCGGAAGATGATGTCCTGTCCCGCGGGCCGAGGCGTGGTCTTGAGATCCACGGTTGGCTCAGCACGCACCGACGACGTGGGAGGCAGCACGGTGCCGTATGGATACTGGTGCACGTTCCGACTGATGACTGTGCCGCCGTATCGCTCCAGGAGTGGATAGCCGGAGCTCTGGTTCGGGGTCAGCCCCGCCTTCTCCGTGAGCTTTCCTTCGATGGCCATGTGGTTGCTGGTTCCTGGGACGTGTGCCAGGTGGTCGGCAATGAAATAGAACTTGGCCGGCTGGCCGTTCGCCAGGTTGGGTCGGATCCGCACCTGATCCGAGACCATGTCGAAGTCGGCGGCCAGCTGCCTGCGCAGCGCCTCGCGCAGGTACACCTCGTTTAAAGCGCCGTACACAGCGTTCTCTTCGGCCCTGGCGCTCTGTTTCGACCACTTGGGGTCATCCCGACGATAGCCGGGTTCTCCTGCAATACCGCGCTGACTCCTGGCGAACTCGTCAGCGATCTCTCGCCGGCGCTGTTGATCGCCGGACTGGACGCCGCGCTGAGCCCCGGGCGTTGCTGGGCGCGTGCGCGTCGGGACGGCGCTGCTTGCACTGGGTACCGGTGCGGCCGTAGTAGGTGGGGGCCTGCTTGTTGGCGATTTCCCGCTGGCCATTGCGACGATCGGTCGCGATGGCGGTTGTGCTTGCGGGTCCACACTCTGGACGACGCCCAGGGTGCGTTCTCCTGTGCCTGTGGGAGCGAGAACCCGTTCCTCTGCTCGCACGTCCGATTCTGGCTGATCTTTAGCCTTTGCGGCGGCTTTCTTTTGCGCCGCGCGCTCGATGTCGGTGAGAATGGCCTCGTTCTCGTTCGCGGCATGCTGCGCCAGCTGTGCGGCAGGCACAGCGGCTTGGGGTCTCGGGGTCGGATGCGTCGGACCTCGAACTGCCGCGCCCGGTGCCCGCGGCGACCGTGGTACGGGGGTCGAGATTCGGGCAGCGGCGCCAGGCAGCGCCTCAGCCACGGAGGCTGGCGGTGCCGAGGGTGCGTCTGGCATTGGTCCTCGCGTCAATCGTTCGGCAGGTCGCGCGGGCGTAGCGACGGCACGCGGAGTGGAGGCCCTTGTCGAGGACGGCTGTACCGAAGCGGCGATCGGACGGGCGGGCCCTGTTGGGCCGCCAGCGCCAATGCCCGGAACGACATCGGAGGCCTCGCTGCCTCGAATTGCTGCAGCGAGGAACTTGTCACGGAAGAACTTCTTTAGCCAGGACGAGGTTGGCGCTGTAGACAGTCGGGGCGCACCGGGTGGCGTGGACACAACCGTCTTAGGTGCAGCGATGGAACGCCCGGTTACAGCAGGGCTACTCGGCACCGGGGGTACGCTCTTTGGTGGACTGACTGCCAAGGGTGGAGCTGGAGTTCGCGGAGGAGGTGGAGGAGGAGCTACACGTGAAATCGCCGCGGTACTACCGGATACCGCATGCGCCGCCCCGCTAGGGGGTAAAAGTGGACCACTTCGAGCGGATCCGGCGATCCGTGGTCTCGGACCTTGATATCCCCCCATGATCGCCGTTCCGACTAATGCCCGCGCTTCGAGCACCGCGAGGTGAGCTCCCGCTTTCGTGGTCGGCACCGAGCGGCATTGCTTCATGAACTCCTCAAGCCAGTACACGACGTTTCTGTACGGTACGCCGTCGTCGTCCTTCTTGATTCTCATCATCATCTTGAATATATGAAGGTCGTGGTGTCCACGCTGACTGGACGTTTCGAACCATGGTTTGCATGGATCACCGTGAAACTTCTCCAGCCAGTCAGGAGGTTTCCTGCGGCACTCTTCCTGGATTGCATGATCCGCGGCCCGAAGTACACCTTCGAATACTGCTGCCACCTCTTCGAGAATAATGTCTTCGACTCGAGCGTTGTCCTGTCCTTGCTGTCTCAGCTCGCACCACTTCAACAGCAGATCCTGCGCCAGGTCCCGTACATCCTCGGGCCATCTCTCTGTCTGCTCGACAAGGGCCCCTATTTGATTCTGCCAGTACGCAGACAACGTGGAGATGTGTTCCTTTTTCTGCTGCGCAAGTTCCTTTTTCTGCTGCGCAAGTTCTTTCTCTTTGAGGAAATGCTGCCGAGTTGGCTCTCGCCACGGCGCGTCCGGGGCTCGTTCCTGGAGGATCTGTTCGACGGTTTCCAGGTTCCACCTTGTACCCCCCTCCAGATAATCTTGGAGTGCCAGGGTGTAGAACCTCTGGAGTTGTGTATCCTTTATCTTGCGAGAATAATGCAACGTGTGTTCGCGACGCTTCATGAAGTCCGCCGCTTCCGCGGCCGGCAACTTACCGACATACTGTTCCCGCATCTCGATGGCATCCAGACCTGCGACTTGCAATAGGAAACCCCTGATCTCCCGTACGTACAGGTCTTTCGCGTCGCCTTCGAAGAACCGCAGCTTTGCGTTGACCTCATCGCGATCTTCAGTGGTCAGCTCGCCACCCTTGTGAATACGTGCTCCATCTTTTCGGCCCAGCGATCGAGCATATCTCTTATCTGTGCGCCTCCTCTCATCGAGCGCGAAAGCGTATTGCGCGGGCATCTCGATCGCGGGATTCCCGTTCCCGCGATCGCACTGGATGGCCGGCACTGTGAGCGGCGTCGCAGCGCCGTTACCCGCCTGCGCCTGTCGCTCCGAGGGATGATCAGCTCCGAGAACTGGCGCGCTAGCGAGTTGGTGATCGCGAAACGCGGCCTGTTGTGCTACATGTGTCAACTCGTGCGCCAGGAGTCGGTCGCCAACGGTGGTGAACGGGTGGTACAGCCCCTCCCTGATCGCGATGTGTCGGCCGAAGGTGTAGGCACGTGCTCCCACCGCGGCAGTTGCGCGCGTTGCTTCGCCGTCGGAATGGACCCGGACGCTGCTGAAATCGTGTCCGAGGCGGTGCTCGAAGTCCCGACGTACCGCTGGCTCCAACGGCGTACCCCTACGC
>JBOGWS010000077.1:0-6000 GCA_050693895.1 Actinomycetota bacterium | reverse complement strand
AGCCGAGATAATCAGGGATGCGGTGGGGACCGATGTCGCCATCCACTTCGAGCCGCGCCGGGCCGGAGAGGTCTACAAGAGTCGCGTCGACATCTCCAAGGCGATGCGACTGCTGGATTTCAACCCGACGGTCGACGTCAAGGAAGGTTTGGCCCGTACAGCCGAGTGGTACCAGAGGCTGACGGGCCCAACTGAGGCAGTGTGACCCCTCAGGAGTTGCTTGCCCTCGGTCTCATAATCGTCCCGGGACTGGGCCTGGGATTCGCGGCGCTTCCGCCCGGTTCCATCAGCATCGCTCCGCGCCTGGGCTTGTCGTTCGCCTTCGGTTTCGGCGCCGTGTCTCTGCCGGCCGTCTTGCTGGCATCTCTCGGAGCGTTGCGCGGAGGTCCCTTTGTTGCGCTGGTCATTCTCGTCGGGCTTGCGGGATGGGTCGTTGCCGTTCGCAGGTTCGGCTTCCGCAGCCATGCGGAGGCAATCGTGCAGGAGGTTCGAGAGAACCCGTGGCCCATCGTCACCGGCCTGGTGGTCATCGCCGGGATCGTCGTCGTTCGGCTCGCGGTCGACCCCGTCGCGAGCATTCCAGGCGTCGCCTCGTTTCGGTACTGGGCCGACGCGACCGAGTTGGCGGACACGGGTGCCTTCCCGGCGCAAACCCTGCAATTCGGAGAGTTCTATCCCCCCGCGACGAGCAAGTCGCTCCTCGACGCCTTCACGGCGGGAATGATCATCGTCGTGGGCCGGGATCCCATACCGACACTTGGGGCGATGCTGTTCGTCAGCTCGGTTGGCACTGCGGCCGCATTGTGGGGCGTCGCATGGGAGCTGGGACTGCGATTCACAGCGGCCCTACTGCCGCTGCTCGCGGTAACGAATCGTGTGTTCCTAAACACGGAGCTGACCACGGACCTCGAGGTCTATCGAGCCGAGTCTTTCGGCCGCCTCATGGCCTGCGCCGCGATTCTGGCTGGCGTTCGAGCGTTGCGCGAGGGAAGTCGGGTCGACCTCGTCGTTGCAGGAATCGTGACCGGCATCGGCATCGGCACGCATCTGATCGCAATGCTCGTTGCGGCGATCGCCGTCGGCTGGTATTTGGTCGGGCGACTGCTTCTGCGAGATTCGATCAAAGCGCTGGCTGTTCGCGGAGCCGTCGTACTGGTCGTCGCTCTCCTGCTCGCCAGCGCCGTGATCCTCTTCCCCCAGGGTGACCTCGCTTTCGAGGGCGCGGGCGGGGAGGGCTACGAGGAACTCGAGGGCGACTTTGACCAGACGTATTTCCTCCACACCGGCAAGCAGCGAGAGCTGACCCCGGAGTACTTCGAGAGGAATGCCGAACTTGCTCCCCAGATCTTTATTGCCAGTGCCTTCGGTGTAGCCGTCGACCGCGACGAAGACGGCGGATCGATCTGGCCGGTGGTCCTGATACTCGTTGGGGGCCTGATCCTGACGGTGGCCATGTTTCTGTTCCTGCCCCGCCACCTGAAGGCGATCGGATGGATGGGCTGGGGACTTGTGGTCACGATGATCGTGATCACGTTGTTCTTTGCCTATCGCAATGACGTCTACATCCTCGCGGACTGGGGGAGGCGACGGCTGTTTCGCTACAACTCTCTTCCCATCTTGCTGATGGGCCTGGCTCTCCTCGAAGCGGGCGTGTTGCTCGTCGCAAGAAGAGTGCCGCGCGTCGCGGGCGCGTTGGCCCTTGTCCTCGTCCTGGTGGTCGCAGCGTTCGTTTGGCCCGGCGCGGCCGATACGCGTGAGGGTCGGGGCGCCGAGGAAGCGGGGACTGCGATCGAGGCGCTGAATTGGATCAGGAGCGAAACACCATGTGATTCGTTAATCCTGACCAACCAGAGAACGGTCGGTGTTTTCAAAGCGATGACGGGTCGCGTCGCCCTTGTTGAGGGCATGTCACCCTACTTGCGTCCGGAGATGCTGGACCGCTCCATTGACCTGATGCTGGAGGCTCGCCGCTTCTTCAGGGACCCGTCAGATAAGGAGGGCTGGTTGCAGGAGAAGGGCATCGACTATGTGATCGTGCTGGATGACATGCGTTTGGGACATCCCTATGGCGCCGGCCGACCGTCGCCCGACTTCGCCGACGCTCCGTTCCTGGAACTCGAGTTTCAGAACGAGGGGGCGAGGATCTTTCGCGTGACCACACCCGGCGACCCACCGGAATCAGAGTTCCAGAACCTTGCCGGCTATCGCTGCGCGACCGACCCGATCACCGTCTAATGAGCATCCAATTTCAACAGGGGGGCCCGAGTTCTTCGTGATGCGGATATGCAGACTGTAGCCGGGTCAATCCAGCGTGCCGGGGAGATTGTGGCTCGCAACTGGCTCTTTCTTGTGTTCTTTGCGGGTGGAGTGGCGCTGCGACTGATTGCCCTTCTGGCGGTTCACCCGGCATTGTTCACCTCGGACGCCTTCGCGTACCTTCAGAGAGCGATAACGTCGTCGGCGACAGGCAGTTTTCACCCGTTTCTATACCCCGTTCTTCTGCAACCGTTTCTGGCGACACGCGAGCTAACTTGGATACCCATCGCGCAACATCTCGCGGGTCTGACCATGGGGGTGCTCCTTTATGTCCTTCTCCGCCGATTGAACGTCCACGCTTTCTTGGCAGCACTGGGCACAGTGCCTGTGTTGCTCGACGCTTACCAGATCAACTTTGAACACCAGGTCCTGTCCGAAGCCTTTTTTCAACTATTCGTAGTCGTTGCACTCGTAATCGTCATTTGGAACGAGCGGCCCTCGCCGATCACGGTCGGAATGGTCGGTCTGCTCATTGGAGCCTCGGTCCTGATTCGGTACGTGGGCTTAGCGGTCATCGTGGCTGTGGTGATCTTTGCCCTGTTCCGTCGCTTCGGCTGGGTTCGGCTGGGCACGCTCACAGTCGGCTTCCTGGTGCCTCTCATTGCCTACTCCCTTTGGTTCCAATCGCATAGCGGATCCGCCGGCATCACGAACAGGAACGGGTTCTTCCTCTACGGGCGAGTGGTTTCGTTTGCCGATTGCGATGAAGTGGAGGTGCCGGCCCATTTACGAGTCTTTTGTCCTCGCGAGAATCGGAGAGAGCCCAGGACACAGGGACTTTTCACGTCCGGCCTGCCCGATGAGGTGAGACAGGATCCGAGCAGGAATTCGGATGCGCTGATGTTTTCCAGGCGAATGATCGCTGCCAAACCCGGCGCTTACGCGTCCGCGGTCCTGGCGGACTTCTTCACCTATTTCAGGCCCGGGGATCCTGGAACCCGAGACCAAATCGACCACAGATGGCGATGGCCCCAGAGCATCGACGATGTGCGGATTCACCGTCATGCGCGCAAGCATGGTGAGGTGCCACCTCCCGGCTCCGGCATCCCGCTGCATGTCGATGTCGACCAGGACCTTGCGGCGTTGCTATTCAACTATCAGAGTGTGGGCTGGACGCATGGACCCCTGCTGGGGTTCCTGCTGCTGCTCGGTGTGGTCGGCATGGCGGTGGGATGGGAGCGCAACCGGGGTCGCGCGCTCGGTCCGGAAAGCATGCTCTTCACGCTGGCGGCCATCGGTCTGCTCCTTTTCCCACCGGTTTTCGCCGTCTACCACTTCCGCTACTTGCTCCCGGCGATTCCCCTGGTCGGTCCGGCCGGGGCCATCGGTGCCGCGGCAATTATTCGGTTCATCGGTTCGAGGCGATCTGGCGCTGCCGAGCTCGCAGGCGCTTAGTTACTCGTGGATGCTGGGTCGCAAGGTTGCGGAGTTCATGCGGATCTTGCTTCAGATCGTAAAGTTCCTGATTGCCGGACCGAATCCATTTCACGTACTTCCAACGATGTGTTCGCAGTCCCCTGTAGTAGACACCGAGCGATGAGTTTTCCAACATGAGAGAGCGGCGCCACCTGATCTCCGACTCCTGGAGGAGGGGCAGGATCGAGCGTCCATGGAAGCCCTGCGACGGTTCATCTCCGGCGAGGGCCATCAATGTAGGGGCGATATCGATTCCTGCGACGAGGTGGCGCAAGTCTCTTGGACCCTCTCCCGGAACCGCGACTCGCAGAGGCACTCTTACGGATTCCTCGTACGCGAAGTACTTGCGTCGGAGGCGATGCTCTCCCCACATCCGGCCATTGTCCGAGAAGTAGAGGCCCCAGGTGCGTGAACGGAGGCGATGTGCGTCGACGCGTTCCCAGATGTCGGTCACCAGGTCGTTCACGCTCATCAACGTGCGAAGCTGACCGGCGCGTATTCTCCGATGCCAGGCGGCGTCGTTCATGATCCATTTACTATTCGTGACGTCGGGAGGCTTGTCTTGCATGCGCGCCTCGAGCCAGGAGGGGGGCTTGGGCCACGGAGGGAGCGGTGCATCGACGTACTTGTCTTCGAAGCTGGCTCGGTCGTGGCCCATGTTTGGGGCGGTCGTGGCCACGATCAGCGCGAAGGGTTTGCCTTCGGGGTTGTGCTGAGGGTCGTTCGCCCTGTCGACGAACGATACGGCCTTCTCCGCAAAGAGGCGTGTGGCGTAGAAATCTGGATGATCTTCGTTCGGATAGGTGACCACTTCTTCCGTCACGGCCCCGGATGAGCCTCCGTAGTGCTCGACCAGTCCCATCTTCGTGTGTCCGTCCCCGATGTCGTATGCGCGCCCATAGAACTCGTCCCACCCCGGGGGCGCAAAATCCTTACTGGAGTACCCGTTGAAATACTTGCCTACGTATCCGGTGTAGTAGCCACTTTCTTGAAGCCATGGTCCCAAGGTCTCGGCCTCCCGCTCCTTCCACACAGGCAGGTAGCCATTCCGTGTCACCCCAGTCTCATGCGCGTACTCTCCGGTCAAGATAGACGCGCGTGACGGGCAGCAGTTCGGTGTGGTGGTGAAGGCCTTGGTGAAGGAAACGGGAAAGTTCTCGACGACCGAGGGCACCACGCTCATCGTGCCGGTCCTCTGATCGTCGACGAGCACGAAGAGAATGTTAGGCCGATTAGTCTGAGTGCGCCCTGGCTTGCCGCTGTCTTCCGTCGTCAGAATGCATCCTCCGATCGAGAGGACGACGATCGGAATTGTTACGAGTCGGATCAGTCGCGCCATGAAGGCGAGGCTACGCTTTAATACTCCCGTATGCGTTCAAAGCCTCCCCCGGCCCCGGCGGCTAGGTCCCGCAGTTCGAGAGTCGGAACACTGCGATTGGAAGGTCGTCGGGGTACTCGGGCCGTAGGCCTGCAAGGGTGTCAGAACCAGCCGCTTCGAGCGGTACCCCAACGATGTCGACCCCGTACTTATCAACCGTTTCTCGCCAGGTGCGCGCGTCCGTTTGCGCCAGACTCAGAATGTCGTTGTCGGCGATGCGCTTGGCAACCGGCGTGGTCGCCCGGTAGATGCCGTCCCACCGAATGCGCCCCGGGTTGCCGCGCGGGGCGTTCAGGGTCCTGTGGAAGACGAAGCGGTAGCCGGTATAGGACCAGGTGACGTCATCTTCATCGAATCTGGTGGGGAGTGCCATTACGCAGCGACCTCCGGCCCGAGGGGCCACGAGGTTCAGGAAACCGCCCTCTCCGCGGAGGGCACCGGCCAACAAAGGGGGCTCGGGCCTCACTCGTGGAAAGGCCAGGCCCGCAACCGTCGGGGAGATGAGCGCGATGACAACGGTGGCCGAGGCAATCGATACAGAAAGCCACCGCCGTCGCGAGGTACCTACGAGCAGGTCGGTCATTGCGAGCGCCGCAAATAGAGCCATCCCCGTGTTCAACAGCGGCCAGTAGCGATGGGGCCTGCCGAGGGCATCGAGTGCCTCCCCCAGGGCGGAGGGAAGAACGGCGAAGGCGAGGACGGCCAATCCCGATACCAAGCTCCAGGCGGTCACCACGAGAACGCCGGGGTCGGATCGAGCGAGGGGCGACCACCTCAGCAGACCCCAAACGGCAAAGGGGGTCACGATGCCCCACGATCCGAGCACTGCGGCCGGCGGAAGAGACACCGGTCCGATGGTGGTGATGTTCTGAAATCCGAAGCGGGCAAAG
>JBOGWS010000076.1:0-118143 GCA_050693895.1 Actinomycetota bacterium | reverse complement strand
CCACGTCGTAACGACTTCCGGACGCCACCCACGGCCTGATCATGTTCGACGTGCCGGCACGCCGGCGGCGAGGATCCCCATTTCTCGACATCGTCATCAACGGCGCTTGGTGCCACCAAGAATTGCTAGTTATTTCACCTCCGAAGTGCCTTGTTGCAGGCGCTCGAACGTTCGAGACTGAGCAATTCAATCGGCCTGGGAGGCGAACGAATGAACATCAAGCTCAAGTCCAGCGCGGCTGCCATGGTGGCCCTTTTCATGGTGGCGCTGACGCCACTTGCGGCAAGCGCCACTTTTCCCGGCGACAACGGTCGGATCATCTTCAACAGAGGATCCTTCGAGAAGCCGACCTTTCTCGTATCGATGGAGCCGGATGGGTCGGACGTGACGCGCCTAACGGGAAAAGCGCGCGCCGCCTTCGGTGCAAGTTGGGCCCCCGACGGAAGCAGGTTCATCTACGCTCGCGTCAACAACGACGGAAGTGTCGACCTGTTCACGCGCGACGCGGATGGCAGCAACGAAACGCGTGTGACCGACAGCAACCGGGACGAGTTCTCCGTGGCCTTCGGCCCTGATGGAAACCAGGCCGTTTATCAAAAATGTGCCCGGCAGTGCGATCTCTTTACTATCGACTTGACGACACTCACCGAGACGAAGCTGACCGACACCCGGGCGGACGAGATTGCACCCGAGTGGAGCGTCAACGACGTGATCGTCTTCGAGCGCTCGCCGAGACGCGGCGACATCGACATCTTTACGATCGATCCCGACGGCACCAATGTGACCCGTCTTACCGACAACGAAAAGCGTCAAGACGTGTCGGCCACCTGGTCGCCGGACGGGACAGAGATCGTCTACAGCCGTTGCGGCTTCGAGTCGGGCTGCGACCTCTTCACCATGAACGCGAATGGATCCGGCAAGGATCGGGTTACGGATACCAGGGCAGACGAGTTCGGCGCGCAGTACTCGCCTAACGGCCGCGCGTTCGTGTTCAGCAAGTCGCGTGGCGAAGGACGATCAGATCTCTTCCGTATGCGGACCAACGGGGTAAAGATGCATCGGCTCACGGACACGCCGAACAAGTTCGAGGTCGGCGCGGATTGGCAGCCGGTGATCTAACGATAGCGCCGCTCAGTTGGGCCGGAAGTGAGAGGTAAGTTCCTGCGCGTAGTAATCCTCCCAGCGGCCCCCAGGGTCCTGCTCGGTGAAGTCCTTGTCGAGCTTGACGAGCATGTATACGAGCTCGCTCCTAACCGGTTTCGTACCGAGCAACTGGGGGAGCTCGGAGAGATCGATTAGCCAGTCCGCGTACCACGAGGCCCAGTCGGGATCGTCTCCATCCACTATCCGGTAGACCTGGTGGTGCGTTTCGCCGGCCTCGTGGAGAAGGTCGGCGATGGTCGGAGTCGCTGAGGACGGAGTCACTGTTCTTGCCGTTCGTCGATCCATGCAACGAAACTGTTGACATCGCCCGAGCCGACTTCGGCGATGTACGTGTCCGCCCAGCGGCGGATCTGGTCGTCGGAGAAGCCCTTGCTCTCGAGCAACGGCTTGGCATCGTCCGCTAGCACGCGCGCCCCCTCGACCTGCATTGTCGGTGGGGTGGCCTCCTCGACCCCCGCCTCTCCGGGTCGCTCTGGTTCGATGTCGTTCATTGGCTCCTCTCTCGGTCGCGGCGCTTGGGGGGACTTACATTGAGCTGCGCAGCGAGTCGATCTAACCTGACCCACATGATCACACGGGGAGTGCGGAGCCTTGTCGTTGCCCTCGTTGCGGTCGTCGTCGTTTCGGGAGTGGCGCCCGCCGTCGGTGAAGCCACCTGGCGACCGCGGACGGGTTCGGCCATCCTGTGGTCCAACGATCGAGAGGGAGCCGTGAGCTTCGCGGTCAAGGACACGAGAGGACGGATTCACACGCATCGCGCCGCGATCACTGTTCCCATGGCGAGCACGCTGAAGGTCATGTTCATGGTCGCCTATCTTCGGCAGAATTCGGTTCGCAACCGCCGGTTGCGCGATGCCGACAGGGCACTCCTGGCCCCCATGATTCGCTGGTCGGACAACGACACGGCCACTCGCATCGCCGATCAACTCGGACCACGGCCCCTGTACCGGCTCGCTCGCAAGGCCAAGATGAAGGACTTCTCCTACACGCGGCCCTGGGGACTGAGTCGATCCTCGGCGCGCGACCAGGCGCGCTTCATGTTCCATCTCAAACAGTTCATTCCCAAGCGTCATCGTGGGTACGCGCGCTGGCTTCTCACCCACGTGGTCTCGTCGCAGCGATGGGGGATCGGCAGGGTCAAGACACCAGGATGGAAGAAGCTCTTCAAGGGTGGCTGGGGCTCGGGAACGGGGGCGGTCGATCATCAGATCGTGCTGCTAAAGAGGAAGGACGGCACGAAGGCATCCCTCGCCGTGATGACCACGAACAGCCCGAGTCATCGCTACGGAAAACGGACCCTGAAGGGGACGTTCGCTCGACTACTTCGCAACCTTCCGTAAACGCACGGGCCCGGCCGTGTGAGTATTTCGGGATGGGAAGACTCGACGAGCTCGACCTGTCGCTGAAGCTGTCGCGGAAAGAGGAGAGCGAGCGTCTCGAGACCGCGCAGGAGCGCTTACTCGAGCTTCGCCTTCAGCTCGGGGGTCTTCTTGGCGGGCCAATCGGCCCTCCCGTTCTCGCCCTGTTCGAGGGGTGGGACGCGTCCGGCAAGGGAGGCGCGATCAAGAGGTTGGTGGCGACCCTCGACCCTCGCCATGTGCGCGTCGCGCAGTTCGCGGCACCAACCTACGACGAGAAGAGACATCACTTCCTGCAACGCTTCTGGGACCAACTTCCGGGCTGGGGAGGCATGGCCGTTTTCGACCGGTCGTGGTACGGCCGCGTCCTGGTCGAGCGCGTGGAGGGCTTCGCGACAACCGAACAGTGGACGCGCGCGTACGCGGAGATCGTCGAGTTCGAGCGTTCTCTTGCCATGGAGGGAATGGTTCTCCTCAAGTTCTGGATACACATCTCAGACGAGGAGCAGCTGAGGCGTTTCGAGCGACGCAAGAACGATCCGCTGAAGTCATGGAAGTTGACCGACGAGGACTGGCGAAACCGTGAGAAACGCGCCGAGTACACGGCCGCCGTCGAAGACATGGTCGAGAGAACCGACCACCGCCTCGCTCCCTGGCACTTGATCGAAGGGGACTCCAAGCGCTACGCGCGCGTCAGGGTGCTCGAAGCGGTCATCAAAGAGATCGAGAGGGGCATGGTCGACCGCGGGATCGACCCATTGCCCCCTCACTAGGGCTGGTGGTTATCTCCCAGAATGTCATCTGGGAACAATGCGGTCTCCAGAATCCGTCGCTGCGGAGAGCGCCTCCAGAATCTCGTTTCCGTAGCGATCGAGCTTGGCGGGACCCACTCCCGGAACCTCCGACAACTGAACCAGGTCGTCCGGGTCGGCCGCTGCGATTGCCTCGAGTGTCGAATCGTGAAACACGACGAATGCGGGAACCGAGTCGTCGCGCGACCGCTGCAGACGCCAGTGCTTGAGCGCGCTCACGGCGGGATCGTCCGACGAACTCCTTGTCCCCGGCGTCGACAGGGGAGCGCGCGTCGACTGTGGGCCGATGCCCAGCTCGGCCAGATAACGGCTGGCCTTGTTTCCCGCCACTCGAGTCACGAAGAGGTGTCTCTTGGCTCGAGTGATCCCAACGTAGAGGAGCCGGCGTTCCTCGGCCACGGCCTCGTCGCTCTTGGCTCGCTTGAACGGGAGTTCCCCCTCCTCGAGGCGCACGAGGAAGACGGCTTCGAACTCGAGCCCCTTGGCACGGTGGAGGGTCAGCAGGTTCACTCCCCGGCCCCCGCCCTCGCTCGTGAAACGAGCTTGGAGATCGGCTACGAAGTCGTTGACCGATCCTCCCGTCTCGTCGAACTCCTCGGCGAGTTGAACCAGACGAGTGAGGTCGTTTTGCCGCGTCGTCTCCTGTTCTCCCAGTCCCTCGGGAAGCTCGGACAGCCAGCCCTCTTTCTCGGCCACCGTCTTGACCTTCTCGGCCACATCGGTCGCGCTCGGAGGTCGGAGTCGGTTCAAAAGGCGTCGCGCGGCCGGGCGCGCCAGGAAATTCCCCCCGCGCACCTGAAAGGGAACACCGGAACCGGCAAGGGCTTCCTCGTAATCCTCCGAACGGAAGTTGACCCGGTAGAGGATCGCGATTTCCTCGTAGTGCACACCCCGCTCGTGCAGATCCTTGACCTGCTCGACCACGAAGCGTCGTTCGGCATCCTCGGACGCGAAAGGCCGGACCTCCGGGTTCTCGCCCGAAGGCAATGCCGCCTTCAGGACCTTCTCGGCCCCCCCGAGTCGCGGAACGAGCTTGTTGGCGAAGTCGAGGATCTCGGGAGAGGAGCGGTAGTTGGTTTCCAGCCGTACGACCTGTGTACGTTCAAAGCGGCGAGGCATCTCGAGCAGGTGACGCGGAGTGGCGCCGGTGAACCCGTAGATCGACTGATAGTCGTCGCCGACGACACAGAGGTCGTCCCGGCCACCGAGCCAGCGATCGAGCAACGTCTGCTGCAGCGTGTTCACGTCCTGGTACTCGTCGACGGTGAAGGCGAGGTACCGGGCTTGAAAGCGCTCGCGCGCTGAGTCCTCGTCCTCGTGCATCCTGATCGCCAGTTCGAGAATGTCCTCGAAATCGAGGAGGCCCCGATCACCTTTCCCCCGTTCGTAGCGGTGGAAGACGCTCTGCATCAGGTCGGCCGGAATGGGGGGCTCGTGAGACCCGAGGCCGTTCATGTAGGTCTGGGGTGTCAGCCGCCGGTTCTTCGCCCACTCGATCTCGGTTGCGAGATCGCCCGCGGGCCGGAACCTGTAGGGCTTGTGCAACGTGTTGCCGATCTGTCGCAGCGCAACCGCCTTGCTCGGCATTATCTGGCCCGGCGGATTCTCGGCGAGGTTGCGGAGCTGACCCAGGGCCGCCGAGTGAAAGGTGCGGGCCCTCACCCCGCCGACGCCGAGCCGCTCGAGCCGGTTGCGCATCTCGCCCGCGGCCTTGTCCGTGAAGGTGACGGCGAAGATGGAATCCGCCGGGATGTCTCCCGCCGCCACCTGGCAGGCGATCCGGCGTGTGATGGTCGTCGTCTTGCCGGCCCCCGCCCCCGCAAGGATGCAGACGGGCCCCCTGGTCGCCCTGACGGCGCGCTGCTGCTCCCGGTTCAGGCCCTGGAGAATCTGTTCGATATCGGGTGCGGTCACCTCAACAAGTTAAAGGCTGAGCGAGACACCTCGGCTGATTTCATGCCCCGGGCTCGTCGGCAGCCCAGACCCGCCAGCCGTCCTTCGTGTAGGCCACGTAGAAGAAAGCGAGGCCCTTGGTCGTGATCCCGTTCCGGTCGTGGATAACGACTCGCAAGGAACGTCTCGCGATGTCCCGGCCGCAGGCCACGGTGAAGAGGTCTTCAGCGTCGACCTTCGATGCGCTCGTTACCGTTACGCCCCGACGGCTCCTGGTGCTGACCCAGGCACCGTTGGTCGGCTCGGCCGTGGGCTCGGCGAGGGCGCGGACGGTTCGTCTGTCACGCAGCACGATTGCCTCGTTGAACCGTACGGCAAGCCGGGCGGCTTCCGCCGGCGACCCCCTCACCGGTAGGGACCTCAGGCGTCCCGGGTCGGGGCAACCCTCCCTCAGGGCCTCGATCCGGTTGCGGAGAGTGGGGTCCACGGGGACGTCATCACTGGCCCTCTCGGACGGGGGGTTCGCAGCCCGGTCGAGCGCGACTCTCGTCCCCGCGACTGCGCCGGCTGCCAGCAGCACCGCCATGAGGGCCGCGCCCACCACGGTACCCAGCCGGCGGCGTCCCACCCTATGTCGCAGGCGCATGTTTTCCGGTGGGGGGGCCGGAGCTGCTCCGGCCCGCTCGGCCAACCAACGCTGCAGGTGGGCCTCTTCCTCGGCCTCGGTATCGCCCAGATGCCGCTTCAGCTGGTTGAGCCCCCGGCCTCTGACCGACGCCAGGGTGGCATCCGAGCATTCGAGCAAGTCGGCGACGCGCCGCGGATCGAGCTCGTCGAAGTAAAGCATGACCAGCGCTGCTCGGGTCCGAGGGGGAATGTGCAGCCACGTGCCGTCGATGTCGTCGCCGGCTCGAGGCCGGTGAAGGAGGTTCGCACGCCCCGCCCCCCACACCACCGAGCGCAGCATCCGGGCCTCCAGTACGTCCGGGCCCCGCAGGTCCTGCATCGAGCCCATGGACCGGCACCAGCCTCGAAGGGCGAGCCGCGCGGCGAGCTGATCGTCTCCGGTGACAAGCCACGCGAAGAGAAAGGCACGCGGAACGTACTGCGAGTACGAGAGATCGAGCTTGCGACGAGTCTCGGGCCGCACGCTTCTCCCTCCCGTGTCGGCCGGCGGACCCTAATTCTCGCGCCGGCCCATGGAGCGGGCGACACCGAGCAGCCCCCAGCCCGCTGCGAGCCAGACAACGTTCATCACGGGGTCGACACCGAGATGCGCGATCTTTGCGGAGTCCGGCGAAGCCTGGCCGGAGAATCCGCCGATGGCGAAGCCCTGCATTCCGATGACGAAACAGGCAGAGGCGATCGCCGCAAGCGTGTTCTTGAATATCCGAGCCACTTTCATGCTCCTAACTGTTGGTCGCGGAGAGCCGTCCGCGAGTCGATGTGCGATCGGTGCTCGGTCGCTCGAAGCGACCCCAGAGCACCACGAGCGGGACCAAGAAGCAGGCGAGAGCGCCGAGCCATAGGGGGCGCAACAGCCACCACTCCAGCGTCCCGGCGTCAGGCTGGGGCCAGCCGAGCGGATACATCACGAGCACCGCGAGGGCCATGGCCGTGAGATGCCAGAGATAGGCCGTCATGATCACGGTGTTGACGCCGATCGTCAGCGCCCACGGCTTGGGTCGTTCGAGCCAGCGACTCGCAGCCGGCCGAAGCATCATCGCTGCGCCGATCATGAACAGCGCGAGAGCGCAGATGCAGATGCTCGGCGGCGCGTTATTGCTGACCATGCCGTCACTCACCCCGACCATCGAGCGAGAGTAGACGCCGATGTTGGTCAGTACCACAAGTGCGCCAAGGCCCACCCCCACCATCATGACGAAAACCTTTCGACCGGCCCGGACGAGAGTCCCGTCCGCGTAGAAGAAGCCAAGCTGATGAACGAAGAGCCACACGATTGCGAAGTTGAAGAAGCCGATCACCGGGATCTCGAAGGCGAGACGGGCAATGTCGATGATCGCGGCCACGACGCCGAGGCCGATCACGGCCTTGTGCCTGAAGCGCTGGTGCAGGCCGACCATCGCCGGAGCAACTGTGATGACCAACAGGTAGACACCCAGAAACCACAGTGGCCCGCCCATGAGCTGCGTGGCGGCCCGGAGCGAGTCGGGAGGGACGGCGAAGAAGTTCTCGAGGACGAAGGTAAGGACCATCCAGAAGGCGATGAAGACGGCAGTGGGTTTCATGAGCCTGACCACGCGGCCGGATAGATACTCGGTGTAGTCGCCGCCCCGATCACGCAGCGCGCGCCAGGTCTTGAGGTTTGCGAACCCACCGACGAAGAAGAACAGCGGCATGACCTGGAGGACCCAGGTGAGCGCCCACATGCCGTCGACCACATCGAGTGCGTTGTGTCCGCCGACCTCTCCATCGCGCCACACCACGACCGCGGCGAGCCAATGTCCGAGCACGACGACCAGGATGGACAGGGCCCTCAGGAAATCCACGTATCGCTCGCGGCTCGGGGGTGTCTGCTCGGCCAGCTTCAACAATGCTTTCACTTGAGTTCCTTCGTTCGTCGGTTGGTTGCCCTATCTTTCGTCCGCGGGGCATGCCCGGCCTAGACGGCATGGTGCGCAAGGGAGGGGTCGGAGTACCCAAAAGACTCTGGGTACTTTGGGAAGGTGGGCCCAGATCACGACTGGATCGAGGAGAGCGAATTGTTCACAACGAGACCAGAGCTGCGCGGGAGTTTCGGGATGGTGGCATCGACACACTGGCTTGCGTCGGCGTCGGGTATGGCCGTGCTCGAAAAGGGTGGCAACGCGTTCGACGCGGCCGTGGCGGCCGGGCTGACTCTTCAGGTGGTCGAGCCGCACCTCAACGGCCCGGGCGGCGAGGTTCCCATCCTGCTTTACGACCGCCGCCGGGAGGAGGTCGAGGTCATCTGCGGGCAGGGGCCCTCACCCGCGAAGCTGTCGACCGAGCACTTCGAGCAGTTGGGGCTGGACGTCATCCCGGGCACGGGATCTCTGGCGGCATGCGTTCCCGGTGCCTTCGATGCTTGGATGCTGCTGCTGCGCGACCACGGGACGTTGCCGCTCGGCGAGGTCATGATCTATGCCCTCCAGTACGCGGAGCAGGGCTATCCGGTGCTCCCTCAGATCGCGGGGGCCATCGCGATGGTCGAACGACAGTTCCGTACCCACTGGCCCACGTCGGCCGAGATCTACCTGACCGGGAGCGGTACTCCGCCCCCCGGGTCGCGCTGGCGCAATCCGGTCCTGGCTCAGACCTACCACCGCGTGCTGTCCGAGAGCGAGAGCGCTACCGGCGACCGCGAGGGTCAGATCGAAGCCGCCCGTGGCGTTTTCTACGAAGGATTCGTCGCCGAGGCGATGGTCGAGTTCATGGCCACCGAGGTAATGGATTCCTCGGGTGAGGCGCACGGCGGAGTCATGGACGAGAGAGACCTCGCCGACTGGCACGCCACCGTCGAGGCTCCCCTGTGGGCCGACTATTACGACTACCGGGTCTTCAAGACGCAGCCGTGGAGCCAGGGGCCCGTGTTCCTGCAGCAGCTCCAGTTGCTCGCGGGCTTCGATCTTGTAGGGATGGGCCACAACACCGCCGAGTACATCCACACCATCGTCGAGTGCGCCAAGCTGGCATTTGCTGACCGCGAGGCCTATTACGGCGACCCGCTTGTCGAGGACGTTCCCATCGAGGGGTTGTTGGACTCGGCCTACGCGCTCGAGCGGAGAGCGCTGGTGGGCGAGCGGGCATCACTCGAGCTTCGCCCCGGCTCGGTCGGCGGACGCGTCCCCCGGCTGCCGCAGAGGCGGCTGGGGCAAGTGGGGTACGCGGGGACGGGGGAGCCGACGCTTGCGGTCTCGGGCGAGACGAGGGGCGACACCTGCCACCTGGACGTGGTGGACCGGCACGGGAACCTCGTCTCGGCCACGCCGAGCGGGGGCTGGCTGCAGAGCAACCCCGTGATTCCCGAGCTGGGATTCCCTCTGGGAACGAGAGCGCAGATGTTCTGGTTGGAGCCAGGCCTCCCTAACTCGCTGCGAGGCAACAAGCGTCCCCGAACCACGCTCACTCCGAGCCTTGCCTTCAAGCACGGCGAGCCCTACCTCGCGTTCGGTACGCCGGGAGGGGATTCACAGGACCAGTGGACGCTTAACTTCTGGCTGAACCACGTCCACCTCGGGCTCGACCTTCAGGCTGCGATCGACGCTCCAACATGGCACACGACCCACTTCCCGAGCTCGTTCTATCCACGCGAGTCTCACCCGGGAGAGGTCGTGGTCGAAGGCCGTCTGGGCGAGTCCGTCGTGAGCGAGCTGGAAGAACGGGGGCACAGGGTCGTCGTCGAGGAGGACTGGGCCCTCGGCAGAGTAAGCGCCGCGGGCGTGGACCCCGAGACGGGGATGCTGAAGGCGGCCGCCAATCCGCGCGGAATGCAGGGGTACGCTTCTGGTCGGTAGCCCGGCGCGGGAGTAGCCTGACGGCAGGACGGGGTGTGCGAGGAGACAACTGGATCGGAGGGTTTGTGAACGAGGTCTTCTGTCCTGATTGCCGCTTCAGACAGCCGAGCGACCACAAGTTCTGTTTCCGCTGCGGCCGCTCATTGCCGGGCCACCTCGTGGAATCAAACCCCAGCAAGCTGGCCCGCTTCTTCGCAGGAGTGAGGGTCGACCAGGCGGACCCCGAGAACGCCTATCTCCGCGTCTCGTGCTATCGGAGGGAGCAGACGTTCGAGAGCCCCGAGGGCTCGGTCGTGATCCCTGGGAGCCACGTGCGGTTCTCGATCTGGGTCAACGACGAGGCCAAGTGCGTGCTCTCGGTTCCCGAGACGGAGGCGCGCGACCTGAGCCGGTTCATCGAGGAGGGCATGAGGAGGCTCGAGTCCTCGACGCTCGACTCGAGCTCGGAGAAGTCGCCGACCACGGGCGAGATCTAGCCGCGTGGCATCCGAACCTTCGACGCTGGACGACGACGTCCGCGTTTTCGTCTACCGGTTCATGGTGGACAATTGCCGGCCGCCGATGCCGGTCGAGATCGGAGGTGCGCTCGGCACCGGCTCGGACGAGGTCGAAGTCGCATTGAAGCGCTTGGCCGACGCGCACGTGCTCGTTCTGGCCCCCGGGACCCCCTACATCTGGCTCGCGAACCCCCTGTCCGCCCTGCCCTCTCCCTTTCCGGTAACGGCGAGGGGAGCGCGCTACTACGGGATCTGTATCTGGGATGCCCTCGGGGTGATCGCCATGCTCGGGGACGAGGGGAGCGTTACCAGCCTCTGTCCCGATTGCGGCGACGAGCTGACCCTGCGCGTGCGCGACGGCCGGGTCGAGCCCAGTGAGTACGTCGTTCACTACGCGATACCCGCCGCTCACTGGTGGGACGACATCGGCTACAACTGATCGACGATGCTTCTCTTCCGGTCGGAAGAGCACAGAGACACCTGGTTGTCCGCGCGCGACCTGAACCACGGCGCGACCCTCTCGGTCGAGCAGCAGTGGGATCTGGCGCGCGTGTGGTACGGACCGCACAACAGAATGTCGCCGGAGTGGCGCAGGCGCACTCCGGACGAGGCACAGGCCGTCTTCGAATCCCTCGGCCTGACCGGGGCCTTCTGGAGGCTGTCGGGCTAACCCTCGCCCGCGCCGCTGGCCGCGACCGCGTCCTCGATGGTCCCCAATGTGTCGTCGCTGAGCCTCAGATCGGCCGCGGGAAGCCACCCATCGACCTGCCTGGGCCTCCGGGCTCCCACGATCGAGGCCGTCACGCCGTCGGTGGCGATCGTCCATGCCACGACGACCACCGGAAGGGTGGTGTCGAGCTGCCTGGCGATGTCCTCGAGGCGACCCACCAGCCCGAGGTTCCGGCTGAGCCGGGGCTCGTTGAAGTCGCCGTCCCTCTTTCGCCAGTCGTCGTCGGCCAACTCGGCGATGGTCGCCTGCGTGTACTTCCCGGTCAGAAGCCCGGAGTGCATGGGCGAGTAGACGATTACGCCGGTTCCGTTGTCGTCGCACCAGGGGATGACGTCGTTACGAGCGCTCCGGTTGATGAGACTGAGCGGCGGTTGGAGCGAGTCGACGTGTCGGATCCGGCTGCACCTATCGAGAAGCGGGACGTCGAAGTTGGACACTCCGCCCCAGCGGACCTTGCCCTCGTCGATCAACTCGCTCATGGTTCCCCAGGAGTCCTCTACCTGGGTCCCGGTCGCTTCGTCGGGCCAGTGGAACTGATAGAGGTCGATTCGTTCGAGACCCAGTCGCTTGAGGCTCTGCTCACATTCGAAACGGATCGAGTCGGGTCGCAGGTTGTTGGACGGCTCGCCGTCGTCGGTGTCGAACCAGTTGAGGCCACACTTCGTGAAGACGTAGACGTCTTCGCCCGCGTCGTAGGGCTCGAGCGCCCTACCGGTGACCTCCTCGGAATGTCCGAGACCGTAGACCGCCGCCGTGTCTACCCAATTGACGCCGTTGTCGATCGCATGCCTGATCGCCTTCACCGACTCCTCGTCGTCGACCGAGCCCCAGCCCATCTTCCAGGGTCCGCCGATGGCCCAGGCTCCCAGTCCGACCGTGGTTATGTCGGGACCGTGAGAGCCGAGCTTGCGTGTCCTCATGTGGGTGCACCTCCGAATCGTCGTTCGTAACTTTTCGTCCTTCCCGCCGGACGGAGCTCTACACGTAGTGCAGGGAGTTCAAGCAGTGACCTCCCGGCTCGGCGCCGGCCGTATCGATCGCTGCCATGCACCGATGACCACCGCGGCCAGTACGAAGATGGCTGCGACGATCATCCACGCGACCTCGTAACGTCCCGAGTTGTCGACGAGCGTGCCGAAAAGCAAAGGGCTTCCCACGAATCCTCCGTAGAAGCCGAAGAGCACGTAGCCCGACGCTCTGCCGGCGGCGGCGGGACCGGTCGTGGCGATGACCGCGAGCATTCCGACGGAGTTCCAAGTCACTGCGGTCGCACCCAGGAGGAGGCCTCCCACCCAGATGAGTGCGGAGCTCTCCTCGGCCGCCATCAGCAACAGCACCGACGCCACCGCGCCGATGGCCATCACCATCAAGGGTGTGACGAAGCCGCTTCGCCGTTCGCTAATCAACCCCCAGCCGATGCGACCGGCGATTCCGACCAGCCCGATGACCGCGGCAGCGGCACCTGCGGCTTGAACGGAGAAGTCGAGTCGCTCGACCGCGTACAGCGGAAGGTAGGCGGTGACGGCGGAGACCCCGGATCCCATCAGGAACGCGTAGGCGGTCAGCCACCAAACCGCACTGGTCATCGATGCTTGTCTTTCGTCCCTCGAGTCATCCGAGGCCGGGTCGATCCGGTCTGGCGGGACGAACATGAGCGTGCCTAGCGCACCCAGCAGGGGGACGCTTGCCGCCAGCACGAGAGCCAATTCCCAACCCAGCCACGCGGCCAAAGGCGCGAGGATCGCGCCCGCGACGAAGGCGCCGATCTGCACACCCGATTGCTTGACCCCCATGATGACCCCCCGTTGTCCGGGGGGGACGTGAACGGCCACGAGCTTGTTCGTAGTCGGGTTCACCGTGGCGATCGATATGCCTCCGAAAGCCGCGGCGACCAAGAGGGAGGGGTAGGAAGGCGCGCCGGCCATCGCCAAGAGCGCGAGGCAGATGATGCCGAAGGCACCCAGCATGACCTTTCGGCCGCCCCAGCGGTCTACCAACGGCCCCGCGACCAGAGACAGGATGCCCCCGACGGCAAAGAACAGGGTCGTCAGGAGACCCAGCCGCGAGCGACTGAGCTCGAAGTCGTCGACCAGGAAGGGCCCAAGCGCGCCGAACGCAAAACCCGGAAATGATGCCGCGCTCATCGCAATCGCTAGGACGATTGTGAAAGGGAGTCCCCGCGGCGAGCCATCTCCGCGGTCGCGCGAGGCCAGCTTAGCGACCAAGTATCAGGCCTCCTGCGGACCGACCACCGCATTGCGTAGACGACCGAGCCCCTCGACCTCGCACTCCACGACATCGCCCGGCGCGAGATAACGAGGAGGCTTCATCGCAGCCCCAACACCACGAGGCGTGCCGGTGAGAAGAACATCCTCGGCTTCGAGCGTCTACGAGCGATTCTCATGGAGAACTCCAATCTAGACCCCTCCTCGGCGCTAGAGCGCAGCGAGGATCTCGTCGAAGGTCCGCCAGAAGCGCCCTCGGGGGACGGCTTCGACGCCCTTCGATCGAGCATAGTCGCCTAGGGCGACGTCCACATGGCTGAAGTAGCCGACCGCTCGAGGACCCGACTCACCCGCCAGCGAGGTCCAGGTGTCGACAAGCGCGCGCCCGCTTGAGTCGAGATCCAGCACCACCAGAGCCACGTCCGGTGGTGCCTCTAGGGGCTCGAGGTCGCCGGGGCTCAGGCGTTGAACCTCGAGGGAGTGCGCCGCGGCGGCGGACTCGATGCGCGATCGAGCCATCAGGTCCCCACCGACGACCGCAATAGTTCGCTGGTTTCTGTTGTTACTCATCGAACTAAGTGTTGCGTGTTGCCCTCGGCGCGACAAGGACGAAATGGAGCGACAAGGCGAATGCAAGAGAAGAATCTGTTTGTAGGTACGCTGGCTTGAGATGAGTGACGAAAAGACACGGCCCACCCGCCGTAATCCATGGCAGCGCAAGGAAGAGTCGAAACAAGGTCCCCAGCGCCCCCCGACTGAGGGTGGCATGGACCCACGCCAACGCAACATCACAATCGCGTGGGTCATTGGCGGCCTGATCCTATTTGCCCTGATTCAGACCTTCACCGCCGGCTCCCAGCAGGACATTGGTTTCCCGCGTTTCCTCGACCTCGTCGACGAGGGGCGCGTAACCGAGGTGAATATCTCGGAGACTTCGGCGTCCGGCACGTTCGAATCAGACGAGGGTGAGCAGGAGTTCTCGGCAACGCTTCCGGTCAACTACGAGTCGAACCAGCTGGTCGACGACCTGCGAGAAAACGGTGTCGATGCCACCTTCACCCAGCCCAGCCCCTGGTTCGGGTTGCTGTCTTTCATGCTGCCCTTCCTGTTCATCGGCGGGCTCTATTTCTTCTTCATGCGCCGCATGCGAAATCAGCTCACGGGCGGTGGGGGGCCGCTTTCGCTCGGCAAGAACAAGGCGAAGCTCTACGACCGCACCGACCTCAAGACGACTTTCAAGGACGTCGCGGGGGTCGACGAGGTCGAGGCCGAGCTCGCCGAGGTCGTCGACTACCTGAAGAACGCCGACAAGTTCCGCAAGGTGGGAGCCAAGATCCCCAAGGGTGTTCTGCTCGTCGGGCCTCCCGGCACCGGTAAGACGCTGCTGGCGCGCGCCGTGGCCGGCGAGGCCGAGGTTCCGTTCTTCTACATCTCGGCATCGGAATTCATCGAGTTGTTCGTGGGACTCGGAGCCGCCCGAGTGCGCGATCTCTTCCAGCAGGCACGCGACCGGGCCCCCGCCATTGTGTTCATCGACGAGATCGACGCGATAGGGCAGTCGCGCTCGGGCGCAGCGGGTGGCCAGATGGGCTCGCACCAGGAGCAGGAGCAGACGCTGCAACAGTTACTCACCGAGATGGATGGGTTCGAGCCCAATAGCGGCGTCATCCTCGTAGCGGCCTCGAACCGACCCGAGGTGCTGGACGCGGCACTGCTCAGACCCGGACGGTTCGACCGCCAGATCCAGGTCAACCTGCCCGACATCACGGGGCGCGAGGCGATCCTCCGCATCCATTCGCGCGACGTGAGACTCACTCCGGATGTCGACTTCAAGGTTCTGGCTCGGCGCACTCCCGGATTCTCCGGCGCGCAGCTCGCGAACGTGATCAACGAGGCGGCTCTGCTTGCGGCGAGACACGGCAAGGAGATCGCCGACATGAGCGACGTCGAGGAGGCGATCGACAGGGTCTTCGCCGGCCTCGAGCGACGGTCTCAGGTGCTTACCGAAAAGGAGCGCAGGCTCGTCGCCTACCACGAGCTCGGTCATGCGCTCGTTGCACGCTTCGTCGAGCACGCCGACCCGGTTCACCGGGTGTCGATCATTCCCCGCGGTATCGGTGCTCTTGGGTATACGCAGCAGCTCCCCGAGGAAGAGCGCTATCTGATGAGCGAGCCCGAGCTGAGGGACATGGTCGCGGTTCTACTGGGTGGGCGGAGTGCCGAGGAGATCGTCTTCGACGTCGCGACGACGGGGGCCGGGGACGACCTTCGGCGGGCGACCGAGATCGCCAGGCGCATGGTCATGGAGTTCGGCATGTCCGAGAAGGTCGGGCCGATCAACATCGCCGAGACGGGCTCGCGGTTCCTCAACCCGATGTTCCGGCAGGGCAACGACGTCTCGGAGGAGGCCCAGGTCATGATCGACCGGGAGGTGAAGGCCATCCTGCTGGAGGGCCGCGACAAGGCACGCAAGATCTTGTCCGAGCACCGCGACGATATCGACGGACTTGCGGTGCTGCTGCTCGACAAAGAGAACCTCTCCCGCAAGGACCTGGACGAATTCTTCGGCGAGCCGACGGCGGACGATGCGGATGGGTCGAAGACCGACGACATCCTCCAGGGCGACCTGCCCCAGATCCAGCGCCAGAGCTAGGCAGCCGGGCCCGGGGAGCCGGGCCGGAACAAAGTCTCTCCGCTTCTGGTTGACACCTCCATGGGGTAAACCTGACAATGGAACACTCAGGTTATCTATAGATCACCGAAGAGGTAAGCCAATGGATATCAACAAACTGACGATCAGGTCGCAGGAGGCTCTGGCCGCAGCTCAGAAGCTCGCCGGCGACCTCAACCACCAGCAGGTCGAGGGAGCGCACCTTCTCAGGGCGCTTCTCGGCGAACCCGAGGGCGTCGTCTACCCGCTCCTGCAGAAGCTCGGGGCCCAACCCCAGTCTGTGCGGGCCCGCGTGGACGCCGTGCTCGAGGGAAAGGCGAAGATCTACGGCCAGGTCGAGATCTACCTCGGCGCGAGCCTGAAGAGGGTCCTGGCCGAGGCCTTCAACCAAGCCGAGCAACTCGGCGACGCCTACGTCTCGACCGAGCACCTACTCCTCGCTCTTCTCGAGCAGGGAGACGACACGGCCGCGGTCCTTGCCGAGGCGGGCATCGACCGCAGGGGAGTACTCGAGGCCCTCAAGCAGGTGCGCGGCAGCCAGCGCGTTACCGACCAGGACCCGGAGGACAAGTACCAGGCCCTCGAGCGGTTCGGGCGCGACCTCACGGAGGCGGCTCGGCGCGGCAAGCTCGACCCCGTGATCGGCCGCGACGACGAGATCCGGCGCATCATCCAGGTCCTGTCGCGACGCACGAAGAACAACCCGGTCTTGATCGGTGAACCGGGCGTCGGCAAGACGGCGATCGTCGAGGGTCTCGCCAACCGCATCGTCGCCGGAGACGTGCCGGAATCCCTCAAGAGCAAGCGCGTAGTGGGCCTCGATATCGGTTCGATGGTGGCCGGTTCGAAGTACCGCGGTGAGTTCGAGGAGCGCCTCAAGGCCGTGCTCAACGAGATCGCAGAGTCCGACGGCGAGATCATCACGTTAGTGGACGAGCTTCACACAGTTGTCGGCGCCGGTGCAGCTGAGGGATCGATGGACGCGGGCAACATGATCAAACCGATGCTCGCGCGCGGCGAACTCCGCATGATCGGAGCGACCACCCTCGACGAGTACCGAAAGCACGTCGAGAAGGACCCCGCACTCGAGCGTCGCTTCCAACCGGTGCTTGTCGGTGAGCCCGCGGTCGAGGACACCATCGCGATCCTGCGCGGTCTCAAGGAGCGCTACGAGGTGCATCACGGCGTCCGCATTCAGGACGCTGCCCTCGTTGCCGCTGCCGTTCTCTCCGACCGCTACGTGACCGGACGCTTTCTTCCCGACAAGGCGATCGACCTGATAGATGAGTCGGCCAGCCGGCTTCGCATCGAGATCGACTCCATGCCGATCGAGATCGACGTACTCGATCGCAAGGCGAAGCAACTCGAGATCGAGAAGGCGGCGCTGTCCAAGGAGACGGACGACGTCTCTCGTGCGCGGCTCGCGAAGATCGAAGAGCAGCTCGCCGGCATCCACGAAGAGATGGACGGGATGAAGGCAGCCTGGCAACAGGAGAAGGACAAGATCGATGAGATCAGGGCTCTCAAGGCCGAGATGGAGGAGCTGCGCGGTCGAGCCGAGCGCGCCGAGCGCGATGGCGACCTGCAGAAGGCGGCCGAGTTGCGCTACGGCAAGTTGGTCGAGGCCGAGAGCCGTCTCGAGGAGCTCAACCGCGAGCTCGCGGAATTGCAGAGCGAGCGGAAGTTCCTCAAAGAGGAAGTAGACGAAGAAGACATCGCAGAGGTCGTTTCGCGCTGGACCGGCGTGCCTGTGTCCAAGCTCATGGAGGGCGAGGTCGTGAAGCTGATCGAGATGGAGAGCAATCTTCACGAGCGCGTGATCGGTCAGGACGAAGCGGTCGAGGCGGTGTCGAACGCGATCCGGCGGGCTCGCTCCGGACTGAGTGATCCGAACCGTCCCATCGGGTCGTTCATGTTCCTCGGTCCGACGGGGGTCGGGAAGACGGAGCTTGCCCGGGCTCTCGCCGAGTTCCTCTTCGACGACGAACGCGCCATGGTTCGCATCGATATGAGCGAGTACATGGAGAAGCACTCGGTCAGCAGGCTGGTCGGCGCTCCGCCGGGTTACGTCGGCTACGACGAGGGCGGGCAGTTGACCGAGGCCGTGAGACGCCGTCCGTACTCGGTGTTGCTGTTGGACGAGATCGAAAAGGCGCACCCGGACGTCTTCAACGTTCTGTTGCAGATCCTGGACGATGGGCGCCTGACCGATTCGCAGGGTCGCACGGTGGACTTCAAGAACACGGTGATCATCATGACGAGTAACCTGGGCTCCCAGTGGTTGCTCAACGGGACCAACGAAGCCGACATGAGCGACAAGGTCCTGGAGGCGGTGCGCGATCACTTCAAGCCCGAGTTCCTCAACCGCGTCGACGAGATCCTCGTCTTCCACCGCCTGAGCCGCGAGGACCTGGCGCAGATCGTCGAGATCCAACTCCAAGGTTTGATCGACCGGCTGGCCGCGCGCGGCATCGCGCTCGTAATAGATGATGCCGCGAAGCAGCACCTGGCATTGGCGGGATACGACCCCGCGTACGGAGCACGCCCACTGAAGCGGCTGATTCAGCGCGACATCGAGAACCCGCTCGCTCTGAAGTTGCTGGACGGAACCTTCAGTGATGGCGAGATCATCGAGGGCGGAGTGGACGATGGAAACCTGGTGTTCACGCCTGCGATGCACTCCAACGCGTAAGCGGTAGCCTGCCGGGATGTCTCGCGGATCCCCCAGAGTGGCGATTCTTCCCTCGGCATCGGACGATATCGAGCGCGCCGTTGTCGAGGGCGGCGGATCGGTCGTAGATATCGCGGACGCGGAGGCGCTCGTGTGGACCGATCCGCGCAATCCTCACGACCTGGCGAAAACGCTGCAGGGCAGCGACGTCGAGTGGGTGCAGCTTCCGTTCGCAGGAATCGAGTCGTTCTTCGACGCAGGCGTGATCGACCCGAACCTTACGTGGACGTGTGCCAAGGGAATCTATGGACCCGCCTGCGCCGAGCACGCTGTCGCTCTCATGCTGGCAGCGGCGCGACGTCTTCACGTACACGCTCGTGCTAACAGCTGGAGCGGACTGGGACTGGACAGCCCCGAGTACAGGCTGCAGGACAGGACCGTCGTCGTTGTGGGAACCGGCGGGATCGGCGTCGCACTGGTTCCAATGGTCGTGCCGCTCGGCATGCGAGTGATCGGCGTGAATCGGTCCGGGCGCGCACTCGTGGGGGCCGAACGAACGGTCGTCGTCGGCCAGCTAGAGAGCGTTCTTCCCGAGGCCGACTTCGTGGTGGTCGCCGCTGCGCATACCGGCGCTACCCACCATCTCTTCGATGAGGTCAAGCTCGCGGCGATGAAGTCCGACGCCTGGATCGTGAACGTTGCTCGCGGGGGACTCATCGACACGGGTGCCCTTGTTGCGGCGCTCGAGGCGGAGGACATCGGGGGAGCGGCTCTCGACGTCACCGACCCGGAACCCTTGCCCGACGGACACCCGTTGTGGGATCTCGATAACTGTCTGATCACCCCGCACGTGGCGAATACGTGGGCGATGGGACTCGCCGAGCTTCCTCATCTCGTGCGACGCAACGTCGCCGCGCAGGGAGCGGGAGAACGGTTGGAGGGGCTGGTCGACCCGGAGCTCGGCTATTGACCATCTTTCGACGAGTTCCGGTTGTAACGATGGGTGCGCTTCTTGTGGCGATGTCGTCTCAATCCTGCTGGGGGTCCTCGCCGAGCTCTCGTGAACCGTCGCCGAGCTCTCGTGAACCCTCGCCGGGCTCAAACGGGGCGCGCTACCGTTTTCACGATGTAACCGACGCCGTGGGACTGGGTGGAATGGAACCCTCCAAGATGTGGGGATCCGCCTGGGGTGACTACGATGCCGACGGAGACCTAGATCTCTTCGTTGGAAGGCATACGAGGCCGCCTGGATTATTCGAGAATCGGGGAGGGACCTTCTCGCTCGTGCAGGATGAAGAGGATCTCTCTCGGATATTCGACCGGCATGGATGTGCCTGGGGAGAGGCCAACGGTGATGGCCGCCCTGATCTCTTCTGCGCTGCGGGGGCACGAAGAGGCACCGGTGCGATACCCAACCGGTTGTACATCCAGATGGACGAGGGATTCGTAGACCGCGCTCGGGAGTTCGGGGTTCGGATCCCGAAAGCCCGCGGGCGCACCGTCAACTGGATCGACCTCGATTCTGATTCGGACCTCGACCTCTTCATCGGCAACAAACGTAAGGAAGGTCATCCGAATGTCACATTCTTGAACCTTCGAGACGGGTTCGAGCGGACTCGTCTCGGGCTCAACGAATCCCCAAGCACGGTTGGCTCCTCATGGGCGGACTGGGATGCCGACGGAGATTCCGACGTGATGGTCTTCCAGTATGGCCGCGGGCATCCCGTGGCCTACGAGAACAGGGGTGGAGGCTTCGTACGCACCAGAGTGCCGATCGTGAACCGGCATCGCTGGAGGTCCGGTGCGTGGGGCGACTACAACGGAGACGGGTGGCCGGACCTGCACCTCATACGAGAAAAGAGGTCGGTCATCCTCAAGAATCGGCGAGGCACCTTCAAGCCGGTCCACACCACCTCGCTCCGACAGGGGCGTATGAGCGCGTGGCTAGACGTCGACAACGACGGAGACCTCGACAGCTTCGTCGTGCAGGGAGCCTCCCCCGGTGGCGAGAACCTTGCCGACGTTCTGATCAAGCGCGGGAGAAAGAGGTTTGTCGAGGTCCGCGGATCCTCGTTTCGCGGCCCGGTCACCGGTGAGGGGGACTCCGTCTCGAGCGGAGACTTCGATCTGGACGGGAGAATCGACCTCTACGTCACTCACGGCTTCTCCAAGAGCCGCGGAAGTGGGGTCCTTCTCAAGAACGATTCCGCTGCCGGAAATTGGGCGATCCTCAACCTGGAAGGCTCCAACGCGAATCCTTTGGGTTTCGGTGCGACCTTCAGAGTCGATACCAGCGGCGGAACCTATCGCCGTCAGATAACGGATGGATTCAACTACCGCTCGCAGTCCGCAACCGGGCAGGTCCACCTTGGGCTCGACGACGCACAGCGGGCCGACGTACGGATCTCTTGGGCCGATGGAACCAGGGACTGTGTATCGGCATCACACTCTCAGGTTCAGTCGGTCGCCAAGGGCCTCCATCGCTGCCGGGCTCGGGACTAAGGGAACGCATGCCACACGAGGGTCAGACCGGTGTGCTCTTCAACAGCGGAGGCGACAAGCTTCTCGGGAGCCTTTTTCTCGCTCGTGGGGACGAGCTCAAACCGACGGCGGTCCTGCTCCACGGTCTTCCCGGAATCGAGAAGAACTACGACCTCGCGCACGCTCTGCGCGACCGTGGCTGGAACTCTCTGATCTTTCATTACCGGGGGAGCTGGGGGAGCGGGGGCGACTACCGATTAGCCACGCTTGCCGACGATGTACGAGTCGCGCTCGACTATCTGACCTCGGGAGAGCACGAACAGGTCGACCCGGACCGGCTGGCCCTCGTCGGGCACAGCATGGGCGGCTGGGCGGCGGTGAGGGCGGGCGCAGACGACCGGGTTCGTGCGGTCGCGGTTGTCGGTGCGGTGACCGATCCGAGCCGTCTGCCTTTCACGGCCGACATGGCCGAGGCCGCGTTTACGCCCTTCCTCAACGGGATCAGTGCCGAAGAATTCGATGCGCAATGGAAAGGACTCGACGGCGTTCTTCGGGAGGCCGGCAGGCTGAACGGGCCGCTTCTGATCGTCCACGCCGACAACGACTCGGTAGTGCCGGTCGAGCAGGCGCACCTGTTGCACCACGCGAGCGGAGGCCGGGCGAGGCTCGAGATCCACCCCGAGGCGAATCACGCCTTCGTCTGGCACAGGCGGTGGCTCATTGACCTGGTCGTCCCGTGGCTCGTGGAGTCGGTGCAACTATCCAAGTAATCACTCGTAGAGTGGTTGCTCATGAGATATCGAGTCGAGGATCTCGCGGGTCGGGCCGGAACGAGCGTGGATACCGTCCGCTTCTATCAGACCAGGGGACTGCTCCCGCAGCCCGAACGTGAGGGCCGGGTCGTCTTCTACTCGGACGAGCACGTCGAGCGGCTCGAGCGGATCCGCGAGCTGAAGGACAAGGGCTTCACGCTGAAGTCGATCAAGGGTCTGCTCTCCGGCGAGCTCGACGCGGCGGACGAGGCCCTGCTGGCGATGGTCGACCGGCCCGGCGCTTCGATGGGAGAAACCCCGAGCCTGACGCTCGAGCAGCTCGCTCAGCGGACCGGGATCTCGGAGTCACTGCTCGAGGCGCTCGAGCGCGAGGGATTGATCGTGCACAAGGAGCGCGACGGCGCCGCTTACTACACGAACGCGGACGCCGAGATGGTCTCGGAGGGCCTGGCCCTTCTCGGAGCCGGACTTCCACTGAGCGAGTTGCTCGTGCTTGCGCGCGAGCACGACCATGCGATGCGGGCGGTGGCCGAGCGCGCGGTCGACGTGTTCATTCGCTTCGTGCGCGACCCGATTCGAGCGCAATCGGAAAGTGAGGAGGAGGCGGCGCAGCGCCTGGTCGAGGCGTTCAGCTCGATGCTGCCCGCGACCAGCAAGCTCGTTGCTCGTCACTTCGAACAGGTGCTGCTCGCGGTTGCACAGGAGCGCATCGAGAACGTCTCCGCCCGCGAGGTGGGCTCGGCCGGACCGCAGATTGAGGGCGCGACGTGACGGATCGGTCCGGTCTCCCAACTGGGGAGGAGAAGGCCCGCACGGTTCAGGCGATGTTCGATCGCATTGCACCCCGCTACGACAGGTTGAACCGGATCATGACGTTCGGGATGGACGCCGGTTGGCGCCGCAAGTCGATCGCCGCTCTGGGACTCGCAAGGGGGTCGTCCGTCGTCGACGTTGCCTGCGGCACAGGTGACTTCTGTCGCGAGTTGCAGGGCGCCGACCTCGATCCGATCGGATTCGACGTGTCGTTCGGCATGCTGTCGATGGCGTCGGTCGACGCTCCGCTGGTTCAGGGCGACGGCCTGCGGCTCCCTTTGCGAGACGGCGGTGCGGACGGCCTGACCTGTGGTTTCGCGATGCGAAACGTCGTGGAACTGCAAGGTCTGTTCGAGGAGAGCGCACGCGTGCTGCGGCGGGGGGGCCGGGCCGCATTTCTCGAGACGGCGCAGCCCGACAACCCCATCCTGTCGTTCGGACACAAGGTCTACTTCCACAAGGTCGTTCCGAGGATCGGAGGCTGGCTATCGGACAAGGAGGCCTACAGCTACCTCCCCAAGTCGACGGCGTACCTTCCACCGAAGGACGAGCTGACCGCGCTCCTCGAGGGCGCGGGCTTCGACGATGTGGACGTTCGTTTCTTCGGGCTCGGCGCAGTGCAGCTGCTAACGGGCACGAGGTCGTGAGAACCGAGGGACTCGAGGTGGTCACGATCGACTTCGAGTCGCCAAACCTTCTCGAAGAGCTCGAGGATCCAGCGGGGCTCGCGTGGGTGCATCACGGTGAAGGCCTGGTGGCGTGGGGAGAGGCGGCTCGAATCGATATCCAGCAGGGTGCAGGTCGATTCGAGAGAGCGACCGGCGTGCTGAACGAGATGTTCTCAACCTTCGATGTAGAGGACGAGGTCGGAGTGCCGGGAAGTGGCCCCGTGGCGTTCGGTGCGTTCACCTTCGATCCCCATGAGGCAGGCTCGGTCCTCGTCGTGCCTTCGATCATAATCGGACGCAGCAACGGGCGTTCGTGGATCACACGCATCGGCCGAGAAACCAAGATCGACAAGAACGAGGCACCCCAGGACGACCGCATCAGGTACTGGGGATCCTCGGCCCCCGAGGTTGCGTGGCTTGATGCGGTGGCAACGGCCGAAAAGGCGGTGCGCGAGGGAGAACTCGAGAAAGTCGTTCTCGCCCGGGACATGCGCGTGTGGTCCAACTCGACACTCAGTCCCAGGAGATTGGTAAAACGACTCGCGCAGAGATTTCCGGAGTGCTACGCGTTTTCGGTCGATGGTCTTATCGGAGCGACTCCTGAGCTGCTTGTGCGCACCGAAGGCAGGCATGTGAGCTCGCTGATACTCGCCGGATCCATTCGGCGAGGCAACGACGAAGCCGAGGACGATGCGCTCGGCCGACAACTGCTGGATTCGACCAAGGACACGGTGGAACACGAGATCGCCGTGCGCTCGGTCACCGAGCTGTGGCCTCAGTTCTGCGAGACGGTGACGATGACGTCGAGCCCTCGGCTTCTCAAGCTCGCCAACGTCCAGCACCTCGCGACCGAGATCCAAGGTGGGATGCGACAAGATCACAGCGCCCTCGAGATAGCCGGCGCTCTGCATCCCACCGCCGCCGTGTGCGGCCTGCCGCGCGACAAGGCTATGGACATGATCAGGCGACTCGAGGGCATGAGCCGAGCGCGCTATGCGGGCCCGGTCGGGTGGGTCGACGCACAGGGCAACGGCGAGTGGGGGATCGCACTGAGATGCGCCGAGCTCGAGGGAGGAAACGCGCGCTTGTTCGCCGGCGGTGGAATCGTCGCGGGTTCGACCCCGGAGGGCGAGCTCGACGAGACGCGCATCAAGCTGCTCGCGATGCAGTCGGCTCTAGGCTGAGGGGTGCTTGTTCGCCTCGATCCATTCATCGACCGCGGCCCAGTGCTCGAACAGCCAGTCGATCCGCTCCTCTTGTCCTTCGGGTAGCTCCTCCTCGGGCACGATCCACCAGCGAACCTTCAGGCTCTGGTCCATGGGGATTCCGCGCCAGATGTCGACGAGGCTGTCGAGATGGTCGAGTCCCGTGTGCGCCACGAACATGATGTCGGCCACGGGCGTGGCCGCAATCGCGGCGAGCGCGCCGCCCGGTCTCGGAGGGAGAACATTGCGCATGAGCGAGGCCTTGTCGGCCTCGTCATGATGGCCCCTGCGGCGAAGCCGCTCGATCGCCCGCACGCGACGTCGCTCGGTGAAGTTGCCACCTTCGGGAAAGATGATCAACGCATCGCGCTCGTCCATGCCCTCGGCGAGCTCACCGATCGCTCCGATGATGTCTTCGCCTGCCTTGGGATTGGGAGTGATGAAGCGATTGGGAAGGCGTCCAAGCACGATGTCGATGCAGGGATCGAGTCGCAGGGTGTCCTTGAGCACGATGCGGGTTCGGCGATGGAGCTGCACGAGCACCCCGTATGCGATGAGAAACGAATCACCCGGGCCCGCATGACGTGCGAACACCAACAGAGGTCTGCGGTGGAGACCGCTGAGATCGAGCGACCCCCCCGGCATGTCGAGTTCGACCTCGAGTTTGAAGAGGCGAACGCCGACTCGGTACAACCCGGTGAGGAACCAGCGCATCAACTCGTAGTGCTGCTCCTGAATCGAATCCGACTTCATCCTGGCCCCGAAGCCGCTCCACACCCACAGCCCGGTCAGAAGGATGATCCCGATGGACTCGTAGACGAGATAGACGAGGGCCATGGCCAGAAGACGAAACAGGCGCCACCGGCCTGGGAAGAACGGCGTGACGATCAGCGCAACGAAGAGCCACAGTGGCAGCGTCGTGATCGCTAGGAACGTCACGAGCAGAACGAGTGGAGCGATGACGAGGCGGCGAACGATCCTTGGAGGGAGAGTCACTCCGAGGATGCTCCGATTCCCTCCAGGAAGCTCGCCGAGACCTCGTAGGCGCGTTCGATGCGCTCGGCGGTCCTGGACATGTTCCTGTAACGAAGTTGCGAGAGATCGTTGAACCGAACATCCTCGCCGGTGGGCAGGACGTGCACCTCGACGGACTCCGGAAGGTCGCTCATCTGACGGGCGAAACGGTGCCGCCGCGCGATCTCGAAGGCGACGAGAGCAACCTCCCATGGCTTGGTGGGTTTCGTAAGGGGCTGTTCGATTCGGCCGACTTGGAGCACGAAGATCGTGGTCGCCCCCATAGCAACCGCGCGGTCGACGGGGATGCTGTTGACGAGGCCGCCGTCGAAGAAGTTCTCATCACCCAGCTCGACGGGAGGCAGCAGTCCCGGCACCGCCGATGAAGCCAGAACCGCGTCAACGATTGAACCCTCGGTGAACCAGTGCTCGGCGGAGCGTTCGATGCTTGCGGCGACGCACTGGAAGGGAACCGCCAGCTCTTCGATGAGACGGACGGGCAGAGCACGTTCGAGCGCTTGGCGCAGGGGCTCGTTCGGGTGCGCGTGAGTGCGCGTGCGAGCAAGCGTGCCGAGCCGGGCCAGCATTCCCCCGCTGAAGATGCCGGCCTCGTCGGCCGAGATCCACAGTTCCGTGAGTCTTTCGACGGAGGCGGTGGTTGGATCGGATGCCAGCACCGCGCCGTTGACGGCGCCGATCGACGTGCCCAGGATCACATCGGGGACGATGTCCGCCTCGAGCAGAGCTCTGAGCATTCCCACCTCGTTGGCGCCGAGAACGCCGCCGCCCCCGAGAACGAAGGCCACGGAGCGCTCACTGTCATGTGTCATTGCGAGTGATTGTCGCGCGCCTCGTCCGGCCACAGGTGGTCCAACGCACTGTCCACCGCCGCGTACATGTCCTCGTGCAGGGCCACGTTGCTGGGCCGGTCGGTCCGGACCTCGATCAGGTGGACACCGCCGAGCTTCAGTCTGGTGACGACCGAAACACGCAGCGCGCTGGCGGCCTGAACGCGCTCGTAACCGCATTTGCTCACTCGAGCCACGGCTTCGAAGTCGACCCCCTGAGGTGTGCCGAAGACGCGTTCGAAGTGCTCTGGATAATCCGCCTGTTCCAGAAAAGAGAAGATGCCCCCACCGTCGTTGTTGACGACCACGAAGACGCAGGACACCCGCATGTCGCGCGCCGTCAGAAGCCCGTTCTGGTCGTGCAGCATCGTGAGGTCGCCGCAGAGGGCCGCCGTCGGCTTGCCGGAGGCAACGGCGATGCCGAGGGTCGTGGATACGAACCCGTCGATGCCGTTGGCACCTCGATTGCCGTAGATGTCGAGGCCGGTTCTGGGTTCCATGACAGTATCGAGATCTCTTACCGGCATGCTCGAGCCCACCACCAGATTGGATCCGTTCGGGAGCACCGCAGCGAGCTCGCGCGCGGTTCTCGGTTCCGTGAGGCCATCGTCCGGCTCGAGGAAGTTGCTCAGCGCCTCACCCGCGGCTCCGTCGGCTGTGGCCCAGGCCCGCAGCCACTCGCCGCCGCGCTCGGGGACTCTATCGATCAGCGCCCTGCACAGGTGTGAGCCGTCGCCGTGGAGCAACCTGGTTGCCAGGCGCTGTGGGTCGATCCACATGCCGGACCGAACGACGCCGATGTGCTCGCGGCACCCTTCGAGGTAGCGGCCGAGGGCGCGCGACAACCCCGTCTTGCCGAACCGCAGCACGAGCTCGGCTGGATGTTGTGCGGTGAAACCCTCCGAACGCAACAGCGCCTCGTAGTGGGCGATCGCGGGTTCCCCCGTGCGAACGTTCGACCCGGGCTCGGCGAGCACCGGATAACCGGACGCGCGCGCGAGTTCGAGCAGTGGGTCGGCCTCGGGCGCTCCGGCTCCGGCGACGATGATGCCGCTCTCTGTCTGCGCGATGAGTTGCGCGATCTCGTCGAGCTCGCGTTCGGGAGTGAGGAGCAACGGCCGAGTGGTCGCGGTCCACGCTCGGCCATTCGGCCGCCCGGAGAGATCGAGATCGAAGCCCGGCACCTCATCGGGCACGAGCGGCTCGCGCAACGAGAGGTTGAGGTGGACGGGACCGGCCGCCCCAACGATGGAGCCTGTGGCCTCCGCAAACGCCCGGCAGGCCGTCGAGCGCCAGTAACGCGGCTGGCCCTGGTGGATCTCTGGCGCCTCGACCTCGCAGAACCACAGCACCGAGTCGCCGTAGAGCTTGAGCTGGTCGATGGTCTGGTTGGCCCCGGTTTCTCTAAGCTCGGGGGGCCTGTCGGCGGTCAGCACGACGAGAGGCACCCCGTCGTTAAGCGCCTCGACAACGGCCGGAAGGAAGTTGGCCGCGGCCGTGCCCGAGGTACATGCAAGCAAAGCCGGCCGGTCCGAGGCGCGAGCGAACCCGAGCGCAAGAAAGGCCGCCGAGCGCTCGTCTATGCCGACGTGAAGTTCGAGCCGTTGCTCCGCGGCCAGAACAAAGGCGAGAGGAGCGGAGCGCGAGCCGGGAGCGAGCACGGCGTGGGTCACGCCGTTGCGCACGAACTCGTCGACGAGCGTCATGGCGAGGGCCTGCGAGGGGTTGCCGGCCCTCACAGCAGGGCCTCGGCCGCTCGAAGGCGCGCCAGTGCGCGCGCAGAGGTGTCCTTGTCGGCCCGCCATCGTTCGAGCAGATCCGGATCCGGCTCGGGTCGTCGCATCCGGATGACACCGTCAACGGGCACCAGCGACTCGGCCGTCACGTCCCCCTCGAGCAACTCGACGGTGGCGAGACCGCAGGCGTAGGGGAGTGCGGGCAAGCTCGCGGCGAGGACCAGGCCGGACCCGATGCCCACCGACGTCTCGAGGGCCGACGACACCACGCACGGGAGACCGGCGGCCTCGGCGACTTCCAGAGCGCGCCGGACTCCTCCCAGAGGTTGCACCTTGAGGACCACGATGTCGGCGGCCCCCAGTCCGGCCACGCGCATTGGATTCTCCGCCGCTCGTACGGACTCGTCGGCCGCAAGGGGAACGTCGACGCTCCGCCGGAGCGCGGCCATGTCCTCGAGTGTGGCGACGGGCTGCTCGACGTACTCGAGCTCGTAGCGATCGAGTGCCTTGATCGCTCGCTGCGCCTCGTCGACGGTCCAGGCGCCGTTCGCATCGACGCGGAGTTTGCCCTTGGGTCCGAGCGCGTCGCGCACGGCTTCGACGCGCGCCTCGTCCTCTCGCAGGTGACCCGGTTCTGCGACCTTGACCTTCGCCGTGGAACACGATGAGTTGCCGACTATGTCGTGAGCGCGCTGCGGATCAACGGCGGGCACGGTCACGTTGACGGGAACCGAGTTGCGCAACGGTTCCGGGGTTTCGGTCGTCGCGGATTCGATGGCGCACCGGAGCCAGCGAACCGCAATGTCGGGACCGTATTCGGGGAAGGGTGAGAACTCGCCCCAACCGTGCGGACCCTGAAGAACGACTCCGGTTCGCTGCATGACGCCACGGAAGCGCGTTCTGAGCGGGATTCGGAAGACGTGGGTTACGAGATCCACAGGCCCACCGCCAAGCCGATGCCGAGAACGAGCTGAGCTTTGCTGGTCGCCCCGAGGGCCGGGACGAGGTCGTGTCCCTGCGCTCGATCGACGATCCTGCGCGCTCTCACCAGAGGAAGCGCACAGAGGAGGCCGAGGAGAGGCCAGGCATCGTCGTCGATGATCGACGTGATGAAAACTCCGACGAGAATCGCCACGGCCAGGATTGTGAAAAGGCGCCGGGTGCGATGAGCGCCGAGCCTTACTGCGAGAGTCTTCTTGCCTGCTGCGGCGTCCGTCGGGATGTCCCGCAGGTTGTTGACCACGAGGATGGCGACCGCGAGGAGACCCACGGGAATTGCGGCCGCGACCGCGACCTCGGGGATCGCCTCGTCCTGCACGTAGGCAGAACCGATGGTCGCCACCAGCCCGAAGAACACGAACACGAAGACCTCGCCGAGTCCGGCGGACGCGTAGGGGCGCGGGCCGCCGCTGTACGCGAGCAGCGCAACGAAGCAGGCGAGCCCTACGACCAGCAGCCACAATGTAGTAGCGAGAGCGAGCGCCAGCCCGGCGACGGCGGCCACTGCGATCGTGATTCCAAGGGCGACCTTCATCTTCTGAGGAGAGACGAGTCCCGAGGCCACCGCTCTGCGGGGGCCGAGCCGCGCGTTCGTGTCCACCCCGCGCTGTGCGTCGAAGAGGTCGTTCGCGAAGTTGACTCCGATCTGAATGCTCACGCCGACGACGAGCGCGGCGACGAAGCGCCACGCGATGAACCGGTCGGCGCCCGCGGTGCCGACGAGCACCGGCGTGACGCCCGCGCTGAGCGTGCGTGGGCGAGCGGCCTCGACCCAGGTTTGCACTCGACTAGGGACGTTTCGGGAACTGGTCGAAGTTCGGTTTCCGCTTCTCGAGGTATGCGTTGCGGCCCTCCTGAGCCTCCTCGCTGAGGTAGTAGAGAAGCGTCGCGTCGCCCGCGAGTTGCTGGATACCGGCGAGTCCGTCGGTATCGGCGTTGAAAGCGGCCTTCAGCATTCGCAGCGCAAGGGGACTCATCTCGAGGATGCGGTTGGCCCACGCGACGGTGGCCTCCTCGAGCTTGTCGAGGGGCACTACCTTGTTCACGAGGCCCATGCGAAGGGCCTCGTCCGCGTCGTACTGCTCGCAGAGGAACCAGATCTCGCGCGCCTTCTTCTGTCCGACCATCCGCGCGAGCAGGCCCGCGCCGTAGCCACCATCGAAGCTCCCGACCTTGGGTCCCGTCTGCCCGAAGCGAGCGTTGTCTGCCGCGATGGTGAGGTCGCACACGACGTGGAGCACGTGGCCCCCACCCACCGCGTAACCGGCGACCATCGCGATGACAGGCTTCGGCGTCCTCCGAATCTGCACCTGCAGGTCGAGTACGTTGAGCCGCCCGACGCCCTTCTCGTCCTTGTAGCCGTCGTCGCCCCGCACCCGCTGGTCGCCGCCTGAGCAGAACGCCTCCTCGCCGGCCCCCGTGAAGATGATGACCCCGATCGTCGGATCGTCCCGAGCGATGTTGAAGGCGTCGCTGAGCTCGAACAGAGTCTTCGGCCTGAACGCGTTGCGGACCTCGGGCCGGTTGATGGTGATCTTTGCGATGCCGCCCGAGGTGTCGTAGAGGATGTCCTCGTAAGTGCTGCTGCGGTCCCAATTCATCGAAGTAATTACTCCTAAAGTGATCGCTTTAAGGGTCAACCCTACTGCGTGCCGGAACCTGAAAGTTTTCGCGACTTTGTGCGCGGAAGGCCTTGATTGGGCGAACGGACGTTCGATATAATTGTGTGGCCGCGCTCCCGGGGCCGGATACGAGGACAGTTGATTGACGAGAGATTGAAGGTTCCCGGAAGCAACAACTCAGGAGCTCTCGCCCGGCTGAGGTCTGCTCAGGCGGACGTGGGGGCCGGCCAGCAGCGTCTGCTCGAGGCCATTGCCGAATGCGACCGAGACGGGACGTGGCTCGCCGATGGTTGCGGCGATTTCGGCCAGTGGATCTCGGCTCAGCTGGGGATTTCGAACTGGAGCGCGCGGCGCTGGGTTGGGGCGGCCGAAGCCCTGCCGGGACTGACGCAGATCCGATCTGCGCTCGGTTCCGGAACATTGTCCATCGACAAGGTGCTCGGGCTCGGTCGTTTCGCCGCGCCGGAGACGGAGGCCCGTCTCGTCTCGTGGGCGAAGCGCGTCACCCCCGCCACCATCAGGCGCAGAGGCGATGTCGCCAATTCACCCGCTCGAAAGGAAACGATCGAATCGGACCGGAGCCGCCATCTCGACTACTGGTGGACCGACGATGGACGTCGGCTGTGGCTCGAGGGCTCCTGGCCGTCGGATCAGGGCGCGGTGATTGCGAAATCGCTCGATCGCATGGCCGGCCGCCTGCCGGACATTATCGATGATGAGGACGCCGATCCCCCCTCCTTCGGCGAGTCACTCGTGACGCGACGCGCCGATGCCCTGGTTGCGCTGGCGTCACACCGGATCGCTCGGGACGCGGACGCCGACCGCGCGACCGTGGTCGTACACGTGGACGCCGAGACGCTCGCGACGGACCACGGCGGATGTGAGATCGAGGGCGGAGGAGTTGCGGGAGCCGAAACGGCTCGGCGTCTGGCGTGCGACGGACGCATCGAGTTCGCGTTCCACGATTGCAACGGCCGCACCGTCGGAGTAGACCGTGCGTCGCGCACGCCACCTCCGTGGTTGGTGCGGCAGTTGCGCCGACGCGATCGAGGATGCACCTTCCCAGGCTGTGATGCCCGGTGGTTCCTTCAATCCCATCACATCTGGCACTGGGGCAAGGGCGGTCCGACGGATCTCTATAACCTTGTGCTGGTCTGCGGGCGCCACCACAAACTGGTCCACGAGTACGGATGGGACGTTGAGGTCAATGCCAATGATGTCGTGACCTGGCGTCGACCCGACGGGACTCCCTTCTCCCCCGCATCGTTCGCGCCGGCGGGCCTCGACGAACGAGCTCCACCACGGCCTGCGGCCGACTCGGCATTGTCCTTCGCTTGACCAAAATCTCGACGCAACCTCTTGCAGGGGTGGATTCAGGCGCCCTTGCGGCCCGTGAGGACTTCGAGGCCCCCGAGGCCGTGCGGATCGGTCAGAACGCTCAGTGCCTGACGCCGCGAGAGGGCGCGCAGGGCCTCCGCCCCCCTGCCCTCCGTGGTCAGGCTCCGCTGTCGATCGGCGAGCGAGTGATCGAGATCTGCAAGACCGAGGTCCCTCAGGACCTCTCGCTGAGGAGTAGGTCCGGTCACCTCGAAACCGGCCGAGCGAAGTGCCGGCGCGACCACGTCCCAGTTCGCGTGCGAGGTGATGTCCTTCTCGCCGGGCCGATCGAGAATCAGCTCGTCGGTTCCACCGGCCGAGTACGACACCAGTGTTCCGGAACGTCGCTCGGCGACCTCTTGCCACGTCAACCCGTAATCGACCAGGAAGACCGAACCCTGTGCGACGGCGGTGGCGCAGAACCGGACGAAGTCGACGGCCTCCGGGCCCACCTCGAGGCGTTGCCCCTCGTTCGGTTCGCAGCCGGCGCCGTCTAGGAGCCGTGAGACCCGCGACGACGAGACCGGACCGGACACGAGCTCGAGCCCTGAATCGGACGCCTGCACGTAGAGCTCTACGAACTCACCGCCCCTGTACTCGAGCAGATGCACGGGCAGGTTGTCGAGCACTTCGTTGGCCATCAGGGCCCCGTGTGCAACGGGCTTCAGCTCGTCGATGGACGAGGACCAGACCACGTTGTCGTAGCTGCTTAGGAGGCTCATCTGCCGCTCGGCCAGCGCGGCGACTCTCTCGATGAGCCGGTAGACGAGGGCGTCGGCGAAATCTCCCTCGACGACGCCGAGAATCGAGTTCGCAAACCCACCCTCACCCGGCCCCACCTCGATGAGCTCGAACGACTCCGGCCGGCCGAGCCGCTCCCAGACGCGTCGAAAGCCCACCGCCCACAAGGCGCCGAACGCCGGGTCCAGTTCGGCGGAGGTCAGGAAGTGCCCCCTCCAACCAGTGCGTTGGTCGCTCGCGTAATAGCCGAGCTCGGGGTGATAGAGGGCCGCGTCCTGGTACTCGGCGAAGGTGATGGGTCCGTTCGAACCGATCCGCTCCCGCAGCAGGATCTCGAGTTCGTTCACCGGTGATTGCGAGGCTCGGCCTGAGGGAGGCGGCCGATCGCCTTCAGGGCGTCTGAGCGTGTCCTTTCGTAGAACGCTCGCTTGTCGTCGTATGTCTGCACGTGCGCGAGGGCGGCCTCCGCGATCCGAACCACGTCACGGTGCCGCGCCCGATGATCGTAGAGAGCGATCAGCCGGTCGTAGGGCCCAGACGAGTCGAACCGGGCCTCGACGATGGATTCGTACAGGCCCACGGCATCATCAACTCTGCCCACGTGCTCGAGGTTCTGGGCCTTGAGAAAACGCTTGACGAGCTCGACGTTGTCCACGTCTCAATGGAAACACGCCGGCGGATGAGCGCATGCCTGGTGCAGCACAGGCGAGGGCGGGTAACCTCAAAGGCACGTCTACGATCGCACGACTCTCAGGGAGGTCCGTCTCTATGGCTCTTGGATACGAAGGGAATCTCTACGTCCTCGCCTTCGACCACAGGGGTTCGTTCCAGAAGAAGATGTTCGGGATCGAGGGCGACCCCACGCCCGAGCAGAGCGAGACCATCGCCGACGCCAAAACGGTCATCTTCGAGGGCTTCCGCAGGGCCGTCGACAAGGGTGTGAAGGGCGGGCGGGGAGACATAAAAGAGGCAGCCGGCATCCTCGTGGACGAGCAGTTCGGTGCCGATATCGCCCGGAACGCGAACAAGGAGGGCTACCTCTTCGCCATGCCGGTGGAGAAATCGGGCCAGAACGAGTTCGACTTCGACTACGGAGATGATTTCGGCAAACACATCGAAGAGTTCGACCCCAGCTTCGTGAAGGTGCTCGTTCGTTACAACCCCGAGGGCGACGCGGGGATGAACCAACGTCAATCGGCCCGGCTCAAGAAGCTCTGCGACTGGCTCCACGAAAGTGACCGCAAGTTTCTCTTCGAGTTGCTTGTTCCCGCCGAGCCGGCACAGCTCGAGTCGGTTGGGGGCGACACCGACCGCTTCGACAAGGAGCTGCGGCCCGACCTCATGCTGAAGACCATCGAAGAGCTTCACGCTGCGGGCATCCAACCGGACATCTGGAAAATCGAAGGGATCGACGAGCGTGAGGACTGCGAGCGGATCGCTCAACTGACGCGCTCCGGCGGTCGAGACAATGTTGTGTGCGTCGTACTTGGTCGGGGAGCGAATGCAGACGCCGTCGATCACTGGCTTCGGCAGGGAGCAGATGTGCCGGGCTACGTCGGCTTCGCGATCGGCCGAACCATCTGGTGGGACGCGCTGAAGGGATACCTCGACAAGAGCCTCGAGCGCGATGCTGCGGCCGAGCAGATCGCCGGCAACTACCTGCACTTCATGGAGGTTTACGAAGTAGCGGAGAAGTCATCGTAGGAGCATGAACGCCTGCGATCGTCTCGACGATCGCGAGAAAGCAGGCGGTCGGCGGGATCGCGGCGGACTTGGGGAGAGATGAAGAAACTGCTGGTCGCATTGGCGACGCTCGTCGTACTGGCGTCGGGTATCTGGCTTGCTACTGGTCTCGAAGGGGATCCCGGCGAGCGTTCGCGCCCCGAAGCCGTCACCGAGCCAGACGAGCCGGAAACTGAGGAGGACCCCGACCCGCGCACGGCTGCCTCGGAGATATTGAGTCTTCGAGCTCGGGCCGTGATGGAGGATGACAGGGGCGCGTTCCTATCCTCCATCGACCCGAAGGCGAAGAGGTTTCGCAAGCAACAGCGCGCTATCTTCGACCGATTGACGTCGCTCCGCTTTGGTCGGTACGAGCTCGAGGTGCAGGCCGGCGATGGTGACCTAGCTCGCCGCGAACACCGTCGGCGCTACAAGAGCGCAGACGATGTCTTCATTCCCCGGGTCGAAGAGACGTACCGGTTCAAGGGGTACGACGATGCTGATTTCGTAAGCAACCTCTTCTTCACCTTCGTGCTGCGCGATGGGGAATGGCTTGTCGCGGCGGACAATGACCTCAAGAATCGAAACAGAACCGAGCGCAACCTGTGGGATTACGGACCCGTCAAGCAGACGCACGGCAAGAACGTCACGCTCATCCAGCATCCGTGTCGTGAGGCGGGCTGCCTCGAGATCGGCGACAGCTTCATGCAACTGGCGGAAGGAGCGCGTAGTCACGTCAAGCAGCGGTGGAAGGGAGCATGGAACGGACGCGTCGTGGTTCTGGTGACGTCGTCGCGCAGCGAGGTTCGCAGAATCATCGACGTCGACTATGCGATCTCCAACTTCGCGGCGTTCTCGTACTCGCCGTTCCAAGAAGACACCGGGTACAGCCCGGCCCGAATCGTGGTGGACCGGGCGACTCTCGCGGCAAGCTCGCCGAATCTCGAACTGCTCCTCACGCACGAGATCGCGCATGTTGCGACCAGGCGCGTGTCCGGCCCCCACATCCCGCTGTGGGTCGAGGAGGGGCTGGCCGAGTGGATGGCAAGATCGCCGGGCGACACCGCAGATCTTTACTTCGCGAATCAGGTCGCGGTCGGAGCCACCGAACCCCGACTCGCCACCGACCGAGAGTTCCGACGAGGCAGCGCGGAGGAGCTATTCCTTCACTACCAGGCGAGCCGCACGGCGGTGGCGTATTTTATCGAGCGATGGGGCTACAACAAGTTCCTTCGCTTCTACAAGTCGCTCGGCGATTCCCATGATGAATCAGGCGGTCGCGCCAAGCACCTCCGGTCCGCCGTGCGACGTTTCACCGGACTCACTCCCGGTCAGTTCGAGAGGCAGTGGGCGGATAGCATCTAATCCATGAGCGTTCAGGCTGCACCCGACGGCAACAAGGACGGTTTCGCCCTCGCCAAGGAGGCGTCGGCAAGCGCGCCGGCCATCCAGGTGGTTAACGGTGTGCAGCGAGACCTGGCGTTCGTCCCCGAGGCTGGTTCGAAAGTCGAGATCGTGACAATGGATTCGGACGCGGGCCGCGAGGTGCTCCGTCACTCGACCGCGCACGTCTTGGCGCAGGCGGTTCTTCGGCTCTTCCCCGAGGCGAAGTACTCGATCGGCCCCCCGATCACCGACGGCTTCTACTACGATTTCGAGGTCGAACGGCCTTTCACCCCGGAGGATGTCGAGGTCATCGAGGCCGAGATGCGCAAGATCGTCAAGGCGAACCAGCGCTTCGAACGAGCGGAGTTGGACCGCGACGACGCGCTCGAGTTGTTCAAAGACCAGCCCTACAAGGTCGAGATCATCGAGGGTGTCGCCGAAGGTGCGGACGCGCTCGAGCAGCAGGGGGCCGAGGGCGAGGTTATATCGATCTATTCGAATACCGAACCCGACGCGGACGAGCCGGCGTTCGTCGATCTCTGCCGCGGCCCGCACCTCCCGGGAACCGGACGAATCAAGACCTTCAAGTTGCTACGGACGGCGGGTGCTTACTGGCGCGGCGACGAAAACCGTCCGATGCTCCAGCGCATCTACGGGACCGCATGGGAGAACAAACAGGCGCTCGAGGATCATCTTCATCAACTTGAGGAGGCCGAGAAGCGCGACCACCGCAAGCTCGGGCGCGAGCTCGAGTTGTACTCCTGGCCCGAGGAGGTCGGCAGCGGCCTCCCAGTGTGGCACCCGAAGGGCGCGCTCGTTCGCAAGGAGCTCGAGGACCTCGCGCGTCAGATGCACCTCGACTACGGCTACGAACCCGTCTACTCGCCGCACGTGGGTAAATCCAACCTGTGGGAGACATCGGGACATCTCGGCTTCTATGCGGAGACAATGTTTCCTCCGCTGACCGCGGAGGAGTCCGAGTACTACCTCAAGCCCATGAACTGTCCCTTCCACGTGCTGGTGTACCGCAGCAAGACCCGGAGCTACCGCGAGCTGCCGGTGCGTCTAAGCGAGCTTGGCACCGTATACAGGCACGAACGATCGGGTGTGGTCCACGGACTGCTGCGGTCGCGCGGGTTCACCCAGGACGACTCGCACATCTTCTGTCGGTCCGACCAGGTCGTCGACGAGCTCATGGGCGTGATCGAGTTCATGAACGCACTCTACGGAACGGTGGGCTTCGCGCCCGAGAAGATCAGGTTCTCGACCCGGCCCCCGAAATCCGTCGGCTCGGACGAGCAGTGGGAGGAGGCCGAGAAGGCGATCCCCGAAGCACTCGAACGGGCGGGGCTCGACTACGTCGTCGACGAGGGAGATGGGACGTTCTACGGACCGAAGATCGACGTTGACGTGCGCGACGCAATCGGTCGTTTCTGGCAACTCGCAACCATCCAGGTCGACTTCCAGATTCCGGATCGCTTCGGTCTCGAATACACGGATGAGGCAGGCGAGCGCGTCCAACCGGTCATGATCCACCGGGCCCTGTACGGATCGGTGGAACGCTTCGTGGGTGTTCTCGTCGAGCACTTCGCCGGAGCTTTTCCGACATGGCTGGCTCCGGTACAGGCAGCGATCGTCCCGATTGCCGACAGGCATATCGACTACGGCAACGAGGTGCTCGCGCGCCTCAAAGCGCGAGGGATTCGGGCCGAGGTCGATAGCTCCGACAACACCATGGGAGCCAAGATTCGGAATCACCAGCTGCACAAGGTTCCCTACATGTTGATCGTGGGGGACAGCGAGGCGGAGTCTCAGACCGTCTCGGTCCGCCGGCGCGACGGCGAGGAGACCCGCGGTGTGAAGGTCGACGACATCGTGGAGTCGCTCGTCAAGGAGATCGCCGTCCGTTCGGTCGAGCTGACGATCTAGCGGGAGCGCCGCGTGGAATCGGACGAGGGCCTGGAGCGACTATGGACACCGTGGAGAAGCGAGTACGTGACGACCGCGGGTGAGAGCGACGGCTGCATCTTCTGCGACCACCTCGAACAGGGAGATGACCACGAGGCGCGGATCCTCTACCGGGGCGCGCGAACCTTTGTCATCCTCAACGCCTTCCCCTACAACACCGGCCACCTGATGGTTGCGCCGTTCCGCCATGTCGGCGACATCTGCGAGCTCGAGGGCGATGAACGAGCCGAGATGATGTCGCTGACGTCCGAGTCGGTGGCCATCATCCGGGACGCAATGAACGCACACGGCTTCAACGTCGGCATGAACCTCGGAACGGTTGCGGGTGCCGGCATCCCGGGCCACATCCACATGCACGTCGTGCCTCGCTGGGGCGGTGACACGAACTTCATGCCGGTGGTCGGTAAGACGAAGGTGCTGCCGGAGATGATCGAACAGACCGATGCCAAGCTCCGCCCGAGGTTCGCCCGGCTGCCGGGTGGCGCGACCTCAGACCCGTACTGACGCGTGGCACTGTTCAGGAAGAGCAAGGCTCAGAGCAAGGTTCGTCAACTAGCGAAGGCGGGCGACGCGGCCGGGCTCATCGCGATGATCACCGGTCCGGACCCCGCCAAGGATCGAGCGGATGCGGCCCACGAATTGCCGCGGTTGGCCGACGAGATCGAGGCGCGGCACGGGGACGCCGCTCACTCGGCGTTGACCAGCGCGACCCACGACCCGAACCCCGAGGTTCGCTCCGCCGCTCTGTTCGCATTGGCGGAGCTTCGCTGGGACGACACGGTGGAACACCTGATGGCCGCCGCGGACGACTCCGAGTGGATCGTGCGCGTGTTCGCGGTAACTCTGCTCGGGCGGTTTCCCGAGGAGCGAGTGGTCCTTCGGTTGGGAGCTGTCCTTGCCGACGATCCCGAGGGCATGGTGCGCGAGGCGGCAGCGTCATCGCTGGGGGAGCTCGGCGATCGAAGAGGAGTCGAGCCACTCCGCCGGGCCGCGTCCGAGGACCGTGAGCGCGAGGTTCGGAGGGCCGCGCAGGGCGCCGTCAGAAGACTCGAGGACGATTCGGGCTAGCTAGGAGTGGGCCTCGGCCCTCTCCGCCTTTGCGGCCTCGAGAATCTTGTTTGCCAGGTCGTGGGGAACTTCCTGGTAGTGGCTGAAAGACCACGAGAACGTACCCTGCCCTCCCGTCAGCGAGCGGAGGTCGGTCGCGTAATGGGTCGCCTCACCGAACGGGACCTTCGCCCGCACGATCTGGCGTCCGGCGCCGACCGTTTCGATGCCCTCGGGGATTCCGCGCCGCTTCTGCAGGTCGCCCATGACATCTCCGGTGGATCCCTCGGGCATCATGACGTCGAGCTGCCAGATCGGCTCCAGCACGAGAACGCCCGCTTTCTCGGCCGCGTCCTTCAGCGCGTGCGAGCCGGCCATCTGGAAGGCAAAGTCGTTCGAGTCGACCGAGTGGTACTTCCCGTCGTAGAGCTGGACCTTGATGTCCATCATGGAGAAGCCGGTGCCCGCCCCCTGATCCATCGCCGCCTTGACTCCCTTTTCGACCGACGGAATGAACGAGTGGGGGATCGACCCACCGAAAATCTTGTCTTCGTAGACGAAGCCCTCGCCTCGCGCCAAAGGCTCGATCCGGATGTTGCAGATTCCGTACTGACCGTGACCGCCGGACTGCTTGACGTGACGCCCGAGACCCTCGGCCTTGCTGCGCACCGTCGTCCGGTAGGGAACCTTGAGCGGGACCTCTTCGACCGCGACCGAGAACTTGTCCTTGAGCCGGTGAAGGATCACGTCCAGATGGGCGTCGCCCATCCCCCACAGGATCGTCTGGTGGGTTTCGTCGTTGCGCTGGAGCCGCACCGTTGGGTCCTCTTCGATGAGTCGTTGCAAGCCGATCATCAGCTTGTCCTCGTCGCCCTTGGTCTTTGGCTCGATCGCCTTGGGGAGCAGTGGCTCGGGTGGCTCGATCGGTAAAAAGACGACCGGCGCCGCCTTGTCGGACAGAGTGTCGCCCGTGTTCGCGTCGGCCAGTTTGGCGGCAGCACCGATATCGCCCGCCACGACCTGGTCGACCTGCTCCTGGTTCTTGCCGCGCATCGTGAAGACGTGGCCCGTGCGCTCGTCGGTCTTCTGGGTCGAGTTGTGGATCGAGCCGTCGGCGGTGAGCGTGCCCGAAACGACCTTGAAGAAACTGACCTTTCCGACGTACGGGTCTGAGAGTGTCTTGAAGATCAGGGCCGACATCGGTCCGTCGGGCTTGGGCTCCCTCACCTTGCCCTCGATTGTTTCCGTTGCGGGACGGTCGAGCGGCGAGGGGCCCGCTTTGACGATGACGTCGGCCAGCCTGTCGATACCGATCAGCCGAGTCGCGGAGCCGACCATGACGGGGAACATGGCGGCCTCATCGATGCCCTCGTGGATGGCGTTGACGATCTCTTCGCGTGTGATCTCGCCGCCCTCGAGGTAGCGCTCCAGCAGATCGTCCGAGGTTTCCGCAACGGAGTCGAGGAGGTCGGTCCGAACCTCGTCGAGCCTCGCCTTGCGGTCCTCGGGTACCTCGGCGTGTTTCGACTGCCCCTTGTCGTCGTATTCCAAAGCCTCCGCGTCGATGACCGAGATGATTCCTCGGAAGTCGTGCTCGCGTCCGAGCGGGAGCGACAGCGGAGCAACCGCCTTGCCCCACAGCTCGCGCATCTGATCCAGGGTGCGCCGGAACGAGGCGTTTTCGCGGTCGACCTTGTTGACGAGGATCATGCGAGGCAGCCCCAGTTCCTCCGCGTAGTTCCACGCGACGGTCGTCTGGACCTCGACCCCCTCCACGGCCGAGACGACGAACACGGCGAGATCCGCTACCCGCATCGCCGAGCGCATCTCGCCGATGAAATCGGCGTAACCGGGCGCGTCGAGCACGTTGATCTTGTGGCCGTCCCATTCGACCGGCAGCAGCGAGGTCGACACCGAGATCTGGCGTCGGATCTCTTCGTCGTCGAAGTCGCTCACGGTGTTGCCCTCGGAGATCTTTCCGATCCTCGTCGTCGCTCCCGAGCGATACAGCATTGCCTCGGCCAGAGAGGTCTTGCCGGATCCCCCGTGGCCGACGAGGACGATGTTGCGGATGTTCTCCGTGGCGTAACTCTTCACGCTCTTCCCCCGTTTCCAAACCCATTTTCGTTCTACAGCGCTGTGATGGAGCCATCGGTGGTTTGCCTCGAATGGTCATGGTAATCGCAGGATGCGTCGAAGCGGGCGGGGGAGCGAGCCAGAGCGCTCTACTAGGATGCGCCCGTGCTCAACGCAAAGATCCGCGGCATCTGGGACAGGGGCATGAAGCCCGTCGGCGGCTTCGTGGGCCGACGCGGCATCACGCCGAACCAGATCACCATGCTCGGCGTTGTGGTCCAGGGGGTCGCGTCTTATCTGATCGTGACAGATCGTCTGGTCGGAGCCGGGTTCGTGCTCTTCGCGGCGGCTCTCCTCGACACCGTCGACGGGGCTGTGGCTAAGGCGCGGGGCCTGACGACGAAGTTCGGCGCGTTCCTGGACTCCACGATGGACCGGCTCTCCGACGCACTCGTGTTCCTACCGATCGCCTGGCTCTACCTGGCCGATCCGACGCCCGAGCGTGCCGACCAGCAATGGGTGGCGGCCCTCGCTCTGATCACCCTGGTGCTGTCGCTTCTTGTCAGTTACGCAAAGGCGCGGGCCGAGGGCCTGGGGCTGGACGGCAACGTCGGCCTCATCGAGCGTGCCGAACGATTGATCATCATGATCCTGGCGCTCGTGTTCAACGCGCTGCTCCCCGCCGCATTGGTGGTGCTGGCGCTGGCCTCGCTCGTCACGCTCGTGCAACGAATCGCCCACGTCTACAAGCAAGCCGGTGCGGACCACTAGGCGTCCCGAGGGCGAGGGCCGGCTCCTACAGCTCGTCTACTACGCCTACGTCGCCTTCAGTCGTCTCGCGCTCGCGATTCCAGAGTCCTGGGCCTACGGGCTTGCCAGCGGTCTCGGCTCGGCGGCCGCTCGTCGCAGCAAGAGGCGGGACCAGGTCGCACGAAACATCGCCCGCATCACGGGACGGCCGGCGGATGCGCGCGAGACCCAGGCTCTGGTGGTCGATGCCTACCGGTCTTACGCCCGCTACTGGCTCGAGACCTTCCGGCTCGTGCGCGAGGGCAGGGAGTTCTTCCTCGAGCGCTTTCAGGCAACGGGCCAGGAGAACCTCGACGGAGTGCTCGCGCGCGGGAAGGGGGCCATCGTCGTCGTGGGGCACCTCGGCAACTGGGACGCAGCGGGGGCCTGGGTGGGCGCGCGCGGGAATCTTCTGGTGACGGTCGCCGAGGTCCTTCGTCCCCGTCGCATGTTCGAGTTCTTCGTGGAGCATCGCTCGAGACTGGGCATGCGCATTCACCCCGCCCAGGTGGGAGTGACGCGCGCGCTCATCAAAGAGGTCAACGAAGGTGCGGTGGTGGCCCTCGTGGGTGATCGCGACCTCAAGGGAACCGGCATCGAGGTGGATTTCTTCGGAGCCCCCGCGACGCTGCCGGGCGGCGCGGCCTCCATCGCGCTCAAGACCGGCGTTCCGATTCTGGTCGCCGGCGTCTACGGGGAGATTCTGAGTGACGGCAAGAGGGGATGGAGCGCAGACATCTCTACGCCGATCGAGCTGCCGGACGACGCAGGGCCCTCCTCGATCGCCGAACTCACGCAGCGGGTCGGCTCAAAGCTCGAGGAGTTGATCGCCCGGCGACCGGAGGAGTGGCACGTCTTCCAACCCTTCTGGGTGGAGGATCGAGTGCGAGCGAAGAAGTCATGAGGATCGCCATCGTGTGCCCCTACGCCTGGGATCGTTTCGGGGGCGTCCAAACCCATGTCCGAGCCCAGGCGGCGACACTGCGGGACCGCGGCCACGACGTCACCGTTATCGCTCCCAGGACGTGGCTGAAGCCCAAGCTTCCCGGTGACCTCGACCAGGTCGACGAGGCCGTGCGCGTTGGCCGCGCCGTTTCGATCCCCGCGAACGGCTCGATCGCTCCGATCGCGTTCGGTCCGGTGGCGGCCGCGGGAATCCGGCGGACGCTCGCGGACCTGAGGCCCGACGTCGTACACCTCCACGAGCCGCTGATCCCGAGCCTGAGCGGCCTGGCACTGCTCAACGCGCACTTCCCCTGTGTCGGGACGTTTCACGCGTCTTCGGAAACGAGCATGGCCTATTGGACGGCGCGCCCCTTCCTCAAGGGAGCGATCGATCGACTGCGCGTCCGAATCGTGGTCTCCGACGCGGCGCGAGACCTCATCGGCCGTTACTTCCCCGGTGAGTACGAGCAGATTCCGAACGGGGTCGAGGTGGCGCGCTACACAACGGCTCCTTTGGTCGATCTGGGGGCCGGGCGAAAGGTGTTGTTTCTCGGGCGTTTCGAGCGCCGCAAGGGACTCGAGGTCCTGATCCAGGCAATGACCCGGCTGCGCGATCTCGAGACCAAGCTTGTCATCGTCGGCACGGGTCCCGAGGAACGGGCCTGTCGCTCTCTCGCCGCGCGACTCGACGTCGATGCGCAGTTCATCGGCGGTGTCCACGACGACCTCAAAGCGGGAATCTTTCGTTCGGCCGACGCTTACTGCGCGCCGGCTCTGGGAGGCGAATCGTTTGGAATAGTGCTCATCGAGGCGATGGCGGCAGGAACACCGGTGGTGTGCTCGGACCTGGCGGGCTTCCGGGCCGTCGCCGAGGACGCGGCCGCGCTCGTGCCGCCGGGTGACTCCGGCCGCCTCGCGGACGCGCTGAGAGAGGTGCTGACCGACGAACACCGTGCCCGGCGCATGAGCGAATCGGGGAGGTCGGTGGCGGATCGCTTTGACTGGCCCCGCCTCGCCGAGCGCCTCGAGGACGTCTACGTTCGGGCCATTGCCGCTCCCGGGCGATGATGGGGAGCATGGAGGATCAACACACAGGATCGTCGTTGCCCGACTGGGGCCAGGATCGTGTAACCGTGCCGGGGGCCGGGGCGCGAGCGTGGAGGCTGGTCGCTCTCTTCGGGGTTCTTCCGGTCCTGTTGCTGTTCCTCGTGCCCGCCGGCGTGGCTCCGCTCCTGGTTGGGGCGCTTAGCGCGCTCTACTGTCTCGCGGTCGCCGCCTGGGTCCGATCGCAGGGGTCCAGGGCGCTGCGGGCGGTGGGGGCGCACCCCGGGCGACCCGGCGAACTGGCCCGGCTCGAGAACCTGGTCCAGGGACTGGCGAGCGACCTCGGAATCCCGCCGCCGGACCTGCTCGTAACGGATGAGCCTGGACCCAACGCGTTTGTGGCCAAGCGCTCGGGTCACGTCGTCGTCGTAACGGCGGATCTGGCCAGGGATTTCAGCCGCACCGAGCTGGAGGCCGTCCTCGCACACTGCCTCGTGCGCGTCGCATCAAACCAGGTCGCAGCCGCTCAGGTGGGCCTGGCCATGGGACCTCTCGGGGCCGGACTCGGCGGCCTGACGGGAGGCTCGGATGATGTCTTGACCGCCAGTGTCACGCGATATCCCCCCGCCCTTGCGTCTGCGATCGAGCGATGTCGGCCGCGCCCGGGCAGGTTCGCGCCCCTGTGGTTCGTCGCAGAAGGGCCTTCGCACGCGCCCTCCGAGGGGCGAATCTCGGCCCTCATCGATCTCTAGTTCGGCAGGAACCGACAGGCATATTGCCGCTTCTCATCGCTCGGCCGTGTTAGCTTGCACCGAGCCGAACGGGCGCCGAGCCGCCCTGAAATCGGGTTGCTGCGAACGAGACCAAACCGGGATGCAGCCGAGAGACAGGACCGAGCTGCCAGAACCTAGCCGGTCGAGTCCGGACATCAATCGAACGTGATTCAAGGAGGACGCGCGGGTTGTCCACGAAGGTAAAGGCCGCGATCGTCGGCGTCGTTGTAGTGCTGGTTGCTGGTGGCGTTTATGTCGCCCTCGCCGACAAAGAAGACATACCTGTCATCGGTGGAGCACTTGCTCCGTCGAAGTGTCCCTTCACGGGTGAGGAACCTCGTGACGAGGAACTCCTCGAGCGCCCGGCGATTGCCGTCAAGATCGAGAACGCGCCCGTCGCGTACCCGCTGTCGGGGCTCGAGGATGCCGATCTCGTGTACGAGGAGTTGGTCGAGGGCGGAGTGACTCGTTTCATGGCCATCTACCACTGCGGGGACACGCCCAAGGCGGGTCCGATTCGCAGTGCGCGCTTGATCGACGCGTCCATCATGTTGCCGTCAACGAGAATCCTCGCGTTCTCCGGAGGCAACGAGGCGGTGGTGAACCACTTGTCCGAGAACGACATCGTTCAGGTGGACGAGACCAATGCAGGAAACGCGATGCAACGGGTCCCGCGCGAGGGAATCGCATCGGAGCACACCCTTTACGGCCACAGCGGAAGGCTCAGGAAGATCGGCCTGAAGGAGTTCAGCGACGTGCCGCGAACAGAACTCGATTTCGGGAGCATCGACGACAACGGGCGCACCCGGCCGGCTCGCAACGTGACGATCAACTTCTCGTCCTCGACCACCGTGTCCTACGAGTTCAACGGCGAGCGCTACGCGCGCTCGCAAGCAGGAGCTCCGTTTGAGGCCGAGGGCCACGGCCAGGTGGGAGTCGAGAACGTGATCGTCGAAGAACACACCGTAAATCTCAGCAAGATCGTCGATGTCACCGGAACACCGTCCGTCGAGATCGCAGACGAGACGGGCTCGGGCAAAGCGACCCTCTTCAGGGACGGACGAGCGATTCGCGGCACTTGGGAGCGCGAGAATGTGGACGACCCCGTGGTCTTCAAGACCCGGGAGGGCGATGACATGGTGCTTGCTCCGGGAACCGTCTGGATTCATCTCGTTCCCAACCCCCGGAGCGAAGTGGAGGGATCCTTTGACTTCGGCGGCTAGACGCGTGGCGGTCCTGGGGGCGCTGGTTGCGACCCTTCTGTTCGTAGGGGCCTGCACGAGCGACGAGCCGGAACCGGACGCAGGGCCGGATGCCTCCCGCCAGGAGGACGTCCCCCCGATCTGTCCGCTAACCGGTGAGGACCCGCCGAAGGGCGTCGACCTTGCACGCCCGGCCGTTGCGCTCAAGATCGAGAACTCGCCGGACTCGAGGCCGCAAAGCGGGCTCGACCAGGCCGACATCGTGTACGAGGAGATCGTCGAGGGTGGCGTCACCCGGTTCATGGCCATCTATCACTGCCACGACGTGGCGGAGGGCGGACCGGTTCGCAGCGCGCGTTTCGACGACCCGAAGATCGCCAAGCCGTTCACGCGCATCCTCGCGTTCTCTGGAGCCAACGAGATCGTGCTCGGCGAGCTCAGGAAACAGAAGCTGATCGCGCTCGACGAGCAGAATGCCTCGGGCCCCCTGTTCCGCGTGCCCCCGGGAAGCACCGACGTTCACAGCGTCTTCGGAAACACAGTCCGACTCAGGAAGCTGGGAACCAAGAAGAAGAGCAAGATCGGCCCGCCCGAGAATTCGTACTTCGAATTCGGTGAGATTCCCGGCGGAGCCAAGAAGGCGAAGTCGGTGGCTCTGAACTTCAATCCCAGCAACGAGATCACCTGGCGCTGGAAGAACGATAAGTGGGTGCGATTCGAAGCGGGCGTTCCTTTCAACTCCTCGGGCGGCGGGCAGATCGGGACACCGAACCTTCTGATTCAGGAGGTCGATGTCAACGACTCGAAAACGATCACCGACGTTGCGGGGAACCCCTCGCCAGATATCGCACTGAACGGGAAGGGCCGAGCGTTTCTGTTCCGGGACGGGCAGGTCGTCAAGGGAACCTGGAAGGCGAACAAGGATGGAGTGCCGTCCTTCGAAACCAGTCGCGGTGATCCGTTCGCGTTCGAGGTCGGTTCGACTTGGATCGAGCTATTGCCCTCCAAGAAGGGCAACGTTCAGGGATCGATCAGCTTCTCCAAGAAGTAGGGCCGCTCCAACCTCCTCGGGAACGGATGATGCTCCTGATAGAATGGCTGTTCGATAACGACCCTGGTCAGCGGCCATTTTCAGGCACGACAGCCTGCTTTCTTGCTCTTCGAGTGGCCCCCAGGAACCGCAGGTGAGAGAGGAACGCACGATGGCCGACACATCCAGAGAGACCGGAGGACTTCGGGTCAAGCGCGGGCTGGCCGAAATGCTGAAGGGCGGCGTCATCATGGACGTGACGACCGCCGAACAGGCCAAGATCGCCGAGGAGGCCGGCGCCGTCGCGGTCATGGCCCTCGAGCGCGTCCCCGCGGACATTCGAGCCGAGGGAGGCGTCGTCCGCATGGCCGACACGTCCAAGGTCCACGAGATCATGGAGTCGGTCTCGATCCCGGTCATGGCCAAGTGCCGCATCGGCCACTTCGTCGAGGCCCAGGTGCTCGAGAGCATCGGAGTGGACTACATCGACGAATCCGAGGTGCTCACCCCGGCCGACGAGTCCAACCACGTCGACAAGTGGGACTTCACCGTGCCGTTCGTATGCGGGGCCACCAATCTCGGGGAGGCGCTTCGACGCATCGGCGAGGGTGCCGCGATGATTCGCAGCAAGGGCGAGGCCGGCACGGGCAACGTCGTAGAGGCGGTTCGTCATATGCGCTCGATCGGCGGCGAGATGAAACGACTCACCACACTCGACTCGGGCGAGCTCATGAGTGCCGCCAAGGAGCTGCGTGCCCCCTTCGATCTGGTACGCGAGATCGCCCAGACCGGCAAGCTGCCGGTCGTGCTATTCACAGCGGGTGGTATCGCGACGCCCGCGGACGCGGCCCTGATGATGCAACTCGGGGCCGAGGGCGTGTTCGTCGGCTCGGGAATCTTCAAGAGCGGTGATCCCGCCGCCAGGGCACGAGCGATCGTCGACGCCACGACCCACTTCGCCGACCCGGACATCATCGCCAAGGTGTCGCAGGGACTCGGCGAGCCCATGGTCGGCATCAACGTGTCCGACCTACCCGACTCCGAGCGACTCGCGCGGCGCGGCTGGTAAGCGGTTTGAAAATAGGAGTGCTCGCCTTGCAGGGCGATGCGCGCGAACACCTCCGTTCGCTCGAGTCGGCCGGTGCAACTCCTGTCGAGGTGAAGACACCCGCGCAGCTCGCGGGAGTCGACGCCCTGGTTCTCCCCGGAGGCGAGTCGACGACGATCGGCAAGCTGCTCGACCGCTTCGAGTTGCTCGAGCCGTTGAAGGAGCGGACGAACGACGGCATGCCGCTCTACGGTACGTGCGCCGGGCTCATCCTCATGGCGAGCGAGATTCTCGGCGGGGGGGAAGCTCCGCACCGTATCGGGGTGATGGACGTCGGAGTGAGGCGTAACGCCTACGGGCGCCAGGTCGACTCGTTCGAGGCGGAGCTCGAGGTGAAAGGACTCGTGGACTCCTTTACCGCGGTGTTCATCAGGGCCCCCGCGATCGAGCGGGTCGGAGAGGGCGTCGAGGTCCTCGCGACCTGCGACGGGGTACCGGTCGTGGTCCGGCAGGGCCACCTCTTGGCATCGAGTTTCCACCCCGAGATGACCGGGGATGCGAGACTGCACGGGATGTTCGTCTCGATGGCCCGGGGGGCCTAGATGTCTGGTCACTCCAAGTGGAGCACTATCAAACGGAAGAAGGGCGCGGCCGACGCGCAGCGCGCGAAGCAATGGGGCAAGCTGCTGCGCTTCGTCGAGGTCGCCGCGCGCGACGGGGGAGGCAACGTCGACTCGAACCCGACCCTCGCAACGGCGGTGGCCAAGGCCAAGGCGGGATCGGTCCCCAACGACAACATCACGCGTGCGATCAAGCGCGGTACCGGCGAGCTCGAGGGGGAGTCTTACGAGGAAGCGGGCTACGAGGGTTACGGTCCCGGCGGGGTTGCGATCCTCGTGCAGTGCCTGACGTCCAACCGGAACCGCTCGGCCCAGGACGTGCGCAGTATCTTCAACAAGCACGGCGGCAAGATGGCCGAACCCGGCTCGGTCGCGTTCATGTTCGAACCCAAAGGGGTCGTCACCGTGGGAGCGGCCGGCGCGTCGGAGGACGAGGTATTCATGGTCGCCGCGGATGCGGGGGCCGAGGACGTAAACGGTGGGGACGAGCTCATCGAGGTCATCACTCCGACGGATGCATTCAAGGCGGTCACGGAAGCTCTCGCGGCCGCGAGCATCACTATCGAAAACGCAGACCTGACGCAGATGCCGAAGAGCACCGTGCCGGTCGAGGGTGGTGACGCAAAGAAGGTTCTCAACCTGATCGACGCGTTGGAAGAGCTCGACGACGTACAGGATGTGTACGCGAACTTCGATATCTCCGACGATGTCCTTGCCTCGGTCGCTTCCTGAGAATCCGGAGCTGGCGGAGGTGGCCCGCTCTCTCGAGGCCACCGGGTGGGCGGCCGAGCTTTACGACGCCCACTGGCGACTCCTGTGGGTCTCGAGCGAGATCCTCGAGCTCACCGGCGAGAGCGATCCCGCCGAGCTCGGCTACGGCGAGCACATCCTGGAGCACATCCGCAGGGGGACCTTTCAGAGCCTCATCTCGGCGGAGAGTGCGGCGTCGCTGCTCGAGGTCGAACTTCCGATGGTCTTGCACGACACGCCGGGCGGCAAGGATGAGCTGAAGCGCCTCGCCGGAGGGGTACTGGACGACGTCATCGATCGCATCGAGGAGAAGCCACCGCCGACCAGTTGGGCGTCCCAGATCGAGTTCATCCAGGGAGACCTTCCACCGATCCCGGTCAACCTGCTGGTGACGCGGTTGCATTCACGCGAGGGCGAGCACGTCGGGCGCCTGGTCCTCTACGGCCCCGCGCTGCCGACGTCCATTCTCTCGCTGGTGTCGCGCGGAGACCCCGCCATGTTCGAGCGGATGGCGCGGCTCGTCGACCCCGGGCGCAGACCCGCTGCGATTCTGTTCGCCGACGTCCAGGACTCGGGCCTCGTGTCAAAGCGTTTGCCGAGCGCGTCCTACTTCGGCTTGTTGCGGGGGTTGATCACGGCCATCGACGAAGTGATCGGAAGATTCGGAGGGGTCGTCGGCAAGCATGCCGGCGACGGCGCCACGGCGTTTTTCATTGCACGCGACCTCGGCTCTCCCTCGGGAGCCGCGAGGGGCGCGATCGAGGCCGCAAGAGAGATCGCGGTGGTGACGCGCGACGTCGTCAAACGCACGAGCGATGACTCCGAGGCCCTCGACCCCGACGACGTGAAGGTCAACGTCGGCGTGCATTGGGGTGGGCAGCTCTACATGGGCCAGCTGGTCACCGGGGGACGGCTCGAGGTTACGGCGCTCGGAGACACGGTCAACGAGGCCGCCCGCATCCAGGAATCCGCAAGCGGCGGTCAGGTGCTCGCATCTAAGTCGTTGCTCGAGCACCTTAGTGAAGACGACTCCAACGCGCTGGATATCGACCCGGACGGGATGACCTATCGCACCATCGAAGAACTGCCCAGCGCGAGCAGCAAGGCCAAGCGTGATGCGGGCACCGTACCTGTCACCACTCTTTGACCGCTACGAGTAAGGGAGGCTTTCTTGTCCGTACACGAGCAAGAACTGCCGGGGATCGGACGCAAGTTCGAGATTCTCGTTGGTAAGGGCGACCGCATCGACGTGGTGATACACCACTCGGGCCGCCGAGATCTCTACTTCTTCGAGCGCGACGCCGAGGACCCCTCCACGGTCATGAAGCTGACCGACGACCAGGCGCGCCGCCTCGGAGCGGTCCTGAGCGGCGCCTACTTCAAACCGGCCGTCGTCGAGGAGATCGAGGCGCTCATCGGCGAGTTCGCCGTCGACTGGATCACGCTCACGGACGAGAGCCCGGCGACGGGCAAGTCGCTCGCCGAGCTACAGGCGCGCAAGCGCACAGGGATGAGCGTCATATCGATCATTCGGACGGGGGCGACGATCAAGGCTCCGGATCCCGATGAGGTACTTCGCTCCGGCGATCGGCTGGTGTACGTGGGTCCCCAGCGGCACCTGAACGGTTTCCTCAGCTACATGTTGGGCTGAGCGATGGGAGATGCTCTCGTCGCCCTGGGCGGCGCGTTCCTCGCGGCAGGCCTGTTGGCGCGTCTCGGGGGACGTATCGGGCTGCCCACGATTCCCTTCTTCATGGCGGCCGGCATCCTCTTCGGCCCCCATACGCCGGGGATCATCCTGGTTCACGACCCCGCCGAGCTCGAGCTGTTCGCCAGAGTCGGGCTCATCATGCTGCTGTTTCAACTCGGGCTTGAGTTTTCGCTCGGCGATCTGATCGGTGGAGGAAGGAGTCTCATAGCCGCGGGTGCCATCAAACTCCTGCTCAACGTCGGAGGCGGACTCGTCTTCGGACTGGCGCTCGGATGGGGCGCCCGCGAGGCGCTCGTCATCGCGGGCGCCGTGGGGATCTCGTCCACGGCGATCGTGACGAAGGTCTTGATCGATCTCGAGCGGCTGGCCAACCCCGAAACCCGGCTCATCCTCGGCATCGTCGTTGTCGAGGACATCTTCCTTGCTCTCTACCTAGCGATCCTTCAGCCGGTGCTGGACCAGGCCTCGGGTGCGGGGGAGGCGCTTCTGCAGATCAGCCGCGCCTTTCTGTTCCTGCTCGTGCTCTTCTCCATCGCGCGCTTCGGATCCCGCTTCGTCGGCCGGCTGCTGGGAAGCGAGGACGACGAGGAGCTGCTCACCGTCGTGTTCGTCGGGTTGGCGATCGTCGTCGCCGGCTTCGCGGAGGAGATCGGTGTCTCCGATGCCATCGGCGCCTTCATGGTGGGGCTGATCCTGGCCGAGACCAAGCAGGCTCACCTCATCGAACGCCTGGTACTGCCGTTGCGCGATGCTTTCGCCGCGGTCTTCTTCTTCGTCTTCGGTCTGACCATCGACCCGAGCAGCCTGGGCCCGGTTGTGGTCCCGGTGGCCATCGCAGTCATCATGACGCTGATCCTCAACGTCGGGGCCGGCGTCGTGGTCTCTAGGATGAACGGATTCGGACGCCGGCAGGCAAGCAATGTGGGATTCACGACACTCGGACGAGGTGAGTTCTCGCTCATACTCGCCTCCTTCGCGGCCGCAGCGGGACTTGATGATCGGATCGGGCCGTTCGTCGCGCTGTATGTGCTGGTGCTCGCGCTCGGGGCCCCGGTGCTCGCGTCTCGCTCGAGGTGGCTCGCGCGGCTCATTCCCGAGCGAGTTTTCCGCTCGCCACCCCGTCAGGAGGAGGCCCCTGCCTGAGAGCGCGGGGAAAGACGTGTTTCGGTCGCATCCGCAGGCTAACCTGTGGCGAACAGGCGTTCGATAACTGCGATGAAGTAGATGGAGGTGCAGGTGCGGGTACTCGGAATCGATCCCGGCGTGGCCGTGATGGGCTACGGCGTGGTCGAGCGCGCCGATAGCAGGCTCAGGCTCGTGACCTTCGGAGCCATCAGGACGCCGGCTGACGAGACTCAGGCCAGGCGTCTGATGACCCTGCGAGCGAGGCTCGCCGAGATCATGCACGAGCACGGTGCGGACGTTGTCGCGCTCGAGCGACTCTTCTTCACCACCAACGTCAAGACTGCCATGGCGGTGGGCCAGGCGTCGGGTGTCGCGCTCGCCACGGCGGCCGAAGCCGGCCTCGAGGTCACCGATTACACCCCGAACGAGGTCAAGCAGTCGGTCGTCGGCTATGGCGGAGCCACGAAGGCACAGGTGCAGGCGATGATCGCGGCGCTCCTGGGGCTCGACGACCCGCCGCGGCCCCCCGACGCGGCCGACGCCTGCGCGCTTGCCATCTGTCACCTGAACCGGAGCGGACTGCGGGCCGCGATCGGAAGGGCGACGGGATGATCGGGTTCTTGCGCGGCCGAGTCGCCGGCCAGACCAACGACGGCTGCTTCATCGACGTCGGTGGGGTTGGCTACAGGTTGATCTGTTCGGCGCGAACGCTCGCGGCGCTGCCCGCCGAGGGCGAACCGGTAAAGCTCTTCACTCACACCCATGTGCGGGAGGAGATGCTCGCTCTGTTCGGCTTTCACTCGGAGGCCGAGCGGCGCACCTTCGAGCTGCTGATCGGGGTGAACGGCGTGGGACCGAAGGTCGCTGTTGCGGTCTGCTCGGCCTTCTCGCCCGAGGATCTTCGCCGCGCTCTCGTGACCGACGACGTGCCCTCCATCTCGTCCGTGCCGGGGATCGGCAGGAAAACGGCCCAGCGAATCGTCCTCGACCTCAAAGAGAAGATGTCGCTGCCCGACCTCGAGATCGTGGGGGCCGGGCCTGGGACCCTAACCAAGGCGCGCTCCGCGCTGGAGAACCTCGGCTACTCGGCCGGCGAGGTGCGGGTCGCGCTGAACGAGCTGGCAGTCACCGATGACGACTGCGTCGAAGACGTCGTCCGGAACGCCTTGAAGTCTCTCGCCGGCGCGGGATCCACCACCGAGAGCGCGGGTCGGCTATGAGCGAAGAGGTCCTGGCCGTCGCGAGCGATCCCGCCGAGCGCGAGGCCGAGCTTTCGCTCCGCCCGCGCAACATCGACGAGTTCGTCGGCCAACCCGAGCTGAAGGAGCACCTCGGCATCGTGCTGCAGGCAGCGAGCGAGCGAAACGAGCCCACCGGACACCTCCTCCTCAGCGGCCCTCCTGGACTCGGCAAGACGACGCTCGCACACGTGGTCGCCCGAGAAATGGGGGCCAACCTGCGCCAGACGTCCGGCCCGACCCTCGAGCGAGCGGGCGACCTCGCCGCGATCCTCACCAACCTCGAAGACTCGGACATCCTGTTCATCGACGAGATTCACCGGCTGCCACGCCCGGTCGAGGAGGTGCTCTATCCGGCGATGGAGGATTTCGAGCTCGACCTCGTCATCGGGAAGGGGCCGAGCGCCCACACCATCCGCCTCGACCTCCCGCGCTTCACTCTGGTGGGGGCCACGACTCGAGCGGGCTTGATCACGGGGCCTCTGAGAAGCCGGTTCGAGCTCACCGAGCGGCTCGACTTCTACTCCCAGGAGGATCTTGACCAGATCGTGCACCGATCGGCATCGATCCTCGGCGTGGTCATCGACGCGGGCGGCGCCGCCGAGATCGCCCGGCGCTCGCGCGGCACGCCGCGCATCGCCAACCGGCTTCTTCGCCGGGTGCGCGACTACGCTCAGGTACGTGCCTCCGGCGCGATCGATGAGGACATTGCAGCTCTGGCGCTCGAGGTATTCAAGGTGGACCACAAAGGGCTGGACAAGGTCGACGCCGCTCTGCTCGAGGCACTCGTGGTCAAGTTCAGGGGCGGGCCGGTCGGTCTCTCGACGCTGGCGGTTGCGGTGTCCGAGGAGCCCGACACGATCGAGGATGTCTACGAGCCCTATCTGATGCGGCTGGGATTCCTCCAACGCACTCCACGCGGGCGCATAGCAACCAGGGCCGCCTTCGAGCACCTGGGCGAAACGATCCCGGAAGCGGCTATCCGCCTTTTCGAGTAGTAGGATTCGGCCAGGAGCCGCCGCCCCGCGGCTTCATTCGCGTGTAGCTCTCCACTTGGGACTACCGTGAACCAAACCCATAGGAACTCGTACGAAGGACGTGACCCAGAGTGGATTCAGCGGCACTCACACAGTTTTTGTTCATCGGACTCCTGATCGGAGTCTTCTATTTCATGCTGATTCGCCCGCAGAAGAAGCGGGCTCAGCAGCACCGAGACCTCATCGACAGCGTGGACGTCGGAGACGAGGTCGTAACCATCGGCGGCCTCCACGGAACCATCACCCGCATTAGCGACGACGACTTCGAGATCGAGGCGGCTCCCGGGACCAACCTCCGGTTCGTGAAGTCGGCGATCGCCCGCAAGATCACAGAGGACGACGACGAGGAGATCGGCGCCACCTCGGAGGAGGAGTAGCGCCGGTGAGCAATTCGGCGGATGCCGAATCTGTGGACGAGGGCGTGGCTCGCCATGTCGAGGAACTGAGTCGCTCCGTCAAGGAGGCTGCTACCGCGGCCCCCGACGCAGAACCTCTCTCGCCCGAACCGTCCTCGGGCATCACACTCGACGAGGTCTCGTCGCACGAGGGGGTGCAGACCTTCATCTCGCTGGCCGACCGCTACCTCGGCGAGATCGGATACACCGAACATGGGTTCCGTCACGCGGGTCTCGTCAGCAAGATCTCTTACAACGTCCTCCACCGGCTGGGTTTCGAGGACCGCATGGCGGAGCTCGGGGCCATAGCGGGCTACCTCCACGACATGGGCAACTTCGTATGCCGTTCAATGCACAGCCAGACGGGGTCGGTGTTGACCTACGACATCCTCAAAGAGCTGGGAATGTCGTACAAGGAGATCGGGATCATCCTGGGAGCAATCGGCAATCACGAGGAGGAGTTCGGCAATCCGGTGAACCCCGTCGGAGCTGCGGTGATCGTGGCCGACAAGTCCGATGTTCATCGATCGAGGGTCAGGGTGAAGGACCCGACCATCTTCGACATCCACGATCGCGTTAACAACGCCGTCGAGCGGTCCTTCCTTCGTGTCGACGACGGGGCTCGCACGTTGACACTCGAGCTCGTCATCGACACCGAGCTGGCGGGGGTCATGGAGTACTTCGAGATCTTCCTGTCGCGCATGGTCATGTGCCGGCGAGCGGCGGAGCACCTGGAGTGCGAGTTCAAGATCGACATCAACGGCACAAAGCTGCTCTAGGCTTCGGCGAAGCTTCGGCTGCGCCTCGCCGAGCGAAGGGCTCGGAACCGCCCTACGGACGGACAAGTGCTCTAGGCTTCCGAGAAAGGGTTCACGAGACATGTCCGATTCTCAGCATGAGTGGCTCAAGGAACATATCCGCGACATCCCCGACTTTCCCAAAGAGGGCGTGGTCTTCAAAGACATCACGCCTCTTCTCGCTCACAAGAAGGCGTTTAGCTACACGATCGATGCGATCGCCCACCACTTCGATCGGGACGAGATCGACCTCGTGCTCGGAATCGAGGCCCGCGGCTTCATCGTTGCGGCCCCCCTCGCGTATCGGTTCACCGCCGGGCTTATACCGGTTCGCAAGAAGGGCAAGCTGCCATACACCGTCGAAAGCCAGAAGTACCAGCTCGAGTACGGCTACGACCACCTCGAGATGCATCGGGACGCGATCTCTGAGGGTGAACGCATTCTCATCGTTGATGACGTCCTGGCAACGGGTGGGACCGCGAAGGCGACCGCCGAGCTTACCGAGCGCTGCGGCGGCAAGGTGGCCGGGATCGCGACGATCATGGAGTTGGCCTTCCTAAACGGTCGCGAGAAACTCGGCGGATACGAGTTCTTCAGCCTGATCTCCTACTAGGCGAGCAGGGCTTTCGAGCACTGGCGAAGATGAGGGACGAATGCGCTTATTTCGTCTTTCCCCCTGTCAGCCCGCTCCGCCCCTCCATAGAGTTGCGCCATCGTGCAAGAGGGGAAAGCTCAGTCGAGAAGGTCGTTGAAGTACATCAGACTGGCCGCATTTCTTGCGGACCAGCCGAGCAGCGTTGACCATCTCGAGATGAGCGTCCAGGAGATAGAGACCGTCATCGAGGAGATTCTGCCGACCAACGCGCGCTACCCCTCGTGGTGGCGAAACGACGACCGCAAGATGCACGCCCGGGCGTGGTTGACGGCGGGCTGGATCGTCGAATCCATGAGGAGAGCCGACGAGGTGGTCGTCTTCGCCCGGGGGCGCGACGTTCCGTAGCCTCATCTCGCGCCGAAAAGGTCCATTTCGCACGCCGCCGCCGTAGAATGAAGCATGGGCTCGACTCAGGAGCACACTCAGGCGGAACAAACTCCCACCCCCTCCTCGGAATCCCAGGCCAGGGGTGTCAAAGCCGTGCTCAAGAAGGTAAGACCGGCGCGCCAGCCACTCGATCCGGCTCTCGACAACCTCATCAAGGAAGTCCGGAAGAGCAGACCGAAGGCCGACACGAAGGCCATCGAGCGCGCTTATTCGATGGCCGAGGAGGCTCATCGAGGCCAGATGCGGAAGTCGGGTGACCCCTTTATCACTCACCCCCTGGGGGTCGCGCTGATCCTCGCTCAGCTTGGGCTCGATGAGACCTCGATCATGGCCGCGCTTCTGCACGACGCGGTGGAAGACACCGACTTGACCCTGGTCGAGGTCGAGGGGTCGATGGGCTTCGACGTGGCGAGCCTCATCGATGGTCTGACCAAGCTGGACAAGATCCGCTTTCGCTCCAAAGAGCAGAGCAGGGCCGAGAACATCCGCAAGATGATCATCGCGACCGCGCGCGATATTCGCGTGCTGCTGATCAAGCTGGCCGACAGGTTGCACAACATGCGAACCCTTGCGCCATTGAGGCCGGAGAAGCGGGAGGTCATCTCGATCGAGACAATCGAGGTGTACGCGCCGCTTGCCCACCGGCTGGGCATGTACGCGATCAAGTGGGAGCTCGAGGACCTCGCGTTCGCCACGATGCATCCGAAGCGTTTCGAGGAGATCTCGTCCCTGGTGCAGCAGCGCGAGCCTCAGCGTGAGCTCCTTCTCGATGAGGTAACGCACGGCATCGAGAAGAAGCTGCGCGAGGTCAAGATCAAATCGGAGGTGTCGGGCCGGCCGAAGCACCTCTACTCCATCTACCAGAAACTCATGGTGCGGGGAAAGCAGTTCGACGAGATCTTTGACCTGATGGGTATCAGGGTCGTCGTAGACAACGTCAAGGATTGTTACGGAGCTCTGGGCGCGATTCACACACTCTTCACGCCTCTGCCGGGGCGCTTCAAGGACTACATCGCGATGCCAAAGTTCAACATGTACCAGTCCCTTCATACGACCGTCATGGGCTCGACCGGTCGGCCGATCGAGATTCAGATCCGCACACACGAGATGCACAGGGCGGCAGAGTTTGGGATCGCCGCGCACTGGCTCTACAAGGAACAGCAGAAGGGCAAAGTGCGCGAGGAGGAGATGGCATGGCTCCAGCGGGTCATGGACTGGCAACGGGAGTCGTCGGACCCACGCGAGTTCATGGAATCTCTAAAGATCGACCTTTATTCCGACGAGGTCTTCGTCTTCACGCCCAAAGGTGACGTCATCGACATGAGCCGAGGCGCCACGCCGCTCGATTTTGCCTACACGATCCACACCGAGGTGGGTCATCGCACGGTCGGAGCGCGGGTCAACGGAAAACTCGTCGCTCTCAACCACGAGTTGCAGAGCGGCGACTCGGTCGACATCATTACCAGCAAGGGTCCCGCCCGGCCCTCGCGCGACTGGCTCGGGATCGTGCGGACGCCGCGCGCCCGTAACAAGATCCGGCAGTGGTTCGCGCGCGAACGCCGCGAGGACGCGCTGGCTCAAGGACGCGAGGCACTCGTGCAGGCTATGCGTAAACAGGGTCTACCCGTCGACAAGATCTCGAAGGGTCATGTTCTCGGAACGGTCGCCGAAGAGCTGCACTACTCGGACCTGGATTCGATGCACGTTGCGATCGGCGAAGGCAGACTCTCGACGCAATCGGTCACCTCGCGCGTGATCCGGCTTTTCGAGCCCGAGGCCGCGGAGGAAGAGGACGAAGACGTCGACTTTCCCTCGAAGCCCCCGCGCAGTCTTCGGCAGCGCAAGAGCCGCGGCAAAGGAGTCATCGTCGAGGGACATGATGATCTTCTGGTCCGGCTTGCTCGTTGCTGCACCCCGGTGCCGGGGGATCAGATCGTCGGTTTTCTGACCCGTGGTCGAGGTGTGTCGGTCCATCGGTTCGACTGCCCTAATGCCATGGCCCTTCGAGCGAGCAACGAAGAGGGGCGCATGATCGATGTCTGGTGGGGCAGCCAGCAACAGGGCACCTTCATCGCGGCCATTCAGATAGAGGCCCTCGACAGAGCCAAGCTCCTGCGCGACGTGACCGCGGCCATCTCCGACCAGGGGATCCACATTCTGTCATCGACGACGCGCACGGGTCGCGATGGAATCGCTGCGCTCTCGTTCACCTTCGAGCTCGGGGACCCGAGTCACCTCGAGCACGTCATCTCGAGCGTCAAGAACGTCGACTCGGTCTTCGACGCGTATCGAGTCGTCCCTTCCGCGGCCAGGGGCTAACGGATGAGGCTGCGACGAATCGCCCCGCGATGGGGTTTAACCATCACGATGCTGCTCGCTCTGATAACCGCGTCATGCACCAACGACGGTGAGAGTCGATCGGATATTCCCGATCCCAACGCGGTCGCAAGCGCTCTGTTCGAGGTGTGGAACGAGGCAGACGCGGATGCGATGGCCGAACTCTTCGCCAACGACTCGACGATGCTCGAAGCGGAGATCGAACGAGCCATTCGGCGCGCTCCGGGCAGGGACGTGGCCGATGGGTTCGAGGTCACGCTGACAAAGGAGGTCGAGACGCCAACGGCCGAGGACGGTCAAGAGGATGAGGATCTCTCGACGGAGGCGGAATACGGCATCGTCTACGACGTCGATGGATTCGGGACGATCTCGCTCGAAGGCGTATTGGAGATGGTCTTCGACGCCGAGACCGAGAACTGGTCCTTCCTGGAGCCCGACAACTTGATGTTCCCCGATGTGGCCGACGGTGAACGGCTCGATCTGAAGGCGACGTGGCCGAAACGCGGAAGCATCCTTGCGCGTAACGGGACACCCATCGCGAGGGGCGATGGGTTCAATCGTTCCTACCCCTTCGGTTCTCTGGCCGGGACCACGATCGGCCATCTCGAAGCCCTCACCAAGAAAGACCTGAAGGACGCATCGCCGGGTCTCGAGACCGGAGATCTGGTTGGTGGCTCGGGGCTCGAGGGGGCCTACCAGGAAAGACTGGCCGGGACGCCGGACCTGCTCCTCCGGGTGGTGGATAAGCGAGGGAGATCGCAGCTCGCGCTGGACGAGCGGCGGGGGGCGCCTTCTAAGAACGTGAGGGCGACACTCGACATGCGCGTGCAACGTGCAACGTCGAACGCCTTCGGATCGACCGTCGGCGGCGCCGTAGTGCTCGACCCCAGCACCGGAGACATCCTCGCGGCCGTAACGTCGTACGAGATCGATCCGAGCGGCTACGTCGGAAGCACAGGGTTCGAACCGTTCAATCGCGCGCTGTCGGGCATCTACCCACCCGGATCGGCGATGAAAGTTGTGACGGCGGGAGCGGCGCTCGATACGGGAGTGGTCGAACCGTCGACCATGTTGACGGGTCCGTCGGAGTACCAGGGAGTCAGAAACTTCGAATCTGGCGCCTACGCAACCCTCGATTTCGCAACGGCCGTCCGCAACAGCGTCAACACCGCGTTTGCTCAAGTTGCACTCGATCTCGGAGCCAAGAGGCTCACCAGGTACGCCGAGCTGTTCGGGTTCAACTCGAAGCCGGCGATGCCCCTAGACGCGGCGGAGCCCTCGTTTCCGTTTCCGGAGGATTCCAGTGACCTGATGTGGGGGTCGATCGGCCAGGCCCAGGACCTTGCGGCACCTCTCCAGATGGCCACCGTTGCCGCGACGGTCGCGAACGGTGGAAAGCGCATGGAACCGCGCTCGTCTCTTGGCGATCCGAAGAAGGGGAAGCGCGTTCTGAAGAGGTCGACGGCCGATGAGCTTGCCGTGCTGATGGAGAGTGCCGTGAACAGTGGCACCGGGACGGCGGCTCGGATCAGCGGCGTGCGCGTGGCCGGCAAGACCGGCACGGCCGAGGTCGATGTCGACGGGAAGCGGCGCAACCACGCATGGTTCATCACCTTCGCTCCCATCGATGCACCACAGGTCGCCATTGCCGTTGTGTCCGAATACGGAGGCATAGGGGGCCAGGTAGCGGCGCCGATCGCAGGCAACATCTATACCGGCGTTCTGCCCCTCACTTGATAGCGTCGGCCGGCCGGGAGGTCTGAGTGCGACTCGTCGTGCAGCGGGTCTCATCCGCCAGCGTGACCGTTGGTGACCGCGTGACGGGTGCCATCGGCAGCGGCCTCGTGGTGCTTATCGGTATCACCGACACCGATGGGGACGAGGAGGTCGAGTGGGCGGCCGACAAGATCTGCAACCTCCGCATCTTCAATGACGGCGAAGGAAGGATGAACCGTTCGCTTCGCGACGTCGATGGCCATGTGCTGCTCGTGTCTCAGTTCACTCTCTACGGGGACGCCAGGAAGGGGAGACGTCCGTCGTTCGTCCACGCCGCTCGAGGGGCCGAGGCCGAATCGATCTACGAGAGGGTCGTTGAGGCCATCGAGGGCCGAGCCACGCGCTGCGCCACGGGCGAGTTCGGTGCCGCCATGCAGGTGAGCCTCGTCAACGACGGCCCGGTGACAATCCTCATCGATTCGGCCAAGGCGTTCTAGCCCGTCTGCCATAGCCGGACGTTCTCGAGAATGAAGTACCGTAAGGCGCTCTATGACCCATTCACCAGGCCACGAGCCAACATGACGCGCCTGTACGTGGCACTGGCGGCTGTTGTCGTGTGTTGGCTCGGCTGGTCTCAGCCGCTCGGCGATCCGACCTCGAAGCCAGCCGATTCCGGAACCCGGATTCTGGCCCCCGACGTCGAGACCGGCGTGATGAGGGTGACCCCGACGGTTGCCAGGGCGCGGGACCTGGATCGCTCGATCGACCGCCGTCCTTTCCAACCGCTCGCCGCCGTGGTGCTGCTCGCCGGCCTGGCAGCGCTGAGGCTGACCGTGACCACCACTACGGCCGAGGGACACAAGGCATTCGGCGCCGAGCCGGGCTCGCGACTGGGCTCGCGCGCTCCGCCGAATCCCGCTCTGGCCTGACTCTCCGACCAGCCTAAGAAGAGGCGGTCGCCGAACCGGAGGTTTCGTTTTCTATGAAGCGCGGATTTGGATGGCGCGTGTTCCTGTCGGTGGTGATGCTCGCAGGGGCCGCATGGCTTGTCTTTACAGAACCCATACGTCTCGGCCTTGACCTGCGTGGTGGTACCCAGATCGTGCTCGAGGCTCAGGACACCGAAGAGCGAACGGTCAACGAGGACACCGTTAGCCGGACGCTCGAGGTGCTGCGACGCCGCGTCGACCAACTCGGCGTGAGCGAGCCGACCATTCAGGAGTCCGGCGACAGGCGGATCATCATCGAGCTGCCCGGAGTGTCCGACCCGGAAGAGGCCCTCGAGGTCATCGGCCGGACCGCGCAGCTGACCTTTCATCCCGTGCTCGGGCTGGCGGATCCGGAGGGCGCGGGGGATGACGCGGGGTCTGGGCGCAAGGGGGACCGGGGGCTCGAGGACAAGAGCGAGGAAGACGGCGACCTCGAGCTTCCGGACGAGGACGGACAGCGGATCAGGTTGGAGGAGGCGAGACTCACGGGCGACGCGGTCGGCGACGCTCAGGCGATCGTCGACACCCAGGTCGGCGCCCAGTGGCAGGTATCGGTCTCCTTTCGCGGTGATGGGGGGGACCTATGGGCCGAGCTGACCGGCGAGGCGGCCTGCGAACCCGTTGGGTCTCCTCAACGTCGCGTTGCGATCGTTCTCGATCGCGACGTTCTGTCGAGCCCTCAGGTGGGCGAGGAAATCGAGTGCGACGTCGGAATCCCTCCAGGTGGGGACACCGTGATCACGGGGGACTTCACCGAGTCGGAGGCCAAGGATCTCGCGCTGCTGATCCGGGCGGGTGCTCTCCCGGTGCCCGTCGAGGTAGTCGAGCAGCGGACCATCGGCCCGACCCTCGGTGAGGCTGCGATCGACACCAGCGTCCAGGCAGCGCTCATCGGCGGGCTCCTGACGATTCTCTATGTCATCGCGTACTACCGGGTCCTGGGAGTGCTCGCCGGGATCGCTCTCCTCGCCTATGGACTGATCTCTTACGCCGCGCTTCTCGCCATCGGGGCAACGTTGACCCTTCCGGGCATCGCCGGTTTCGTTCTGGCGATCGGAATGGCAGTCGACGCCAACGTGCTGATCTTCGAACGAGGTAAGGAGGAGTTCGCCGAGGGACGAAGGCTCCGCACCGCTATGTCGAGGGGGTTCGACAAGGCTTGGAGCGCGATCGCGGACTCGAACGCGACCACGGTGCTTGCGGCGATCATTCTGTTCTTCTTTGCCTCGGGAGCCGTTCGAGGATTCGGCATCACGTTGGTGGTCGGTGTTGCCGCGTCGATGTTCTCGGCAATCGTCATCACGCGCGTGCTGGTCGACCTCGTGACGAGATCTCATGTTCTGGAGTCCCGACCGGGCCTCTTCGGCATGAACGTGGGCGGACGCTTGAGGAATTACCTCAAAGAGCATCCCTTCGAGATCATGTCGCGCTCGAGGATCTGGTTTGGAGTTTCACTTGCAGTGATGGCGCTGGCCGTAGCTGGTCTCGTGTCGCGGGGTCTCAACTTCGGGCTGGAGTTCACCGGCGGCCGGCTGATCGAGTACTCGACGGCTCAAGACGTCGATCTCGACGGGCTCCGAAGTGAGCTCGCAGATGCGGGGTTCCCGCGGGCCGTCGTTCAGGAGTCCGGCACGGGCAATGTCAGCGTCCGGGCGGCCGACCTCTCGGATACCGAGGATGAGGCCATCGCCCAGGCCGTCGAGGCGGTCGGAGGGCCGGCCGAGGTCGTGCGCGACGAATTCATCGGTCCCACCATTGGGGACGAGCTGCGGAGGAGCGCGCTCATCGCGCTCGGACTTGGCCTTGGAGTGCAACTGATCTACCTGGCCTTTCGTTTCAGATGGACCTACGGGGCATCTGCGGTCATGGCGATGTTCCACGACCTGGTCATTCTCGTTGGAGTTTTCGCCTGGCTCGGCAAGGACATCGACGGTGTCTTCATAGCGGCCTTGCTTACGGTTATCGGCTACTCGATCAACGACAGCGTCGTCATCTTCGACCGGATTCGAGAACAGAGAGGCTTGCGCTCCAGGGAGTCTGTGGCGGTTGTGGCGAACGACGCCTGTCTGCAGACGGTTCCTCGGACGATCAACACGGGAATGGGCGCCTTGTTCATCCTGTTCGCTCTGTACTTCCTGGGTGGCGACACACTGACGGACTTCGCGCTGGCGTTGATCGTTGGAATTCTGGCCGGCACCTACTCGTCCGTCTTCACGGCGGCGCCGCTGGTGGTCGCTTTCGAGAACTTTGCCGATCGCAAGCAGCCGGCGGCTTCTTCGCGAAGCGCGAGAACACCGGCTTCGAAATCGGCGGCCGCGGGCTCGGGGGCGAAGGCTTCGGCTTCGAAGTCGACGGGGGCGAAGCAAAAGACGAACAAATCACCGAAGAAGCGGTCCGGAAAAAGGAAGCCCGCGCGGAGAGGCAGATAGAGGCTGTCTTGCCCGCTCAGTCCTTGAGCACTCGACGGGCGGCGTCCAATATGGCATCGGGCGTCAGACCGAAGTGCTCGAGGAGCTCGTCGGGTTTGCCCGAGGTCGCATAGGTGTCACCGATGTCGACGAACGCCATCCGCGTTGGCCTGTGCTCGCCGACGACCATGGCCACGGTAGATCCAAGGCCCCCGTAGGCGAGGTGTTCCTCGGCCACGACTATTGCGCGCGTCTCGTTGGCTGCCTTCACGATGCAGTCGGTGTCGATGGGTTTGACCGTGTGCATGTCGAGCACGCGCGCCTGGACACCGTCGGCCGCGAGACCCTCGGCCGCATCGAGTGCCATCGCGACCATGATCCCGTTGGCGATAATGGTGATGTCGTCGCCCTCTCTCAAGGTGTTCGCTTTGCCGATCTGAAAGTCGCTTGACGATTCATAGAGGAGCGGCACCCCCGGCCGACCGCAACGCATGAAAGTCGGTCCCTCGCGCTCGAGCAGCGCGTGGGTCGCGATGGCCGCGCTCGGTCCGTCCGCAGGCACCACTACGGTCATGCCCGGGAAGGCGCAGGCCTGAGCCACGTCCTCGACCGCCATCTGGCTGGGACCGTCCTCGCCGATGGAGATGCCGGCGTGCGTCCCGACGAGCTTCACGTTGAGGTTTGGGAAGGCAACTCCCATTCGAATCTGGTCGAACGCGTTGCTCAACAAAAACGTCGAGAACGAAGCGACAACCGGGATCTTGCCGGCCGCGGCGAGACCGGATGCGATGCCGATCATGTTCGACTCGGCGATCCCAACGTTGAAGAAACGCTCGGGATACTTGTCTTTGAACTTGTTCGTGAAGGTCGAGTTGTTGACGTCTCCGTCGATGACGACGACGTCCTTCTTCGCGCCCGCCTCGGCGAGCGCCTCCCCGAAAGCTTCCCGCGTAGCGGGACCGGACTCGAGCGACACGCGTGACAGCCCGAAGCTCATAGGTCGGCTCCAATCTCCTGAAGGGCCCTCGCCTCTTCCTCCTTGGGGATGGGTTTTCCGTGCCACTTGGCCTGCGCTTCCTCGAGCAGCGAGACGCCCTTCCCCTTGACCGTGCGAGCGATGATCGCCTGCGGCTTGCTCGAGATGCCGCGCGCCCATTCGAACGCAGCCGCGACATCGTCCAGGCTGTGGCCGTCGATCTCGCGCGCCTCCCAGTTGAACGATTCGAACTTAGCTGCGAGCGGATCGAGCGGCTGCACTTTTTCGACGGCGTCGGTTTGCTGGTGGCGGTTGCGGTCGACGATGAGCGTGAGATTGTCGAGACCGTGGTTGCCGGCGTGCATTGCGGCCTCCCATACCTGTCCCTGCTCGATCTCGCCGTCGCCGGTCATCACGTAGGTCCGGAAGCCGCTGCCATCCAACCTGGCTGCGTGGGCGTGCCCGATTCCCATCGAGAGCCCCTGTCCGAGCGAGCCGGTAGACGCCTCGACGCCGGCCAGCCGCCGCATGTTCGGATGGCCCTCGAGAGGCGAGCCCATCTTCCTCAGAGTCATCAGGTCCTCGACGGGAAAGAAGCCTGCCTCGGCGAGCACCGCATAGAGGCCCGGCGCTCCGTGACCCTTGGACAGGATGAAGCGATCCCTGTCTGGGTGATGCGGTTGCTGCGGGTCGTAGCGGAGGACGCCCCCGAAGTAGAGGACGGTCACGACCTCGACCATGGACAGGGAAGTCGATGGGTGGCCCGACCCCGCCTCGGTGGTGGACCTCACGATGTAGTGGCGGAGCCTTCTGGCGATCCGTTCGAGCTCGGACCGCTCCTCGGTGCGGGCCTGCGGCATGCGACCTCCTGATGATGAAGACGGGCCTGCAACCCATCCAAACACATCGCGCAAAGCCTCTAGGATGACCTGATGTCCGACCAACCGTCCTCCTTCAGCGCGCCCAGGGGAACGCGAGACCTGCTGCCTCCCGAGTCGTGGCGCTGGCACCGCGTCTTCGACTTAGCCCTCAACCGAGTGTTCGGCCTCGCCGGCTACGAGCCGATGGACACGCCGATCTTCGAGCACACGGAGGTCTTCGAGCGAGGTGTGGGTGAGGGAACCGAAGTCGTCAGCAAACAGATGTACACGTTTCACGACCGCGGTGGGCGCTCGCTGACGCTGAGGCCCGAGGCCACGGCCGGGGTCGTCCGGGCGGTGCTCGAGAACCGGCTCGATAAGGGATCGCTGCCGGTGAAGCTTCTCTGCTGGGGCCCCATGTTTCGGCAGGAGCGCCCCCAAAGGGGCCGCTACCGGCAATTCACTCAGGTCAACATCGAGGCGATCGGTTCGGAGGGTCCAGAGATCGACGCCGAGATCATCGAGCTCGCTGCTCGCTTCTTGAACGAGGCGGGGGCCGAGTGCAGGCTGTTGCTCAACTCTATCGGTCACCTGGATGAGTCTTGTCGCCTCGGATACCTGAAAGCGCTGGTCGACTACCTGCGCGCGCGTGAGACGGAGCTCGAGGCGGCCGACGGGAGCCGCATCGACGAGAATCCTCTGCGCGCGTTCGACTCGAAGGAGGAGGCCACGATCGCGGTGATGAAGGACGCGCCCGCGATTACCGAGTATCTGTGCGACGACTGCAAGCGGCACTTCGATGAGCTGAGACGTTTGCTCGACTCTCTGGGCGTGGAGTGCGCGCTCGATCCGACGCTCGTCCGAGGGCTCGACTACTACACGCGCACCGCGTTCGAGTTCGTCTCGGACGATCTCGGCGCCCAGGCGACGGTCCTCGGCGGGGGTCGTTACGATGGGCTCGCCGAGTCTCTGGGCGGGGGGCATCTGCCCGGTATCGGTTTCGCTCTGGGCGTCGACCGCCTACTGCTGGCATCGCGCACTCTGCAGGAGTGGCAGCCCCGCTACGTGAGGATCTTCGTCGTGGCTCTCGGCGACCGGGCCAGGAGCGAGGCATTGTCACTCGTAACGGAGTTGAGGCGGGCGGGAATCGGAGCCGACTGGGACCTCATGGGCCGGGGCATGAAGGGTCAGATGAAGTCGGCCGATCGCTCGGGGGCGACATGGGCTGTGATTCTGGGCGACGACGAGCTCGATGCCGGAGAGGTCACGCTCAAGGACCTCGCCACCGGCGAACAGGAGCGCGTCTCCCGAGAGCAACTGTTGAATCAACTGAGGAAAGAGGAGCAATAGATGCTGCGCACTCACCGGTGCGGCGACCTTCGAGCCAAGGATGTCGGCACGAGCGTCACATTGTGCGGATGGGTTCACACGCGCCGCGATCACGGGGGGGTGATCTTCATCGACCTGCGCGACGTGGCGGGCCTCGTCCAGATCGTGTTCAACCCCGAGATATCGCGCGGCTCCTACGAGACCGCCGAGTCGTTGCGAAGCGAGTTCTGCATCAGGGTCGGCGGCGAGGTTCGCGCTCGCCCGCAGGGCACTGTCAACGACAAGATCCCGACCGGCGCCATCGAGGTGGCGGCCGGCGTCATCGAGATCGTCTCTCGCAGCGAAACTCCTCCCTTCCAGATAGACGAGCACGCCGATGTGGACGAGATGCTCCGCCTGCGCTATCGCTATCTCGATCTTCGTCGGGATCGTATGCAGCGCAATCTGCAGATGAGGCATCGCATCGTAAGCGCGATCCGCCGGTTCTACGACTCCGAGGGTTTCACCGAGGTCGAGACTCCAATGCTCACGCGGGCCACACCGGAGGGGGCCCGCGATTACCTCGTTCCCGCACGCGTGCACCCCGGTTCGTTCTACGCGTTGCCTCAGAGCCCACAGTTGTTCAAGCAACTCCTGATGGTGTCGGGACTCGATCGCTACTACCAGATCGTTCGATGCTTCCGCGACGAGGACTTGAGGGCCGACCGTCAGCCCGACTTCACGCAGCTAGACGTCGAGATGAGCTTCGTCGAGGTCGAGGACGTCCTCGAATCGACCGAGCGCATGTTCAAGTTCGCCTGGCGCGAAGTGCTGGGCGTCGAACTCGCAGACTTCGTGCGTCTTCCTTTCGGCGAATCGATGGATCGCTTCGGAACTGACAAGCCGGACCTGCGCTACGGGATGGAGCTCGTCGATCTCGCGGACGTGTTCGCATCGACCGAAGTCAAGGTCTTCCGCACGGTCCTCGACCGTGGGGGATTGGTCAAGGCCCTGGTCGTCGAGGGCCAGGGCGGTCTCGCCCGCAAAGAGCTCGACGCGCTGGTCGATCAGGCCAAGTCGCTTGGGGCGGGAGGGCTCGTTTGGATCGGAGTGACTCCCGACGGGTTCAAGTCTCCGCTCGACAAGTTCTTCACCGACGACGAGCGCGCCGGGCTCCTGAAGGCGACGGGTGCGAGTGAGGGCGACCTCGTGCTGATCGTGGCCGACGCTCGTCACTCGGTCGCGCACAAGATTCTGGGGAACCTCCGGGTGAGACTCGCCGAACGCTTCGGCCTGGTGCCTGAGTACGACCCGGGGAACGCCGACTATTGGAAGTTCGCATGGATTGTGGACTTCCCCTGGTTCGAGCGAAATGAGGAGGAGGACCGGTGGGACCCGATCCACCATCCCTTCACCGGGGTCGTCGAGGAGACGGTCGAGTACCTCGAGACGGACCCCGCGAGGGTGATCAGCAAGAGCTACGACATCACGTTGAACGGATGGGAGCTGGCCTCGGGTTCGATTCGTATCCACGACGCCGCCATGCAGAGCCGCGTCTTCAGCGCGTTGGGTATCGACGAAGCCGAACAGCGAGAAAAATTCGGGTTCCTGCTGGACGCGTTCAAGTTCGGCCCCCCGCCCCACGGCGGTATCGCTCCGGGGATCGACAGGATCGCTGCACTCGCGGCCGGGGAGTCGAACATCCGAGAGGTCATTGCCTTTCCCAAGACTCAGACCGCCTTCGACCCACTGACGGGAGCCCCGGCCCCCGTCTCCAACGACCAACTCGAAGCCCTCCACCTGACATCCACCCCCCCGAAGGATTCTGAGCGCGGGAGCTCCCGCCAGGCGGGCTCTATCGCACAAAGAAAGCCCGAGAGCACCTGAGCCCGGACGACATCGGACTGCTCGTCGTCAAGGAGGGGGCGCTGTTCGCCTGCTCGCGGCGCGATGGCGATGTGCGCGCCCAACGAGCGTCGGGCGAGGGTCTCTATTGCGACGACACGCGCTATCTCTCCGAGCTGGGTCTCATGGTCGATGGTCGGGAGCCCGTGTTGGTGGCTTCGTCTGCGAGTCTCGGCTATGAAGCGGTGATCGACCTCACTGCAGCGGCGCACCCCGAATCCAAGGGGTCCACCAACCTGACCACGCTCCGCGTGCGGCGCGTGCGGCGTATCGCGGACGGACGTCTGTACGAGCGAATCGAGATCCGAAGCAGCGGTGCGGCCGAAGTCGAAACCGAGGTCGCGCTCGCGCTCGGCGCCGATTTCGCGGACATGTTCGAGGTTCGAGACGTCGGCCCGAGCCCGATCCGGAGACCTATTGTTGCTCCCGCGTGGAGGGGCGACGAGGTTCGGTTCGGCCATTGGGGTGTGGACGACGCTCTCAGAGAAACCATCGTCGAACTGAATCCGGAGCCGCCGGCTGTCGACGCGTCGCCCGGCAGAGCCGAAGCGCGCTGGCCCTTGAACCTCGCATCTCAAGAAAGCGCGGTGATCGATCTCGTCGTCGAGCCGTCTTTCGATGGGCGCCGAGCGATGCACCGCTCGTTCGAGGCTGCCGGCGACTCCGCTGCAGCGGCACGTCGTCGGTGGTCGGAGTCGTGCACCCGGATCGTTGGTCTGCGTCCGTCCTACGACCGGGTCTGCGCGGCGGCATCGAGGGACCTGCACTCGCTGATCACTCCCATCGACGATCACGACGTCATCGCGGCGGGGATCCCCTGGTACGTGGCTCCGTTCGGAAGGGACTCGCTGATAACGGCGTACGAGATGCTGCTCTTGAATCCCGATCCCGCCAGACAGGCCCTTCTGTACCTGGCTCGACACCAAGCGACCGAGGACGACGCTCAGCGCGACGCCGAGCCCGGGAAGATCCTGCACGAACTGAGGCGCGGTCCGCTCGCCAGGAGAGGTTTCATTCCCTACAACCCCTACTACGGCTCGGTTGATTCGACCCCGCTGTTCGTCATGCTCGCCGCGGCGTACTGGAGATGGACGGCTGACCTCGATACGATGGCCGAGCTGTGGCCTGCGCTGGACGCGGCGTTGTGGTGGATCGACGCGTTCGGCGACCTCGACGGTGACGGCTTTATCGAGTACCGAAGGCGTTCACCGAACGGCCTCGTCAATCAGGGATGGAAGGACTCTGACGACGCGATAGTGCACGCAGACGGGACGCGGGCGACCGGACCGATCGCGCTGGTGGAAGCTCAGGGCTACGTGTATATGGCGAAGCAGAGGATCGCCGCGGTCTACGACGCGCTGGGCGACCGGGCGAGAGCCGAAAAACTCGGGCGCGAGGCCGAGGTGTTGAAGAAGAGTTTCAACGACGTCTTCTGGATGCCGCAGGAGGGCACCTTCGCCCTGGCCCTCGACGGAGGCAAGAAACAGGTCGACAGCGTGACCTCGAACCCGGGGCATTGTCTCTTCACGGGCATCGTCGACGAAGACAAGGCCGCATCGGTGGTTCATCGGTTGATGGCGCCTGACATGTTCTCGGGTTGGGGCATCCGTACGCTGTCGAGCGACTTTCCCGCGTTCGACCCCAGGAGCTACCACAACGGATCGGTGTGGCCGCACGACAACGCGATCATCGCGGCCGGACTAAAGCGCTACGACTTCCCGGACGAGACCGAGATCATCTCGGCCGCCATGTTCGACGCGGCTCTGCAGGCGACGGACGCCAGCCTGCCAGAGCTGTTCTGCGGATTCGACCGGACCGAGGGCGCACCGTACGTTGCTTATCCGGTTGCCTGCAGGCCGCAGGCGTGGGCCGCCGCCGCCCCGTTCATGCTGCTGCAGGCGATGCTCGGGATAACGGAGCCACCTGCACATGGGCTCCTCGAGCTCCCCGTCGGACTCTGAACGCCTGAGCTCCCGCGCTCAGAATCACATTGGGCGTGCGAGCATGGAGACGTGGATCTGTTCGAGAGCAACCTCGAGGACCGGTTCGACTCGTTCGCGCCGCTCGCAGCCCGGATGCGCCCTCGGTCGGTTGACGACGTCGTGGGCCAGGACCACCTGCTCGGCGAGGGCCGGGCCCTGCGCGCTCTCATCGAGTCGGGAGAGCTCAGCTCGATCGTGCTGTGGGGACCGGCCGGCACCGGCAAGACGACCCTGGCAAACATCATCGCCGGGTCCACAGGTGCCCACTTCGTGTCGATGAGCGCGGTCAGCGCCGGCGTCGCCGAGGTTCGCAAGCAGATCCAGGCCGCGAGGGACCGGCTCGGGCAACAGAACACGCGCACCGTGCTGTTCCTCGACGAGATCCATCGCTTCAACAAGGCCCAGCAGGACGCGCTTCTACCCGCGGTCGAGAACGGCTGGATCGTGTTGGTCGGCGCCACCACCGAGAATCCCGGATTCGAGATCAACACGCCGCTGATGAGCCGCAGCCTCCTGTTCAGGCTCGAGCCTCTGACCATCGACGACATCAAGGAGATCATCCGCAGAACGCTGGCCGACTCCGAGCGCGGCCTCGGGAAACTCGATGTCACGATCGACGAGGAGGCGCTCGATCACATCGCGAACCGCAGCGGGGGAGACGCTCGAGCGGCATTGAACGTCCTCGAGGCGGCGGCCATGATCGCGACCACAACTACGGGCACGATCGAGTTGGCTATCGCCGAGGAAGCGCTCCAACAACGAGCTATTCCGTACGACAAGGCAGGCGACTGGCACTTCGACGTCATCAGTGCGTTCATCAAATCGATGAGGGGGAGCGACCCGAACGCGGCCGTCTACTGGATGGCGCGCATGCTGGACTCGGGGGAGGACCCTCGCTACATCGCCCGCCGCATGGTCGTTTTCGCGAGCGAGGACGTCGGTAACGCGGACCCGGCCGCCCTTCAGGTCGCGGTGGCGGCCCACCACGCGCTCGAGTTCGTTGGACTTCCGGAGGCAAGGATCAACCTGAGTCAGGCGGCGACCTACCTGGCCATCGCTCCCAAGTCCAACGCCGCCTACAAGGCCATCGGGGCCGCGCTCGAGGACGTCCGCTCGGCCGGGCCCCAGCCGGTGCCCGACCATCTCAGGGACTCGAACTCCCCGGCGAGCCGAGCGACGGGAGCGGGGAGGGGCTACCGCTACCCGCACGACCACGGAGGCTGGGTCGCGCAGCAGTACCTGCCCGACGGGCTCATCGAACGGCGGTACTACGAGCCGGTCAGGGGAAGAGAGGCGGAGCTCAAACGCCAACTCGACGCAAAAAAGGACGAGGCCGATTCACAGGGCCCATCGAGGTAGGGTCTTGTGATGATCAAGTCAATCATCAAGATCGCTTTGGGCGCCGCCCTGGCGCTCACTCTGGATCGCTGGATCGAAGAGCGACGTAAGAGGTGGAACCCGAACGCGGTCATCGGCCGGGGGCTGGACACTGCGAATCAGCGTCTCGAGCAGAAGCGGACCCGCAAGGCCGCCGCTCGGGGGCGCACGACCCCCTGACCGATCAAGTCAAGCAAAGCGGGAAACATGGATTCCAAAACCATTCGCGATCGTTTTCTCGCGTTCTTTGAGGAGCGCGGGCACGTGCGCGTCCCCTCGGCTTCCGTAATTCCGAACGACCCCTCGCTGCTGTTCACGAACGCCGGGATGAATCAATTCAAGCCCTATTTCGTCGGCGAGCAGACTCCGCCCTACGGGCGGGCGGTGAGCGTGCAGAAATGCATGCGCGCAGGCGGCAAGCACAACGACCTCGAGGAGGTGGGGCGAACCACACGTCACCTGACCTTCTTCGAGATGCTGGGCAACTTCAGCTTCGGCGACTACTACAAGTCCGAGATCTGTTCCTGGTCGTGGGATCTGGTGACCGAGGGCTGGGGGATGGACCCCGAGAAGCTGTGGATCACCATCTACGAGACCGACGACGAGGCGGAAGCCATCTGGGTGGACGAGGTGGGTGTCCGCCCCGAACGCGTTCATCGGCTCGGCAGGAAGGACAACTTCTGGGACATGGGAGTCGCCGGGCCCTGCGGACCGTGCTCCGAGATCCATGTCGACCGCGGTGAGGCGTTCGGTCCGGCTTCCAATAAAGGTCCGATCGACAACGACGAACGCTATGTCGAGTTCTGGAACCTCGTGTTCATGCAGAACGACTGCAACGCGAATATCGAGCCGGTCGCCGAGCTGCCGCAGAAGAACATCGACACGGGCGCGGGGCTCGAACGGATCGCAATGATCCTGCAGAACAGGCGTTCCATTCTCGAGACCGATCTCCTCCTCGGCATGATCGAGAAGGCCTCTTCGATCACAGGACGCTCATACGGCGAAGACGAGCGCGTCGACTTCGGACTGCGTGTGCTCGCGGATCACGGGCGCTCGGTCACGTTCATGATCGCCGACGGCGTGCTCCCGTCGAACGAGGAGCGCGGCTACGTTTTGCGGCGGGTCATGCGCCGGGCGATTCGGCACGCTCGCCTCATCGGTCACGAGCAAGGAGTTCTGCCCGGACTGGTCGACCGATGTGTCGAGCTTATGGGGGATGTCTATCCGGAGATCATCGAACGTCACGATCTCATCAAGGAGATCGTGAGTCGGGAGGAAGAGCGTTTCACGTCGACCTTGAAGCAGGGTCTGTCGTCGCTCGAGAACGAGGTGGACAGAACGAAAGGAGCCGGTGAATCCAAGCTCGGCGGGGATGTGGCGTTCAAGCTGCACGACACCTTTGGGTTCCCGATCGACCTCACTACCGAGATCGCTGCCGAGTCGGGACTCGAGGTGGACCGAGGCCAGTTCTCAGAGTTGATGACAGCCCAGCGAGAGCGCGCGCGGGCCGCTCGCGCCGGTGGAGGAGAGCAGACCGCAAACGAGGCCACCGCGGCGATCGCGGAGGGCAGGGGCGCGACGGAGTTCCTGGGTTACGAGCACCTGACGACCGAATCCGAGATCGTCGGGCTCATCGAGGGCAGTGCGAGTGTCGAGGTGGCCGGAGAAGGAAGTGAGGTCGACGTCGTTCTCGACCGCACCGTGTTCTACGCGGAGGGTGGAGGTCAGGTCGGCGATACGGGAGTGTTGCGCTCCTCATCGGGTGCGGCGCGTGTCGTCGACACGAAGCGGCTTCTGCCTGGAGTGACGGGGCACAGAGCGAAGGTCACCGCGGGTGAGCTGCGCGTGGGAGACGCGATCACGGGAGTGGTGGACGCGGGCGCGCGGCGAGGCTCCGAGCGGGCCCATACCGCAACGCACATCCTTCACTGGACGCTGCGCGACCGGCTGGGTGAGCATGCGACACAGGCGGGCTCCCTGGTCGAATCGGGCCGTCTCCGTTTCGACTTCAATCACTTCGACGCGCTCGGCGACGCCCAGGTGGCGGACATCGCGGCCGAGGTGCAGTCCAAGGTGCTATCCGACGACGGTGTGCGTGCGTTCGAAACGAGCTTCGACTACGCAAAGTCGATCGGGGCGATGGCCATCTTCGGCGAGAAGTACGGCGACTTCGTCCGAGTCGTCGAGGTGGGGGAATACTCGAAGGAGCTGTGCGGAGGCACTCACGTCCCGCATACGAGCAACATCGGTGTCGTCGTCCTGACTACAGAGGGCTCGATCGGTTCCAATCTGCGACGTGTGGAGGCGCTGGTCGGCAAGGAGGGGATCGACCACCTTGCAAAGCGCGCGGCAATTCTGGAGCAGACCGCGCATCTTCTGCGCGCTCAGCCCGATGAAGTTGCGGAACGTGTCGAGCGCCTCATGACTCAGAGCAAGGAGATGGAGCGCAAGCTCGCCGAAGTCGAACGCAAGGGGGCAGATGCCGATGCTGCCTCCCTCGCAGATGCCGCCGTCGATCTCGACGGTACCCGGCTCGTCGTCGCTCGTCGCGATCTGACGGTCGACGCGCTTCGCAGTCTGGCCCAGAACCTGAAGGGCCGCCTCGGCTCGGCCGTCATCGTCCTGGGATCTGCGGGTGAGGGTCGCGCGAACCTGGTCGGAGCACTGAGCAAGGACCTCGTGGATCGAGGATTGAACGCGCGCGATCTGTTGAAGCCCGGTGCGGACCTGCTCGGTGGCGGGGGCGGGGGAAAGCCGGATCTCGCGATCTCCGGCGGTCCAAATTCGAGGGCCGTCGACGACGCGATCGAGGCCGTGGCGGCTACGGCGAAGGATGCCATTCGACGGTGATCGTCGGCATCGATCCGGGCGAGCGCAGGGTGGGCATCGCAGTAGCGGACCTCGAAACTCGGTTCGCGCGCCCACAAGAGGTCATCGACCGGCAGGAAGTCGACGCCGTCGTGAGGATCTTGGCCATCGTGCAGGACCTGGGAGCGGAGCTCGTAGTCGTGGGCCGGCCGACCGGGCTCTCCGGCCGCTCGGGGCCCGCGGTTGAGTCACAACGCGAGTTCATAAGGGAACTGACGGAGGCTTTGTCCGTCGAAGTGCGGGAGTTCGACGAGCGTTTCACGTCGGTCGTGGCCGATCGAGGACTGCGCTCCGCCGGCGTCAAGGGCAAGGATCGCAAGTCGCGACGCGATGCGGTGGCCGCCCAGATCATGTTGCAGGACTATCTCGACGCGACGAAGCCTTCGGTCGACGGGGAGCGGGCATGAAGCTGACGCGTCGCGGCAAGGCGGTGACGACGCTCGTCGTCCTCTTCCTTCTGCTGGGGATACCGGCCGCGGTCGGCGTGGTGTACCTGAACTCGATCGGCGTCACCTCGTCAAGTTCCCCCGGCAAGGCCGTGGAGGTCGAGATCCCCGAGGGAACGACCATGACCGAGGTCGGCGAGATTCTCGAGGACGAGGGAGTCATCAAGTCCACGATGGGTTTCAGGATCGCCTCGTTCCTGCAGGGAGCGGACGAGGGGATTCAGGCCGGGACCTACCAACTTTCGACCGGCCTATCCGCTCGTGACGCCCTGGACAGGATGCTCGAGGGACCCGAGGTGAAGTTCATCACGGTCACTTTTCCCGAGGGGTCGTGGTTGCCGGAGTTCGCCGAGCGGCTCGACGAGGACACCAACATCAAGAGCAGGGATTTCCTCGGGGCGCTCGAGTCCGGTGAGGTCAAATCGAACATCCTTCCGAACGACTCGAACAACTTCGAGGGCCTGCTGTTTCCATCGACGTACCAGATAGTCGAACAGGATTCAGCTCAGACGCTCGCGCAACGTCTGGTCGACGAAACCGAGAAGCAACTGGAGAAGGTCGATACCTCGAGGGTCGAGGCGATGGGATATTCGAAGTACGAGATCCTGAACGTCGCATCGATGATCGAGGCCGAGGCCGGGGTGAGCCAGGACCGGGCCAAAATAGCGCGCGTTATCTACAACCGGCTCGACGAGGGCATGGCGCTCGGTATCGACGCAACCGTGATCTACGCGCTGGGCGAGAGGAAGAACTCGCTCACGTCCACAGACCTCGAGATCGACTCGCCCTTCAACACGCGCAAGGTCGCGGGACTCCCGCCCACCCCGATCGGTGCGCCCGGCGCGGATGCCATCAAAGCCGCCGCGAATCCCGTCGAGGGGCCGTGGCTCTACTACGTGCTCAGTGACTGTGACGGAAGACACGCCTTCTCCGTCGAATACGACGACTTCCTTGCAGATAAGGCCGATTACCAGAACCTGACCTGCTGATGGCCGCGGGGGGAAAGAGAGACGCGGCTCACTTCGTCGGTGTGCTCGGCTGGCCTCTCGATGCGACGCTCTCACCCCTTATGCACAACGTCGCCTTTCGCCGGCTCGGCCTCGACTGGATCTATCTGCGCTGGCCGGTCGCGCCGGCCTCTCTCGGAGACGCTGTTCGGGGTTTGCGCGCCCTCGGAGCGGACGGGGCGAACGTGACCATGCCACACAAGGAGGCGATCGTGGAGCACCTCGATTCCCTCGACGCGGACGCGGAGGCGATCGGTGCGGTCAACACCGTCCGGCGCTCCGGTGAGGAACTGGTCGGTCACAACACGGACATCGCCGGGTTCTCGGAGTTCCTCGTCGAGGACGCCGGCTTCCAACCCAATGGCGCGAACGCGCTGGTGCTTGGGGCCGGGGGAGCGGCCCGCGCGGTCGTCAAGTCGCTCTCGAATCTGGGGGCCGGTGACATCACGATCGCGGCCCGCAACCCGGAGAGGGGCGCGCTCGTCGCGGCCCTGGCGGACGATGGGACGCGTTCGGCACGCGCCATCGACTGGGACGATGCGGCGGGAAGCGCGGAGGGGGTCGATCTCATCGTCAACGCGACCCCCATCGGGATGCGGGGAGAGGGACTGCTCAGCCAGGTCACCTTCAAGGCGAACCAATGTGTGATCGACCTCATCTACTCGCCGCCGACGACTCCGCTGATCGAGCGCGCGCGGGCGACCGGCGCCAGCGGATGGGGCGGCCTGGGAATGCTGGTACGGCAGGCGGCCGCCTCGTTCGCCATCTGGACGGGCCGCCCGGCCCCCCTGGACGCTATGTCGGCCGCCGCGATCCGGGGCATCGGCCACCATCACTAGTCCATCTGCCTGCTTCGGTTCAATTTCTGAGTTTGCGGTTGTAGCGTGACCTCAACTCGGGCCGTTTGCATGCCGATTTCCTAGAGGCGGCCCCAGTGACCGTGTGGGCCCACCAGGGAGGATCAATGAGCAAGGCCGAACAGTTAGCAGCCGTACTTGACGAGTTTCTTTCGGTGTCCCTCGATGTCGAGGCCGCCGCAGTCGTCAGTTCGGATGGATTGCCGATGGCCTCGGCGCTGCCACCAGACGTCCAGGAAGACCGCCTCGCAGCGATGAGCGCCGCTCTCCTCAGCCTGGGCGAACGCGCCGCAAACGGCCTAGACAAGGGCGATCTGGCGCAGGTCTACGTCGAGGGCTCTGCCGGCAACGTCGTCCTCATGGCCGCCGGTCGGCACGCCGTCCTGGTTGCGATGACGGCGAAGCATGCAAAGGCCGGCCTCGTTCTCTACGAAATGCGAAGCAGCGCCCGCCGAGTCGAGCAGGTGCTCGAGGAGCCCGCGGGCTTCGACCGGGACTACGGTCGTCACGAGGCCGTGTCACGGCACAGCGTCGACCCGACTCCGGCTCCGCCGCCTGAGGAGAGCCCTTTCACCGCCATCTCCGAGGCCGAACCCCCGAGGCCCGCCTGGGAGGAGCAAGCGGTTCAAGCGACCCCGGACTGGGAGGCTCAGCCGGCCGCGGAAGCGACGCCGTCCACGGAGTGGGCGGAGCATGCGGGGGAGGGCGTCGATGAGGGACAGCAGGTGCCCGACCAGGACCACGACTCGACCGAGCAGTGGGCGAAGCAACAGCCCGAAGATGCACAGCAGGAGGACCAACCAAAGCAATGGGACGACGAACAGAGGGACGAGAACTCGTCCTTCACGTCCTGGTAACCGTGAGCAAGAGGGGATAGGGAGCTAGGTGCTCAAAGGCACACTCGACGACTTCAGCTTGCCGGACATCTTCCGGCTCACTGCGCTCGCGAAGAAGACGGGGCGACTCGAGGTCGAGCGTCGCACCGGAAGCGGGCGGGTTTACTTCCGTGACGGCGAGGTCTACTACGCAGAGTCCACCAAGTCCAAGGAGCCGCTTGGGCGCAAATTGATCCGCTCGGGCTGGGTGACCGAAAGGCAGCTCAGGCGCGCCGTCGTCGAACAGGAGCAGACCGGCCGTCGAGTGGGCGAGATCCTGGTCGGGCAGGGTGCGGTCGATGACGAGCAGATCGAGTGGGCCGTTCGCAGCCAGATCGAGGATGGCGTGTTCGACCTGCTGCGGTGGGACCTTGGTGCGTTCGTGTGGGAGCCGGACGTCGAGATCGAGGTCGAGGTACCCCTCACGGTCACGGTCGAGAATCTGATTATCGAGGCGTCTCGCCGCCTGGACGAGATCTCGCAGATCAAAAAGAAGATCCCCTCGGCCGACGTGGTTCTCGCTATGTCCGCCCGTCCGCCGGACGGTGCTCACCAAATCAACATCACCTCCGAGGAGTGGCAGGTCCTCGTCCTCGTCGACGGGCACCGCACCGTTGAGGAAATCGCGACCACCACCGGCGCCGAGGCGTATCAGACGACGAGACTGCTATTCGGCCTCATGAACGCCGGGCTGATCGAGCACCGGCAGGTGCCGATCGGAAGTTCGGACGAAACCGAACGGCACGTCTCCGGGTCGGAGCGGGATTGGCAACGCGGGGCGGGCTCGGCCGGACCGCAGAATGGCGGGGCGGCCGACCGCTGGCACGAGTCCGACGACCGGGACAGCAACGTGGTGGAGTTGCAACGGGACCTAGAAGACGACGTCGAAACAGACGTCGATGCCGAGGTCGATGCCGAGATCCAGAGTGACGAGGAGCGGCCGGCAATGACGACGCCACCCGCGCCTCCCCCCTCTCCCGTGAGTGAGCCCGAGGTGTCCGAGCGCGAGCCCGTTCCTCCCCCCTCACCGAGACGAACCAGGGGGCCGAGGGTCGACCGTTCCGCCGTCGTGCGAGAGCTCGCCGGTCTGTTCAACGAAGGGAACAAGCCACGTCCCCGAGCGGTGCCGTCTGGAGAAGACGATGAGGGCAAACATCCCGAGCCCACGCAGAAGCGACGAGTCGAAGACGACGACCAGGTCGACCGCAAGCTCATCGGCCGCATGATCGACGGCGTGAAGGGCCTGTGACATGAGGCGCGTCCCGAAGGCGAAGGCGCACAGGTCGACGTCACAGCGACCACTGAAGATCGTCGTCACCGGCCCGTTCGCCGCCGGAAAGACGACCCTGATCGAGACCATCAGCGAGGTAGCGATCGTCGCCACCGAACGCGACGTCAGCGAGCACGCAAGGGAGTCGGGAAAGACCCGGACGACGGTCGCGATGGACTTTGGCCGCCTGACCTTCGGCGAAGACTGCTCGTTGTTCCTGTTCGGAACCCCAGGCCAACGCAGGTTCGAGATGATGTGGGAGATCCTGTCCGAGGGCATGATCGGCTTCATCCTGCTCGTCCACGCGGGCGACCCTCGTTCACTCGAGGAGGCCGCGCACATCTTTGAGCAGTTCAAGCGCTACGCGGACGTTCCCTACCTGGTGGGCATCACTCACTCGGATCTCAGTGACACACCGGATGAGATGCTCGTCGATGTCGCGCGAAACCATCTCGACCTGCCGGAAGAGGTAAAGGTCGTGGTTTGCGACCCCAGGAACAAAGAGGACGTCAAGTCGCTGATGCTGACCATCCTCTACGAGGTCCACCAGCGCATCGAGGCCAAGGCGGTGGCCGGATGAGCGGCTCAACCCCGGTGCCCCGGAAAGGGCGCGTGAGACCCGGCGGATGGAAGAGGAGCCTGTGGTCATTCGTCAGCAGGCTGTTCGGCACGCCCAGGGGACGGCACGTGGCCGGCGCCCCTCCCCCTCCGCCGCCGCTCGAGCCCGAGGTCCAGTTGGCTGCGGAGGTCCCGGGGAAACGTTCGCCCGAGCCCCCGGTCGCTGAGGCGGCTCTTATGTCGGAATCGGAGATCCCCGACTTTACGCCGACGGCGACCTCAGTCGCATCGGTCGTGAAGGCTACGGTCCCGGCTGCCGCGACGCCCGCCGGGCTGGCCTCGGTGCGGCTCATCTTCACCGACGGCAGCGTCGTGGCATTGCCCGCAGGCTCCGTCGAGGAGCGCCAGGCCCAGTATCTTGCCCGACGGGTCCTGGAGGCCGGTGGGCGCGGGTAACCAGCCCGTTTCCACCCCCCAGAAACCACCCCGCCTTCGGCTTTAGTCGAGGCAGTGACGGTCGATAAATCTCAAGAGAGAAAAGGGTCTTTTGACCGCCACCTTCGAGCTTTAGGGGCCAATGAGCGTGAGCACTCGGGTACGCGCGGGAGGGCAGCTGGATCAGCTGCTTCTAGCTCGCGGCCTGCTCAGCGACGAACAGCTCCAGGAGGCCAGAGATACCGCCCAGCAGAGGGGAAGATCGCTCGGGCGCGTGCTCATCGAGTTTGGCTACGTGACCGAGGCCGGTCTGGTGGCCATCCTTGCCGAGCAGCTCGGCCTCGAGTTCATCGACCTCGCGGACGCTTCTCTCGACGCTTCGGCGATCGCCCTCGTCCCCGAGGCCACCGCTCGTCGTCACTCCTGCATCCCTGTTCGCTTCGAGGAAGACAAGCTCATCCTCGCGATGGCCGATCCCGCCAATGTGGTGGCCGTCGACGACATCAGGGCCCTCACCAAGCGAGACGTCCGTTCCGTCGTTGCGACCAAGGTCGACGTCCAGGGCGCGATCAACCGTTACTACCGACTCGACTCGGCGGCCGAGAGCCTCGCCGAGGAGGCCGCCGCGGCGCAGGACGCCGAGCAGAAGTCCCTCGAGGAGGCCGTGGGTTCTGCGGGGGCCGAGGATGCGCCGATCATCAAGCTTGTCAACCTCCTGATCACGCAGGCCGTCAACGACCGTGCGTCGGACATCCACATCGAGCCGCAGGAACGTGAGGTGCTGGTCCGCTACCGCGTGGACGGTGTGCTCCACGAAGTCATGCGTCCGCCTAAGTCCGTCCAGGCCGGCATGACCTCCCGCCTGAAGATCATGGCCGACGTCAACATCGCAGAGCGCCGCATCCCGCAGGACGGCCGCATAAGCCTCACCGTTCAGGGAAAGCAGATCGACATTCGTCTGGCAACCCTGCCGACGGTGCACGGCGAGAAGATCGTCATGCGTATCCTGGACAAGTCCAGCGTGCTGCTGAAGCTCTCGGACCTCGGGTTTCTACCGGGAACCTACGAGCGATTCGAGAAGAGCTTCGTCAAGCCCTACGGCGAGATTCTCGTCACCGGCCCGACCGGTTCGGGAAAGTCGACCACGCTGTACGCGACGCTGAACATCCTCAACAAGCCCGATCGGAACATCATCACAGTTGAGGACCCGGTCGAGTACCGCCTCCCCGGAGTGAACCAGGTGCAGACTCATCCCAAGGCGGGCCTGACGTTCGCCTCGGCCCTGCGTTCGATCCTGCGAGCCGACCCCGACATCGTCCTCATCGGTGAGATTCGAGACCGTGAAACCGCCCAGATCTCCACCGAGGCCGCCCTTACCGGTCACCTCGTGCTATCGACACTGCACACCAACGACGCTCCCAGCGCTCTTACGCGACTCGTCGAGATGGGCATCGAGCCGTATCTCGTGTCCTCGGCTCTGGACTGCATTCTCGCTCAGCGACTCGCCCGCAAGCTGTGCGAAAAGTGCAAAGAGCCGTACCTTCCTACCGAGGAGGAACTGCATTCGTCCGCCTTCCCGCTCCGGGGAGAGGAAGCGCCGAAGTTGTTCCAGGCGGTCGGGTGCGCGGCCTGCGCCGGCACCGGCTACAAGGGCCGAATGGCGCTGCACGAGGTCATGCCCGTCACCGAGGAGCTCGAGAAACTCACGGTCGAAGGTGCGTCGAGCGAGGTCATGAAGAAGGTTGCCATCGAGCAGGGGATGCTGACACTACGAGAGGACGGGATGGAGAAGGTCCGCATGGGCCACACCTCGATCCAGGAGATCCTCCGAGTCGTCGTCTAGACACGCCGCCCTCCAGCAGGCGCGTGAGCCTTCGATTGCCCGACCTTCCCTTCCACCCAGACGCCCGATCGTTTCGTGTAGTGGCACTTCTGCGAACTTCTTGAAGAAACTCCGTCAGGCGGAACAAATTGCACGGAGTATCAACGGCAAAGAGTAGGGGGGCGGGTTTCCCTGCCCCCTCTTTACTCATCCTTTCACCGTGGCTAGCAGTTCGGATGCGTGTCGAACGCCTCCGTGCCGTCGCTCCGGCTCTCGCTGCTGCCCTGGATTGCGCTGAAGCCCAAGCCGCGCTTGGCGAACGCGCTCCATATGAGGCACTGGTTCTCGCCATCGGTCAACGCTTGGTCCGCCGCGAGGATGGCGTCACGTCCGTCGACGAAGCCCGGCCTGCAGGGTTGGAACTTCATTCCGTCCATGACCAGCTGAATGGCGAGGTTGTTGCCACCAGTGGGCCAGCGCTTATAGACGTCCTGCTTGAAGCCGTACTCGTCGATCAGGTTCCAGTGCATCTCCCACAACATCGTCGCCCACACGTAACCGACTCCGTGCGGGACGGCCAGCGTCTTGACGTCGTCGTATGACGAGGGGTTGATGGACGTGTTCGTCGAGTAGGGGGTGGGTCGGATGCCCTGAGAATTGCGACTCTGGTTGAAGAGGGCGTAGTTCCCTACACCGCGCGACTCGCGGTTATCCGAAGCCCGTCCCGTAAGTGCAACCGCAAGATAGTCGCTCCAGCCCTCGCCCATCTGCTCTTCGTTGCCGAGGCAGCCAACGGTGGACGGTCCACCGGTCAGACGGTTCGAGATCCCGTGCCCGTACTCGTGAGTGATGATTCCTGCATCGAGGTCCCCGTCGCGCATGACGCCGACCTCTGCGTCCCGGGCGATATTGCCGGTGGCGGGAAGCCCTGCCTTGATCGTGTTGCCTGCGTCAAGCGAGACCATCGCGGACGGAATCGTAATGGTCGGGTCGGCGCCGCCCATGGCCCCGGGGTTGCCCGCGACATTGTTCGCCACCAGAGCAGCAGTCGCGCCGGCATTCTGTGCGTTCTTGACCTTGACGGTGAAGTTGCAGCTGCCGCGGTCAAGCAGAGCGATCGCACCTGCGGGGAAGCCAACCAACGGCTCGCAGGCATCGGTCGTTGACCCGACTCCATCGTCTACAAGAACGATGTTCCCCGAGATGCCCTCGGTGGAGAACTCGGGACCGAATGCTGCACCGCTTGCCTCGTAGGTGCCCGCCGCCGAGGACGGAGGATCGATGGTCACGACATTCGGCCGCGCAAACTGCCACAGGTACATCTGCATGCGCGGACGCAATCCGTCCACCGGAGTGGAGAAGTTCGCGTTGTTGAGGCCTCCGCCGTCCTGAGCTTCGGCGCGCACGTCGTCATTCTGCAGCCCGCCATTGCCGTAGTTGTTGACTTGGAAGTTCCCAGCCTCCTCGGTGAAACCGTAGTTGTAGAAGACGTCGTGAATGATGTTGTTCCAGTAGAAGAGGTTCGTAACGGCCGCATCCGAATACGCGTGTGGATGTTGGGTGAAGTCGATCGGGAAGTCGAACTTCAGCTCCGTACCACCGTCCGGATCGCTTCCCCGGGTCGGGCATGCCGTTGTCGTCGTGGTCCGTGTACACGTGCACATTGTTTCCGCGCGTGACCGTGTACTCGGCGCCGTCGGCGCCGTCGGTGTCGTGCCAGCCGAACGGCGAGCCAGACTTCGTGGAGGGGTCGCTTACGAGCGTACGAGGACCGTCGAGCGGACTTTCCAGGGGCAGCTCGAAGACGCGATAGGTCGCCTTCTTGGTTTCTTGCTGGGCAGCCGCCGACCGAGTGGTTGCGACCGTGGCGGCGCTTGCCGGCGCGACTGCGGCCGCAGTCGCCTGCACCTCGTCGTGGTTCACGAGATCAACTTTGGCGAGCAACTCACCGGTCTCGGCATCGACGCTCGCGTCCCAGTAGTGTGCGCCGCCGAGCTCCTCGATCGAGAGGTTCCACGCGAGCCGGAGGTTGCCGTCGACAAGCTCGTAGACGAGCTTGGCGGGGATCGCTCGAGTGGAGACTCCTCCGTTGGAGAGCTCGGTCCTCCGTTGCACGCCGCGCGGACTCTCGAGCAACCTAATGTCCTTCGTGGTCTCGAGCCCCAGCTCGGCGGCCGCGCTCGAAGCGGCGTCGGGCGCCGTTAGTGCGGCAGGTCCGGTCGGAGGTGGAAGGGTCACGAACCGGTTGCCGACGAACAAGATCTTGCCCTCGCGGTCGATGTTGACCGTCATGTTTGCCCGGGCCACATCGATGCCCCCGCTCTGCTGGCGCAGGTAGACGTGGGTAACTCGATTGTGAGCGGACTCGTAGGTGTCGGTTACACGGATCTCCGCGACATCGTCGGCCGTTAGACCCCATTCCGCGGCGTGCTCATGGACGTAGTCGAGTGCAATCTGCGTCGGATCATCCGGAGCACCTACAGCGGGTGAGTTCCCGAACGCCATCGGCAACGCGAGCAGCGCGGCGAGCAGGATCACAACCGCGCGCCCTCCCTTAAAGGGCTCTCTCATATCCCCCCTACGACTAAGGAACCACCTGGTTCCTATGGGGGATGCCCAAAGCTCTTTCGGACCCCCCGCGAATGATTGGATAAAGAAAGCAGTCTGCCTTTATCGTGTCAATAGTGGGATTTACTGCCACACCTGCGGGAAGACCTCAGACATGACAAAGACCCGGCGGGTCGACCGGGTCTTTGTCGTTCGGTGGGGAGGTCTCAGCGGAGGAGGTCTGAGAGCTCCCGTACGAGGGATGAGCGGTCGAGCTTGATGTCCTTCAGAGACTCGGAGGTAGCTCCATTGGAAGGCGGCGCCGGATCTTCCGTGGGCGCTTCGAACGGCTCTTCCGACGGAGCATCATTGGTCGCCTCCGCTGCCGGTGGCGGAGGGGGAGAGGGCGCGACCGGCATCGAGTCGGCAGTCGGCATCTCAGGAGCAGCTTCTACCGGCTCGGGCTGGACCATGTCCGACGGCGGCTCGAGAGCCTCGATGACTGGATCCGGAGCGGTGGTCTCGAATGCTGGCGTCGGCGTCTCGAACTCTGGCGTCGGGGTGTCGAACTCAGGCGTCGGGGTGTCGAACTCCGGATCGGGGGCCGGAGTGTCGAGGGTCTCGGCAACCGGCTCGAAGGTCTGCTCGGCGGTCTCGGCAACCGGCTCGAAGTTGGCTGGATCAAAGATTGGGTCCGCGCTTCCGTTTGCCGGCTCGAAGGTCGGCCGGCCGAAATCATTGTCGGGTGCGATCGGCTTGAATGCGTCCGCGCCGAACACGGGATGGGCGACCGGCGGCGGATCGAAGGAGGGAACCTCGAAGACGGGTTCTGGGACCGGCTCCACCAGCGGCTCGGCGTCGAAAGAGGGCCGCTCCGTCGCTTCGAATACGGCCTCGAACTCCTCGTCCAACTCGGGGGCCGGCTGCGACTTGATCACGCGCGGAGCGTGAAACGGCGGCGGGGACTCGAACTGCGTCTGAGCCTCGGCCTCGATCGTTAGAGGATGAAGCTCGGACTCGGCCTCCAACTCCTGAACGGCCTCCAACTCCTGAACGGGCTCGGGCTCAGTCTCGGGCTCTGGCTTGGCCTCGAACTCTTGAACTGGCTCGGACTCGTGAACGGGCTCGGGCTCGGGCCGGGCCTCGAACTCCTGAACTGGCTCGGACTCGTGAACGGGCTCGGGCTCGGGTTCGGGCTGGGCCTGGAACTCCTGAACTGGCTCGGGCTCTTGCTGGGCCACGTACTCCACGACGGGCTCCGGCTCGGGCTCGGGCTCCGTCACGGGCTCCGTCACGGGCTCCGTCACGGGCTCGGACTCTTGCTCGGGCTCGTGCTGGGGCTCGTTGTCTTGCTCTTCTTCGGTCTCGGTCTCGTCCTCTACCTCGGGGGTCGAGTGAGCCGATTCGAAGCTCGGGTCTTGTCCGGCGTCAGGAGACGTCTCGATCGGCGTGGCGGTGACCTCGTTGCCGGTCGTCGTGGTACCGCCCTGTGGAAAATCCGGTTGTTCTGTCACCGCCTCCGGCTGAGCCGGCTCTTCGGGAGCCGCGTCGGGCTCCTTGTTGTTGAGAGGGACGATGTGGGGAGCGAGGGGATTGGAACCCTCGTCCATCGAGCCGATGGTCGCCCCGAAGAGGGGGACCTCGACCTCGACCTCGGCACCCGCCTCCCAGCGGAACTCGCCCGCCTCCCAGGCGAGGAGGTCGGCGAGGGCGTCCTTGATCTGGCTTATGACGGCCTGAGCGACATGCTCGCCGGAGATGACCCCGTGGGTGAGAAGGATCTGCCCGAGCCTCTCACCGCTCTCGGCCTGCCGGTCGAGGGCCTTTCGGAGCTGCATGTCCGTGATCGCGCCGATATCGACGAGCTTCTGACCGATCAGACTGCGAGTCAGGCTCGATTCGGCGTAATAGGGCTCGCCTAGGCGGACGTAAATAAGCCCGCGACCCGCCTGACGCTCGATCTCGAGCCGACCCGTCTTGTTTCGAGCCTGCAGGATCCCGAGGACGTCGATCAGCGGGAACTCATCGATCGTTCCCTTCAGCACGTCTCTTCTCTCCCTTTTGGTCGGAATTCGTGAGCACGGGCGCGCCCTGTACTCCCTGTTGTTATTTCGGCGTCCTTTGGGTGGGCTTGAGAGAAAGTCCCGCGTTCTCAAGATGGGGTTTAGAGGTGCCGAAGCATGAACCGGAAGCTCATGGGCGGATCGCTGCGGGCGATCCACACCAAACAGTGAATCGGTCCGAGATCGAGGAGATCCGGCGAGTGGAGGCAAACATGAAACTCGAGGAGGTACTGCAACAGCGCGGCCTCGTCAATGAAGCACAGGTGGCTGCCGCTGCGGCAGAGGCGGCGCGCACGAATACGCCGACCGCGTTCGTGTTGATCTCGCAAGGTTTCGTCAGCGAGAAGGATGTTTACGAGGCCCAGCGCGAAGTGGTTGTAGCAGGGGCGGGCCTTCAGGCTCCTCCGCTCGCAAATCAGGGATCAAGCCCTGCGCCGCAGCGTCCTTCGACCCCCGGCGTCCCTCCTGCGCCTCAGTCATCCGGCGAGTCGTTCGGCACCGCTCCGAGCTCGCCACCTCCCCCTCCATTTTCACCCCAGGACATTCTCGCGCCGCCCCCTTCGGGCGCCCCGTCAACTGACGGGCCGCACCAAATGAACGCAGCCGCACCCACGTCGAACGGTGGCGCTGTAGCCACGGCCGCCGTCGTCGATGCACCCGCGTTTGGAGCTTCCGGCGATGGAACCTTCGACGCCGGCGACCTACCGATGGTGGAGGCCGACATCGAAGACGAGGTCGAGACCGAGCCGGAGGAGGAGCTGAAGGACCCGAACCTCGCCGAGTTCCTCGTCGCGGTGATCGACAACGGTGCTTCGGACCTCCACCTCACCTCGGGGCTACCCCCGATGATCCGTGTCCACGGCGAGCTCAGACGGCTGCGCGACTACCGCATGCTCGAGCCCAAGGACCTCCAGGAGCTCCTCTACTCGATGCTCACCCAGAAGCAGCGCGAGATCTTCGAGGAGAACCTCGAGCTCGACATCTCCTACTCGCTGCCGGGCCAGGGGCGCTTCCGAGTGAACATCTTTCAGCAGCGCGACGCTCTCGGCGCGGTCATGCGAATGATTCCGTTCGAGATCAAGTCCATCGACCAACTCGGCGTTCCCGAGGCGGTCAAGGAATTCGCCCAGCTCCGCCGAGGTCTCGTGCTCGTTACCGGCATTACCGGTTCGGGCAAGTCCACGACTCTGGCTGCCCTCATCGACATGATCAACGCCGAGCGGGCCGAGCACATCATGACGGTCGAGGACCCGATCGAGTTTCTTCACAAGCACAAGAAGGCGATCGTCAACCAGCGTGAGGTCGGCGCCGACACCAAGAGCTTCGCCAAAGCGCTCAAGCACGTCCTACGTCAGGACCCAGACATCATCCTGGTCGGCGAGATGCGTGACCTCGAGACCATCTCGACGGCGCTGACCGCGGCCGAGACCGGTCACCTCGTGTTCGGCACCCTGCACACCCAGGACGCACCGCAGTCGGTCGACCGTGTGATCGACGTCTTCCCGCCGCACCAGCAGGAGCAGATCAGAGTCATGCTCGCCGGCACGCTGGCGGGGGTCGTCTCCCAGCAACTGCTTCCCACCCCCAACGGCAAGGGCCGCGCGCTCGCCGCCGAGGTGCTCGTGGTGACGCCTGCCGTGCAGAACCTCATCCGCGAGGGCAAGACGCACCAGATCTACACGTCCATGCAGGCGGGTGGAAAGTTCGGCATGCAGGTGATGGACCAGCACCTCGCCGAGCTCGTCAAGAAGGGCAAGGTCAGTTACGAGATGGGACTCGAGCGCTGCCACCACGCAACCGAGTACAACCGACTGGTGGGGAGGGCTTAGAAGATGGCCGACTCATTCGCGTATCGAGTTCGCACCAAAGAGGGCCGCGTCCTCGAGGGCAAGATGGAGGCCGGCGGTGAGGCCGCGGTAGCAACCAAGCTTCGCTCGCAGGGCATGACCCCGATCCAGATCTCCAAGGAATCGAAGGCGTCCATGAAGATGGAGCTTCACATCCTGCCTCAGAGGGTGAAGCTCAAGGATCTCGCGATCTTCAGCCGGCAGTTCGCCACCATGATCAACAGCGGTCTGTCGCTGTTGAGAGCGCTGAACATCCTCGCCGAGCAGTCGGAGAACCCGAAGCTGCAAGAAGCGATCAAGAGCATCCGGGACGATGTCGAGCGAGGCTCGAGTCTCTCCGCGGCCATGAGCAAATTCCCCAAGGTCTTCAACAACCTCTTCGTTTCGATGGTCCGAGCCGGGGAGACCGGGGGCCAGCTCGACACGGTGTTGATGAAGGTCGCCGACACATACGAGAACGAGCACAAGCTCCGCCAGAAGGTCAAGTCGGCGATGACGTACCCCGTGGCCGTGCTCGGCATCTCAGTGTGTCTTCTCATCGTCATGCTGATCTTCATCGTTCCGACCTTCGCAGCCATGTTTGAGGGGCTGGGCGGAGAGCTACCACTGCCGACTCAGATCCTTGTGACCCTCAGTGAAAACGCCAAGATCGTCGTGCCACTCGCATTGGTTATCTCTGTCGCCGCCTTCATCGGCTACAAGAAGGCGCACCGCACCAACGAAGATTTCAGGCTTAAGGCGGACCAGCTCAAATTGAAGATCCCCGTTTTCGGAGAGCTCTTCAACAAGATCTCGGTGGCTCGCTTTACCCGCATGCTCGGTCTCCTGTTGAAATCTGGGGTGCCGATCCTGCAGGCTCTCGACATCGTTGGAGAGGCGACCGGAAGCGAGGTCATAACCCGTGCGTCACGAGACGTCAGGGAGAGTGTGCGAACAGGTGAGACCATGGCTGCCCCTCTCGGATCGCACAAGGTCTTCCCCCCGATGGTCATCCAGATGATCTCCGTCGGCGAGGACACAGGTGCGTTGGACTCGATGCTCGACAAGATCGCCGACTTCTACGATCAGGAAGTCGAGTCCATGACCGAGTCCCTGGTCTCGCTGATCGAGCCGATCATGATTGCGATGCTGGGAGGGATCGTGGGAGGCATGGTCATCGCGCTCTACATGCCGATGTTCAAGATCTTCGACCTGATCAAGTAACCCGAACTGATTCAGGAGGGGCCCCGCGCCGACAGGCCGGGGCCCTTTCCGATTGAGCATTGGTCTGACGGAGAAATGCCCTGGAGATTTCCTAAAGTGCCACCGCCTGAGGCCGATACCTGTGTTGTAGCCGGAACCTTGTAGCGCAGCAAAGGCAAACCCGCCGCAAGACGGGGACGCAAAGCCACGGGGCCCCCTGGGCCAGCCGAGCTACCTGCAACAGGTGGTCGTCCGACCTCCCCAGCAGGCGAAGTTCTAGGTCATCAATGGACGTCCCTGTGTCCGGCTGGCAGGGCGGAAAAAGAAAGGGGAGCTGGATGTTCCAGCGTTTCCACGAGAAGTTGCAGGAGCGAGAGGGCGGTTTCACCCTCATCGAGCTCTTGGTTGTAATCCTGATCATCGCCATCCTGGCGGCGATCGCAATCCCGGTCTTCCTGAACCAGCGTGAGAAGGGCTGGGTCGCCCAGGCGGAGTCGGCACTGAAGAACGCCGCCACGGCGCAGGAGTCCTACCTGACCGCCAACGACGACTACGCGATCCAGGCTGAGCTCGGCTCGCTCGAGACCGATGAGGGTCTCAAGTACGCCGGCGACGTCACTCTGACGATTGTGTCTCCCGCTGCTAGCGGCGACGCAACCGCCTACTGCATGGAGGCGACACACGCCAAGCTGACGGCACTCACCGATGTGTGGCACTACGACAGCAACGCTGGTGCGCCCGAGGACGGTGGCTGCTAATTAGTCTCGGCTGAGAGCAGAACAAAAGAGAGGCGGCGAAGCCGCCTCTCTTTCTCGTTCACGGCTTGTTGCGTTTGTCTGGAGAAATCTGGCAGTGCAATCAAGTTTCACTGAAAAGAGCCGATTACGGGAGAAAGCTAGTCGTCGAATCCGAAGCGAAGGAAAGACTCAAGTGGACAGAGGCAGACAAGAGGACGGCTTCACCCTCATCGAACTCCTGGTTGTAATCCTGATCATCGCCATCCTGGCGGCGATCGCGATCCCCGTGTTCCTTGCCCAGAGGGAAAAGGGCATGGCATCGCAGGTGCAGTCGGCGCTGAAGAACGTCGCCACCGCCGCGGAATCGTGGAGCACCGAGAACGAGGGAAGCTTTGTCGGACTCGACGGCGACGACGGCACCCTGCTGGGGCAAGAGGGATTCAAAGGGTCCGCGGACCTGGACGTCGCCGTGGCCGGAGCCATCACGGAGTACTGCGTCACGGTGACGCATACCAAGATGCCCGCGACCAACGAGTGGCAGATCGCCACCTACAACAGTTCCGACGGCTCACCTTCGCCCTCGGACGCCGATTCCTGCTGATCATCAACCCAACCTCGCCCATTTCTCGTCCTAGCCCGCCACGCTTCTTAAGTGAGGGACGGCGCGGGTCGAAGAGATGAGCAGGTACCGATCTCGATTCGAATTGGGAATGTGAATGCAAAGAGAAGACGGATTCACTCTTGTCGAAATGCTCGCCGCCATGGCTCTCAGCGCCATTCTCTTGACGCTCGGCGCCTCCGCGTTGCGGACCTATTGGCACAATCGCTCGCTTCACGGCGCGCAGGACCAAGCGGTCACTCAGCTTCGGCAGCTTCAGGCGAGAGTCGTTTCCGAAAGCCATCCCCTGGTCTACGGGGCGCGCTTTACGCCGGGTAGCTCGAGCTGGTCGACCGTGGAGTATCAGCCGGCCGCCGGAGGCAATCCCGAAAAGTGCATCCAAACGCCCAGGACATTCGAATCGGGCGTGAGAGTGGCGAGCGCCTCCTTCTCCAACGCGACGGGCGTGACCAGCTTCTGCAGTGCTCAGCTCGGAGTTCCCGCGTCGCAGCTCGTGTTCTTCTTCGCTCGTGGGACTGCGACCGAGGGAAATGTCGTTCTCGAGAACGCGAGTCTCCCCGGGAGATCCCTCCAATTCACCGTCAAACCTATGACGGGCCGAGTCCAGGTGGTGGACAGTTGAGTCGTTTCCACGAGATTCGTTCCGAGTGGGGCCTCACCCTCATCGAGACCATGGCGGCCCTCACGATCTTCGCCCTTCTGCTGCTCGGAGTTACGCCGATCATTGCGACTTCGCTGCGCGGCGCTGGTCTGTCGCGCACCTACACATTCGGAAAGAACCTCACGCAAGAGGCCATGGAACGCCTTCGCGGGCTTCCCTATGTCGTGACCGCGCCCAACCAGGACGTCCTCGACCTCTACTTCCCGCACATGGGAGCGGGCTACAGCGCAGGGAAGTTCACAACTACCTGTTCCCAGACCTCCTCCACGCCGGCCCCCAGTGCCCTTCTAGCCTGCCCGCCCGACAATCCCGATGGAAGCTCTCAGCTGCCCGCCGGTTACACGATGAAGTTCGAGGCGGAGTTCGTTCAGCCGGCCACCAGCGGAGGAGAAGAGGTTTTCAACGCGGTCACGCCTTCCGGCTACGACTCCTCTACGGCCGATTCCACCGCACCGTCCGACCTCCTGAGAATGACGATCACCACCTCATGGACGCACGGAGCGAAGGGCGCTGAGTTCAAACTGACAACGCTTCTCGGCGAGCGAAAGCTCAGCGTCGAGCGCTTCAACGCGAACGCGACCGTCGACTTCACGGTGCAGGCACTCGCCTCCTACAAGGATTCGACCGATAGAGTGAGCAACCTGGAGACAGTGCTCGGGCGTTCGACATCCGCTGCGGAGCTCCGCAACTTTGCCTCGTCCAACATCGATGTTGGTGCCGCGCGGATGACGCTTTCACGCAGAGAGGTCGACGGAGTGCCGGGAGAGACCCTCGTGGACGCAACCGGCGCTCAGCACGCGATGACCGCACCGCCAAGCAATACGGCGACTGTGACCACATCCGGCCCGATACTCGTCGAGCATCCAGAGCTGTCGGGGGAGGACGTCGCATGGCTCGTGGACAGCTCTGTGAATGAGTCGGCGACGCCCGCGCCAGGCGCGACGGTTGTCAACGAGCTGCCCAGATCCGCCGCCAACTTCAGCGTTCCCGCCGGTGCAGGGGAGCTCTTCTGGTTGACCAATCAGGCGGATACCAGCGGCTTGAATCCACTGCAGCTCGACTCGAGTGGGAGCGCTCGCATGCTCACGATGTACCGCACGGCGAGCAACCGGATGCAGGGCAGCACGTCTGCGGAAGCGACGGCCGCGGATCCGCTCTCGCTTCGAAAGGTCGAATCCAAAGCACAAACTCAGTTCGCAAAGATGGTGCTGCTTCCCGCCAACTACATTCCCGGAGACAAGGGCGTCGTCGTCATCGAGGACTTCACGGCGAACGTGAACTGCAAGTCCGTGGGAACCTCGAGTGGGGCGGTGGCCACCGGAGCCTGGTCGGCAACATTGAAGTTCTGGGCCGACTCGGACCCCAGCGACGGTGTCGCGACTGGCTCCTACGTCGAGGTTCCGCTGTCCGGATCGACCACCGCGACGACGACGGACCCTCTGGCGGCCCACGGGCTCGCCAGCAATCCCCTGGTGCTCGATTCGGTCATCCCGGCAGAGCGCGTCTACCTGTTCGATGATCCCGCCGGCGGAAAGCTGGGCTATCTCGAGAGCTGGTCCTCTAGCCCTCTGATGTCCGCAACGGTCAGCGACACATCCTCGACCGTTAACGCTGATGTGGCACTCAGCATCTCGACCGCGAGAACAGATCCGAACAACGATGCCTCGAAGCTGGCCATCAACATCGGCAAGCTCTCCTGCGAGGCGGTCGACGCTCGTGGCTAACATTAGATCCGAGGCGGGATACACGCTGACCGAGTTGCTCGTTGCGGTTCTTGTGTTCTCGGTCGCCTCGACCGCCATGTATCAGGTGCTCTTCTCCTCCGCGAGAGGTTCCGACACGACCCGCAACGTCGTGCGCGTCTCGGAGGAGGCGCGCCTCGGCTTCAGCCGAATGGTGCGCGACACGCGCGAGGGCGAGGCAGTCATCGGCCCGACGGCGACCTCGTTCAAGGTGGAGACGGACTTCAACGCCAACGGGGTGATAGAGCCGAACCCGATCGATCCAATCGGTAACTACGAATCGCTCACCTACACTTTCAGCGAGTCGAGCATAGGAGATGGAACGATCTCTGTGAGCAACGGCGTGAAGACCGAGGTGCTCATGCGAGGTGTCGACTGTCTGCGTAATCCCGACGACACCTGCTCGGACGTCTTTAGCTACGGAAGCAGCAGGCTGGAGTACGCCGGTGGCGATGGAATCGCGACCGCTGCCGATCTCGACGCCGACGCCGCCATTGGAAACACCAACGGCGTGATCGACGGTCAAGAACTCGACTTCGTCGACACGGTGACGTTCGCGCTCGTGGTCCGCGTGGGTGATTCCGAAACCACCTTCTCCACGACTGCTCAGCTTAGGAACCTACGGTGATTGGAGGCGTGATGAAGGTTTGGCTGCGGCGTCTACGCAACGAGCGCGGCGTGGCGATGATTACGGTGCTGTTCATAGGAGCCGGCCTCACGGCGGTCACCAGCATTGCGGCCTTTGCGACCGTTCAGGAGTTCCGCGCGGGCAAGGACGACCGAAAGGCATCGGAGGCCCTGTCTTACGCGGAGGCGGGAGTCGACCGTTTCATAGATCACCTTAGAGGCGGTTCGGGACCGACCTTCTCGGAGCTCAACCAGGCGGGCTGCGGTGGAAACCCAGAGATCGCCCTTCCGCCCGGCAGGGTGGGGAACGGGACCTTCACGGCCTCGGTCTCCGTCTACGACCCGACGGCAGACGGCGCCGACCGGTTCGCTCCGGCGGCGTGTCTCAACCGTCCCCTTAGCCCCCATCCGGGCCAAGACGGAAACGACAACACCTTCTTCGTGATCACCTCGAGGGGTCAATTCCCGAAGGCGACCCGAGTGGTGCGGCAGGTTGTCGCGATCCAGCCGGGTCGACTCCCGATTGGCATCTACGCTAACTCCATCACCAAGCAGTCGGCCCAGCACGAGTTCGTGAAGGTCAGCATGGTGTCGGAAACGACGATTCAGAATCGCTCGAGCCTCGACTTCGAGGGACTCGATCCCTACTACAAGTACAAGGACTTCTTCCCCCAGGGCGTCGTGGGCGTAGATCCGAACGCACCCATTCCATCAGCAGCTCATGCGGCCGGCGGCATCTATCTGGGTGGGAGCAACAGCCCCGAGTTCACGGGACCGGGAGCGGGAACCAAGAACTGCACCGCCAACGGCACCAGCGGCACGGGCGCCTACCAGTCGATTTGGGACAGCGATGGGTCGACACGCTCTGGGGCCATCACATCTGGATGTGGCTCGACTCCCGGGGTCTACCCGGTGTCGTCGAAGTTCACTGCCGACCAACTCAGCAAGTTCATCAAGCCCGAGTTGACGCCCGAGGATCACCAGGCGCTCAAGTCGGCCGCGAAGTCTAGTGGCATCTACTGCTCCTTCAGAGGCCAGGGCGGGACGGGCACCGACAATTGCTGGAGGGCCGGGGTTGCCATCGGCACCGACTACGAGGGCGGCATCCAGACGCTCCTCGGTTCGGGCACGGACCGAATCACCGCCTACTTCGAGTTTCGAAGCGGCACGCCCTCGCAGAACAACATTGGCCGCCTAGGCAACATCTGGAGTTGTGAGACGGGACGCTCGCTCGTCGCAATAGTCAAGAACGGCGGCGTCGAGTACGGCGGTGGGAGCACCGACTACATCAACGGGGCCATCATCATGGACGGCGGCTGGTCGGGGCAGGGAAAGCTCGTGTTCAACGGAACCATGATCACCCCCGAGGGCAACTTCCACTTCCATTCCAGCAGCCAGTCGTTCCAGTTGAGCGATTGCTGGGTGCAGAACATGCCCTTCATCTTCATGAAGGTCGTGCCCGGGCACTGGAGCGAGGTCGACCGGTAGAGCCTTTCTGACTGCGGGGGCCGGCGCCATTCCCGGCCCCCGTTTTTCGCGCCCGGCCCCCGTTTGGCCCTGCTCTGGCGTCGCTCGAGACATCCAATGGCTCGGCGGGGTGAAAGCGATGACTAGTCCTGATGGATTACCCGAGCGAGTAGTCGATTTTCCTTACCTGAGGCTAAAGAACACCCCCCACGCACCGATATCTCTCTTGACCGTTGTTGGACACACATGTTGAATCAGGAGCCTTGAGTTGTCTTCTGTTGAAACAGTTACCGAAAGGGCGCAAATGACCGATCGTGTCTTCGGTGAGCCGTTGCTCACCGTCGGCGAGGTCGCTCACACCATGCGCGTGTCCAACATGACCGTTTATCGGCTCATCAAGTCGGGTCAGCTGGCCGCCATCCGTGTGGGCAAGAACTACCGCCTGCGACGCAGCGATGTCGAACGCTACCTGTCTGAGAGGGCCGTTCTCACAGAGGAGTAGAGCCTTGGCCATCGCGGGCGGGGCCCAGGTCGTAGGCCTGGACATCGGCACCAGCGCAGTGCGCGCAGCAGAGGTTTCGAGTGGCAAGAACGGGCTCACTCTGAGCAAGTTCGGGCAGGTAGCCCTGCCGCCGGGCTCGGTCGTCGACGGTGAGATCCGTGACGCAGGCTCGGTCTCCCACGCAATCTCCACGCTGTTCAAGCGCAACAAGATCTCCAACAAGAAGGTCGTTGTGGGCGTCGCCAACCAGCGCGTCGTGGTGCGCCAGGTGGACCTTCCCTACCTGGAGGAGAAGGACTTCCGGTCCTCGATCAAGTTCCAGGTGGCGGAGCACATCCCCATGCCGATCGACGACGCCGAAATCGACTACCAGATCCTGGCCGACTACGAGACGGCCGAGTCCGGTCACATGATGCGAGTCCTTCTCGTGGCCGCAGCGACCGACATGGTCGAGCAGTTCGTGGACACCGTGTCCGCAGCCGGTCTCAGGCCCACCGGCGTCGATCTCATCCCCTTCGCGGTGGCGCGCGCGGTAAGCGACGCAGCACGCGGAGAAGTGGGGCTCGACGGGGCCGAGGCGATCGTCGACGTTGGTGCGGGCGTTACCAATGTCCTCATCCACCAGAACGGTGAAGCGCAGTTCGTGCGCATCCTCTTGATTGGCGGAGACCACGCCACGAACGCCATCGCCGACGAGATGGACGTCTCCTTCGAGGAGGCCGAGGCACACAAGCTGGACCTTCACACAGGCGCCGGCGACAAGCAGGCGGCCGAGATAGTGGCTCGCTGCGTCGGGAACCTCGTCCAGGAGATCCAGGGATCACTCGACTATTACCTCGGTCTCGAGGAAGCACAGCCGATTCGCTCGGTCCTGTTGACCGGGGGCGGATCGCTCACTCCCGGCCTCGGCCGAGCGCTGGAGACGTCTCTCGACATGGACGTGTTCGGCGCAGTACCGCTTCAGCAGGTTGATGCAAAGAAGACCGGCCTCACCAGGAATCAGATCAGTCAAGTCGAGCCCGTGGCCGCCGCTGCCCTCGGACTAGCAATGGGGAGGGCCGGCCGATGATGCACCGTTTTGACCTGCTGCCCGCGAGCTATGCACTCAGGGCAGCCCAACGCCGCAACCTGGGCATCGTGGCGATCGCAGGCCTCGGCCTCGCGTTGGCCATGCTTACCTGGTGGTTCATGCTCGGCGGTCAGATCAACAAGGCCAAAGATGACCTGGCGGTCGCACAGACCCGCAACTCTCAGCTTCAGCGAGAGATTGCCGAGCTCCGCAAGTTCGACGAGCTGGCGCTCGAGGTCCAGGACAAAGCCGGCAACCTCCTGTTGGTCTTCCAGGGCGACGTCGCCTGGCCTTCGATGCTGAACGAGGTCGCGATGGTCACCCCCGGCGAGGTGTGGCTGGAGAACCTCACCACCTCCGCCGGCGTCACCGAGGGCGCCGCCCCGGTGGGCACCGAGACCGCCGAGATCCGCGTGGCCGACGAAGCCGCATTCGGCCGCATCCAGTTCACCGGAAAGTCGACCACGATGACCGGTGTCGGCAAGTGGATGATGCGTCTCGCCAGTGTCGACGAGTTTCAGGCCGTGTGGCTGAACAGCGCCACCAAAGCCGAAGGTGAGGACACCGTCGAGGTCGTCGACTTCGATTCCACCATCGAGCTCAACGCAAAGTCGTCCGCGCTCCTGCGCTCACTCGAGGAGCTCGCCGGAGGCAACGTCCTGGCAGGAGGTACACCGTGAAGGAGCACAAGAAGATAATCCTGTCGAGCGTGGGAGTCGTGCTCGTCATGGCCCTCATGTTCTTTTTCCTCATCAGCCCCCGTAAGGGGCAGCTGGCGGAGGCGAGAGAGCAGGTCGATGCCGCCGAGGCCGAGACGGTAGTGCTCGAGACCGAGCTGTCCCGTCTGGAAGGACTTCAGGCCAAGGCTCCTCAGCTCCAGGCCGCGCTGGACGAGATAAGGGACATGGTGCCCGACGAGGACCGCATGTCGAGCTTCGTCTTCCAGCTGCAGCAGGAGGCCAACAAGGCGGGTCTCGAGTTCGTATCGATCACTCCGCAGCTGCCGAAGTCGCCTCCCGAGGGCGCCCCCTTGGCCGAGGTGAAGTTCGACATCGGCGCACGGGGCACCTATTTCACGATCCAGGACTTCATCCGCCGCATCACGGAACTCGACAGAGCGGTCCGAGTCGACGGCTTCTCTATGGCCGCCGTCGAGGAGGAGGGCTCGGATGAGTCTCTGATCGACCTGACCGCATCCGCTCGTGTCTTCTTCGAGCAGTCGGTGGCAGGCGCTGGAACGCAGACGACTGCAGGAGCCACGGCCGCGACAACTCCTGCCCCGGCCCCCAGCACGGAGACTTCACCCGCACCAACCGAGTCCTCGACCACCACACCGGCACCGTAGGAGAAGAGAGAGATGGCAAAGGAATCTTCCGGACAAGCTGCTTCACGTAACCAGCTCATCCTGATCGGGGCACTCGTGGTGCTGCTGCTCGGGGCCGTGTACTTCTTCTTCCTCAAGGGAGACGGCGAGGAGGCGGCATCCGATGCCGCCCCCGCGCCGGCCCCGGTCACCGCTCCGGAGACGGGCGATGACGAGGACGAGAAAAAGTCGTCGCCCCCGAAGAAGAAGACGAACAAGGGACCACTTGAGACCTCCGAGGTGTTCGGCGGCAAGGATCCGTTCGAGCCGGTGGTCGACCTGTCGCCCGACACGGACACGTCCACTACCGACACTTCAACCACGGACACGTCCACGGTCGGCACCACGCCAACCACGCCGACTGTTCCGACCACGCCCACCACTCCGACGTCGCCTCCGCCGGACGACGATGACGACGACGTCGTGGTCAAGACCGGTTACTCGGTCGAGCTGCTGGAGATCTACACCGAGAACGGCACCCGTAAGGCCCTGGTCGAAACGGTGAACAGGGAGACGAACGTGGAGAAGCACCACAAGCTCCAGGCCGGCGACCGCTTTCGCGAGTACTTCAAGGTGACCTCGTTGGACAACAACGGCTGTGCGGACTTCCTCTTCGCGGAGGAGCCGTTCGCTCTCTGCGAGGGCCAGCGCACCATTCGCAAGTAGCGCTACAGGATAAAGAGACCCGGGGTTTCCCCGGGTCTTTTTGTTTGGCCGAAAGGTGTTCCACACTCGCCGACCAAGGTGGCGGGGAGGGGGATGGGAAGATGGTCGGATGAGTCGGCTTCGGTATCTCACGGCAGGGGAGTCACATGGGCAGGCCCTCGTGGCGATTCTCGAGGGCCTGCCCGCGCACCTTCCCGTCGAGACAAAGGCCATCGCCGACGAGCTGACCCGGAGGAGAGCGGGCTACGGGCGCGGCCCGCGCATGAAGATCGAGAGGGACGCGCTCGAGATCGTCTCGGGTGTGCGCGCGGGAGAGACCTTGGGAACGCCGGTCGGCATCCTGATCCGCAACACCGAATGGGACAAGTGGCAGCACGTAATGCCCGTGGAGGGCGCTCCAGGAGGACGCGAGTTGACCCGCCCGCGACCCGGTCACGCTGATCTGACAGGCATGCTGAAGTACGACTTCGACGACGCCCGCAACGTGCTCGAACGAGCGAGCGCACGCGAGACGGCGGCGCGCGCCGCGATCGGTACGCTGGCGAAACTGTTGCTAGGGCAGGTCGGTATCTCGGTGATCAGCCACGTCCTGTCCATCGGCGACGTGCGCGTTCCCGATGACGCGCCCACGCCCGGCGCGGGGGATCTCGAGGCGATCGATGCGTCGGCGACCCGCTGTTTCCACGAACCCACTTCGGAGGCGATGGTCGCGGCCATCGAGAGAGCGGGTTCGGAGGGGGACTCACTCGGCGGAGTGGTCGAGGTGGTCGCCTTCGGCCTGCCCCCGGGTCTCGGCAGTCACGTGCACTGGGACCGAAAGCTCGACGGGAGGCTGGCCGGTGCTCTGATGGCCGTTCCCGCAATCAAGGGAGTCGAGGTCGGCGACGGTTTTCGAGTGGCGACCCTGCCCGGCTCCCGGGCCCACGACGAGATCGAGGCGGACCTCGGGCGGGCGACGAACCGTGCCGGTGGCACAGAGGGGGGCATGAGCATCGGAGGCACCCTGCGACTGCGGGCTGCGATGAAGCCGCTCAGCACCCTCAAGAAACGACTGAGAACGGTGGACATGGCCACCGGTGAGCCGGCCGAGGCCTTCCAGGAGCGCACCGATGTCTGTGCGGTACCCGCCGCCGGGGTGGTGTGCGAGTCGGTGGTCGCCCTGACTCTCGCCGACGAGGTACTGGAGAAGTTCGGTGGAGACACCGTCGCCGACCTCAAGGGCGCGCACGCCCGCTATCTCGAGCGCGTGCGGGCGCGACCGTAGGCCGGTAGACGATGATCGTCCTTGTCGGGTTCATGGGAGCCGGAAAGTCCACGGTCGGGGAACTTCTCGCGGAGGAGCTCGCCCTTCCGTTCATCGACACCGACCACGTCGTTCAGAAACGAGCCGGCGCCACGATTCCCGGGATCTTCGCGTCGGGAGGTGAGGAGGCGTTCCGCTCGATCGAGCGAGAGGTCGTCGCCGAGGTGCTGAGCGGTCCCCGTTCCGTCATCGCGCTCGGGGGAGGAGCAGTCAACGACCCAGACACGCGCTCTGACCTCCTCGATTCGCTCGTTCTGTACCTCGACACCAGTTACGCGGCCGTCAACGAGCGACTCGGCGTGGCGGCCGATCGCCCGATGCTACAGCTCGAGGATCCCTTCGAACTGTTTCAGGCGCGTCACATGATGTACCGCGCTGCGGCCGACATCGTCATCGAGACGGACGCCAAGGATCCGAAGCACGTGGCGATGGAGGCTGCCGCCATGGCAGAGCTATTCGAGTCCACGCATCTCACCAGGGTGTGGACGTCGGTGGGCAACGAGGGCTATCCCGTTTACGTGGGCGCCGACCTCATGGCACGGGTCGAATACTTCCTGCCCCCGTTCGACGGGGCCGAGCTGGCCTACGTGATCACCCACCCCTCGCTTGCACAGTTGTCCGTCCCGGTTGCCGCGGCGCTCGAGAGCCGGGGCCTGGCGGCCCACGTCGGGGCGGTGCCCGAGGGCGAGAGCTCGAAGTCCATAGCGGCGGCGGCGGTCCTCTATGACGAGCTCGCCAAGGCGGGAGCACACCGGCGCGATGTCGTCATCGGCGTCGGCGGGGGAGTCGTGACGGATCTTGCCGGATTCGTGGCCTCGACCTACAACCGGGGGATGCCCGTAGTGCAGGTCCCGACCTCGTTGCTCGGCCAAGTGGATGCGGCGGTCGGCGGGAAGACGGGGGTCAACCTCGAGCACGGCAAGAATCTCGTGGGGACCATCCACCAACCTGCAACCGTCATCTGCGACGTGCGGCTGCTACAGACGCTGCCCGAGACCGAGCTGAGGGCCGGACTCGCGGAGGTCATCAAGTACGGCTTCATCGCTCGGCCCGAGATCCTCGATCTCGTGGCGAGCAATGTCGACGCGATCTTCGAACACGATGAGGCGACGCTCAGTGCGATCGTCGCGCGGTCCGTCGCGATCAAGGCTGACATCGTGGCTCGGGACGAGCGTGAACTGGGAGTGCGCGCCCATCTCAACTACGGTCACACCTTTGCCCACGCGATCGAGCACGCGGGCTGGTCGGGGGGATCGGAGGGCGTTCGTCACGGGGAGGCCGTCGCGCTCGGCATGATGGCCGCCGCTCACCTCGCGCGCGAGCTGGGAAGGATCGAAGAGAGCGTGGTCGACCTCCACCGGCGGATCCTCGATCGGGTGGGCCTTCCAACGTCGGCCTCGCTCGATGTTCACGCGCTCGAGCGTGCCTGGCGGCACGATAAGAAGTATCAAGGCGGAGTCCGCTTCGTGTTGCTCAATGATGTGGGAGCGCCGGAGGCCGGGGTACGGGCAAGCAGCGCGGCAATCGCAACCGCACTCGAGAGGATGGCCGGATGAAGGCGTTCGTAATACATGGACCGAATCTCAACTTGCTCGGCACGCGCGAACTTGCCGTGTACGGCGACAGCTCGCTCGAAGAAGTCAACGCCGTCATCGAAAAGGAGGCGGCCGAGCTCGGATTCGAGCTTGGCTTCTGGCAGACGGCTCGCGAGGGCGAGATCATCGAGCTGTTGCACTCGGGCATCGACGCCGGGGTCGATGGAGTGTTGCTGAATCCCGCGGCGTACTCGCACACGTCGCGCGCGATCGCGGATGCGATTAGAGCCGTTCCGTTCCCAGTGATCGAGGTGCACCTAAGCAACATCCACGCGCGCGAGCAGTGGAGGAGGACGTCGGTGACTGCGGAGGCCGCGAAGGGCCTCGTCGCGGGTTTCGGCCCCCATTCCTACGTCGCCGCTCTGGTGGCCCTGAAGGGAGTGCTGAACAGATGAACTACGAAGGCCGGGTGACGAGGCTGCAGGGCGAGCTCGATTCGCTCGAGGCACAGGCATTACTCGTCACGAGCCTGACGAACGCCAGGTACATCACGGGTTTCTCGGGGAGCAACGGACAGGTGCTGGTGACCACCGACGGCGCTCGCTTCATGACCGACGGGCGCTACCGGGCCCGCGCAAGGGACCTCGTGAAATCGGCGGACGTGTCCATCTACGCCAACCGGCTGACGGATGTGCTCGAGCCGATGCTCAAGGAGTCGGGGATCACGAGACTGGCGGTCGAAGGAAAGACCATGACCCTTGCCGAGCGAGATGATCTCGCCCTGCGTCTCCAGGGCGTGGACCTCGTCACCGCGCGAGGGTCCATCGAGGATCAGCGGCGCATCAAGGAGCCGGGCGAGGTCGAGGCACTCCGCGCGGCAATCGCATTAGGCGACGACGCCTACGCGCACATCCTCGACCGACTGCGGCCGGGGGCGAGCGAGAGGGACATCGCCCTGGAGCTCGAGGTCTTCATGCGGACCAACGGCGCCGACGAGATCAGCTTCGAGCCCATCGTCGGCTCCGGCCCCCTCAGCGCGCACATCCATCACACGCCCTCGAATCGTCGTTTCGAGAAGGGAGACTTCGTGCTGCTCGACTTCGGTGCGCGCGTCGATGGCTATTGCGGCGACCTGTCCCGCACGGTTGTCCTCGGCTCGCCGAGCGAGGAGCAGCAACGTCAATACGATGCGGTTCTGAAGGCGAACGCGAACGCGCTCGCCGCCATGAAGCCCGATGCGGAATGTCGCGCGGTCGACGCGGTCGCGCGCAGCACCGTCAAAGAGGCGGGGTTCAACGATTTCGGTCACGGACTGGGTCATGGGCTCGGCCTGGAGGTGCACGAGTCACCGCGCTTCAATCGCATCAGCGAGGACATCCTCTCGCCCGGCATGGTGATGACCAACGAGCCGGGGCTCTATCTCGAGGACACCGGAGGCGTTCGAATAGAGGATTGCGTGCTGATCACCGAAACGGGGGCCGAGGTGCTGACGCAAGCGCCCAAGGACACGCTTACCGTCGTGTGAGGCGCCGGTCGTACCGGGTGGCCGCAACGGGTAGCGTTTCGTGGGTGGGCGCGCGACACCGTCGCCGACGCTCCCGATACAGACCATCCAGCTAGGAGACAGATGATTTCGACCAACGACATGCGACCGGGCCAGACCCTCAATCTGGACGGCAAGCTGTTCACGATCACCTACTACCAACACGTCAAGCCGGGCAAGGGGCACGCGTTCGTCAAGACCAAGTTGAAGAACGTCGACTCCGGTGCGGTCGTGGACCGAACCTTCAGGGCCGATGAAAAGGTCGAGCTCGCGGTGCTCGACAAACGCGAGATGCAGTACCTCTACAAGGATGACGCCGGTCTCGTGTTCATGGACAGCGAGACCTACGAGCAGATCCACGTCGACCCCGAGTTTCTCGGCGAGTCCGGAAAGTTTCTCAAGGACGGCACGACCTGCGTGGTACAGACCTACCAGGGGCAGCCCGTAGGCGCCGACCTCCCGGTCAGCATGATTCTCGAGATCACCGAAACAGAGCCGGGGATGAAGGGCGACCGCGTCTCGGGTGCCCTCAAGCCGGCGACCGTCGAAACCGGTGCCGTCGTCCAGGTTCCTTTGTTTCTCGAGATCGGGGACAAGATCAGGGTCGACACCCGCAACGGCGAATACTCATCGCGGGGCTAGGCGCTCACACCGGAATGAAGTCACGTCGCACGGCCCGACGGCTTGCCCTCGATGTTCTTTATGAGGCCGAGATCCGCGACGTCTTACCCAGCGAGGCGTTCGAGCTGAGGCGAAGCGAGGGCTGGGTCGTACCCGCCCCCGACGATCAAGCCCCCTCGGACGAGGCGGAGGGCGTTGTTGCTCCGGCGGAGGAGGCGCCCCACGAGGACGCCTTGAGCTACGCGCTCGAGCTCGTCGAGGGCGTGCAGGCGCATCACGCGGACATCGACGCCCTCATCGTTGCCTACGCCGATCGGTGGGCGATTCAACGGATGCCGTTGGTCGACCGCAACCTTGTTCGGCTGGCCATCTTCGAGCTCATGTGGGGCGACGACATCCCCGTGGCCGTCGCGATCAACGAGGCGGTGGAGGTCGCCAAGGAGCTCTCGACCGACGACTCGGGCCGGTTCGTCAACGGGTTGCTCGGCCGCATCGCGGAAGCCGAGCCCCAGACCTGAGTCACCGGCGGTCGGGGATATGCGCTTTCCTCTTTTGCCGAGGGTCAAACGTGTTGACCGGCCCCCGCGCTTCTGCTCGGCTAGGGGAGGCCCACTAAGGAGGGGTATGTCCGGGAACTGGCGCGACACACCAACTTCATATCGCGGCCGCCAGATGAGGGTGGGAGTCCGCCTGTGCGCGATAACGCTGCTGGCGCTGCTGGCCTACGCGCTCTTGCCTCACCGGGAGCGGATCGAGCAGATCCCCTTCCTCGTGCTAATGGGCGTTGGATTCGTGGGCGCGCTCATGATGTGGGTTTTCCCCTGGCGTCGGGTCATGAGTCCGCGGCTTCTGAACCTGGTGCCGGGGGCGTGGGCGCTGTTCTACGTGCTTCTGATCAGCGTGGCCCTTAGCGTGACCGGAGGCAGCGAGTCCGCTCTGTATCTGCTGTACATGCCGGTGCTGCTGTTCATCGCCCTCGTCTATCCCCTCAATTATCAGATCGCTCTCCTCTCCGTGACGATGATCTCCTACACGGCGGCGATTCTCCTCGACGAGAAGGCCACGCCCGCCGGGAATCTCGTCCTCCGCCTCGCCATTCTGGGCATCGCCTTCGCCATCGGTAGCTTCATCTCGTCCGAGTTCAGGCGAGTCATCGCCGCCGAGACCCAGGCGCGCGACGAATCGGAGCGGCGAGCCGCCCTGTTCCAGACCGTGGCCGTCGCAGCGCGCGACATCGGTAACCTCAAGCCCGACGAGGTCATTCGGGCCGTCGTTCACGCGACCCAGCGACTCGGATTCGAGGCGGCGAACATCTCCGAGGTCGATCATGAGTCCCGGACCTACGCGTCGCTGTACGGGCTGGGACTTCCCGACGAATACCTGAGCGCACGGCTCCCTTTCACCTTGGGCGGGGTGGGAATGTGCATTAGGGAGGGGCGCACGATCGTCGTCGATGACTACCGTCATTTCAAAGTCCCCGTGCCCTCTCTGCAGAAGCTCGGATTCCGCTCGGTCATGGCGACTCCGATCAGGCTTAACGGAGAGCTGAGGGCGGTTCTGGTGGGCGGTGCCAAGGACCAACTCCGGATCTCGGACGAGGAGGTCGAGGCCTTCGAACTGCTCGCCGCTCAGGCGTCCAGAGCGCTGGAGGTCGCCGAGGGATTCGAGCAGAAGAACGAGGCGCTCGAGCGCCTGCGCGAGCTCGACCGGATGAAGAGCGACTTCATCTCCACCGTGTCGCACGAGATTCGAACCCCCCTTACGGCCATCGAGGGGTTCGGAAGCACGCTCGAGCGCTACTACGAGCAGCTCGGAGTGGAGGAGCGTCTCGAGTTGCTGACGCGGCTCAATGCGAACTCGCGCGTCCTGCACGACATCGTCACCAACCTGCTCGATTTTTCTCGGATCGAAGAGGGCAAGTTCGCGATCGAGCTGAGGCCGGTGGACCTAGCCCACAGAGTCGGTGCGCTGGTGAGCAGGCTCCAGCCGCTGCTCAGCGAACACGTCGTCACCGTGGACGTGAGCGGCGAGTTGCTGGTCGAGGCCGACCCGCTCCTTTTGGATCGGGTTCTCGAGAATCTCCTGGCGAACGCCGCCAAGTACACGCCCGCGGGCACGCACCTCTGGATCGAGGGGGCGGACGAGGACGACCACGTTCGCATCGTCGTGGGCGACGAAGGCCCGGGCATTCCGGCCGACGAGCTCAACCGGCTGGGCGAACGCTTCTTCAGAGGCGGCGATCCCAACGATCGCCGGGTGCGCGGCGCGGGACTGGGACTCGCGTTCGCGATGGAGGTGCTGGAGCTGCATGGGTCGAGTCTCGACGTGATCAGCTCCGAAGCCGTGGGCACGCAGTTCTCGTTCGTCCTGCCTCTTCCCCCGACGCCGGCGAGAATGGCGCGCGAGGGGGCCTGATCTTCAACTGCGGGCGGGGTGCTCCTTGCCATCCGGTGTAACCTGCTCGATGACCAACCTTTAACTCGGCCCCGCGAGGCCGGAAAGGGTGAGTGTAGATAACGTGTGCAAGATCATTCATAGCTGCACGCACGCTTCCCCAACCGCTACGGCGGATCGAGGAGGCGTTTTTTGATGGCTCGATCCAGAGCCTCATCCGAGCTCGGCTTCGCTCTCAAGGCACGCGTCATGGAGGAAGCGGACGTCCGCCGTGCCCTGACCCGCATCAGCCACGAGATCGTCGAGCACAACAAGGGAACTGACGACCTCGTGCTCGTCGGCATTCGCACGCGCGGGGCGCCGCTGGCCGACCGCGTTGCGAATGCGATCGCGTCGTTCGAGAGCGTCGACGTTCCCTCCGGAGCCCTCGACGTCAGTCTGTACCGGGATGACGTCGCGCTGCGGGGGCCCCGCCATCTGGAGTCGACCACCGTGCCCGTCGATATCGACGGTCGCATCGTGGTGCTGGTCGACGACGTCCTGTACACGGGGCGAACCATCCGGGCCGCGTTCGACGCCGTTTTGGATCTCGGTCGACCCCGGGCCATGCGCCTCGCGGTCTTGGTCGACCGGGGACACCGTGAGCTGCCCATTCGAGCCGACCACGTCGGGAAGAACCTGCCCACCTCGGCACACGAGGTCGTCAAGGTGCACGTCAATGAGATCGACGGCGAGGACGCCGTACTGATTGGGGAGGTCCACTCGTGATCAAACACCTGCTGTCCATGGATCAGCTTTCGGCGGAACAGATCACTCACGTCCTCGACACCGCAGAGCAGCTCCGGTCGGTGACGGACCGCCCGATCAAGAAGCTGCCGACGTTGAGAGGACGCACGGTGTGCAACCTCTTTTACGAGGCGTCAACACGAACCCGGATCAGCTTCGAACTAGCCGCGAAGAGGCTGAGCGCCGATGTGATCAACTTCTCCGCCGATTCGAAGTCGTCGGTTGCGAAGGGCGAGAGTTTCAAGGACACGGCCTGGACGCTCGAGGCGATGGGGGTGGACGCGATCATCGTCCGGCACGGAAGCTCCGGCGCGCCGCACCAGCTCGCCCGCTGGGTGAAAGCGAGCGTTCTCAACGCGGGCGACGGCTCCCACGAGCATCCGACTCAGGCGCTTCTCGACCTGTTCTCGATCCGTCAGCACTTCAAGGACTTCGAGGGTCTCAGGGTGGCGATCGTCGGGGACATCCTCCACAGCAGGGTCGCCCGCAGCAACGTGAAGGGTCTCGTGACGATGGGAGCGGATGTGACGCTCTGCGGCCCACCGACCCTGATCCCACCGCAGGCGGCCGGTTGGGGCGCAACGATCTCGCACGACCTGGACACGGTCATTCCGGAGGTCGACATCTGCTATCTCCTGCGGGTTCAGAAAGAGCGCCAGAACGAACAGCTGTTTCCGTCGCTCAGGGAGTACGCGGCGCTGTGGGGCCTCGACTCGCGGCGGCAGGCTCGCATGAAACCCGACGCGTTGGTCATGCACCCGGGGCCGATGAACAGGGGAGTCGAGATCTCGGCCGATGTCTCGGAGTCACCACGGGCCATCATTCTCGATCAGGTCAGCAACGGTCTCGCGGTCCGAATGAGCCTGCTCTACTTGATGCTCGGCGGGGACCGGCCGGAATCGACCGACGCCGTTCGCGAGCTCACGGAGCAGCTCGCATGAGCGACTGGCTGATAAAAGGGGCGCGCGTCGTGGACCCTGCCTCGGGCCGGGACGAGACCGCCGATGTGAGGATCGCCGGCGGCTCGATAACCGAGATCGGCTCGGACCTCGAGGACGCCAAGGCCGAGGTGATCGACGCGGAGGGGGCGGTGGTGGCGCCGGGCTTCGTCGACCTCCACACGCACCTTAGGGAGCCGGGGCGCGAGGACGAGGAGACCATTGCAACCGCGTCGGCCGGGGCCGCCGCGGGCGGTTACACGGCGATCTGCGCGATGCCCAATACGGATCCCGTCTGCGATACCTCCTCGGTTGCCGAAAAGGTCTGGGCTTTGGGGCGCGAGACCGGCCTGGTCGACGTGCGCGTCGCAGGGGCCCTGAGCCGCGGTCTCGAGGGTGCGGTGATGGCCGACATCGGCGAGATGGTCAGCTCCGCCGCCCGCGTGACGATGTTCACGGACGACGGGCACGGGGTGCAGGACTCGCTATTCGCGCGCCGGACGATGGAGTACCTGGTGGCGTTCGACGCGATCTACGCCGAGCATTGCGAGGACGCTGCGCTGGCGGCCGATGGGCAGATGCACGAGGGCGATCGGTCGGTTGCACTCGGCCTGCGCGGAATTCCTGCGGAGGCCGAGGAACTCATGGCAGCGCGCGATATCGCTCTCGCGAGTCTCACGGGCTGCAGGCTCCACCTGCTCCATGTGTCGACTGCTCGGACCGTCGAGTTGGTGCGACGTGCGAAGGCCGAGGGTGCTCGGATAACCGCTGAGGCGACCCCTCATCACTTCACGCTGACGGACGGGGCGCTCGAGACCTACGACCCCTTGATGAAGGTGAACCCCCCCTTGCGTGCAAGCGAGGACGTTGCCGCAATCGTGAGGGGCCTGGGGGACGGGACGATTGATGCGATCGCGACCGATCACGCCCCGCACGCGGTCGAAGAGAAGGACCAGGAGTTCAGCTACGCGCCGCCGGGGATGCTGGGACTCGAGACCGCCCTGGCGCTGGCGCTCACGCAGTTGGTCGAACCGGGACACCTCGATCTGTCGAGACTCGTCGAGGTCCTTTCGACTCACCCCGCCCGGATACTCGGGCTCGAGGGCCAGGGTTCTCTCGCGATCGGCTCGGCCGCGAACGTCGTGGTGTTCGATCCGTCCGCGCGTTGGACCGTCGACGCGAGCTCGTTGCAGTCGAGGAGCCGCAACACCCCGTTCGACGGCCGGGAACTGACGGGACGGGTAACGCACACGTTCTTTCGGGGGCGCCCGACGGTGAAGGACGGCAAGGTACTGAGCAAGGAGAGGGTATGACCGAGCGCGCTCTGCTCGCTCTCGAGGACGGAACCGTGTTCGAGGGCACCGGCTTCGGGGCGCGTGGAACCACGACCGGCGAGGTTTGCTTCAACACGGGACTCTCCGGCTATCAGGAGGTCCTCACCGACCCGAGTTACCACGGCCAGATCGTGACCATGACCGCGCCGCAGATCGGCAACACGGGCGTAAACGCGCACGATGACCAGTCGTGGAAACCGTGGGTCGCGGGCTTCGTGGTACGTGAGGAGTCACCCGTTGCCTCCTCGTGGCGCTCCGAGGGATCCCTGAACGACTACCTGCAGCGTCACGACATCTGTGGGATTGCAGAGGTGGACACGCGCCGGCTCACCAGGCACCTGAGAGATCGGGGAGCGATGCGCGGCGCGCTCTCGACCGAGATCACCGACAACGACGAGCTCGTCGATGTCGCCCGGTCGTCGCGCAGCATGGTGGGGGCCGACCTCGCACGCGAGGTCTCGACCCAGTCGACCTACGAATGGGGGCCGGACGAGCTCGAGCGACGGGCGCGCAGCGGTTACGCAGCGGGAGCCGAGTGGTCACCCTCAACCTCTGAATTGTTAACGGAGAAGTCGTCGGCCGGGCGCTTCAAGGTGGCGGCGTTCGATTTCGGCGTCAAGAAGAACATCCTCGATCTGCTCGTATCGAGTGGGTGCGATGTGAGCGTCGTGCCGGCGACCACGCCGTCCGACGACCTGGTGGGGCACTTCGACGGGGTGTTCCTCTCGAACGGTCCCGGCGACCCCGATCCGGTTGTCTACGGGATCGAAACGACGCGCGCCCTGCTCGGGCGCGTGCCCGTGTTCGGTATCTGTCTGGGCCACCAGGTCCTCGGCCTGGCCCTCGGAGCGAGGACCTTCAAGCTCCCCTTCGGTCACCGTGGCGGGAATCACCCGGTGAGGCGGTCGGACTCGCCGCGCGTCGAGATCACATGCCAGAACCACGGCTTTGCCGTCGACCCGCAGTCCGTGGAATCGACCCCGGCGCGCCTCACTCACATGAACCTGAACGACGACACCGTCGAGGGGCTCGAGGTGCCGGGAGTCTGTTACAGCGTGCAGTATCACCCCGAGGCCGGGCCCGGCCCCCACGACTCCCGCTACCTGTTCGAGCGCTTCCGCAAGCTGATGACCGAGTTCGAGCCAACCGAGGTGCCACTTCCCACGCAATAGATTGGCTTGGACACTCGACCGACAAGGAGGCCCGTATGGGGCGAGGAGACCGCAGAACCGTCCGGTGGAAGAAGGACCGCAAGAGGAAGAAGATCCGACGCGAACGCCGCAGGGCCGAGGCCAAGGGAGCCGCGCGTAAGTGAGACGGTCGTTGTGAGCGACTTCACCATCCGAGGCCTCGATCACGTCTCCGTGACAACGCCCGAGGAGCTCGAGTCGGAGGTGCTCGCGTTCTACCAGAACACTCTGGGGCTCGCACGACTCGACAAACCCGCGGGCACGCGCTCGTCGGGTGGGTGGTTCTCGGTCGGCGACCTCGAGCTGCACGTGTCGCTCGACTCTCACAATCCTCCGCCCACCGCGCACTTCGCGGTCACAGTTGACGATTTCGACACGGTCGTAGGACGAATGCGTGATTCGGGATTTCACATCGAGCAAGCTCGGCCGATCCCGGGCAGTCGTCGGTTCTTCACGCGCGATCCAGCGGGAAATCGAATCGAGATCGTGAGCTACGACCGATGATGACTTCTCCAATCCAGAACGAGGGGGGCGCTCGTGCCCGCTCGTAGGGACATCCACAGCATCCTGGTCCTCGGCTCGGGTCCGATCGTGATCGGTCAGGCGTGCGAGTTCGACTATTCGGGTGTTCAGGCTTGCAAGGTGCTGCGGGGCGAGGGCTACAGGGTCATCCTCGTCAACTCGAATCCGGCGACGATCATGACCGACCCCGAGTTCGCGGACGCGACCTACATCGAGCCCATCACTCCCTCTTTCGTCGAGCGCGTCATCGCGCGCGAGAAGCCAGATGTCGTGCTCCCCACGCTAGGCGGTCAAACAGGGCTGAACACCGCCATGGACCTCGCCAAGGACGGAGTCTTCGAGGCACACGGCGTGGAGCTCATCGGCGCCACGCCCGAGATCATCCGACGCGCAGAGGACAGGCGGGAGTTCAAAAAGGTGATGCAGGAAGTGGGCATCGACCTTCCCCGTTCGACCTTCGCCTACTCGGTGGACGAGGCAGTGCGCGCGGCCACCGAGCTCGGGTTCCCCGTCGTGATTCGACCGAGCTACGTGCTCGGCGGCGGCGGCTCCGGGGTGGTGAGCACACCGGACGAGCTGATCCCCGTGGTGTCCGAGGGCATCCGGCTGAGCTCGATTGGGGAGGTGCTCGTCGAGGAATCGATCTCCGGCTGGAAGGAGTTCGAGCTCGAGCTCATGCGCGATCGCAACGACAACGTCGTGGTTGTGTGTTCGATCGAGAACCTCGATCCGATGGGCGTGCACACGGGCGATTCCATCACCGTGGCGCCGGCTTTGACACTGACCGATGTGGAGTATCAAGGCATGCGGGACGACGGCGCGCGCGTAATGCGCGCCATCGGTGTCGAGACCGGCGGTTCCAACGTGCAGTTCGCCGTGAATCCGGCAACGGGGCGGCGCGTCGTCATCGAGATGAACCCGCGCGTGTCGCGCAGCTCGGCCCTTGCGTCCAAGGCGACGGGATTCCCCATCGCAAAGATCGCCGCAAAGCTGGCGGTCGGATACACGCTCGACGAGATCACCAACGACATCACGAAGAAGACGCCGGCGAGCTTCGAGCCGAGCATCGACTACGTCGTCGTCAAGATCCCGCGCTTCAACTTTGAGAAATTCGCCGGCGCGAGCAGAGTGCTTGGGACCAAGATGAAATCGGTCGGCGAGGTGATGGCCATCGGCCGCACCTTCACGGAGGCGCTGCAGAAGGGCTACCGGTCGCTCGAGCGCGACTTCGACGGGCTCGGGGGGCCCGACTTCGATGCTTCGCTGGATGAATGCCTCGGGCGAGTCGCGGACCCGACCGAGGAGCGACTGCATCTCGTCGAGCGAGCGCTGTATCTCGGAGCCGACCCCGCCACGGTCGCGGAGGTGACGAAGATCGATCTGTGGTTCTTGAGACAGATCGCTCGCATCGTGGACATGCGAAAACGGCTGGAGGGCGTCGGTTTCCTCGGCGATCTCGACGCACGGTCTCTGAAGAGAGCCAAGCGGTTGGGATTCGGCGACGCTCAGATCGCCCGTCTGGTTGGATCATCCGAGCAGGAGGTACGGGCGCGGCGCGTCGCGCTGGGCGTGCTTCCGACCTACAAGACGGTCGATACCTGTGCAGCGGAGTTCGAGGCCTTCACGCCGTACTTCTACTCCACGTACGAGGACGAAGACGAGGTCACTCCCACCGAGCGCGAGAAGGTGCTAATTCTCGGGTCGGGGCCGAACCGAATCGGCCAGGGGATCGAGTTCGACTACTGCTGCGTGCACGCCGCATTCGCTCTGAGCGATGCCGGCTTCGAGACGATCATGCTCAACTGCAACCCCGAGACCGTCTCGACCGACTACGACACGTCCGACAGGCTCTACTTCGAGCCCCTCACCTTCGAGGACGTCATGAATGTGGTCGAGAAGGAGCGCCCGCGCGGCGTCATCGTTCAACTCGGTGGTCAGACTCCGCTGAAACTCGCGGATCGCCTCGCGCGGTCGGGAGTGCCGATTCTCGGAACTCAGCCTGAGGCGATCGACCGGGCCGAGGACCGCGAGCGTTTCGGCGACCTGCTCGCCGACCAGCGTCTTCCGCACCCCGCGAACGGGATGGCGCGGTCCGTTGCCGAGGCGCGCGCGATCGCGGGCTCGATCGGTTATCCGGTGCTGGTTCGTCCGTCGTACGTGCTCGGAGGCCGCGCAATGGAGATCGTCTACGAGGCCGAGTCCCTCGAGCAGTACATGAACACGGCGGCCGAGGTGAGCCCCGCGCATCCGGTGCTCATCGATCGTTTTCTCGAGGGCGCCATCGAGGTCGACTGCGATGCGGTGTTCGACGGCCATGAACTGTACGTCGGTGGCGTGCTCGAGCACATCGAGGAGGCCGGCGTGCACTCGGGTGACTCCGCATGCGCCCTCCCACCGTTCACTCTCGGAAACGACGAAGTCCAGAGCGTCGTAGACCACACCGAGGTTATCGCACGAGAGCTCGACGTGCGAGGACTCATCAACGTGCAGTACGCGGTCAAGGACGACCAGGTGTTCGTCATCGAAGCGAACCCGCGCGCGAGCCGCACCGTGCCGTTTGTCTCCAAGGCCACCGGCGTCCCGCTTGCGAAGGTGGCGGCGCGCGTCATGGCCGGCGCGACGCTGGCGGAGCTGCGCGAGGAGAGGTTGGTCCCGCAGCGCTTGCTCGGACACGAAACGATGAAGCACGTCGCGGTAAAGGAGGCGGTGATGCCGTTCGAGCGCTTTCCCGGAGTGGACACTCTCCTGGGCCCCGAGATGCGCTCGACCGGGGAGGTCATGGGAATCGACTCCAACTTCGGGGTCGCCTTCGCGAAAGCCGAGGCGGGCGCCGGCGTCCGTCTGCCGTCCAAGGGCACGGTCTTCATCTCGGTGTCGAACCGCGACAAGCGCGCGGTCATCTTTCCCGCGAAACGCCTCGCCGACCTGGGCTTTCACCTCGTGGCGACGGGCGGCACGGCCCAGGTTCTGAGGAGAGCCGGGGTCGACGTCGATATCGTCGAGAAGGTGTCGGCGACCTCCGGCGACGGCAGCACGGGTGGGCGGCTTAACGTCATCGACAAGATCGGCTCGGGCGAGGTCGAGCTTGTCTTCAACACTCCACTCGGCCGGGGGGCCCGAACAGATGGATACTTCATAAGGACGGCGTCGGTCGCGGCCGGGGTGCCGTGCGTCACGACCATGCCGGGTATGGCCGCAGCCGTCCAGGCGATCGAGGAGATCATCAGCGGCGCGTTGACGGTGCGACCTCTGCAAGACTTCCTGGCAGCGATGACCAAGCACGATGAGGAGAAGCTGTAGGTGGAGGCAAGGAGAACGCCTTGCTGCTGACGAGAGGCGAGGTACTCGGACACAAGAAGTACGGCGAGCACTATCACTCGCTCACGATCGTCGCGCCCGAGATCGGCGAGAAGGTCCAGCCGGGACAGTTCATCAACGTTTTGTGCGGCGAGGGCAGTGCCCACATCCTGCGCCGACCGTTCTCCGTTTATCGCGTGCACAAGCGCGGCGGATGGGCGTCGACCATCGAGATCGTGTTCGACATCAGAGGGGCGGGGACGGATTACCTCGCACACCTGCGCCCACACATGATGGTCGACATCGTGGGTCCGCTGGGCCGCGGTTTCGCGCTGCCCAAGGGACGCGCTCACTGCTTGTTGGTCGGAGGGGGCATCGGCGCGGCCCCGTTGTTCTTCCTTGCGGACGATCTTCGTAACGACGGACATCGCGTGGACGTCATCCTCGGTGCTCGCACCAACCGCATGCTGCTCAATCCGATCGAGGTACGCCGCCTGGCCTCGGTTGCACGGGTCGTGACCGAGGACGGAAGCACCGGCGAGCAGGGGCGAGTGACAGACGTCCTCGAGGAGACCATCGAACGTTGCGAGACCGAGATCATCTACTCATGCGGACCTCATCCAATGCTCGAGGCCGTGACCCAGATCGGCGTGAATCGGAAGTTGCCGGTCCAGGTTGCGGTCGAAGAGCTTATGGCATGCGGCTACGGGGTCTGCATGACCTGCGTCATGCCACTGAAGGTAAAGAAGAAGGCGGGCGCGGGCAAAGACCGTGTACGCGCGGCGCGATCGAGCACCAGCGCCGACGGGGCCGAGGCCGATGAGGACGAGGTCACCTACGCTCGTTCGTGCACCGAGGGCCCGGTATTCAACGGAGCATCGGTCGTGTGGAACGGCCACGCTGGACCGGTTGCACCCGATCAGGCCGAGTTGTCACCGGCCGGGCTCGCCTCTGGACATGTAAGCCTCGAGGGCTCCGCCGACGAGCACCCACCCCCCGGAAATTGATGGCTCACTGATGGCCGACCTCTCGATCAAACTTGCCGGCGCCGAGCTGAGGACGCCCGTGTTGGTCGCGTCGGGAACCTTCGGCGCCGGGCGCGAGGGGAGCTACTTCGTTCCGGTGAACCAGCTTGGTGGAATCATCGTGAAGTCGACGACTCTCACTCCGTGGCAGGGCAAGCCCACTCCGCGCATGTGCGAGACGCCGTCCGGGATGCTGAACGCGATCGGAATCCAAAACAAGGGCATCGACCACTTCATCACGACGGACCTTCCGTGGCTGCTCAAGAAAGATGCGGCCGTGTTCGCGTCCATCGCCGGCAACACGGTCGACGAGTACGTGAAGGTCGCCGACAAGCTCCGCACGGGTGGGCGTGGAATCACCGGCGTGGAGATCAACATTTCGTGTCCCAACCTCGAGGACCACAGCAACATGTTCAGCCACAGCGCCGAGTCGACAACCGCAGTCGTCGCGGGTGTGCGAAAGGCGTTACCCAAGGCCGCGCTGTTTCCCAAGTTGTCGCCGAACGTGACCTCGCTCACCGAGATCGCCGGAGCGGCAATCGAGGCGGGAGCGGATGGCCTGTCGCTTATCAACACGCTCTTCGGCATGGCGATAGACGTCGAGCACCGTCGCCCCAAGCTGGCAGGCGTAACCGGAGGTCTTTCCGGGCCCGCCGTTCGACCGGTCGCCGTTCGCGCAGTGTGGGAGGTGCACAATGCTTTTCCCCACATCCCGATTATCGGACAGGGCGGAATCGCGACCGCGGAGGATGCACTCGAGTTCATTCTCGCCGGCGCGAGTGCGGTCGCCGTTGGTACGAGCAACTTCGTGAACCCACGCTCTTCCCTGGATGTAACAAAAGGCATCGGGGAGTACATGGACCGCAACCACGTTGCTTCGGTGGCCGAGCTCGTCGGCTCGCTGAAAACAGAGGGTTGATGAGCCGAGTAGCCAACCCCATCTGCGTTGCCCTCGACTTCGCCGACGAACAAATGGTGCGGTCGACGGCGAAGGCGGTCGCACCCTTCGTCGGCGTCTTCAAAGTCGGTCTGACCACCCTCTACGGCGCGGGCACGGGCCTCGTCGGCGAGCTGGCGAAAGACCGCCCGGTGTTCGTCGACGCCAAGCTTCACGACATCCCGGCTCAGGTCGAAGGGGCGATGACCTCCATCTCGGAGCTGGGCGCGAGCTACGTCACCGTGCACGCCGCCGGCGGCTTCGACATGGTCAAGGCGGCCGTCGGCGCGGCAGGCGCCGGCCTCGAGGTGCTCGCGGTAACCGTCCTGACGAGTCTCGACGACACCGAGCTCGAGAGACTCGGCCTGGCGGGAAGTATCGAGGACGCGGTCCTCAGGCTCGCCGAGCGAGCTCTCGACGCCGGCGCGCACGGACTCGTCTGTTCGCCACTCGAGCTGCAGACCATTCGACGCCGCTTCGGCGACGTCCCCGACCTGGTCGTGCCGGGGATTCGCCCGGCGGGGTCCGGGGTGAACGACCAACATCGAACGCTCGGCCCCCTCGACGCGCTCGACGCCGGAGCGACGTTGCTCGTCGTCGGCCGCCCGATAACCGCGGCGGATGATCCCGCGACCGCGGCCCGCGACCTGCTCGAGTCGCTGGATGGGAGATGAGACCCGACGAGGTTCTCCAGATGCTCGAGGGCACCGGGGCGGTCCAGCGCGGACATTTCCGGCTCTCGTCGGGACGTCACAGCGACGTTTACGCGCAGAAGTTCCGGGTGCTCGAGCATCCCCGACTCGCCCGCGACCTGGGGGCGGCCATAGCAGATGAGTTTGCGGGAGGTTTCGACGTCGTCGCCAGCCCGGCGGTGGGCGCGGTGATCCTCGGCTTCGCAACTGCTCTGGCCGCCGACGCCAGGTTCGTCTTTGCGGAACGGGTCGAGGGATCGATGGCGTTCCGGAGGGGCTTCCGGGTCGAGCCGCACGAACGGGTGCTGGTCGTCGAAGACGTGGTCACCACCGGAGGATCGGTCAAGGAGGTCCTCGATCTAGTCGGTCCGATGGGAGCTGATGTCGTGGGAGTTGGGG